>CAZSGE010000001.1:0-172084 GCA_964606325.1 Uncultured Candidatus Berkiella sp.
GATTTTTTCAGGTGAATAAGGATCATCCCTATGAAAGGGTAAATAGCGATTCAAAAAATCAGGTGATAAAACAGTATCTTGATAACTCACATCGCCAAAATAATGCCGCGGCCCTGTCAGTAAGGTCAAAAATATCTGGCTCGTTTTATTTTCTAAATCTACCTCAACTTTGTGCTCTGTAAAAGTTGCATTCAAAAAGCCACTTTGAATGACTTTGGCTAATATGGCTTTTTTACCCTGCTCATACACTTCATGTACAAAAATATCATTAATTTTTAATGGAAAGAGACTCAACAAGCCATTGAGTTTAGCATCATGCTCTCCATCGCCAACGATATTAAAATGAATAGCATGAATTCGAACAGGCTCACCTAACGTAATGTTGAATGTGGCATTTATTTTTCCCGGTTGAACATCGACTGTGCTTTGTACCGTTGCTTCATAATAGCCAAAGGGTTGAAGTGCTGTGAGGATCTCATGCTTTGATCGCTGTTCAATTTGTTCTTGTGAAGTTTCTTCTTCTGGTGTTTCGTGAAGTACGCTTAAAGAGGCGCGTATGTTTTCTTCTATGGGTTTAGAGACGCCACTAATAGAAACCACTACAGGTTCATCCTCAGCTTTAGCTTTACCATAAAGCGATATTGGCATTGATAATGAAGCAATGATTAAGGCGCTAATTAGGATTTTCAAGACTTAATATCCCTGAATCGTAATCATAAGCAAATATTTCAGCGTAACGGCCCCAATCGATCATCACGGTTAATACACGTTCGGCTTCTGTCTCAGTGAGTTGCTCTTTGAGCTCATTCAAAAAGTATTCTTCATTTTCACGATGGTTGGTACGATTATCTAATGTTTCACAGATATGCTTTGCCAAGGGCACTCGCGTTTCGAGTTGTTTGGCAAATAGTTTTTTGCGTTCTTGAATGCTGCCATTGGCAAAGGTTTTACCTGCTTCTGTAAGAGTAATGTCCCCTTTAGAGACTGTCGCAAAATGCAAAATTTCTAAAGCCTCACTTAACTGGAATAAGCTATCTGCTTCAAGATGCAAGGTTTCAGATAGCATCGGCAAATCAATAGGCCCGGAGGTTTCTTCGGAGGAAAGTGCATCGACGAAACCAATAAGTTCAGAAATTTCAACATCGGGCAAGCGATAAGCCACTTCCATTTTTTCATAATCAACGCCTGCTTCTTGTCGCACACGTTTTCTTTCACTGGTGGTCATTAAGGAATAAATATCATCGACCAATTTGCGAAAGTGAGGATCTTCAGGATCCCGCGGCAGGGGGCTACTTACGGCTAATTCGGCGCGTATTCTACCTGGATTACCAGTGAAAATAATAATTCTATCCGCCATCATTGCAGCTTCTTCAATATTATGGGTAACAAATAATATACCTTTAGTGCGAGTACGTTTTGCTAACCATAAATCCATTAAGTCGCCTTTTAAGCTTTCAGAGGTTAGGACATCTAAGGCCGAGAAGGGCTCATCCATTAGTAATAATTCTGGATCAACCACTAACGCTCTAGCAAAACCAACACGCTGGCGCATACCACCGGATAATTCTTTAGGGTACGCTGATTCAAACCCATCTAAGCCGATAGTATCAATCGCTTTTAGAGCACGTTTGCGTCGTTGTTTTTTATCAATGCCCAGTGCTTCTAACCCTAGCTCTACATTTTGTAAAACGCTTAACCAAGGCAGTAATGCAAAATTTTGAAATACCATCGCTATGCCTTGCACAGGCTCTGTGACGGTTTGTCCGCGATAATTCACTTGTCCGCCACTGGGTTTAATTAAACCCGCAATCATTCGCATTAAAGTGGATTTTCCTGAGCCAGATTTGCCTAAGATAGCAACGATTTCATTTTCATACATCGTGAAATTGACATCTTCAAGCACCATCAATTCTTGGCCTTCGCTTGAGCGAAAGGTTTTTTTCAAGTCTTTGACGGTAAAGATGATTTTTTTCTCTGAATCGTTGCTCATATTGCTGTCCTATGCCGAGCCCATTTGGAATCTTTCTTCGGCGATATTATAAAGTTTTTGCCAAACCAGACGATTAATGACAATCACAAAAATACTCATCACGGCAATGCCTAAAGCAATGCGTGGAAAGTCTCCGACGGTTGTATATTGTGCAATGTAACTACCCAAACCCTTAGAGTGGATAGTTTCACCACCCCAGCTCACAACCTCTGCGATAATGCTGGCATTCCAACTGCCACCAACGGCAGCCATAGCACCGGTTACGTAGTAAGGGAAAATAGCGGGAAGCACGAGTTTTTTCCACCACAGCCATCCTTTTAGGCCATAATTTTGAGCCACCAAGTGAAGTTCTTGCGGCAAATTGCTAGCCCCTGCAACCACGTTAAACAAGATATACCACTGTGTGCCTAAAATGATTAAAGGTGCTGTCCAAACATTAATATCCAGATCAAAGCTGATGATAATCATATAGAGCACGGGGTAAATTAAATTGGCCGGGAATGAAGCAAATATTTGCGCAATCAATTGAATAAAGGTGGCTGTCCTGGGACGCAAACCTACCCATACACCAATCGGAACCCACAGTAGCGAAACCAATACCACCATCACTGCAATTTTGATTGCCGTGATAAGACCCAAGCCAAACACCTGAATTACTTCAGAAAGCGTGACTTTAGCGTAAATAAAGCGCGCCAAAATAATAGTAGATGCAATAAGCCCAATGACTAAGAAGGTATTCCAAAAAGTGATGGCTGTCCAGGAGATAGCTTGACGCACTTTGGTTGGTAGCTTTCGTGTTTTACGCTCGCGCGTGGTAAAGGGAATGGTAATGAGATCGCGTATGTTACGCATAAATGCAACAATGATATGGATAAGTTTTGCCCGCTGTAAGAGGTTTAAAAACCAAGTTTCGGTATAGGTTTCTGGGTTTGACTCTATTTTAAATTTTTCTGACCAAGCCACCAGCGGTCTAAAAATAAGTTGATCGTAAATGATGATGACCAAAAACATCGTGAAAAGGGCATACCACATAGCATGATAATTCGAAGCCTTGGTAGCTTCAAAAATATAAGAGCCAATACCTGGCAAAGTTATATTTTGATTATTTACCGAGATGGCTTCTGAGGCTACCACGAAAAACCAGCCACTAGAGAGAGACATCATGGTGTTCCAGATGAGTCCAGGTGTAGCAAAGGGAACTTCAAGTCGCCAAAACCGTTGCCAAGGCGTTAAATGAAACATATCTGCAGCTTCGTTTAAGTCTTTAGGCACTGTGCGCAGCGATTGATAAAAACTTAAAGCCATGTTCCAGACTTGTGAGGTAAAGATAGCAAATATGGCGGCGCACTCTGGTCCAAGCTGGCTACCAGGGAAAAGATAAATAAACGCTAAAATGGAAACCGATAAAAATCCCAATACCGGTACAGATTGCATGATATCGATAAAGGGTAAAATAAAACGTTCCGCGCGTTGGCTTTTGGCTGCAAGGGTGGCAACGGTGAAGGTAAAGATCAAAGAGAATACCAATGCAATCGCCATGCGGATCACTGTCGCCACGGCGTAGCCGGGAAGCATTTTAGGATCAAGTGAAATGGGGATGCGATTGCCCAACTCATAAGGCGCTGTCATTTGCTCGGCGCCCCACACAAAGGCAGCTAAACAGCCAAAGAATAGCACCAAGATGATTAAATCCCATTGGTTCAAGGGAAGTGCAATCTTCCCGGGCTTGGTATAGTACGACTTGTTAGCCATGTGACCTATAGTGCTATGTTGGATGTCCTGTTGACCTTATTATAAGGTTCTTGCAGGGGAATGCACGTGGGATGTGAGACTTAGTTTGAAGTTCTAAAGCAATTAAAAACTAGTTTTCAAACTCTTTTGTTATTACCCTGGGCTTTTTCGCTCTTGAGTGACATGTGGTTGCTGAGGTTTCATTGCTTCATCGATTTTACCTAAACAATCTTTAATTTGTTGCACCATAAAAGTTCTGTTCCGAACCTCCGGTAGTTCTTTAAACTTATTTAGTTCTTCTACCACTTTCTCAATTTTTTGTGATGGAGACATGTTTTTATACATATCTAAATTGACTATCTCGCTTAAACGTTGATAGGGAGCCACTAACTGGGGGGCTGATACAATTGCAGTTACTCTCTGGCCTTCTGTTGTGGTACGAGTTTGCCTATCTCTCTGTTGTTCCGCATATTGCTTAAATTTATTTATGATATCTTCTGCTGCTTGTATTTCAGCACTTACGCTAGAAGCAGTAGGGGGCGGCGATGCTGCGCCAGTACGAGTGCTTGGTGGCGGCGCTCTCGAAGGAACAGGGGGGAGATTTTGCACTGGCTGTTGATTGTCAAGTGGGCTGTATTCAGTTTTGGTTTGGCTTCTTTCTCTCCCTGCTACAGTAGTGCTAACAGGTGATTTCTTTATACTTGGTTTAGCGGGAAAATCTGCAAGAGATAGCATCGGTACGGCATCTGTGCCACTTCGAGGGCGTGTATCAGGAGCTACAGGTGATAATCTCGCTGCCTCTGTTAATGGGGAAGAAGGTGATGGCGTCGTAGTAGATGCATTTTGTTCTGAGAGCGTAGAGCTTGTCGTTGGTGTTTTCATTGTTTTAGACAATTGAAGGAGCAGGTTAACAACGGTAGGGTGTGCGCTCGCAGTTTTCGATCCAATAGATTCAACTAAACCTATTAAATCTTTTCTTGCTACTTCAGCTCTTTTTTCGGGTGTTGGATTTAAACGTTTAACTGTTTCTTTATCTGTGCTATTTTTGTTTGCCATAACATATCCAGCTAATTCGCCATATCCCATTTGATCTACGTCTAATATTCTCTTTAGCAGATTAAGTTGTACTAATTTATCCTGTGAATCAGCCGAAGAGGCATGGTTTAATATTTTTCTTGCTTCTCTCATTGCATTTAATTGGTCAGCATCACTCAATTTAGGATTTTGAAAACTCTCAATTATCATATCCATTTCACTTGTGACGGAAGAAATTTGAGTAGGAGCTGGCGTTTTAACATCTACTTCCAATTTTTTACCAGCAACAGATGTTACTACCCCTTTAATACCTGCCTTAGCGGCGCTAAGTTTTTTTCTAGCAGATTTTCTTACATATTTAAATTTTCCCGTTAGATTTTTCACGGTTTTGGATTTTTTTGCTGATTTTGATTTTTTGGGTTTATTATCATTTGCAACCGGCTTTAAAGGCGCAGGAGCAGGTTGTTCTGGAGCAGATTTAGGTTCTTTTACGCCGACTTTAACAGCGACTTTATCCAAATTGTTGCCGACTGTTTGTGCTGCACTTTCTAGGTTACTACCAGCGGTTTTTGTAGCACTCTTGAGGGTTCTGTCAACAGAATCGACTGCTCTAGACAAACGCCCAGATATTCTTTCCTTAAAATTTTTGAAAGATCTTGTGTTCACTTTCGCTTCTATTTTTTCTTTTGGCAAAACATCTGCCATAGCGAGAGGTTGAGTCGCATGCGGTTGTCTGTGTACAGAAGTAGCAGCAGATGGTGATGGAAACTGGCCCGACACTGGTGAAGTTGTTGAGGCAGCGCTCTTGGCTGCGGGCATCGGTGCCTTTATTTGAGATTCTAATTTTTGACGTGCGTCGCTGTCAGGATTTTGCTGAGTATATTGGGCAACAAGGTCATAAAGTTGTTTTTTTTCAGGACGGGTATCAGGTAATCCATTTAATAACATTATCATTCCACGGTTAAAATCCAAATCATAGTTACTAGCATCATCTTTGGCTATTTTATCAAGACCTCTTTTAATTCTTGGGAAACATTTACCACCTACTTGATCAGGAAGGCTATCCCAGAATACTACATTCGTAATGGGGGCAATCTCTTCAAAAAAAGATGATATTTTAGCATTAAGGGATTTCATCTCTAGCGACATAAAAGCCTCTTTAAAGAATATTTTGTGTCTCAATAAATGGACAATATTTGATAAAAATTAGTTCTCGCTGAATTATGATTTAAAACATAAGGTTAAGAATCGCGCACTTACACTGAAAGTTACCAAACTCAACCGTTTGTTTTTTCCCCCTCACTTTGCTAGCATGCAGATTCTCCTTTTCTCCACTTAAACCCCTAAAATCAAGAGTTCTTATGGCGCAAACGCAATGGATAGCCGAACTGACACAGCAAAATTTGCCATCAATAAATGCGTATCAATGGCTGACCAAGCCCTATATTTTAAGCAAAGCCCTAAAACGGGTGAGCCAAAGTTTAACGGTGAATGTGCTGAATCAGCAGTTTGATGCGGCAATTGACGACGAATATAGCATTCTAAAAATGAGCGCGAATGAATTGCCTTTTGTGCGCCAAGTATTTTTGATAGGGGATAATGAAGTTCCCTTAACTTACGGTCGTGTGATTATACCGCGCGCAACGTACGATGCGCATTTTCCTGATTTTGAAAAATTAGGCGGCAAATTAATTGGCGAAACGCTCTTGTATAATAACCCTGATGTTGAACGAGATAACTTTGAATATGCTTGTTTGAGCGCAGATGATGCGCGTTGCGCTTTTGTTTATCAGCATTTGCCACAGTTACCACTTGATCCTTTATGGGCAAGGCGTTCTGTTTTTCACATGAAAGGCATGCCATTATTAGTCACTGAGTTATTTTTACCGTTTCTGCCCGCTTATATTCCTGGAAATGACAATGCAATCTGATTTTCCCCTTGTTGAAGAAATTCCTTATCAAGATGCACTTTGTGTCTTTGCAGCACTGCCTCGTCAAGGTACACTTTTTTTAGATAGTGCAAGACTCGATGCAAATGGCAGATATAGCTTTATTGGCGTCGATCCTTTTAGTGTGATGCGCTGTAAAAATGGATTAATTACCATGGACGAGCGTTCCTTTGAGGGCAATCCCTTTGATGAACTTACCAAAGTGCTAGAGGAATTTACGTTGCCTCGGATTGCTGATTTACCTCCTTTTCAAGGAGGTGTTGCGGGCATGTTTGGTTATGAACTCGGTACTTATTTAGAAAAGATCCCCAAAAGCCCAATCGATACGCTGCAACTGCCAGAACTCATTTTAGGTTTTTATGATGTTGTGATTGCCTGGGATCATCTTCAACAGCGTGCTTGGGTATTTTCAAGTGGCTTTCCAGAAAAAGATGTCACGCTTCGCGCTGCTCGTGCACAGATGCGTCTTTCCTGGGTGTTAGGGTATCTGAATCAACCCTTGCAGCCATTGAGTGAATTTGCTATCGATGAAGCAGCTATCGAGTCCACCTTTACGCAGCAAAGTTATGAAAAAGCTGTGTCAGATGTTATTGAATACATTAAAGCAGGGGATATCTTTGAAGCGAATATTTCTCAACGTTTTGGTTGTTCACGTCCCAATGTTGAACCCTTTATGTTATATCGAAAATTGCGCATCAAAAACCCTGCGCCTTTTGCTGCCTTTTTGCAATATGATGATTGGATCATTGCATCTGCTTCACCTGAACGATTTTTGAAATTATCACACAAGCACGTTGAGGCGCGTCCGATTAAGGGCACAAGACCGAGAAATGCTGATCCACTGATTGATAAAGCGAATGCCGATGAATTGATTGTCAGCGAAAAAGATTGGGCTGAAAATGTGATGATAGTGGATTTAATGCGTAACGATATTTCACGCGTTTGTTTGCCACATTCTATCAAAGTACCGCAACTGTGTGGCTTGGAATCATTTGCAACAGTGCATCACCTGGTATCGGTGGTCATCGGGACTTTGCAGGAAAATAAAGCCGCTATTGATTTACTCAAAGCGACTTTTCCGGGTGGCTCAATTACGGGCGCGCCTAAAATTCGCGCGATGGAGATCATTGCCGAAATTGAACCCACTGTCAGAGGGCCTTATTGCGGCAGTATCGGGTATATTGGTTTCAATGGCGATATGGATCTGTCTATCACCATTCGTACTTTTGTGATGAACAAAGATATGCTCACTTTTCAAACGGGCGGCGCTGTTACAGTGGATTCAGATCCTTTAGAAGAATATGAAGAAACTTTGACCAAAGCCAAAGCCTTACGCAATACCTTAACTCAATGAGGTTTGACGAACTATATTCATTAACCCACGATAGCTATTATACTATGGGCGCTACTGATAATATTTATATTTAGTTAATAAACTATTTTCTTTTGAAGGAACCTAATGTCTAAGACCTTAGAAATTGGTTGGGAAGAGTGGATAACACTGCCTGAATTAAATATTCCTGCTATTCGCGCTAAAGCAGATACGGGCGCAAAAACCTCTGCCTTACATGCTTTTATGGTAGAAAAAATTATTGAGGATGGTGAAACCAAAGTACATTTTGGAATTCATCCTATTCCTGGTCGCCCTGAAATTGAAATCTTTTGTAAAGCTTTACTGGTAGATGAGCGCGAGATCATCAGTTCTAATGGTACTTCTGAATTGCGCTATGTTATTAAAACGCTGGCGCAGTTTGGCAAAAAGAAATGGCCCATTGAAATAACGCTCACCGATCGAGAAACCATGACATATCGCATGTTAATTGGCCGCAGTGCGATGAAAAATAGATTGTTAGTGGTGCCTGAAAAATCTTTTTTATTAGGTACGGCAAGCCCAACGGTTTACGATCATATCACGCCTAAAAAACGCAAAAAATCTTTAAAGATGTGCTTATTAAGTAGCAATCGCAGTACCTATACAAAAGAAAGGTTGGTCGCTGTTGCACAAAATAGAGGTCATCAGATTGAAGTGGTGAATGCTACGCGTTGTTATGTTGATATTAGTTCTAACAAACCAACTATCCACTATCAAGGTAAACCTTTACAACGATTTGATACCATTATTCCGCGCTTTAGCGCACAAGTAACCTATTACGGTGTTGCAATCCTCAGGCAGTTTGAATCTATTGGTACTTTTTGTGTCAATGGTTCGGCTTCTATTTCACATTCTCGTGATAGATTGCTGACGCATCAATTATTGGGTCGTGCTGGTGTTGCGATGCCAACCACAGCCTTTGCACACTATCCTGGTGATACCAAGGATATGATCAAAATTGTGGGGGGCGCACCTTTAGTCATTAAGCTTTTAGATGGCCCGCAAGGAAAAGGTGTGGTGCTTGCTGAAACCAATAAAGCTGCTGAAGCGGTTATTCAAGCTTTTCGAGGCTTAAAAGCTAATTTTATTGCACAAGAATATATTAAAGAGCACTTTAGCAAAGACATTCATTGTGTGGTGATTGGTAATAAAGTGGTTGCGTCCATCGAAAAAATACATCGTGAACACGATCTCAGTGGTGCGCTTTCAAAAGGGGGGAGAAACATCTCACTAACACCCACAGAAAAGAAATTGGCAATTAAATCAGCTCGCATTTTAGGGCTAAAGCTAGCCAAAATAAATTTATTGCGAACTAAAGAAGGCCCGCGAGTCATTGATGTGAATGCCACACCAAGTCTTTGTGAAATCGAGACCATTTCAGGCGTGGATATTATCACGCAAATTGTGGAATACATCGAAGCGCACGCGCGGCCACGTCTACCTAAACGGACTATCGGATTCCATGTCTAATTTCAGGCCATTTATTGGCCTGATCCTTTCATACTCCTCATGCAACCACTTATCGTTAAGAGCGCCAAAAACGCGATAAAACAGCCTATTTAGCAACGTGAATGAACATTCACGTTGCTATTGTTGTGTTAATATTTAGCCAGTTAACACAATTTTTTGAGGTATTACTCATGTTGATGGCCCAGGGTTCAGCACAACCGCATATCAAAGAATCAATGCAAAAGACACCTAAAACGATATTCGTATTCGAAGGTGGTGGTGCGAAGGGTTTGGTGTATGCAGGGGCGCTTAAAATAGCGCAAATCCATGGGCTTTTTAAGCCTCTAGAGAAAGTGGCAGGCTCATCTGCTGGTGGTATTACCGCGTTTTTGGTTGCAACAGGCCACACTGCAGACGAAATAGAAAAAGTCATGATGGAGTTGGATTTGACTGAGATCCAAGATTCTAAACCGACGATACAAGCATTAAATACCACTGCCAATTATGTAAACCAAACTGCTAAATATGCGGTGCCGGTTTATGGGTTAACACGATATGCCATAGGTAAAGAGCTACCACTTCAAATGGGTGACGCGGGTTCATTAGTGCATAATGTCATTGATAGTTGCTATGGTACAGGTGAATTTAATGGTGCTTGGCAGGGTGAAAAATTTATTGCCTTAGCCAGGGCCATTTTGAAAGCAAAAACAGGCTTAGATAAAATCTCATTTAAAGAACTTCATGAATTAAAAATCAAGCGTCCTGAATTAGGCCTTAAAGATCTTTACTTAACTGGCACTGAAGTAGAAACAGGAAATACTGTTGTTTTCTCACATGAAAACCTCGAAACGCAGGATGTTGATATTATCGATGCTTTGCGCGCCACGATGAGTTTTCCCTTTGCATTTAAAGCGCATGAAATCATGATAAATGGTAAATTGCGAAAATTTATAGATGGTGGTGTTAAAAATAATTTTCCAATGAATATTTTTGATTTAACCAATGAGTTTGGCGATCGAATTGCTAATCCTGCCGTATTAGGTTTTAAAGTAGATGATAGCGAAGAGTGCCAAACTTTGTTATTTAAAGAAGGCATACCAAATCAAGAAAAACGGATTGGTAATTTTACAGCTATCTCGCACGATGGCGATGTCTATAAATATTATCGACACAATACGGTGCAAATTTATGACGCTGATGTGTGGACGCTTAATTTTGATTTAGACGAACTCACTAAGCTTATTTTAAAGTTAAGTGGTGAAGAATCAATGAAAGATTTTATTGCGCATGGATATCAAAGTAAGTCAATGCATGACAATGAACTCATTAATACCTTGATGAATTTAGGTAAAGATCTTAACAACGGTAATTACTCAGATGCGCAAAAAGCCTTAATGTTTTTGCAAATAAAATATCCTGAAATCTCTATGCAGGTTAGTAAAATTGTGATTAAACTGATGGAAAGTTTCAAAATGGCAGGTTTAACACCTGGTGCAACAGAAGGTTATGCTGCGCTCATTAAAGTGGCCTATGAAAATGCACAAGACATTCCTGAGCAAAGTAGATTCCTTCCAGCGCTAAGAGATGGCCTATGTGCAGGTGCTGCAGTCGGTGGTGGGCTATTGGCTGCTGGTGCATTGAATGTGGTAACAGGCGGTGCGCCGATTATTGTTGCTGGTACTTTATTTGGGATCAGAATGCTTACAAATCGCACAGCAGATACAACGCCGCCGGTGCAAGGTCTTTATGATAAAACCGATGTCAAAGCTAAAATGAGTGGGCACTATTTTAAAGAAGCGTATGAGTTAATTAAAGCGAATATTGCTGATTTAAGCTTAGAAGAAATCATTGAATTAAAACAGCATCTTAATTCATTGAAATCAAAAGGTGTTTGGAATGAAGTTCGCGCAGCATATGATACTTTGGATAACTATTTAGAAGTTCAAAGAAAACACTTGCACGATAACACCGATACGGATGCTTTAGCAGAATCATTTGAAAAAATTGCGCTAAAATAATCTAATCGCTCCGGTGAGAACCCCGGAGTTGCATGAAATAATTAACGCTTATTTCTGGCAGGTGTTGTTTTGCTAGCTGCTTTGTTTTCAGGCGATGGTACTAATTGACGCACTTGCTGTAATAGGGGCGCAGCAACTGGTGCAATCGCAATCACAGGAGCAACTGGCACAGGTATTGCGGCTACCTTTGCTTTTAAATCTTTATTTTCTTGCACCAAAATATCTAAGGCTTTAGCCATTTGCTCAGTTCTTTTCGCTAATGCTTTCACATCTTCAATGGCACTTAGATAAGCTAGATCTTTTTTCATTATTTGCCTTAAATCAAGCATATTTGCTTGATATCCTAAAATCTTATTGCTTTTAGGATCGTTCAAACGTTGTGTGCCGCGTGAACGTCGAGTCTCATCTAAGCAATCAAAGTGATAAACACTGGCGGTATCTTCTACAAGATAGGGTGGATTTTCATGGGTATAATCATCCATGCAAATCGAACATTGATTGCTACTTTCTAAATTTTGCAATGATCGCTGTGTGTCTCTTTTAATATGGGCGAGCAGTTCTTCTGAGATAAACTTTTGTGCAAATTGAACCTTAAATTTAAGATCGACTAGAGTGTCGGCATCCACTAAGCGCAGATTTTTATTGGGTAATTCGTGGTGTAAAGCATCCACAATGTTTTTCAAGGAAACATTTTTGCCGTCACGTTGAATACATTGTGTGTCTGCATTCAAGCTAAAATCGGGAAGTGGAAGATGTTTAATTTGCCCGTTTTGTGTACATGAAAATTGCAATTGGTTTTGATGAGCCCAGATAAGCACTCCGGTGGTGTTGGGTAGTTCTTTTATATAAGAACCAACCCAGCTGGGATAGTCTTGAGTTTTAATCGTGTTTGGTATCAGTTGATTTGTATGAAAATTGATCTTGAGATTAGCTACACTAAATTCAGGCGTTTGCCCACTTGAAAATATACTTGTAACTCTGCTAATTGTATTTTTGAGCCAACCTAACATCTAACCACCATTTAATATCTAACTAACTTAATATTGGTGCAATTTTAACACGCACTAATTAAGATAGGAAGTTAGATGGACGGTAATTTAGGGATTGATGACGATCTTTGTTCCAATCTGAACATGCTTATAAAGTTCTTCTATCTCATCATTGTTCAGTGCAATACACCCTAGTGTCCAGTCTTTTGCAGTGTGATTTTTACCTAACCAACTAAAACCATCAGAAAGGCCATGGATCATGATTTCGCCACCAGGGGATACGCCATTTTGTTTGGCTTTGAGTCTGTCTTCTTTTGATGGGTAGGAAATTTTCAAAGAAAGATGAAACATGCTGTTAGGATTTTTATCAATGATAGTGTAGGTACCTTCGGGCGTTTTGCCATCGCCTTCTTGTTCTTTGTGCCCAACAGGCGTGAATCCCAAGGCAATTTTATAGCGTTTTAAGGGAACATTTTGATGAAAGACAGTCATTTTTCGTTGAGCTTTATCGACCACAATTAAATCAATTTTTTGACCTATTTGTATGTTGGCATCATATAAGGGATCAATAGGTTCAGTAATGGGTTTGCTTTGGAAATAATAAATGCAAACGATAACGAGGAACACTAGAAAAAGACTGATTAAGATAAAGAATATTTTTTTCATTTCTCTTCGCCACGCAGTGGCCTAAGAATTTAGCCCCTTGTGAAAGTCTCTCGCGACGAGCGAGAGACTGGAACATGGGGTAAAGAATCCACCCCAATCTACCAAGCCCCATAGGGGCGCAGGTTTCAGAAGATTTTCCCTCGCCGCTACCGCGGCTTTAATTTTTTATATTTTTAACCCCATGTTCCGGCTTGCTTCGCAAGCCTACACAAGGGGCTAAATTCCTACGCAGCGCTGCTGCTAGAAAAACATAAAATTCGCTCTACGCAGGATCAGATCCTAATCAAATTTTTAATCTTCCCAGCTTAAGGTACCGCCGGTTTGATATTCAGTGACACGTGTTTCGAAGAAATTCTTTTCTTTCTTCAAATCAATGATTTCGCTCATCCAAGGGAAAGGATTAGCTACCCCAGGATATTGCTCAGGCAAGCCGATTTGTGCACAACGACGATTTGCGACATATTCAATGTATTCTCTGAACATTTGCGCATTTAAGCCTAAAATGCCTCGTGGCATCGTATCAATAGCATATTGGGCTTCTAAATCAACGCCGGCACGAATAAGGGCAATCATTTCTTTTTGGAATGCAGGCGTCCATAAATCTGGATTTTCGATTTTGATTTGGTTAATCACATCGATACCAAAATTAAGATGCATGCTTTCATCGCGTAAAATATATTGGAACTGCTCAGCGGTTCCCACCATTTTGTTACGTCTTCCAAGTGAGAGCACTTGCGCAAAGCCAACGTAGAAGAAAATACCTTCAAATACCACATAAAAGGCAATCAAGTCTTTCAATAAACGTTGATTGGATTCAAATGTGCCAGTATGGAACATGGGATCAGCCAAACTTTCCGTAAAGGGAAGTGCCCAAGCGGCTTTTTTGGCTACAGAAGGAAGTTCACGGTACATGTTAAATATACGTGCTTCGTCCATGCCTAAGCTTTCAATGACGTATTGATAAGCATGGGTATGTAATGCTTCTTCAAATGCCTGACGCAATAAATACTGACGGCACTCAGGGTTAGTGATATGACGATACACAGCTAACACTAAGTTATTTGCCACTAACGAGTCAGCGGTTGAGAAAAAGCCTAAATTACGCTCAATAATCATGCGTTCATCAGCAGTTAAACCATCATTGCTTTTCCATAGCGCCACGTCTGCTGACATATTGATTTCGGTTGGCATCCAATGGTTTGCGCAAGCTGTTAGATATTTTTCCCAAGCCCATTCATATTTGAAGGGAACGAGTTGGTTTAAATCGGCGCGACAATTGATGATCATTTTATCATCGACACGAATACGTGCCGCACCCATTTCAAGTGCTTCTAATCCTGTTACACCGCCTGAGGTTTGTGTAGCGGCAGCGGGGGCTTTAATCCCGGGTTGCAGATCGGCAACATGAGTTGCTATCGACATATTTTTAGCTCCTTACAGTGGGGCGCTTTGGCGCCCCATTCAATTATTGGCATGCTTCGCAAGATGGATCATCAATTGGGCAAACTTGAGCTGCACTTGCAGTCAATACAATCTCATCATGGTTAGCTTTAACAGCATTGAGTGTACTTCTTGAAACGGTAGACTTCTCGGCATCAGAAGCGCCCAGTGTCCGCAGATAATAGGTTGTTTTTAAACCTCTTATCCAAGCTAGTTTATACACTGTATCTATCTTTTTACCAGAGGGTTTATCTATGTACACGTTAAGAGATTGACTCTGATCGATCCATTTTTGACGACGAGCGCCTGCTTCAATTAACCATTGTGGATCAATTTCAAAGGCAGTTGCGTATTTGGCTTTGAGATCAGCTGGAATGCGATCTATTTGCTGCACGCTACCATTGAAGTATTTCAAGTCATTGACTAACACTTCATCCCAGATCTTTAATTTTTTGAGATCTTTCACAAGATAGGGGTTAACTACTGTGAATTCACCTGAGAGGTTAGATTTCACATAAAGGTTCTGGTAGGTAGGTTCAATCGATTGACAGATCCCACAAATGTTGGAAATGGTTGCTGTGGGCGCAATCGCCATGACGTTGGAATTACGCATGCCTACTTTCATAACGCGATCACGCAAGGTGTTCCAATCAAGTGTTTGGCTTCTATCTAGATCAAGATATTTGTCAGTACGATAGTCTGCTAACGCTTTAATAGAATCAATCGGTAATATACCTTTGCTCCATAAAGAACCTTCAAACGTTGCGTAACTGCCTTTTTCTTGTGCTAAATCGGCGGATGCTGAAATAGCGTAATAACTGATCGCTTCCATGGTTTTGTCAGCAAAATCGACTGCTTTGTGTGAGCTATAAGCAATGTCACACTTATATAAAGCATCTTGGAAGCCCATCAAACCTAAACCAACAGGGCGATGACGTAAATTAGAACGCTTCGCTTGTGGCACGGAGTAGTAGTTGATTTCAATCACATTATCCAACATACGCACAGCAGTTTTAATGGTTCTTTGTAATTTTTCCAGATCTAACCCTTTATCAGTGACATGCTGAGCAAGGTTGATACTGCCTAGATTACACACCGCGATTTCATCAACCGAGGTGTTTAGCGTAATTTCGGTGCAAAGGTTAGAGCTATGGATCACGCCAGCATGTTGTTGGGGTGAACGCAAGTTACAAGGATCTTTGAAGGTAATCCAAGGATGACCTGTTTCAAAAATAAGGCCAAGCATTTTACGCCATAAATTTACGGCAGGGACTTTCTTAAAGCTTCTGATAGTGCCTTGTTCCGCACGCTTTTCATAAGCGGTATAAGCTTCATCAAAGGCTTTGCCATAAAGATCGTGTAAATCAGGCACTTCATCCGGTGAGAACAGTGTCCAATCTTTATTTTCCATCACACGTTTCATAAACAGATCGGGTACCCAGTTCGCTGTATTCATATCATGGGTACGGCGTCTGTCATCACCGGTGTTTTTACGCAATTCGAGAAATTCTTCAATATCTAAGTGCCAGGTTTCAAGATAAGCACACATTGCCCCTTTACGCTTGCCACCTTGGTTAACGGCAACGGCGGTGTCATTGGCCACTTTTAAGAAAGGAACCACACCTTGTGACTTACCATTGGTGCCTTTGATATGCGCGCCCATAGCACGAATATAAGTCCAATCATTTCCTAAGCCACCCGCAAATTTAGACAACAAGGCATTGTCTTTTAATGCGCTGTAGATCCCATCTAAATCGTCGGGCACCGTGGTTAAAAAGCAGCTGGAAAGCTGAGGACGGGTTGTACCTGAGTTAAATAAGGTAGGAGTTGAGCACATATAATCGAAAGAAGACAATAAGTGATAGAACTCAATAGCGCGTTCATTTTTATCTTCTTCTGCTATCGACAATCCCATAGCAACTCGCATAAAGAAAATTTGGGGCAGTTCGTAGTGAACGCCATCATTATGTATGAAATAACGATCATACAAGGTTTGCAAACCAAGATAGGTAAATTGGTTATCACGTGATAAATCAAGTGCTGCGCTGAGTTTGTCCAGATCAAATTCTTTAAGTTCGGGGCTTAATATTTCAAACTCAATGCCCTTTTCAATAAATTTTCTAAAGACTTGTGGGTAGATTTTGGCTTTTTCTTGCTCGTTAGCAGGAATAGCAAAGCCGAGGAACTTTAGCGCTTCGTTATGCAAATCGTCTAAAAGCAGACGAGCCGCGACAAAAGAGTAGTTAGGTTCAACTTCGATCTTGGTGCGAGCACTCATAATAAGCGCTTTGCGTAGATCGCTCGCTTTAATCCCATCGAAAATATTACGTTTGGTGTCGTTGATAATGCTGATAGAGTCTACGTCTTCCAGATTTTGGCAAGCCGCGTTAACAATATTTCTTAAGCGTTGCTCATCTAAAGGAACGCGTTCGCCGTTATCAAGGGTGACATTCATCACAGGTTCTTTTTGAGCTGCCTTGTGACTTGTTTCACGTGCTTGACGACGTTCTTCACGATAGAGGATATAGGTACGTGCTACTTTATGTAGCTCTTGACGCATTAAGGCCAATTCAACTTGATCTTGAATTTCTTCAACCCGAACGATACCGCCACTGTTGAGATAGCGTGATACAGCCGTTGTTACTTGTGCTGTGACATTATCTACCACTTCATGAACACGTCTAGAAGCTGCAGCATTACCACCTTCAACGGCTAAATAAGCCTTGGTAATAGCAACGTGGATTTTATCCGGGCTAAAAGGAACCAGCGTGCGATTATCGCGACGCATGACATAAAGTTGACCGGGTTTTGGCGCAACGGGGAATTGAGATTGTGTAAGTTCGGGATGGGTAGACATATTTTCTTTAACCTGTGTCACTGTGCGTTCGTTATGCATTGCCTCTCCTCCAACAGGAAGATTTAAAGTCAAAAAGATCTCGTCACCAGCTATTAATAGTGGTTAGGTTATAAAACTAACAATTGGTGAATCAATTTGGGGAAATACCTTTTGAACCCCAACATATAGAAAATTAAATACAACTACATACAAGATAGTGCGGTTTAGATTTGAAAGCAAGTGAAGAACCTGGGGGTAAGTTGTGGAAAAGCTGTGATAAAAGTGGGATCAATTTTGTAAGCATTGGCCTACATTCGGCGGCAGGCCGCGTCATTGCTTGTGTCAAGTAGCGCATTCCGTCTTATCCCTACTTTGTAAAAAATTTTTATAAAGTAGGGGATAAGATAGAAAGACGATAGCAAGAAAAGGAACTATGAACCGAAAATTAGATAGCTTCAATCCACTGGTCTAAATATTGACCTTGTCTTGCAACGTATTGTGGATCTTTGAAAGTTAAAGTAATCAAGCTGATACCTTGAAGACTTGCTACTAAGTTAAGAGCTAACTTTGAAGAATCTTCGTCAGATTTGCCTAACGCTTTAAATTGCTTTTCGCACCAATGAATAATTTCATTCATTAATTGTGAGGTTGCTTGTCCAATGGTGCCGCCTTGTTTACCCAATTCTTGGCACAAGCTGCCCAAAGAATCGCCAAACTTTGCAGATTCATCAGCCAATGAGCCAACATATTCAACCAGCCCTTTGAGGCGGCTTTTGATGTCTGGGCGGTTGCTCCATTCAGAAAACAAACCAGCTAATTGCTTCTTGCGACGTTCAACTACAGCTAAAATAATGGAATCTTTAGATTTAAAGTAGTAATAAACGTTTCCAAGTGGAACATCCGCTAAAGTAGCAATGTTCGCTAGCGTTGTGTTGCTTACGCCTTGTTGGTGAAACAAGGTATCTGCAGCTTCTACTAAGCGTTCACGTTTGTCGTTGCGTCTGGCCATAATAAGTATCCTTTAATTGCTTATATTCAGGAGAAAGAATTCATAAAAAGAGCAAGCTAGAACAGTAAGTGTCGTTAGTTTGCTAAGTTTCCGCTATTATACCCAAATGCTTTGCTAGTTCAATAGTTAACTGTGTTTTTTTTATAACACTGTCAAGAAAAAGGAGACAATGAGGCTTAAAGTTGAGATAAATGGTCAAAAAATGAGATCAAAGCCCCTATATATAGAGTAGAAGGCCTTCAACTCATTAAAAAACGTGAAATTACACGAAAAAATTGCGACAGGACAACGCTATGCTGCCAACTGATAAGACGATTCCTCGACATGTTTTATGGGCTGATCCACAAAAACATTTAGCCAGAATTAGCCCAAATGGAAAACATATTAGTTATCTTGGTCCCCATCAAGGCGAACTCAACCTCTGGTTAGCGTCAAGCCGCGATTGGAAACAAGCGAAAGTGATTACCTCAAGCTCGCAACCGATACGTGATGCCTGGTGGTCTGCCAATAGTGAATATCTTTTGTATACTCACGATCAACAAGGTGATGAAAATTGGCAATTGCATGGGTATAACCTATTAACAGGAAAAACCAGCGTTTACACGCCGCAAGGTTCGCAAGTTCGCATACTGCATTCAAGTAGCAAACATCCTGAAAAATTATTGATTGGTTTAAATGAGCGAGACAGACAATTCATGGACGTCTATGTGCTCGATTTAAACAGTGGAGAATCCAACTGCATTTATCAAAATCAAGAGTATTGGGATTTTATAGCAGACGATGATTTCAAGCTTCATTTGGGTTTAAAAGTCGGCACCAATGGAATTGAATATATCAAGTTAGATGATTCCTCGAAGATCATCATCCGCGGCTCTCTACACGATGTATTTGGGCTTTATTTTTATCCAAGATTACGCTTAGGCCTCTCAGACAGCCAAACATTTTATGTATGTCAAAGCTTGGAAAGTAATACGTCTACGCTGGTATGTGTAAATCTTAATAGTTATGAAACCCAAGCGTTGATGAATGATCCACAAGCAGATATTGCCGACGTATTGTGTTGCCCAATCACTAAAAAGCCTTTGGCTGTTGCAACTTATTATGAGCGCAAAAAATGGCATCCGTTAGATCCTGACGTTGCAGGCGATTTTCAATATTTAACGGGCATAGATGATGGTGATATTGATATTTTAAGCCAAACGCAGAACAATCAAACTTGGTTGGTGAGTTTTGTGCACGACAAGGCGCCTGTTACCTATTATCTTTATCATCGCAAGGAAAAGCTGGCGATATATTTATTTAATAGCCAGGAAGAATATAAAAATTATCAATTCACAAAAATGCATCCTCGTGTTATTGAAACGCGCGATGGCTTAAAATGTGTCAGCTATTTATCATTACCACGTAAATATGACTTAAACGAAAAAGGGATCCCCCTAGAGCCACTACCGTTAGTATTGTTGGTGCATGGTGGACCCAATTACCGTGATTTTTGGGGGTTTAATCCGACGCATCAGTGGTTGGCAGATCGAGGATATGCCGTATTAAGCATGAACTATCGCTCCTCAACAGGATTTGGTCAGGATCATGTTAAAAAAGGCTTTGGGGAATGGGGGCGAAAAATTCATCATGATTTACTAGATGCAGTCGCTTGGGCAATCGATAACAAAATAACCACAAAAGAAAAAGTGGCCATCATGGGGCGCAGTTTTGGCGGCTATGCTACTTTGGTAGGGTTAACCTTTACTCCAGAAGTATTTTGTTGCGGGGTTGATATTGTTGGGCCATCTAATCTTGAAACAATGTTGAGCAACTTCCCACCCTATTGGCGTACTGTTCGTGAGGCAATTATCAGGACATTAGGGATTAGACCTGAAACGCAAGAAGGCAAGGCCATGCTTCATGAGCGCTCTCCTTTGTTTTTTGCGAATAATATTTGTAAGCCTTTATTGATAGGGCATGGCGCCAATGATGTTCGCGTGCTACAAACTGAATCCGATCAAATGGTCAGCGCGATGCAAGCTAATGGTACGCCAGTGACGTATGCAGTTTTTCCAGATGAAGGGCATCAGTTCCAGCATCCAGGTAATCGTATGGCTTTTTATGCTTTAACAGAGTTATTTTTAGCAAGGATTTTACATGGCCGTGCACAAGGTTACGATGCACAGGTTCATACTTCAATGGAAATAAAAGTAGATGATTTTAATTTGATGAAAAGCACTCAACTATAAATGTTGCTCAGATCGTATAGGATTGGGGTAATGTAAAATGAAGTTTTTAAAAGCTTGGCTTTTCTCAATAAGGCTTGGCAGTTGACGGATAAACTCGCTGTCTTTAGTCATTTCTTTAAAAAGTTTCGTGCTGGCGGCTTCACCTACGAATGTATAGGCTTTGCGACAGATAATTTCTTCAAATTTTTTCAAATATTCAGTTTGCTGCTGCGTGTTTAAATATCGTGACAGTGCTTGAATATCTAAACCCAGATCATTTTCAAAATCCATTAAGTATTTGGCGTGTAAATGTTCAAACGCATCAGTTGGTGAAAACACACCAATGCATTGGTTGATGCTAGATAAATACTCTTGAACACGAATATCATCCACCTCAAAGGTATCCGCGCCTTTGGGCTTAAAACTACAATGTTGAATAATTTTTTGTCGGTAGGTACAAAGGATATCATTTTGTACCAAAGATATTTCATCAATGGTTAACTGGTGCCCTTCATTATGAATGGTTGTGATGAGGTTACTCCAATGTGTGTTCCACTCATGGGCTCTTTGAATCTCAAAATCTTCCCCATTTAGACAACCAGTCAAATCTTTATTTAACGGTAATAAAAATTCGAAAATCTTCGCTATGTTTTGTGCGTTTAGTGGGGGTGACAACATACCCAGTTGGTAGCGTTCCTGTGCAAGACTGATAAACGCTAAGGCATGAGCACCCAACTCGTTGGTACTTTGAAGATGTTTTTCGTGATTATCAATAAGCAAAGGTACAACAGTGCATGTCGACCTGTTTATTTTATCGATTTTTTTGGGATAAACGAGAGGTTCCTGCGCTGAATAGTGCTTTAAAATTTCATCGAGTTCTTCTAAAGACAAGGTTGGCATGCAGTCAGTCTCTCATATCATCAAAATTTCAACGTGTAGAAAATAAAACATAGACAATATCAGGCTCTTTTCCACAAATAATCGGTCCAGCAAATGGTTTATGCCCAGTGAGAAGCTGTGATTAAAGGATAAGTATTAGGTGTGGTAGCACGCTGAAATAAGTGTAAGTAAAACATGGTTATATTCAAGATGTAATTGCACAGAAAACTTCTTAGTAAAAAGTAGAACTAAATGATTGTATAGCTTGTCAATATACTTAAAATACTAATAGTATTGAACCTAATAAAGCAATTTAATCTCGTGTCGCAAAATATCAGAAATGAGGTTGAGTGGCACTGAGGAGACAGGATAAATTTTTGAATTATGTAAAATTAATTAAATGCAGGTGGCAATATGAGTACTCAAGGCACAGATACCACAGAAGATTTCTCAATTGAATCTCTTGCTCAAATGAATGATTTATATCTCTCCAGAGAATTGTCGAGGGTCGCTAGAGAAGAAATAAAGGATGATTCGCAATATTTAGCACTATGCAGAGAAGTGACACACAAAAGATATAAATTATTAAGTGAAAAGCAAAAAGGTACAAGCCATAAGGAAGCGGCATTTAATCAAGTTGTAAGAAATACGGATTTTGCACCTCGTGGTTTGCTAGAAACGTATATGGCTAAAAAGCTTGAAGAAGTTGATAATGAAGAAGGTAGTGAGTATAAAGGTCAAAGAAAAATTGATGTGCTATTTGATTTGGCTAAAAAAATACAAAATGAACCTTCAAACGATCAAGCTGTAACAAAACTTGCGCAAATGATAGACAAGTACTATCCCGAAGAAATATTGGAAGCAGTTTTGCCCACTTACAATGATTATCTTGAAAATGAAAACGAAGATAACTACCTAAATGTTGCTCAAAAGAAAGCGAAGGAAGAGGGTAAAGAAATTCCTGATGAATCACCACATGATAAACATAAACGAAGAGCGCCTGATTTTTGTGGCCAATTGTTGTTCATGATTGAAAGTAACATTATGGCTAAAGGTAAAGACACAGCAGAAAAAACTGACCTTGCAAAAGTATTTATTAAGGTAAGGGCTAAAAGATCAACGGGATTGACT
Source organism: Uncultured Candidatus Berkiella sp. (assembly GCA_964606325.1). Classification (GTDB taxonomy): domain Bacteria; phylum Pseudomonadota; class Gammaproteobacteria; order Berkiellales; family Berkiellaceae; genus Berkiella. Next base: position 22,705 of record CAZSGE010000001.1, read on the forward strand.
GAAAGAATGGATAAAGTGAGAATTGAAAAAAATGAAGACTATGAACCAACACGATTAGATTCTACGGATAATGGCCCTGAAGCATTAATTAAAAAAAATAGTAATAAAATTAGGAATAAAGCTTATTTGAATGAGATAAAAGCTGAGGCGAAAAAGAATGAAACAACTTTGTTTGGCGTAAGAGAACAAAATGTACAAAAAAATCAAGAGTTTAAATTGGCAAATAGAATAGAGTTATTAGTTGCATCGGCTCGAATCGAGATTTGTGAAGCCATTGAAAGTGGAGAAATTGATATAGATGGTAACTTAACACCAGCTGAGTATGAGAAGGCAGTTAATGATGCTATTGATAACAAGTTAAAGGAAATAATACCTAATCACCTAGAGTTAGCTATTCGTACTCGTGATAAAGTAGCGATAGAGAAGGCTCTAAAAGGATTTTTAGTCCCTAAAAGTATAGAAGAACTGATTGGAGTAAAAGGAAAATTAGAAGATTTTAAGACCACAGATTATAAGCGAAGTTTTTTAACAGCTGTTCAAGATACTTTTAAGTCTATTGGAAAAAGCTTAGCAAGTTTCAAATTTACTAATCCATTTAAGAAACCTGAGCGTTCTTTAAAAGAGGTTCTAACATTGGGCCAGCCTGAAAATGAAACGATACGTGATATGTTAACAACAATAGAAAGATTTTCTAAGCCTCATGATGCTAAAGAGACGCTATCTAATAAAGAAAATATTCAGCTTGAAATTGAGAAATTGAAAGAATTGGGAGAAACTAAACATTTTAGTGAACCCACCTTTGCTCAAAAATGGATCGCGAAGCTTTATCATGAAGTGTCAACAAATAAGAATCTTGATGAAAAAAGCCAGCGAGCCTTAATAGATACAATTAACGTCCTTAAAGAGTATCAAAATTTTACGCCAGATATTAACGATGCAGACTTTGCCTATAATGTGAAGCCGCTTTTAAATGATGTGCTAAATGCACTTGGAGAAAAGAAAGAGCAGGAACTGTGTGGTAATTTAATTAGAGGCCTTATGGCTGGTGAGACAGCATCACCGCCTGATTTAATTGCAAAATTGACAACCACCTTATCTGAGACCAAACAGCAGGAGCAAGATCCCATGCCGGAAATTTCTAGCTCTCAAACCTATAGAGGGTCTGTTAGTAATATTCTAGAAAAGGTACAGGAAGTGGCTAATAAATGGATCGAATCATTAGATGATTTTTCTCGGGAGCAATCTAGACAAAATGATTTATCACCAGAGGAAAATGAAGCTATTCGTTATTTCCGAGGTTTATTATCAAGCGTAGATAAATCCAGGAACTCAACTGAGCTTGATAATAAATTAAGTACTTTTATCAATGATTGTGTTCGTGATAATGATGGCAAAGTACGCAAAGAGGTGATAGATAAACTTCAAGAAGCACGCTTGGCGATTCGTGAAGGTAAACCACCGGAACTCACCCTTGCACAAAAATGGATTTCAGAGCTAGAAAAGGTTGACCCAAAGCCAACTGGGGTTGATAAAGAGATCATTGATAGAGTTGCTAATTTACTCACTAAGTCAATTGTCAACAACCCAACTGAATTCAAAATAGTGGTAAATGAAGAGATTACTAAAAAAGGTAAAGACGCTATCAGTGAAAATGTTGTACGTCTTTTAAACAAAGTGAAAGAAGGAATTATTGAAGGCAAAGAACCTGAAGTTCCTAAACAAGATAGGAAGCAAAAATTGAATTAGCTATCGTATGTAACGTTTAGTTGATTGCCTTATTCCCTTATTCCCACTAGTATTTCCAGTCGAAAAGACAAAAGGAGGCGAAAGCCTCCTTAATTTATTTAGTTGCTTTACTGGTGCTTGCCAAGGAGTCTCATTAACATGGCAAAAAAGCATAACGTTGCATTCGCTACAATGCTATTGATGACAACAATAACTGTTGTTGCAGCTGAATACCCTCTATTAAGACCTTCAGAACACTACAATTGGTCAGATGTGATGGAAGTGCCCACTGGGGCCACATTTGAAGGTAATCAAGTTCTACACTTTACAGGTAATAATAAACCTTATAAAAACGATCCCAAAGCATATCAAATTGTTAACACATATTTTAAAGAGGCAACTGCCTTAGATGCAGATGCGGAAGTGCTTCGCTTTGCTTCCGATGCAGTTTCGATTACTGGCGGATATTTCATTGAAATGGGGGTTGGTACTGGGCGCTCTATTAATTTTATAGCAGCCTTAAATCCAACCAAAAAGGTATATGGATTTGACTCGTTTGAAGGGTTACCAACAGATTGGGATAAAGGCGATAAGGTATTTAAGGCAGGCATGTTTGGCCTAAAGCGAAAGGATGCCAAAATTCCATTAGTGAAAAATGTGATTGTTTATAAGGGCATGTTCAAAGAAGTTTTGCCCCAATTTAAAAATCAGGTTTTAAAAAATGAACCAATCGCACTCTTACATGTAGATAGTGATACTTACGAATCGGCTAAAGATACTTTCAAAATACTTGGTGAAAATATTATGCCGGGGACAGTTATTGTGTTTGATGAGTTTTATAATTATCCACGCTTTGAAGAGTACGAATGGAAAGCCTTCCAGGAATTTGTTAAAGAACGTAAATTGAAAATTCAGTACGTGGCCTTTAATAAAAATCATGAACAGGTGGCTGTGAAGATTGTTTAGATTCCGTTTTTCTCACTATCTAATCTGTTAAGCGAGCGAATCCGCTGAAGCATTCTGCGTAAGCGGATGAGTAGGTGAGGGCAATTGTAGGATGAGACCCTCACGGTGCAAACCGGGCACAGAGATGTCTTCCCTCAAAAGCAAACCTCTTATTTTACATAAGCAAATTTATGCGAGATCGTTGCACTGCTAGAACTTTGTTTAGGATCTTGCTTCGTTCGTCGCATTTGTCCTGAGAACCTCAACACCGGGACTTCACTGGGTAAATCAAAAGTCGGCAGTGAGCAGCAGCGTCGAAGTGGTGATCCATTTTCATTTGAATCCTCAGAAATTGCTAATCTTCTTAATCTTCTTGTAACTTGTTTTTCAGTTGCATTTTGCGCTACGGTATCTTTGATGCGTGCTAATATCTCACGTGCCTGTACAACTTCTTCATTCATTTCACCTTCTTCTGGTTCTTCCAAAACATAAGTAGGTGTTGCATCGAAATGCGATATATTAGGATTTGATTTTAATTTTTGTGCAATCGCTTCAAGCGTTTTAGGTTTAGCGTGATGACCGTCGATTTCGACGTGTACAAGTGCGGCTTGGGGGGGGAGCGCATCAACTAAACGCATCATCCCTAGATCGCCAATATGATTGTAATTAAGTTTAAGTGATTTAAGCGCAGCTTTTCCTTTTGAGATGCCAACAAACAAATGTTGAGCCCCCACGTTTGATGCTTCATTATAAGAGAGATCCAGCTGTTTTAAAGTGCAACCGGGTGTGGCCAGTGCACTCATTAATGCTTTGAATCCTCTTTCTTTGATAGGTTTATATGTATGCCAATTTTCAGGTGCATTATGCACGTTTAAACTTTCTATTTTAGTATGTGATAAACTATTAGCTATTTCAATGAAACCTTCTTCACCGCATTCGCAATTGTTCATGGTAAACTCTTTGATCGCGTGATTATGCGTGAGAAGCCGTGCTAGCATAGATGCCCCATCTGTAGTAATGGGATTTGCGCTGACATTTAGCGATTTAAGATGCGCTTTGGTTTTAAGTGAATTGGTAAGTTGTGAAATGGCGTCGTTATCGAGTGACATTGCCTCAAGTGTGATATGGCTTAGTGAATCTGCTTTTTCAAGCGCTTGTAATATGGTAGCTAAAAGGCAAGGATGATAAAGCACTTGATGTATATTAACCTGAGAAATGTTGGGGAAGGCTTGTTGCGTATTCATTCCTAAATACTGACCTAAAGCAAAGCGTTGGTCTTTGCTTGCGACTAACATTAAACAACTTAACTGCTGGATAACGAGCATTTCTTGTTCAGAAACTCGCAGTGTGTTGTTAATCTCAATTTTGCCAGTTTCTAATGTTTTGATTAGCCATGATTTTATGTTGTTACTTTTTTGTGATTCAAGAACATGCACCATGGTTTGATAAATGAGTGGAGGATGTTCTGATTTTACTGCGCAGTGAACAAGCTGATTATTGATCAATAACGGGCTCATCATAAATTTTAACATTTGGTATATATTCGCTATTTTGACGGGCGTTGCTTTGCAGTCTTCAAATAAAGCATTGGCTAGATAAAATTTATCCTTTAGGTGAGGGGGCAGATAAAACAAGTCATTGTTTTGTAAAATGTTATGATAATATTCGTTATTGAGCGACTCTAATTTGAGTATTAACCAGCCCAGCACAAGGGGATCATCCAAACAGTTGACTAAGGCTGTGCTCACAAACGCTTGCTGCTCTGGGGGCACCCTTGTATTGGTGGTCCTCAGTACATTTGCTAATGCGTTTGTTGATAATTCGCTATTGTGATGGATCTGAAATACTTTCAGAGGGGCTTTACCAATAATGCTATTGGATATCAATTCTAGCGCTTCATCTGTGAGTTGTGTGTCAACAGCACTAAAGTGGGTTAGTTGTTGACATTGTGGTTCGATTGCTAAGGCGAGTGCTGACATACCTTTGCCAGAAAAATGTAATTTATCTAATATCAAGTGTGATAGCGGTTGGATATTTTCAGCTTTACCACCACACTCTTGGATAAGACGTGAACGAACACTGGGCCATTGTAAAGCGAGTGTAAGGAGATTAGGTACTAATGTGAGCTCATGTGCAAACTGTTCGCTCATTTCGTTGGGAAGAGCCTGCAATAACATCCTTGAATCAATAATACCGCTCGTGAGTGCATCTTTGATCCAATTTTTGGTCGCTTTCGCAGTCGATTTGAGTAACATAGGTAAAACATCATGCGATCTTTGTTCAGATAAACTTATGAATGCGGTAAACTCGCCCAGCGCACATTGATTAAAAGCAAAGAAGCTAAAGTTATCATCATCGGGCTTGATTTCTGCCATTTCAGGACATTTTTCAAGCAAAAATGCCATGGCCGAAGGAATAAGATCTACATCATTTTCTACGAGATAAAGAATTTTGGCTAAATCACGTTTATCATCTGCAGGCAAAGCGATGGGGTTTTTAGTGCCTGCTTGAAAAGTACTTTCTACCGTCAGTGTCTTTAGCGCAACATATAACCAGCGTTTGGCATCACGGCTAATGGCGTTTAATTTCATTTGCAAAAAGCGTGCATTAAATGCCTTTAGTAATTGGACATGCTCAGCGGGAATAAGGTTTTCAAGTTCTTTTAAAATGAGTTTGCCCGAGGCTGGGTTCGCAGTAACAACTTCCAAAACTTGATTGGCATGTTGTGCTGAGCGTTCAACGGGTTTGATAACGGTTAATTTTTCACCTAAGGTTAAATTACTTTGTGAATACATATTGGTCATTAGGCTAAAATATAACCAACATAAAGTATTGGGATCGCACTGTTTTAAAAGTGAATGAAAACTATAACTTTGATAGAGCCCAAGTTGCGAAACCGATTTTTCAAAACTGGGGCTTTGTTCTCTATTGTTTAATAAGGCATCTTGCACTGTTTTTCTTAAAAAAGGAGAATAGCTAGAAAGCCGTGCAAAATGTTCGCTTAATGGCGAAATAACTGTGCGATAAAACACATTACCAAAATGCCTTTCATGAAGCTGGGCACCCATCATTGAAAAAAATGACGGAGTTGAATTTGTTGTCAGTGATAAATACTGCCATAAGCGCATTTGATCGCTAAATGTATTTGCGCTATCCCTAATAAATCTTTGAATAACATTAATTAATTCAGCAGTCTTATCTTCAGGAATTCTGGCAACCAAGCGTTGATGCATTAATCTTGTTATTGTTGGACTAAGATAAGCAAGCTCTAAACAGTTTTTGCAAATTTGTGCCTGAGCACCGATTGGCCGCGTGATATCAGCTGAAAAGTAATCAGTGTTGTCCTCTAAGAGCAATGATAAAAATAACCAATACCGAGAATGATAAGATAACTCTTTGACTATTTTATCAAAATGTTGATTTACTCGTTCTATAATGTGTTGATTGATTTGTGGCTTATTTCTTTCATGTAAGGTGATAAGTAGCGACTCGCGACCATACGTATGGATAAGCTTTGATAATTGGCTATTAAGATTTGAATTTGGCTTAATAGCCCCAAATTCAGTCGGTTCATTGGTATAACAGTTATAAGTAAACCAAGCTAATTCATCTGGGTTTAGGTGAGCAATCGCTTGTTGAATATGTAAGGTTTGTGCAGGCTTAATAGGATGGTGGCTCGTAATCAAAGGCGTAAAGTTTTGGCTAACTTCATTTTGCAACAGTTGTTTAAATTGATGGATGGTTTCTGAAAGGGTGTCACCCGTTGATGCCAGTGATTGATCTAAACTTTGTTTGAAATCATGTCTAAGCGTTGGCCAATGATAATATAGCAATAATAATTGTGCGATATAAGGCTGATCCGCATCCTGGCGATCAGGACCTGAAAAGGTGTCTTGATTAATCGATATTTGTTTAATCAATTGCTCAATGTGCAAACAAAAGTAGAGCCATTTTTTTCGCTTGATACCCAGGGGTACAAGTAAAAACTCAAAGGCAAGTTTAGCCATTTCGGGATTAACGATGGCTGTTTTTAAAATGGCATCTTGGCCAATGTGTTGCACCAGTGCTAGTTTATGCTGGGAAGGCGTGCGATGGATTAAGCCATGAACGAAAGCGGCTATGTCCAACAGCGTTGTGCCCTGTGGCAAGGTAAGGATGATATCGCCAAGATAGGCTTTTGCAAAAGCAATACAAGCTCGTTTGTTATCATCATCACTTTGATTGTATACATTTGTGAGAGTGTTTGCGCCTGCAAGGATCCCGGGTTGATTTTCATCCATGGCCGCGATGGCTTTGATAGTTTCAAGTTCGTTGTTGTTTGGCCGTCTCTTTGACAGAACTTGGGCGATGGGTGCTTGTGGATGAAGTTGTTGCGCTCTTCCCATAATAGGCTCCCTTATTAACAGTGCATTGAAATGATAACTATCATCTCTTTGCTATATGGTCAGATCTTATTTCGGCTCACGACTCAAAAGATTGAATGTCAGCCCTAGATATATCGCACTTCGAACTGTAAATAGTTACTGAACGTGAGGGGGGCGGAAGTTAGTTGAAACTAGAAATCAAAAGAAATTGAATGACTTATCTAAAAGTGAAGCTTAAAAGGATGACCTTGATTTGAGATATTGCTTACATCTTTTTGGTGTAATGTCTCAAAAACGATTGAGACAATCGAAATTCATTTAAGATTTTTTCTATTCATCATAGCTTCACAATTTACTGTTTTGCGGCCCCTTGATGGGTCTCCTTTGGGGCAAGTAATTTAATTTTGCGTTGAAAATGACATCTACACTTATGTCTTGTATCGCATTATGAAATACCGTTCATCGCTAACGAAATGCCTTTTATCTTGCATAAATTGCATAAATTACTATTAAAATATTAACCTGCACACCACTAAGCTGGGTCTTTTCAAACAGGAGTTCTCAAGGACTGGCTTGAAAGTTTTAAATTTTTACAAATGGGCTTATTGAGAACACCTAATGCTACCAGACACTTCTGAATCATTCCGTTCATATCGGGTTTATATTACTTTAAATCCCGTCATCCAAATGCACGCTGGTTACAGCTAATTTTTCTATTTTAATATTTGCATTCCTTTAGCCGCCTGATATGTGGGTTGGCGAGCAGTTGTTTTTAAAATAGAGGTTTGGTATGTGGCACCATAGTGACAGAAGCAGTAATTTAGAGAAGCTCTTAACAAAAGCATTACGTTCTAAAAATCAAAAAGAATTACAGGATAATTCAAAAGCGATAGAACGATATATCGATCAAAATAATTCTAGCGATTTACTCATGCGCATGCAATCTAATTCAACCTTAGTAGGTCAAGCTTTATATACCCCATTCGTTGCGCATAAAAATGACAAGGCATTTGCAGAGAAAATTTCATATAAGGTTGTGGAATTATTGCTAATCAAAATGCAACAGCGGCTTAATGAAGATGATTTTCAAAATAAAATATTAAACAACAAGACAACGGCGGGCTTTATGCTGTTGCTGCAAGCATTATCAACAGGCTCAATGCGTATGGTGGATAAGATACTTGGTGAGCTTAACAAGCCTGGTCGAGAAGCAATCTTGGAGAATAATTTAGCGAGCTGTACTAAAGATGGCTTTAGTGTGCTTCAACAAGCTTTGATATCTGGTTCTGAAGTTATAGTTGCTACGATACTTGCTGAGCTTAACAAGCTTGGTCGAGAAGCAATCTTGGAGAATAATTTAGCGAGCTGTACTAAAGATGGCTTTAGTGTGCTTCAACAAGCTTTGATATCTGGTTCTGAAGTTATAGTTGCTACGATACTTGGTGAGCTTAACAAGCCTGGTCGAGAAGCAATCATGAGGGAAAACTTAGCCAATTGTACTAAGGATGGCTTTAGGGTGCTTCAACAAGCTGTGATATCAGGCTCAACGCAAATGGTGGATAAGATACTTGGTGAGCTTAACAAGCCTGAGCGAGAAGCAATTTTGGAGACAAATTTAGCGAATTGTACTAAGAGCGGCTTTAATGTGCTCCAAGAAGCTGTGAAATCAGGCTCAACGCAAATGGTGGATAAGATACTTGGTGAGCTTAACAAGCCTGGGCGAGAAGCCATCATGAGGGAAAACTTAGCGAATTGTACTAGGGATGGCTTTAGGTTGCTTCAACAAGCTGTTATGTCAGGCTCAACGCAAATGGTGGATAAGATACTTGCTGAGCTTAACAAGCCTGGTCGAGAAGCAATCATGAGGGAAAACTTAGCGAATTGCACTAAGGATGGCTTTAGGATGCTTCAAGTAGCTGCGAAGTTGGGCTCAACGCAAATGGTGGAAAAGATACTTCATGAGCTTAAGAAGCTTGGCCAAGAAGAGATATTAAAAGCCAATTTAATGGATCTTACTAGATATGACTTTACGGTTCTGCATACTGCTGGGTTGACGAATAACATTGAGATATTTAACCTTATCGTTGAGGCATTCCATTCTACCTTTGGCGATAAGGCGCCTGAAGTGCTTCACCAACTGGCATGCTTAAAAAATACCCTCGGATATCTACCCAGTAGCAAAATCAAGGCTATCGAAGAAAAACTACAAGGCTTCAGAGATTGGGTTCCTGAAAGAGTAGATAATTCTCGTAAATCAGTTGTGAATCTCGACGTTGAAACACAAATAGCCGCTATTGAACAGACTAATAAGTTGAATGTAAGAAGTAAAATAGAACCTAAACAGAGTCAAATGAGAGTCAAAGATACCATTACATTAACGACAGTTAATGATGCGCAGGCAGTTCTGGGTGAACGTTGGCACAATAATTTGGACAAAGTATGTTATATCATGTTGCCTACAACGAACCGACCACCTTATCGTGACTTAAAAGCAATAGCAAAAGATTTATATAATAACCTTCCATCGGGGGTTAAATGTATTTTGATGGTTGGTCTGAATAATCAGGACAATCCTCAAGCTTTAATGAATGATGTGGCTGAGTTTAGAGCTTGGCATCAGGATCAATTATTGCCTCTGGAAGTTCATATAGATGGTTTTAATTGGCAAGTAGCCACGAAGCAGGATTCTAATATTAAGGTTCCTTTTGGTGCTATTCGTAATCGCATACTGACTTCGACCTTGAAACACATGAATAAAAAATACCCTTCAAAACAAGTGACGAAATTATTGATGACACTAGATTCCGACACCATCATTAACAGGCAGTCCTTTAAGGATTTATTTAACGGTACCATAGCACTTGAGGCAGGAAGCTTAGGGTACCTATATGATAAATCCAGTTTACGAAGCGAATCTAAATTAACGGATTCATTAGTTTACTTGGCAAACGTACTTGATATGAGGTTAAGAAGAAAACTGGGAGATTTAGGATATCTGGCAGAATGTAGCCTATTTATGAAAGGCGCTGTGGTTGATGACTTGCAAGCAAGAGTCGATACGCTTGAGCAAGGTAAAGATTTGCCATTGTTTACCGCAGGAGGCGCTGAATCACGAGGTTTGATTAAGTACTGCAAGTTGATGAACTTTCGTTATGGCGCCCACTTTGATGAGAAGAATGCGCCTGTGATAAGCAAAATCCCATCACAGGACGATATAGATTGGATTGCCCTAGATGGGTTGGCTGAAAAAAGTGAGAAACAAAAGTATAATGCAGTAAATAATATTTTGTTTAATCACCCTTATAGCAATGCAAATTATCGATTTTTCGTCAATCAATTGCGATTTGCTATGAGTTTGAAGAGTGATTCGTGTAAGGAATTGTCTGAAATTGCTTCAAGTTTTTATATTCCAAACTTAATAGCTGCGAATAATAATAAAAACTTTGCACAATTGAGTGAGGCTTTATTTGCTATGTTGAATAACAATAAAGCGATGTTGTTATCCAAAACACCGTGTAGCATGACAGAAGAACAATATCGCAAGGTAGTTTGTGCTTGTTATGATTGGGGGCATGAGGTTGCCACTTTTATAAGAGACGAAATGGGTAAATTGCCAGAAATCCGTGAAGCAATAAAGTACGGGCAAGGTACTAAAATTGAGCAAAACCCCAGTGAAACTGTTCAATCAAATCACTTTGGTACAAGAAATATGTATTATGGTAATTCTAAAATCTTGGCAGATGAGATATTAACCAGAGGTAAAAGAATGTTACCACAAGATAGCAATCCTAAACGACAGAGGATTGTTGAAACTCATGAAGATGCTGGGACGATAATACCAAAAGCTGTTAATGAAAGCCCCGCGGCGAGGCAACACTCACATCAGCCTGGACATTCAGTGCAAGCGCCAAATGCCATAACGGTTAATACGCCATTATTGTATTCAGCTGCTAGTAAGCGTAGCTCTTCTCAAGCGCAAGAGGCTGCTAAGCGTGTAAAAAGATCTCGATCACAAGAGCCGCAAAACCAAAAGCAGAAAGTATCAATCAGCATGACGGGCATTGCCGAAGCTTGCGCAGAAAATAGCGCGGATGAGGACATGATGAATGATGCTTTTGCGGATTATTTTAAACAGTCAAAGCCAGTGAGGCCGGCGATTTACGACAACCCTTTTGAAACTGGCCCATCGCGAAGAGATAAGCGAACTGAACAAAAAGCAAGAGTTAATAAAATACTACATGATCTTGAGGAAAAAAGAGCCAAACGTGCGCTTCAGGATGAGCAAAGAAAACTCATCAATGGAATTTAATTGTTGTTTGAGACTTAGAGAGACAAAACAAATTCTCTGAGTGTTTTTTCATATTTTTGTGCTATTAATTCAATGTCTTTGGATTGAATAATATAAGGCGGAAGGAAGCGAACAACATGAGGTTGGGGCACGTTGACTAACAGCCCATTCTGTAGTGCAATTTTAACAATCGGTTTGCAGGGAGCATAGCATTCTACGCCCAGCATTAACCCCTTGCCGCGGATCATTTTAACGGCTTCGTGTTTAGCAAATTGTTCAATGAAGGTAGTGAGCAAAGCTAAGCCTTGTTCATGGGCATTTTGAATGAGTTTTTCGGTTTGCAGTAGCTCAACCGTTTTTAAAGCCATGGCACAAGCAAACGGATTGCCACCCAAAGTTGAACCGTGCTTCTCGGGTGAAAACAAATGATTGGTTTCGCCTCTGGTTAAACAAGCGCCAATAGCGATACCATTGGCTAAGCCTTTGGCTAAAGTGAGCACATCAGCCTGTATGCCAGCATGATCTATCGCTAAAAACATGCCTGTGCGCCCCATGCCAGATTGAATTTCATCTGCCATGAGCAACCATTTTTGTTCGGAACACAATTGTCTTAATGCTTGCAAGAAAGCGATAGAAGCAACGTGAATACCGCCAGCGCCTTGGATAGGCTCAAATAATACCGCCACCACATCTGTTCGCGATTGCGCAATTTTTTTTAGCGCATCAATATCACCAAAGGGTACACGGATAAATCCACTGGCTAGTGGTTCAAAACCGGCTTGGATCTGACGATGACCACTGGCAGAGAGAGTGGCAACAGTTCGACCATGAAAAGCATTTTCAAATACAATAATAGTGGGGTGCTCAATATTCTTACGATGGCCATAAAGACGCGCGACTTTTATCGCGGTTTCATTGGCTTCTGATCCGCTATTGGCAAAAAACACTTTATCCATTTTTGTAAGCTGGCAAAGTCTTTCAGCCAAAACTTCTTTTTCAGGAATTTGGTATAAATTGGAAACATGCACCAAACGTTGTGATTGCTCTTTGGCTGCAAGCACCCATTGCGGGTGATTATGTCCTAATATATTGACCCCAATGCCACTGATAGCATCAAGATAACGCTTTTCTTTCTCATCGACGAGCCAAATACCGTCACCAGACGTAAAAGTTATTTCTAATGGGTCGTAGGTCGCCAACAATCGAGACATGTCATTCCTTTGAAATATAAGGGCCGGTTTGGTACCGGCCCAACTCCATGGTTATTGCGCGAAATTTTTCGCCACAAAATCCCAGTTTACTAATTCCCAAAAATGTTCAACATATTTAGGACGAGCATTACGATAATCTATGTAATAAGCATGTTCCCAAACATCACACGTTAAGAGTGCTTTGTGATTGGTGGTCAAAGGTGTTTGAGCGTTGCTGGTGCTCACTAATTCTAAAGCGCCGGTCGCATTTTTCACTAACCAGCCCCAACCTGAGCCAAATGTGGTGATAGCGGTTTTACTAAAAGCTTCTTTAAATTTATCAAATGAACCAAAGGCTTTATCAATAGCAGCTGCTAAATCGCCCGTAGGTTGACCGCCGCCATTAGGGCTTAAGCAATGCCAATAGAAGGTATGATTCCAAACTTGTGCTGCATTATTAAAAATGCCCCCAGTTGAGGTTTTAATGATCTCTTCTAAGCTTTTGTTTGCGAATTCGGTATTAGGGATAAGATTGTTTAAATTATCCACGTAGGCTTTATGATGTTTGCCATAATGATACTCCAATGTTTCTCTGGAGATATGTGGTGCAAGCGCATCCATTTCATAGGGAAGAGGGGGTAATTCAATAGCCATAAGTACTCCATAAGGGTAAGTCTTTAAACTAACTTCCATTCTAAATACGTGTAGTCGTTGGATTGGACAGTCTATTGGCCTCTTATCCCTAAGGCAAGCCATTATACCCATCAAAGATGAATATTCGGGGCCACCTACTTTGGGTATAGATATGACTCTTGGGGCAAAATGCTCTAAAATGGCCTGCTGTTATTGCTATCAAAAGGGCTCAGAATCATGGATACATTGGCGCGCATTCAGTCGCAAATTAAGAACCATACATTATTACTCTACATGAAGGGGACTCCTCAATTTCCTCAGTGTGGGTTTTCCGGTCAAGTGGCCCATATTTTAAAGCTCTGTAAAGCCAAATATGCGTATGTGAACATATTAGAGAATCCAGATATTCGACAAACATTGCCGTTATTTGCAAACTGGCCTACTTTCCCGCAGTTATACCTCAAAGGTGAGCTGATTGGCGGGTGTGATATTGTGACCGAACTTTTTGAAAGTGGAGAGTTGCAAAAACAACTGACTGAGGGTGGGGTAATAGCCCAGGAAATGGAAGCAGTTGCCGCTCAGGAGTAGCGCCATCCCGACCATTTTAGTGCCCTTTATAGGGGTTGTGTGTTAGCATAACCGCAAGCGCAAATAGCACTTAAGTGTAACAATATTCGACAAACGAGGAGATGAACATGAGCGTTTTAGTAGGCCGCAAAGCCCCCGATTTTACCTGTGCCGCTGTATTAGGTAATGGCGAAATTACCGGACAATATAAATTATCTGAAGCGATTAAAGGCAAATATGGTTTGCTTTTCTTTTATCCTTTAGATTTCACTTTTGTTTGCCCTTCAGAGTTAATTGCTTTAAATAAGAGAATGAAACAATTTAAAGAACGTGGCGTTGAAGTGATTGCGATTTCTATCGATTCTCAATTTACCCATAATGCATGGCGTAACACCGCTATCAAAGATGGCGGTATCGAAGCAGTTGAATACACCATGGCTGCCGATGTACACCATCGTATTTGTCAAGCGTATGGCGTAGAACATCCAGAAGCTGGCGTTGCTTTCAGAGCCGCTTTTATTATCGATAAAAATGGTGTTGTGCGTTCACAACTCGTTAACGATTTGCCTATTGGCCGTAATATTGATGAAATCATCCGTGTGGTTGATGCCATCCAATACAATGAAGCACATGGCGAAGTGTGCCCAGCAGGTTGGAAAAAAGGCGAAGTAGCAATGAAAGCGACACCAGCAGGGGTTGCGAGCTACCTCGCAAATAACGAAAACGCACTCTAAAAATCTGCTTCTTTACTCTGGTTCCCTCTACCGCTTTGCGGGAGAGGGCTAGGGTGAGGGTCTTTTAGGATTTGTTCAGTATTGATAGGGATACCATGTTGAACGAAAAACCCTTTCCACATCTTTTTGCTCCTTTAGATCTTCAATTTACTTCTTTAAAAAACCGTATTGTCATGGGCTCTATGCATACCGGCCTAGAAGAAACCGAGCATGGTTTTGAGAAAATGGCGGCATTTTATGAGCGACGTGCCTTAGGTGGGGTTGGGTTAATTGTCACCGGTGGTATTGCCCCTAATATTGCAGGCTGGGTGGCGCCATTTTCAGCGAGAATGACGTCCAAAAAACATGCCAATGAGCATCGTGTGATTACGCAGGCTGTTCATGGTGCACATGGCAAAATTGCGATGCAAATTTTACATTCTGGGCGTTATGGTTATCACCCATTAGCGGTTGCACCTTCTCGCATTAAATCACCGATTAGTCCGTTTGCACCTTGGCGTTTATCCAAACGAGGTATTCAAAACACCATCGACGATTATGTACGCGCAGCGACGCTTGCTAAAAACGCAGGCTATGATGGCGTAGAAATTATGGGCTCTGAAGGATATTTAATTAATGAATTTTTAGCTACACGCACGAACAAGCGCGATGATGAGTGGGGGAAAAACTATGAAGATAGGATGCGATTCCCTGTAGAAATAGTGAAACAAACCAGAGCGGCTGTTGGTAAACATTTTATTATTATTTATAGACTTTCAATGCTTGATTTGGTGCCCGATGGGAGTCAATGGCAGGAAATTGTCCGTTTAGCCAAAGCCGTTGAAGATGCAGGCGCTAGTATTATCAATTCAGGGATTGGTTGGCATGAAGTGCGTATTCCCACCATTGCCACCAAAGTGCCCAGACGGGCGTTTACTTGGGTAACACATAAATTACGCGGTGAAGTTTCTATTCCTTTAATTACCAGTAATCGCATTAACGATCCTGGTGTGGCAGAGCTTGTGATCAAAGAGCAACATGCTGATTTGGTTTCTATGGCAAGGCCTTTACTGGCAGATCCGGATTTTGCGAATAAAGCCATGAAAGGCGAGCCACAAGCCATTAATACTTGCATTGCCTGTAATCAGGCTTGTTTAGATTACATTTTTCAAAAAAAGCGCGCTACTTGTATGGTTAACCCACAAGCGTGCTATGAAACCGAATTAAAATTTAAACCTGCTCACGTGAAAAAGAAATTAGCGGTAGTGGGGGCAGGCCCTGCGGGGATGGCTTTTGCTTTAGAGGCAGCTAAATGTGGCCACATCGTGACAATATACGATCAACACTCAGAAATTGGCGGCCAATTTAATTTAGCGAAAAAAATTCCCGGTAAACAAGAGTTTAATGAAACACTGCGTTACTTTAAGCATCAATTGCAGGCGCATGGTGTTGAAATGATATTAAACACCCAAGTTACCCCAGAGACTTTTAAGAACAAAGAATTTGATCAAGTGATTTTGGCTACAGGGATTAAACCACGTGTGCCAGATCTAGAAGGTATTAACCACCCAAAAGTCGTTTCTTATCTTGATGTGATTACCGGTAACAAAGTGGTCGGTAATAAAGTAGCCATTATGGGTGCTGGCGGGATTGGCTTTGATGTGGCCGAATTTTTATCGCACCATGGCACAATTCACCCTAGTGAAAACATAGAAGATTATTTACATTATTGGGGCATTGATCCTAACAATGAAGTACGTGGCGGTGTTGCAGGAATTACGGCGATGGATATTACGTCTCCTCGTGAAATTTATCTTTTGCAACGTAAACAAGAAAAAATGGGTAAAAATTTAGGCAAAACCACCGGCTGGATCCATCGCACTGAATTAAAACGTAAAAAGGTGAAGATGCTAGAAGGCGTTACTTATCAAAAAATAGATGATGCTGGATTACATATTGTCAAAGATGGCAAACCACACATTTTAGTAGTGGATAATGTGGTGATTTGCGCTGGGCAAACACCAAATCGCGATTTATTTTCTCAATTGTCGACCCTTGGTATTCCCGTGACATTAATAGGTGGCGCTGATGTGGCGCTTGAGCTTGATGCGGTTCGTGCAATTCGCCAAGGCGCGGAGTTGGCAGCACGGATTTAGAACAAATTTTTGTCATTCTGAGCGAAGCGAAGAATCTTAGGGGATTAAGAGAGATTTTCTAAATGTGTCATTCTGAGCGAAGCAAAGAATCTCAGGGGATTAAGAGATCCTTCGCTACGCTCAGGATGACAGACTTTCGTCTTCAGGATGACAGACTTTGACCTTTTGCTCGCGAGGATGTCAGTACATCACACCCATTTTGATCGTATCTAGTTAACCTTCCAAACTATAAAGTTGCACAGTTGTTGATTCTCGCTTTTAATTAAGAAAACACGGGTAATCGGCTAACTATATATATTTTCAGTGATGAAAGTTGTTAGACGATCCTAGGGTGCGCTGACAGTAACAGGGAAGGTTACATGAGAGTCAACAAATCATTTCTGACAAAGGCAGTTTTAGCTTCTTCTGTTTTTATAACTTTACTGCCAACAACAGTCTATGCAGTTCTCACGCAGTTGGATGCAGGAGCTAACGCTCAAAACTCAGGTGTGGCTCCTTATAACACGCCGGCTAATGGTTATGTCTATGTTGCTTCCCCAGTTAATTTTACTATTTTAGATGGCACCAATATAGGTGCCGATCTTAATGGGGTATCTATTGATAATGCTGTCGGGTCCGGTGCCACATCTATCATGAATTTCGCAGGTTCCAGTACCGTAAGCGGTACTGTTGGACCAACCTTTCCCATTAGTGATTTAAATGTCGGTGTTGCTGGTAAAACGGTGGGTTTTCAAGGAAATGTGGCTGGTAATATATTTTTTACATCAACCGGCACAGCAACCATAGCAGACAATGTTACCATCACAGGCAATGTTGATAGCCAAAATGCAAATCAAGGTATTTTGCGTTTTTTGGGTAACGGCTCCATAACAGGGACAATTGGTGCTACCCAAGGTCTTGATAAAGTCTATTTAGATGGTGCAGGAAAAACCGTCACTTTTAGTAAAAGTATTTTAAAGGGAACTGAGCTTAATTTTAATGCTGATGCTATTGCAAACATAGCGGATGGCGCCTCTCTTGCCACCGTGGATAACGAAGCAGGTGCTTCTTCAAAAGGTACATTAAATTTTCTTGGTACAAGTACTGTAGATGCGATTGGTACAAATTTTGGTAATGGCCTCGTCGCTGTCAATATTTTGGGAGCAAATAGTACCCAAGTGAGTTTTACCGGGAATGTTGGCAATGACACCCCGATAATTTTTAAAAATGATGGAAATATCGACTTTGCGGATAACGTTGCGGTAGGCGATATTGATAACCAGTTTCAGGATTACAGGGGCGTTGCCTATTTTTTAGGAAGTGGTAGTGCTAAAAATATTGGTGTTACAAATCCTTTATTCGAAGTACAGTTAAATAATGCTAATGGACTCAATGAAACGATTACCATTACTGGAACCACTTTAAATGCTGGTGTGGTAAGATTTCAGGGCTCAAATCCTACCACGTTGGCTTTAAATCAAAACGGTATGAATGTGGATGCGTTAATATTAGCGCAAACAAATAATGTTCATACGGTAAACATCAAAGATAATACGACTTTGACAGGAAGAATAGGAACATCAACGCGCCAGATTAAAACTGTCCTGGACGCTGGCAAAACATTAACCTTAACAAATGGTTCTGGCCTTTTTGGCACTGTTGATGGCGCAGGCACGCTTACCTATCTAGGTTCAACCAACATTATTGCAGCAATTGGTGGTACCACACCATTAACCGCCGTGAATTTTAATGGGGTTGCAGGGAAAAATGCAAATTTAAACGGCAATATTACAGTGACAGGAGATGTAACAGTTAATAATGGTGGTACGTTAACCATCAACAATACAAACACGGTGACAGCAACTAATTTAACGATAGCTAATGGTACATTAGCTTTAGGCCCCAATACCACTGCTAATGTCGTGGGAAAGTTCAACTTAAACAATAATAATGACACTTTAATATTGAATATTGGTGGTCAGGCGGCTTCAACGCCTCTGTTAGCCGTAACGGGCGTAGCAACTGTGGGTGTTGGGGGCGGTAATCTTACCGTGATAAATCCCGAATACAAACCAGGTAACTTAATCGTTCCAATCATCACCGGTGGCGTTGGGAGTGCATTAGCGCCGTTAACCATCATCAATTCTAATACATTTATGACAAGCTTTAGTAATCAAGTAAGCGGTGATACCTTAAATTTGGTGATAACGAGTAAATCGCTATCAAATTTTGCCGATCAAACAAATAACATTGGTGCTGCATTATCACTTAATTCACTTGCCGCATCGGGCGCTAATGTGACAGGTGATCTCAAAAATATCATAAATCAAGTCAATACCTTTGGTGATGCGGGTACTTTAAATTATGCCTTAAGTACGCTTTCACCTACTGTGAACGGCGCTGTGCTTAATGAAAGTATTAATGCGCAAAATGAAACCTTTGATGCCATAACGGATCATTTTGATACACAAGCCTTTTGGCAAAAACATTATGGGAAGTCCTCAAGTGGCATGTCAAATGGTGATGCGCAAGAACCGAGCAGTGCATGGGTAAAGATATTCAAACAATATGGTAATCAAGCACAGCGTGGAGATATCTTAGGTTATAAAAACGATACCTGGGGTATTATTGCTGGGGGTGATGCCTATGTTAAAGATAATATTCTCGTTGGTTTAGCGCTCAGCTGGGCTAATTTAGATATGCATGATAAACGCTCAGCTTATGAAACAACGCGAGCCAACAGCTATCAAGCATCGGTTTATGCCAATCTAGAGTGTGACACGCCTTGGTATTATAACGGTATAGTGGCCGTTGCCTACAACGAATATAGAAGCGATAGAAATATTGTATTTGGCAACGTGAATTTGTTCCCTCATGCAGACTATGATGGTTGGCAAACCGGTGCAAAAGTAGAAAGTGGTTACGTTTATGATTTTGATACGATGCAGTTTGTGCCACACACTTCTTTATTTTACAGCCATCTTTCTTTAAATAGTTACACCGAAACTGGCGCTAACACAGCCAACCTTTTTGTTGATGATGCAGATTTTGATGCCATGTTGTGGGGCGGTGGCTTTAAGTTTATCAAAGAGGTTGCGCTGGAAAATGAACGCTTTTTCCAAAGTGAAATCCATACCAGAGTTTTTTACGATTTGTTTGGCGATACCATGGCACTCACCTCTCAATTTACCGGAGGCGGGCCCAACTTTAGAACCGCAGGTTTTACCCCTGCACGATTTAGCTACAATGTCGGTGGCAATGTTTCACTCTATAGCCGTCATAACTGGGTGTTCACTTTAAGTTATGATTACGATGCCAAAGCAGATTATCATGCTAACGCCGGATTTTTAAGGATTCGCCATGAGTTCTAAAAACAGTATAAAAGCCAAAGGTCAGACACCAACCGTGCGAGGACACAGCGTGAGTAAAAAATCCTTTCTAACAGGTATTGCGCTTGCTTCGAGTATTTTTTGTGCGCTTCCTATAACTGCAAGTGCGACTAATTTAGATGGGGCCGCGGATGGTCAAAATTCAAATAATCCTGCTTATCCACCAGATAGTTATAATTTTATCGCTCCCAACGTGGACTTTACGATTATAGGAAATACAGGTAACACTCCTCTTGTTGTAGATAATACGGCGGGTTATTCGATTGCTAATGGTGTTTTTGCTAACAACAATATTTTCGTAACAAACAATGTGGTTTTTAAAGGTTTAGTGAGCCCTGCAAATGCGATAGCAGGGCTAACGGTATCGGGGAATCTTACCCTCAATGGTTCTGTTTTAAGTGCTACGCCAATTAATTTAAATAAATCTGCTAGCATTACACTCAATGCTGACAATGTTAACTTGACGGGAGCTGTTAATAATCTCTCTAACCTGGGAGCAAATGGTGGCATTGTTATTTTAGGTAACAGTAGTATTTTAGGAAATGTTGGAACAGTATCCCAACCTTTATCTGGAATTAGAGCCATAAATTTGTTGCATCCAGGCTTGCAACAAACAGTTACTTTTGGGCCCAATACTTCCGTTAATGCTACAAGCATTAAGAGTGGACTTGCGCCATTTGTTTTTGGAGATACTTTGTTCAATGTTGAAGATAATACAACAGTTAATGGCAATTTTTTAACCGATGTGAATGGAACTAATCTAATTACACTAAAATCTACAACAATAAACGGTAATATTGGTTCCCAGGGCTTTGATTTCAAATCGGTTACGATTTCACCAGCCAAAACTGCTATTGTCAATGGTGACATTTATGCTGATGCTATCATTATCGACAACGGCAGTACTTTGCAGTTAGCAAATAATAAGAGTATTTTTGGTTTGGTTGATTCAACAGGTGGTCCTTTTTCCTCGCTTGATTTTCTAGGGAATTCCTCAGTTAGTTTTGATATAGGTGCTTATAACAAAATAAGCGTAATTAATTTTCTAGGGGCGACTGGAACCAATGTTAGCTTCAATAATGATGTAACAATTAATGCTGATAACGTGGTAGGTAAGGATGGTGGTACAATTTCTTTAGCTCCTCATACTAATGTTATCTCACAAGGGGATTGGTTTTTGGGCGATGGTTCCGGCGTATTTATCGGGGTAGGGGCTAATTTAGAAACCACTAACTTTAATTTAGGAATGAACAGCACTTTAGCATTTGATATGGGTGGCAGCCCCTTTTTAGAAGGTGGTGTATTTGGTGATAATCAAGCTCGTTTTTTAGATCCTAATACGCCCGTGCAAATTGTTAATCCTGGATTTTCGCCTTATCACACAACAAGCTCAGTTGCGGTAAGAAGTGTCACCGTTCCTTTTGTTGATCCTCCTCAGCCGTTTGTAACGAATAGTTTGTTGACGAAAGTCAGTTCATCTTATCTGAATCCTCTTAATAAAATTGATTTAATGCTCGATTTAACTTCTTTACCCTCACAACAATTTGCCAACCAAGGTAACACGCACGGTGTGGCAGGCGTCATAGATGCGATTGCCAGTGCGCCGGGTGTTTATCCTGATGGTCCATCATCAGGAACATTACGAGATATTTTATATCAAATGGGTGTTTTTACCGATGCGCAATCTTTAAATAACGCTCTAGCCACGTTATCGCCCATTGTTGATGGCGCCATCACTTATGAAAGTTTTAACACCCAAAATGCGATATTTGGCACCGTTGGCGATAGAATGGATCGCATGAATTTTTGGCGTATACATGCATTAAGCGAACCCCAAGGTGTGGCAGCAGGTGATAGTGTTACTTTGGATCAAGGCGCTTGGGTAAAAGTATATCACCAACACGGTAAGCAAAAAATTCGTGATGATATTGCCGGTTACTCTGATCATTCATGGGGTATCACCGTAGGTGGTGATACCATGATTACCAATCATTCCTTGATTGGTGGATCATTCAGTTGGACAGCCTTAGATGTCAATCATGATGTGTCTGGTTCAAAAACAAATGCTAATAGCTATCAAGGTACGATGTATGCAAGCGTAGATTTTGATTGCCCCTTATATGTGAATGCGGCAGTTGGCGTTTCTTATAACAACTATATCACTGCGCGTAACATCGTATTTAATGATTTAAATATTCATCCTCGTGGTCATTACCATGGTATACAAACTGGCGCTAAAGCAGAAATGGGCTATGTATTCGGTGGGCTGCGTTATCATGCTATTCCGATTGCATCGCTTTATTATTCCAACTTAACGTTGCGTAGCTATCAAGAAACAGGCGCCGGGACCGCTAGTCAACTTGTTCGTCGACAAGACTACGATACACTCTTAGTGGGCGCGGGTGGAAAACTCGTTGATGACTATCCCCTGAGCGATAATTATTTATTGCAATCTGAAGCACATGCGATGATGTTCTATGATTTATTTGATGATAATGTGCAAACCACGTCTCAGTTTGTGGGAGCTGGCCCAAGTTTTAACACGTTTGGCTTTAAACCAGCGCGAGATAGCTATAATCTTGGTGCAAGCTTAACGTTGTTTAGCCATTACAGCTTTAACATGAGTGCTGAATATGATTTTAACTTTAAACAAGATTATCGCGCGAACTCAGGGTTTGTGAGAGTGAGATATGAGTTCCTTTAAATATCAAATAAATCATCTTCATCACTAAAAAAATAGTTTTTAGCTTGATTAAAGGTACTTAAAATAGATTCTTTGTTTTCATAAAAAACATAGACACCGGCAATTTTCACAATCGCGACAGCAACGCCGCTTAGCAAAAAGCTATGAAGTCCAATATGGCCTGCGCAATACATTATTCCTAATAAACCGGCTTTTGCTGTATACCCACCGATTTTGGCTAATAAGCTATCTACTTGCTTTTCAGTGAGCCCCCCATGGATTTGCTGGCATTCTGTATCACTTAATAATTTCATAGGAGTCCCTAAAGACAAAAAATTTTGTTAAGTTACATTTGAAAGCCAACTACGCCATGAAACTTTCTAAATCATTTTATGGTATTTTAAGGACTATAAAAAGGCAACGCATCATCCAATATGTGAGATGGAATGTGCAAGATAAAAAAATGACATACCAATAACCTATTCTATTGTCCAACCGCCCAATTCTTTATATCGATTCACAATTTTGCAAAATAGTTCTGCTGTACTTTGTGCATCATAAAGTGCGGAGTGTGCATCATCGGTATTAAAAGGAATTTGTGCTGCTTCCATGCCTTTGGCGAGAACGGTTTGGCCATAGGCAAGCCCGCTTAAGGTGGCAGTATCAAAACTGGTAAATCGATGGAAAGGGCTTTTGGTGATTTTACATCTGGCGATGGCAGCATTTAAAAAATGTTGATCAAACCAAGCATTGTGCCCAACCAACACAGCGCGCGAACATTTTTTATCTTGGCATTCTTTGGAGATAGCCGCAAAAAATTCATTTAAGGCATCACTCTCTGAAATCGCAAAACGAAAAGGGTGGCCCACATCAATTTTGTTAAAAGCGAGTGCATTGGGATCAAGGTGTGCACCATCAAATGGGGCAATATGATAATGAAAGGTCTGATCGGGGCTGATTATACCATTATCATCCATTTTGATGGTGATGGCTGCTAATTCAAGTAACGCATCCGTTTGCGGATTAACACCACCTGATTCAACATCCACGACCACAGGTAGGAAGCCGCGAAAGCGCGATGCGATATTATGACTCATAGCACCTTCCAGGTGAGGGTTTCATCGGCGTAAAATGGAACAAGCGTTTCATTATCATAGTTAATAACCTTAGGGACTACCCAATTTTCTTTTATCAGGGTGAGTTTGGTTTTGTTCAGAGGTAAATTGTAAAATTGCGCACCAAAGATACTGGAAAACCCTTCTAATTTATCTAAGGCGTTTGCCTGCTCAAAGGCCGTTGCATAAAGCTCGATAGCGGCATGATGACTAAATATGCCTGCACATCCACAATTGGATTCTTTTTTAGCTTTGGTATGTGGTGCGCTGTCTGTGCCGAGAAAAAATTTCGAATTACCGCTCGTTGCAGCACTAATCAATGCTTGTTGATGTGTTTGGCGCTTTAATACCGGTAAGCAATAATGATGTGGCCTCAATCCGCCTGCAAAAATCGCATTGCGGTTAAGTAATAAATGTTGTGGTGTGATGGTCGCTGCCACATTTTGATTTGATGCTTTGACAAACTCAACTGCTTCACTTGTGGTGATATGCTCTAACACGATTTTTAAAGCAGGAAAACGCTTTACAAGATCGTGACAATAACGCTCAATAAAAAGCGCTTCTCTATCGAAGATATCACTGTCTTTATCCGTCACTTCACCATGTATCAGTAATGGGATTTCGTATTTTGCCATCGCTTCAAAAGCAGGATATAGCGCTCTCAAAGAGGTGACGCCTTGTGCAGCATTAGTAGTGACACCAGCAGGATAAAGTTTACAGCCATAAACGACACCGCTATCGATTGCTTCTTTGATCATCAATGGCGTTGTTGCATCGGTGAGATATAAAGTCATTAGCGGTTGGAAGTCATTTTCTTTAGGGATATGTTTTTTTATCCGCTCAAAGTAGCTGATGGCATCAGTAGCACTACGTACAGCGGGTTGTAAATTCGGCATGGCGATGGCGCGTTTAAATTGTTTGGCAACAAACGGTACGGTGGTCGCAAGTGCCTGCCCATCTCTTAAATGACAATGCCAGTCATCTGGATAAATAATCTCTATTTTATGCATAGCGTCAAGTTCTATGGCCTTGGTGTCGATGAATTAAAAGTGACCCCTCGCAAGGATAAGAGGAATGCACTTTCCATGGTGTCGTATTGTAGCGTTTTCTATTGCGCTAAGCCTAGCGCAATATGCTTTTGCGCATGAATATAAGGCGCAAATCGATAATTCACAGTGGAAAACCAATGCTTCTAAACTCGAATGCTCATTGACTCATACTATTCCGGGCTATGGCAAAGCCACATTTAGTCAATCTTCACATCAGCACCAACGTTTAGTCGTGCACACTATATTAGATAGACTCAAACCCGGATCTGCCAAAGTGGTCTCTTATCCACCACATTGGAAATATGACGATCGCGCCAGAAGAATAGCGCATATCAACGTAAAAACAGGCACTACACCTATTTCCATGGGTGACTTGCCGGTATATCAATTACTTGAGAGTTTAGAAATAGGGCAATCTGCCGCATTTATCATCACGCCAGCCAACACCGCGAACCCTCATCAAGATCATATAAAAGATCACGTTGTGCTAATACCGGCTGGATTTTTAAAACCATACAAAGAATATTTGAGCTGTATCTCACAAATGGTGCCGCATACCTTCAGTGAATTAAAAGAAATTGTTCTGCAATTTGAAAGTGGAAGCCCGATATTAAGCAAAGCCAATGAAAGTAAATTAAAAGAACTTGCAACCTTTATTCGTGCGGATGGCAAAATACGTAAAATTGCAATTGAAGGCCATTCCGATAGAAAGGGTAGCTTTCAAGCAAATAAGTACTTGGCTAATCAACGTATGTGGGCAGTCAAAGATTTCTTAGTGCAATTTCATGGCATGAATGCAGAGCATTTTACCTTAAAAGATTACGCGGACACGATGCCCATCGCTTCTAATAAAACGGCTGCGGGTAGGGCGAAGAATCGAAGAGTTGTGATTAAATTGTATCGGTGATTGGTATTGCAGATAACAATTTCCGATGTAGGGGCAGACCTTGTGTCTGCCCGTTGTTGGTGTGGCTGGGACATAAAAGAGGGCAAACATGAAGTTTGCCCCTACAGCATACCAATCGATATCGAGTGGATATTGTTGAAAAAAATTGCTGCTATACCAACTTCCTGATCCCTTCCAAATATTCTTGCTCCGTGCTCTCACTATCTTTCATAAAACTCTCAACCAAAATATGCGATAAGCATTCAATCATTTTATGCTCAACCAATGTTTGATCTTGATATTTATTTAATAGTTTTCCAAATAGCGAGCGGATCCCTGCTGGCCTATCGCTACTCACTTGTTCTGCTACGGTGACATGTAAGGCTAAATGGAAAAAGGGATTATGATCAAGGGCAAATTTTTCGGTTTGCATTTGCTCAAAATTTTCTTGCGTAAAAATGGGGTGATATTCTGGATGACGCTTAATAATATCTGCAATCATGGCTTCCATGGGAGATAAAGGTAAGCCTTGCAGATCTTTTTGCCATGCATCGAAATACACTTTTCTTAATGTAGCGGGATCACTATCGCTATCTATCATTTTGGTTCTCGCTGAGGTTTTTATCTTTGTATTCACATAAATCCACAATCAGACAGTATTTGCACTTTGGTTTGCGCGCAGTGCAAGTGTAGCGACCATGCAATATTAACCAATGGTGTGCATCTTTTTGAAAAGGTAAAGGAATGACTTTGACGAGTTGTTTTTCAACGAGCAAAGGAGTTGTGCCTTTCGCCAATCCAATACGATTGGAAACCCTAAAAATATGCGTGTCCACGGCAATGGTAGCTTCCCCAAAGGCCGTATTTAACACAACATTGGCGGTTTTTCGCCCAACCCCTGGTAGGGCTTCAAGCGCATCTCTGTCGTGTGGTACTTTTGAGTGATGCTGTTCTATCAGGATCTGACAGGTTTTAATAATATTTTTGGCTTTATTATGATAAAGTCCAATCGATTTAATATACGTTTTTAAGCCATCTTCACCGAGAGCAAACATCTTTTTAGGCGTATTGGCGACTTTAAATAATGTTTTGGTCGCATTGTTCACACTGATGTCTGTTGCTTGGGCAGAGAGAATCACTGCAATGAGCAATTCAAATTCTGATTTGTACACAAGCTCAGTGGTAGGTGAGGGGTTTTGTTCCTGAAAACGTTGAAAAATAGTTTCAATTTTGCTCTTGTTCATCTGCGCTCCAGATGAACTTTTTACGTTCACGGCTTCTAGCAATGGCCTGTTTGATTTCGTCGTGTGCTTTGCTTGCATAAAGCAGATCCGTTTGCTTCTTTATTTCTTCTAACTTGGATAAACGTGCATTTCTTTTTTGAATTCGATCTTTAGCAATTTTTGCCCGCTCTTTGCTATCAGCTGGGGCATCAGTTGGTATAATTTCGATACAATTCACTGGGCAGGGTGGTAAACAAAGCCCACAGCCAATGCAAAATTCCGTCAGCACAGCATGTTTGGTTTGGGTTGCACCCACAATAGCATCAACCGGACAAGCGCTGATGCATTTGGTGCAACCAATACAATCGTCTTCAATAATCTGAACAACAGATGCGCCCGACATTACTTAACTCGCATGCCCTCTGTGGCGCCAGCATGTGGCTCCAATATCCACAAATCTTTACCACCTGGCCCTGCCGCCAATACCATGCCTTCTGATAAGCCAAAGCGCATTTGCCTGGGCGCTAAGTTTGCAACCATCACCGTATATTTGCCAATTAAGGTCTCAGGCGCATAAGCGGATTTAATGCCGGCAAATACCTGACGATTTTCTGTGCCCAAACTTAAGGTTAGTTTTAGCAATTTTTCAGCACCTTCGACATGCTCTGCGTTAACGATTTTAGCTATCCGCAGATCCACTTTCGCAAAATCATCAATGCTAATGGTTGGCGCAATATCTAAACTGCTTGCAGGTTTTTGTTCAGGTTCTGTTGCCGTTGTTGTAGGCGAGGTATCTGTCATTTCTTTTCCTTTTTCAAGCATGGCTTGAACTTGTTTGGGATCAATGCGCTGCATTAACGGTTGGTATACGTTAATTTTGTGCGCTAATAAGGGTTTATGAATATCTTGCCATTGTAAGGGCTCAATATTCAAAAAGGATTCAATTTTTTTGGTGACTTCTGGCAAGACCACTTTGAGATAAATCGTCAAAATTCTGAAAAGTTCGATAGCCTGCGTACAAACCGCTTGCACTTTATCTTTGTTCTCAGGGTTTTTCACGAGCTCCCATGGTTTGTTTTCATCTACAAATTGGTTAGCTAAGTCTGCCAGAGCCATAATATCTCGAATCGCACGATGATATTGTCTGGATTCAAAAGCTTGCAAGATTTGAGTGCCAGCCTCAACAAAGCGCGCCGTCAATTCTGGCTTATACAAGCTACTTGATAGCATCCCATCATAATTTTTGCTTAAAAATCCAGCACAACGGCTGGCGATATTGACGTATTTTCCAATTAAATCAGCATTCACGCGAGTGACAAAATCGTCTAAATTGAGATCCAGATCATCGACGCCATCGTTTAACTTGGCAGCAAAATAGTAACGCAGATATTCAGGGCCGATATGATCTAAATAATTTCTTGCGGTGATAAAGGTGCCGCGTGATTTAGACATTTTTTGGCCATTGATGGTTAAAAAGCCATGCGCAAAAATTTTCGTTGGGGTGCGAAAATCTGCTCCCTCTAACATGGCTGGCCAAAAGAGCGCGTGAAAATACACAATGTCTTTACCGATAAAATGATAAAGATCATAGGGTGAATCTTTTTTCCAGAAATCCTCAAACTTGATATCAGGGTTTTTTTCGCAATAATTTTTAAAGCTGGCAATATAGCCGATAGGAGCATCCATCCAGACATAGAAAAATTTGTTTTCTGTGTTAGGAATAGCGAAGCCAAAGTAGGGGCCATCACGTGAGATATCCCATTGACGCAGTCCAGATTCAAACCATTCATTTAATTTGTTGGTCATTTGATCTTGTAAATGACCTGCCCGAGTCCATTGCTGCAAAAACTCAGCATAGTTTTCAAGTTTGAAAAAATAATGCTCTGATTCTTTTTCAATTGGTTTAACGCCTGATACCACTGAAAGTGGGTTTTTAAGATCAAGCGGTGTATAGGTTGCACCACAGGCCTCACAGCTGTCGCCGTATTGATCTTTGGCGCTACATTTAGGACACTCGCCTTTAACATATCTATCCGGTAAGAACATATTTTTAACCGGATCATAGGCTTGTTTAATGGTTTTAACCGCAATGTCACCGCGTTTGTGTAAACGATCGTAGATGAGCTCAGTTAAGGCTTTGTTCTCAGGTGAATGTGTGGTGTGAAAACTATCAAAGTTAACTAAAAAGTCACCAAAGTCCCGCATATGTTCTTCGCGAAATTGGGAAACAAGTGCTTCGCTGGAGATACCGCGTTTTTCTGCTTGCAGCATAATCGGCGTGCCATGGGCGTCCGAGCCGCTGACATGAATACACTGTTTGCCTTGTAATTTTTGTAAACGAACCCAAATATCACTTTGGATGGCTTCGACGATATGGCCCAAATGTAAATGACCATTGGCATAGTATAAAGCACTAGTGACGAGCATATGGCGCGAATTCAACGTTGTCATGTTTCCCTCTCATTTTAGGGAAATGAGTATAACTTTTTACTGAGTTAAGTTCCATTTTCTCCTAGGTTTCATGTTAAAATGCCACCAGTTTATATACCCAAAGCTAAGAGTAGGACGAATGGTACCCCCAACTCCTTCACAAATTACCGCTCTATTGGCAAGGATTACGGATCCCTATCTCGGAAAAGACCTTGTCAGCGCTAAGCTTATCCACGAAATTGCGGTCCATGATAAGGCTATTGAGATTCGCTTGTTGTTTCCCTATCCCATTACTCGGAAAATTCCTGAATTAAAACAACGGATTAGCAAAGCGCTGCAAGTGGAGTGGCCAGAATATCAAATTAACATACACCTTGATTGGAAGGTGAGACGTCACAAAGTTCAAAAAGACATCAAAAGTAAGTCAGTAATCAAAAATATTATTGCGGTAGGTTCAGGAAAAGGTGGCGTTGGGAAATCAACGGTTGCTGTGAACTTGGCCTTGGCCCTGCGTGGGATGGGTGCCAGCGTGGCGCTCTTGGATGCCGATATCTACGGACCAAGTCAACCTTTGATGTTGGGCAAACAAAATGAGCACGCCGTTGCACACGAAAAGAAGTTTGTCCCGATTCAGAGTCATGGTATTGAATCTATCTCTATTGGCTATTTAGTCGGCGATCAAAGCCCAATGATTTGGCGTGGGCCGATGGTCAGCAGTGCTTTACAGCAGTTGCTCAATGACACCGCATGGAGCCCAGTTGATTATTTAATTATCGATTTACCTCCGGGAACGGGGGATATTCAATTAACCATGGCACAAAAAATTCCAATCAGTGGCGCTGTAGTTGTGACAACGCCGCAGGACATTTCATTGTTAGATGCTAACAAAGCTTGCAAAATGTTTGAGAAGGTTGAAGTGCCTGTTTTAGGGATTGTCGAAAATATGAGTTGGCACCAATGCCAAAAGTGCGGGCATAAAGAGCATATTTTTGGTGAAGACGGTGGTGTGATTATGGCGGCAAAATTTAATTTGCCCCTATTAGCGCAATTGCCATTGCACGCACAGGTGCGTGAATTGTGCGACAGTGGTACGCCCATTGTGGTGGCAGATCCCATGAGTGATTTGGCTGCGCCTTATTGGGAAATGGCACATCGGGTCGCTGCGCAATTGGGGCTAAGAGAAGTGGATTATGCGACCCCAATTCCTGTTGTAGTACAAGCTTAAATAAAGGAAAAATAAAAATCATGTCAATTAAATCTGATAAATGGATTAAAAGAATGGCAAAAGAGGCCGGTTTAATTGAGCCTTTTGCCAGCACACAAATTCGCAGTGTTAATGGCGAAAAAATCGTTTCCTATGGCACATCAAGCTATGGCTATGATGTGCGTTGCGCGAACGAGTTTAAAATTTTCACTAATATTCACTCAAGCGTGGTTGATCCGAAAAATTTTGATGAAAACAGTTTTGTGAATAAAGTGGGCGATACCTGCATTATTCCTCCCAATTCTTTCGTGTTAGCAAGAACGGTTGAATATTTTCGTATTCCACGCAACATTTTGACCATTTGCTTAGGTAAATCAACTTATGCACGTTGTGGCATTATTGTGAACGTGACCCCGCTTGAGCCAGAATGGGAAGGGCACGTGACACTAGAATTTTCTAACACCTCACCGTTGCCAGCCAATATATACGCCAACGAAGGTGTAGCACTACTGCTCTTTTTAGAGTCTGATGAAGTATGTGAAGTATCTTATAAAGATAGAGGCGGGAAGTATCAGGGGCAAAAAGGCGTTACGCTTCCTATTACCTAAATTTTGCGCAGAACCTTTAATTGGTATCTGGGTAGGGGCGGACCTTGTGTCCGCCCAGAAATGTGCATTCAATTAACAATGCGACATCATGGCGTCACTATTCCATTCGCCCGCCATTTCTACCAATTCAAAACTACCTATAATCAAGCCACTCGCAATTGCCGTAGGTACACTGCAAATTGCAAACAGTTTTAAACCTTCAATAAGCGATAAGGTGGTAAAAATTTCAATAGTGCCAAAAGCTAAACCTGATGAGACGCCACTTAATAATATGACTTGCCATTCTTCATAGCTGGCGCCACTGATATGGTGACATTCAGTGGTTGATAATTCACGCATAGATAATCCTTGGATTAATTAATTTAAACTTAAGATTGAGGCTTTTCTTTAAAAGATAAGATTTCACCACCTGCAACTTGTTTTCCACGACGTGATTGCGCCATTTTAACAGGTAAATAATCCAATTTTTTTGCAAACCACATGGTCGTGCGATGTCCTTTGCGAGAAATATGCTCTACTTTAACAGTATCAAGTGCACCGATTTTAGTATTGATGCGCTCTTCGCCCAAAATAACAAAGTTATAATTTTTCAGCTTATCATGCTCTGCAACCATAAAATTCAGCGCAGTGTTGCCACTGAGCAAAGCTTGGCGCAAGCAAAGTGTTTGAGTCAGTTTATCCTGAGTACCTTGCGTTATGCCCGTTTCCCAATGCTCTGGTGTATGTGGATTGCGCACTTTAAGTGACTGCCAGTCAAAAGCCACATTACCTTTTTTATGTCGCGGACCTTCTTGTATATTGTAATAATAGTTCTGTGGCAAAATTTCGCCACGTTGCCAAGTAAAGTCGGAACTTTCTACAGAATGATAAGGTAAAAGCCGTAGATTTGGCTCGGTTCGTGCTTCAAAATGATAATTTCCATTTTTGAGCCGCGAGAGTTTATGCACGGACTCGCCTGAATAGATCCCTAGCCAATTGACAGTGTAATGAGCTTCATATTCCGCTAATGGAAATCCATTGAGATCTTCTCTGACATAAGCTTTGACACTCGTGCTCATGGTCCAGATAAGGATAGCGACAACACTTGTAAAGAAGAAGAAATTGAGCTTTGATTTTTGGTTTCTCAACTTACTATTCCCTTTTTCATAGTAGGTAAAGACAACTGCTGGCCCAGCGGTGGTAGCCGCTTGCCATCTAATGTAACAACATTTTGCGTATACTTTAAGCGATTTTGTGCAAACCAGATGACGATCTGTGGATATAACCAATGTTCTGCTTGTAATACCCGAAGTGAAAGGGTGTTTTCATCATCCTGCGGCTCAACTGGAACCTTTATCTGCGCAATTATTGGGCCACCGTCTAACTCAGCTGTTACAAAATGAACACTGGCGCCATGTTCCTTGTCACCTGCTTCTAATACACGCTGGTGTGTGTGTAACCCTTTGTATTTAGGTAGTAATGAGGGGTGTATATTGAGTAATTTCCCCTGATAATGGTTAACAAAATCACTTGATAACACGCGCATAAAACCCGCTAATAAAATCAGATCGGGCTGATAAGCGTCGATGCTGATGCGCAAAGCATTTTCGAAAAGCGCGCGATTTTCAAAATCGACATGCGAAACTGTCGTGGTGGGGATTTTGGCAAGTTGCGCTCTTTGCAAACCATAAGCATCAGGCCTGTGACTAATCACGCCCACAATGTGTGCATCCAATGCCATGGTTTGATTGTCTATGAGTGCTTGCAGATTGCTCCCATTACCACCAATAAGTACGACACATCGGCATTTAGACGTCATCAGAAAACTCTACGCCATTTTGTGTCCGCGCTTTGATATGTCCAATGATCCAAGCGCTCTCACCTTGTTCGCGTAAAATATTAAGGGCTTTTTGTGCATTTTCTTTTTGCACACAAACCACCATACCAACGACACAATTTAAGGTGCGTCTTAATTCGAAAGTACTGAGTTGCCCCATTTCTTGTAACCAATGGAAAACAGCAGGCATTTTCCAAGAATCACAATCAATAAAAGCAGACAAGTCGTCTGATAAAATTCTGGGAATATTATCAATAAAACCGCCACCGGTAATATGTGCTGCGCCTTTGAGTAATTTCTCTTTAGTGAGTGCGAGAAGAGATTTCACGTAAATGCGGGTAGGTGTGAGCAAGTTTTCAATTAAAGGCTTGTTATCCAGAGTGGTGCTAAGTGAAATATTTTTGGTGTTAATAATATGACGAATCAAAGAATATCCGTTTGAATGCGGACCACTCGAAGCTAAAGCTATTAATACATCATCTTGTTTAATGGTGCTACCATCGATGATATCTTCTTTTTCAGCAATGCCAACACAAAAGCCAGCCAAATCGTAATCTTTTGCTTGATACATTCCAGGCATTTCGGCGGTTTCGCCTCCGATAAGCGCACAGTTTGCTTGTTTACAACCTTGTGCAATTCCGCTTATCACAGATGCAGCAACCTCAACCTCTAATTTTCCGGTGGCATAATAATCTAAAAAGAAAAGTGGCTCTGCGCCCATCACTACTAAATCGTTTGCGCACATCGCAACCAAATCGATACCAATGGTGTCATGCTGGTTCATCTCAATGGCTAAGCGTAATTTGGTACCTACGCCATCGGTTGATGAAACGAGGATAGGGTGGCGATACGCTTTTAAAGCGCTTAAGTCAAAGCAACCACCAAAACCACCAATGCCGCCCATGACGCCCGAGCGATGTGTTAAAGGAACAATCTTTTTTATTTTATCTACTAACTCATTGCCGGCGTCGATATCAACGCCTGCTTGGCGATAGGTAAGTGGTTCAGACATGTTTTTGCGCCCAATTAGTGTAAAAATCGAGTGGCATATTCTAACAAATACCGAGCCCCTTGGCGAAGCATGCAGTTAAACAGGTTCAAAATGCTTGAAAGTTCTTAACTAGCAAGGGACTCTGGTATACTCTTTTCAGTCTATTTATAGGGGATTGGGGTCAGAACATGGTTAAAA
Source organism: Uncultured Candidatus Berkiella sp. (assembly GCA_964606325.1). GTDB lineage: Bacteria > Pseudomonadota > Gammaproteobacteria > Berkiellales > Berkiellaceae > Berkiella. The sequence continues at coordinate 56,857 of CAZSGE010000001.1, forward strand.
TTAAGCAACTACGGCTCCTTGCCAGCTTTGTTATCCTTTTTACCTCATCAGTGCTTTATGCTGCAGTGGTACCTCATTTGTATGATGTTACCATTCCTTGCGAATCACAATCCCAAGATGAATGGCAAAAATTAGCGCAATCTGGCCTAAGCCAAGTACTTGAGCGAATCAGTAACGAGACCGCAATGACACAAAATGCTCAAGTAAAGTATGCGCTCGAACATGCCGCAGATTATGTAGAACAATTTAGTTATGAGGGCAATCAGCTCACGCTAAAATATAGTCCTGAGCTTGTTAATCAATTAGTTCAAAAAATGGGCCATGTTGTTTGGGGGCAGCGCCGACCCAAAGTTGTGCTTTGGCTTGCCATCGAAGATAACAACCAACGTCGTTTAGTAGGCGTTGAAACCGATCCCACCTTACAAACTTACCTTGGCGATGTTGCGCGCAAAAGTGGGATCCCCCTGATTTTACCCTTGATGGATTTAGAAGATATGTCGGCCATCACCGTAACGGATGTGTGGGGGCAATTTCCCAGTGTGTTACAACAAGCATCCTTGCGTTATGGCGCTCAAACCATTTTATTAGGACGAGTGATGCACAATAGCTCATCCTCACAATCGGCTTGGGAGGGAAGTTGGCAATTGCTGGAAGGTGATTCACCAACCTGGAGAGTGCAAGGAAAAACATTAGAAGAAGTTTTAGCACAAGGCGTCACTGGTGCAAGCCGCTTCTTGAAAGCCAGTGCGAATCCAAATCTAAATCCAAATCCCGCCTCTGTTGAACCGCAACGTTATGGAAGCACGAAGCCGATTTTAATCGCTATAGAGGGAATAAACTCTTCTCATGATTTTGTCAAAGTGGAAGCTTATTTAAAAAGTTTAAGCCCGGTGAAAGATGTTAATATCCATCAATTATTGGGTGCCGTGGCGATTTTTGAAGTTACGCTGCGCAATGAAGCGGCCCGTCATGCATTAGAACAAGCGCTGAGTATGGATCAACATCTTATTCCTGCACTGGGTAAGCACCAAGAAGTAGCTCATATTGAATCTAGTTATCGCTGGGTGCCGATCGATGCAAATGCTCAGCCAACGATCAATACCTCAGATACGATGGACCAAAGCTCACTATCGAAGCCTTTATGGGAAGATGGAGATGAGGATTAATTCATGACGAATACACCTTTACAGCAATCACTGATTTTCGTAGCCATCCTTTTTAGCATTGTGTTGTTTGGTGCTTTTGTTTATCAGCTTGCCCCAGTCTTGACGCCATTTATGGTCGCTTTGGCGTTGGCGTATTTAACCGATCCGCTGGTAGAGTATTTAGCTCACAAATTAAAGATGCCACGTACGTTGGCTGTGTGTGTTGTGTTTTTCGTTGTTATATTAGTTATCAGTATTGTGCTTTTAGTGCTGATACCTGGGCTGCAAAAGCAAATACTGTTACTGGCCGCCAAAATACCGCAATTAATGGAATGGCTGCAAAGTGGTCTTTTGCCAAAATTAACATCGCTCGGTATTGTAGAGCAAGATTTAGGTTTGGATGCGCTAAAAAGCACACTTTCAGAGCATATGACACAGGCAAGCGCCGCAGCCAAGTGGGTATGGAAAACCTTGTTTCACTCAGGGCTAGCCATCGCGCAAGGGCTTATGACATTGTTTATAGTTGTCATTTCCACCTTTTATTTGTTACGTGATTGGAAAAAGATTTTGCTCAATGTGCAATCTTTATTGCCACAAAAATATGCACCAAGCATTATTAAAATTGCCAAGCAGTGCGATGTGGTATTAGCCACCTTTGTACGCGGCCAATTATCGGTGATGGTCTTTTTAGGTTGTTTTTACGGACTTGGATTGGCTTTAATTGGCGTAAATTTTTCGCTTCTGTTGGGCATGTTAGCAGGTTTATTAAGTATTGTGCCTTATCTTGGCAGTATTGTTGGATTAGGCAGCGCATTAGCCGTGGCTTATTTCCAATTTCCTACCATTTGGCCTGTGGTGGCTGTATTGGGGGTATTTGGTATAGGGCAATTTTTAGAAGGTTTTGTGATAACACCTCTTTTAATTGGTGATAAGTTAGGATTACATCCGGTTGTGGTGATTTTTGCTATTTTAGCAGGTGGCCATTTATTGGGTTTTGTCGGCGTTATATTGGCTCTGCCATTAACGGCTATTTTGGTTGTGATCATACGAGAATTTTTAGATCAGATCCCAAGCCCTGAGCCCAAAAAACTTGCTCATGCAAAGGGTACTCATGGCAAATAAAGATCTCCATCCACAACAACTGCCGCTTGGCATTGGGTTGCGTGACGATTGCACCTTAGAAACTTATTACAGTGGTGACAACCAGCAAATGTTAAAGCATTTGCAAATGGTTGCAAAAGCCAATGGCGAGCAATTTACGTTTTTATGGGGAAAAGAGGGGGTTGGTCGAACCCATTTATTGCAAGGGGTGTGTAATGATGCATCACGTGCAGGCCAAGGTGCCGTTTATTTACCTTTAGCGGAGCTGCGTGATAATTCCCCCAAATTAGTTGATGGTTTAGAGCGCTTGAATGTGGTTTGTATCGATGATGTCGATGCCATCAGTGGAAATAGTGCTTGGGAAGAAGCATTGTTTCACCTTTTTAATCGCTTAAAAGCAGCAAATCATCATTTGGTTGTTGCAGCAAATTGTGCGCCTGCTTCGCTCTCTATCAAACTCGCCGATCTCAAATCACGCTTGGCGTGGGGTGTTACTTATCAGATCCAACCTTTGGATGATGATCAATTAGTGGCAGCATTACAATTACGTGCAAAGCAACGCGGTTTAGAGTTATCCCAAGAAGTGGGATTATTTTTAGTGCGCCGTGCACTGCGTGCAATGCCTCATTTATATGAGCTGCTTGATAAATTAGATAGGGCCTCTTTGGCTGCGCAACGTCGTTTAACCATTCCTTTTGTGAAGTCAGTGCTCGATTTATAGCCTTTTTCTCCTCTTATCCTTGTCTCATAGACCTTTTATCCGAACTTCTCTGGTAATGGTTGAAATAAGTTAACCGCCCAAATAAACTTCCCTCACCCCTGGTCAACCAGGCCTGGTTAACAATTAGTATTTATCAATGAGAGGTATTTATCATGAGTTTGAATTGGATTAAAGAAAAAGCACAAGCTGCTAAAGATTACGTTTTGAACAACCCTAAGAAAGCTGCTGCTGTAACTGGTGTAATGGCTGTTGCTATTGCTACTGATACTGCACGTTTTATGAACAACCCAGTTGGTGTGACAGCTGAGCGTTTGGGCGCTACCGCATTAACAGCTGCTGCTGTTTATGCTGCTGAATTTGCTTACAACCGTATGCCATCTATGCCAGCTATGCCTGCTTTGACATTTGGTCGTGGTAACAGCAACGTTCCAGCGATTGAAGCTAATCCTGAAGCTGCTCCTGAAGCTCCTGCTCGTCGTGGTCGTTCACCAAGAAGAAAAGATGCTGCTGAACAAAATGAAGCTCCTAAGAGAAGTTCTTCACGTCTACGTAACAAAAAACAATAAGTTTTACTTTATTGTTGTTACTAAAAGAGGGCCCATTTGGGCCCTTTTTTTTTGCCTTCGGTCTAGATTCGCTGCCAATTATAGTAATATTTGGTTAGCATACTCATAACAAGCCAAACAAAGATCCTTGGGGTAAGTCGTGAAAACAATTGTAACTACACTTCGTCATTTAATGAATGCTGCCAACACACTTGGTAATACCCAAGCCAAAAAAGATAAAAAAGCGGGCCAAGCCTTCTTTGATAAACAAGCAAAGCTTGTAACCATTCTCAATTTAATTCAATCACTAGAAAAAGATTTAACTGATCATGCTGAAATAGGCTCTCACTCGCTCAATACTTTATTTAATGAAGCCAAAAACCAAATCAAATTAGCACTCAATGATTTAAAAGATGTAACCTATCCCAACAAAAAATTCGAAGAAGCCTTAAATACAGGTATTACCCAAAAAATCGATATGGCACATTTGCCGCTTAAAAACTTAAAACGTAATTTAGAACTTCGAAAAATAGCAGCCAAAGCGATTCAAGATAAAGCCCTTGATACAGCAGAGCAGATGCAAGCCTATAATAAGCTTTGTGAACAAGACGCTGCTATATTAGATATCATGCGAAAAAGTGCAGTTCATGCCAATCATGAATTGGATTTAGCAAATAAAAGATGGGCTAATTTCTTAAAGCAAGAACACAACGTAGAAGATTTACCAGAGCTGAAAGAACCCAAAAAACACGAACCACGTAAAAATCCGATGACGACTTTCTTTACTCCTTTACTTGATGCGACAAAAGATTTATTTAAATCTGTTACCGATTCCAAATTTAAAAACCTCAAAGCACCCTTCATGAGCTTTTTAGGCAAAATTGCAAAACCCATACTTAGTTTTTTCACGAATCTATTAAAACCCTTATTTGGTGGCAGTGACAGCAAAGCACAAGAATTTGCTGACAATGCTGCAGATTTTGTGGTTGGTCTTGTTGATAATGTAATGACGTCATCTTCGAAGCAAAAAGCGCAAGATAAAGATTTAGCTGGTGAGCCCATCGTGCCTGCATTTAAAGCAAGTAAAGCAGCGCCAAAACCTGCTGCGCCAACACCTGCATCAAGCTCAACCTTCGATTTAGAAGAAATGGCAAAAATCGCCACTTCATTTTTCTCTCCTAAAAAGTAATCCCCCACTTGCGAGCCACAGGGCTCGCTTTTTTTGCTCAAAAGAACAAAGCTAACCAACTTATTAAATCTTATTGTTTGACTTCGATCTCTTATTAAAATAAGCTGAGCGCCTATTTACATTGAATGGTGTGAGCCATTGGGAGAAAAGATGTTAAATCAAATAAAAGAAGGTTTATTAGCTCAGCCTGAAAAAATTTACGCATTATTTAGCGCATCTATGCTAAGCGTTGGTATTATTTTTGGATTTAATTTAGGTGCTTTAGCATCGGTAGGTGCACTTGCTATTAGTTGCGCAGTTGGTTTGGCTAGCATTCCTGTTTTTCGGTTTGTGATTCAAATTGCAAAAAAACTCAAGTTGATGATGGATCATGTTGATGAAGTGGTCGTCAAAGCCAAAACTGAAATGGATGAGCTTAAAACATTAAAAGAAAGCTTAAAAACAACACTCAATGAAGCAAATGAAACCTTAAGCGAATTAAAAAAAACTACCATACCAGAAGGTAACAAAGCCATTTCGGAAACCTCAAAAGCGGTAAAAGAGTTGCAAGTTTTAGTGGATGATATCTCCAAAAAAACATTACCTGCCATTAACTCAGTGGCTGGCGATGTTCATGACACCATGGAATTTGTGAACAGTGGTGCACAAACAGCAAGTACTTTATTGGCGCCAGTCACAGGAGCCGGTAAATTACTTCGCAAAGCGGGGAATATGGTAGGGTTAGGTCAAGGCGAAAAAGCGGTTAAACAACCAGAAGCTGAAGATCAGAGTAAAGCTATGGCACCTGTCACGCCTCAAAATGATTCTCCTCAAAAATCTAAACGAAAAGCGGTGGCAACGCGTGCCAAAAACAGTACAAAAGAAAAAGTGCCTGCGCAAAATGCACCTACACTGACAGTGCAACAGCGCAAAACCAAAAAAGATCAGGCTAAATTAAAAGAGATAGCCAAAAAAACAACCGAGCAGGCGCCAACAGAAGAAGCAGCGCCAGGGTATTTAAGTTACTTTAAATTTTGGTAGCAAGCTGCTTGGCAAGCGTTGCCACGCGTTTGCCAAGTGTTTTACAAACGGCTTTTTCATGTTCACTTAAAGGCGCCTTGCTATCCATACCCGCCACATGACTTGGGCCATACGGTGTGCCACCAGTATGGGTTTCATTGAGGGCAGGCTCGCTATAAGGCACACCAACGATAAAGGCACCATGATGAAGCAAAGGCAACATCATGGTGAGTAAAGTGGCTTCTTGCCCACCATGTAATGAAGAAGTGGAAGTAAACACGCCCGCAGGAATATCAATTAACTTTCCTGAGATCCACAAATTTAAAGTTGAATCTACAAAGTGTTTTAAGGGCGCTGCCATATTCCCAAAACGAGTAGGACTACCTAAAATTAAACCCGAACATGCTTCAAGATCAGCCAGCGTGGCGAAGGGTGCGCCAGTATCGGGCACAGGCGGTGCGGCGACTTCGGTAACAGGAGAAACCGGGGGAACCGTGCGGATTCTTGCGCTCATACCAGTAACGCTTTCTACGCCTCTGGCGACTAAATCAGCCATCTGCGCCGTAGCGCCGTGGCGACTATAATAAACGATAAGCACATAGGGTGATTCAGTCATGATAAAATCCCAAAACCATTATTTTAACATAGGTTCTAAAATCTGATGAAAATATGCAGACGTTGTATCGTGTCAGGCAAGGTACAAGGTGTATTTTATCGTCAAAACACCTTTGAAAGAGCGAACGCACTGGGTTTAAAAGGTTGGGTACGTAACCTAGAAAATGGAGATGTAGAATGTTTGATTATTGGCGAAGTAGATGATGTTGAATCACTGTGCCAATGGTTGCATCAAGGGCCGCCCGCTGCGCGAGTTACTGGTGTTAAAATTTTCAATGCCCCCATGGAAATGCATAGCCAGTTTATTATCCTGCGTTAAAGGAAGTTATCTAGGCATTTTACATTGACATATAGTTATTAAACTAATAATATTACGCTAGCTTAGTAAGTACGTTAATGAGTTTATGCGACAATATTGCCCTGTGTATTTCCAGTCCTTCAAATGCGTTCATTTTTTCACGCTCGATCCTAACGTACAACTTTTTGCTGGCTATTCCTGATCTGCAAAACTACCACTTTACTTTAACGCGCTCGTTTTAAAATCAATCTATTTTGCACATTAGGCTTGAATATGCCCGAATTACTATTAACATTTAATCAATATGAAGCCATTTTGGCTCTTGAAAAAGAAGGCTTCACCCGTAATAAGTATCCACAATTATATTTTGCTATATGCCGTGTTCCCGAGCACGCATCAAAGCTTGCTCAAAGCTTTATTAAATTATTGAAAGCAAATATCTTGCCGAATGATTATCCCTCGCTTTACAAAATGATGGAAGATTATCCATTAATTGTAAGTCCAGAGAGAATATCTATTTTTCTCACCTTGATTGAAGCAAAGAACGAAGAAAAACACGATAAAAAATTGACAAAATTGTTATTTATGATTTTTGAGAGCAGCCAATGTTTTGATGGTGATACGGCCATTGTTGCTAAAAAACTTGTAGAAGCAGGATTTTCATTCAAAGAGAATAAGAATGTATATCAGAAGCTTTTTTATCCTGATAATCCTAATGTGGCAGAAATTCAAGCTGCTATGTTAGCGTTGGATAATTTCAATTTACCTCAGGTTTATATAAAAAGTTTCTATGAGTCTATCTGTGTAAACAAGGTTAAAGATGGTAAAAATTTAGCTATGAGACTTCTCACCTTAAAAAATTCAGGAATGGATGTCAATTATTCATTAGAGCATTTTCACATTATGCTCTATATATCTCAGACACATATAAATCTAATTGAAATATTAAATATCTTGAAAGAATTTAATATACCTTATCAGGAAAAAATACACTATCCAGCATTTGTTTTTGCAGTAGGTCATGCAGAAAAGCATCAGTTGATTAAAAAAGGCTTACAAGCTTTAAAAGATGAAGGTCTGCCATATGAAAAACATCCAAGTTTATACCTGGAGATGTTTAAAAATAGCTTGGGTGCCGCGAATCTCTCAGGGATATTTAAAGCATTCAAAAATGCCAATATAAACTACAAAGATAACAATGCATTATTGATGAAAATCGTTCAAGAATCTCGTGTGCTTGATGGAGAGCATGTTACTAGAGCTATCAAAGAATTTAAAAAATTAGGCATATACTCTAGTAGTGACGAAAGATTTAATTTATGTGCCATCAATAATAATGTGGCGGTTAATGAATTATTTGATGCATTTCAAAATCTATCAAAATTTGGAATTGATTATCGTTCCAATCTAGATTTATGCATAGCAATCATTTTAAATTCACGATGGCACAATGAAATAGAGAATGCCTTTGCTTTTTTAGAAGAGCTTCAAATTGATTATAAAAATGACATGACTTTTTGTCTAAAAGTAGTCAACGAAGGGCAGTATTCAAGATATATGCCTCAAACGATGAAAGAGCTTATTTTGGCTGGCTTTGTTTGGGGTAAAGACGATATTTATAATGACATATTTCGACAAGATTGCAAGGTGACTGATAAAGTCGAATTGTTGCACAAAGAAGGTGTGACAGACCAAGCTATATACAAAACGGTTATTGAAGGCCATTACAGTGTCAATGAGCTCGCAAATACAATCACTTATTTCAAAGCAAACAATATCTCTTTTCAACAAGAGGTAGCATTTTTTGAAGATAACACCGTGTGTAATTCATATTTATTGCCTGATTTACTAAATGAATTCAATTTGGCTGGCATTGATATGGCAAAGAATCCTGATTTACAAAAAGAGGCCATATTAAATGCTCATAATGCACAATATCTAATCGATGCTATTATCAAGCTTTCTGAAGGTGGCATAAAAGAGAAGGGTCTCTATCATTTGCTCATCCAAGCAGATAAATATGCTCCTGAGTTAAGTGAAACATATATTGTTCTTCATGAGGCAGGAATATACTACGCTGACAATCCGCAACTCTACAAAGCTATATGTAAAAATATTGATGAATTTGAATCAACGATGGATACACTTAACTTTTTATTAGGGTTGAAGTTAACTTATTCACAATACCCTTGGTTTTACACTGTTAATGCATTAATTAAACACAACAGTTTGGTAGAGGATATAATCAATCAGCTTTGCAAGGCTGGTTTTGATCTTCGTGCGCATGCAGTGCTTTTTAAAATGATAATTTCATTTATAAACGATGGCAGTGTCAATTTGTTCGTTATTTCAGAGATGGTGAAAGCACTTTGTGATTATGCTACCCTCAATCAAATAGTTAAAGCAAAGCACTGCTCACACCAAAAACAAATAGATGAACTTATTAAGCTCATAACCGATAAAACACAAGAGGCGCCACAATTAGCATTTGGGCCGTTAAATAAAAACGAAAGCACCATTGGTGTTGAAAAAGCACTAGAGCTGATAAGCGATGAGAATGTATTCATTAATGCAAAATTTTGCTTTTATAATGACTTTTATTATATTGTTTTTCCATACAATCAGATAATAAATCTAAGTATTTTATTAGACACGGCAAACCTAACGCAAATGACATTGTCTTATCATCTTATTGAAAAGCTTGGGGGTGTTGTTAGCAAATATGTCAGTGAGTGGAATGTTGTTACTGATAATCAGGCTATAGCAATGTTGCCGGCTTCACAAATAGCTGCATTTAATCTGTATTTGAATTTCACTTATAAAAATATCAATTTGTTATTTCGTGGCGAAAAGTTGGATAATGATATATCAACCGATTTAAAATGGATTGTCACAAAACCACAGTATCGCGACAAACTGATTGCTGTTAACTTTATACTTGGTTGTCTGCTGAGCGATGCGGCAAATAAAATTGATAATTTATGCGAAAGAAATAATAAAGAAGTTCTTTTGGATAGAAAAGAAGATTTAACACAAGAAGAAATTAGTCAGCGCATAGTTAATCCATCAAGGTTTCCTAATGCATTAACAAGTTTTAGTTTTTTCAAAGAAGGCTCCAATGAAATTAGCGTTAAAAAAACCATACATACAAAGTTAGATAATGGTGGTGCAAAACCCTGTATTAATGGCTTTGAGGGCGAAGTTGTATTTTCTCAAGGCACACAAGTTATTACAAAGCAGGTAAATCCTCAATTGTTAGTTGCAACATTGGTATGCAGTCCAACAATTGACTATTTAAATCATTATTGGCAAATGATTGCTTTACAGTATGCTTTTGATAACTACCTCATTAAAGCTTACCAAGATGAAAATAGAATTTTATTATTACAAAACGTATCCATCAACCGCGCTAATCATGGCTTGCCGCATTCCTATCGCGTGATGAACTTGATTCCACACATTATTAACTATGAAGCAGATTATGCTAAAGAAAAAAGCTTTAGGGATTTTTGTCAAAACTTAAGTGAAACCCAAATACAAAATTTGCAAATTGCTGCAGCGTTTAGCGTAACAGGTAGAGAAAGTGAGAGAAGCTTTATCGAAGCCCCTGGAAAATATTGGGAATATCGAAAATCATCTGCCGATAAATACAAGGCGTTTATAGTTGCCTTACCTAGTTGCTGTGATGGCGTAACTTCTGATCGTATGTATGAAGCTATACTTTATATGGGTAACCCTGGTTATGAAGCAAAAATAAATGTGCATCCTGATCGAAATGAACGACGGTATCGAAATTATTTTAAACGCTTGCTAACAATCGCGCACAATATTGATTTAGCAAGGTGCCATAGCGCCACGGAATTTAAAAATACGATAGCGTCGATTTCTGCCTTCTCTATTAATTCGGTTGAATCAGATTGTGCTCTCAAGAATATTGTTCGCTATAACAATGAACTCATTAAAGTGCATGGCAATAGATTGAGTTGTGATATTCGAATGGATGGTCAATATATCGATGTCGATATACCTTACAAGGATAATTTTGCAAAGGTCAGTCAATCACTGAGGACATTAGTTCAAGTCTCCCAAAAGGTTAAAACCCCTCCTGTTACTCTGCCATTTCAATTTGTAAGTAAAACTAAGAAATCACAGCAAAAAATTAGCGCAAGAGAATTAAAGTCGTTGAATACGCACAATAGTGCGATGACGCAGTATTTTAGAACATTTAAAAACCGATCTAAAACTCAAACCGCAAAACTCAGTGTGATTAAAGTAGTGAAACCTAGAGCGGTACGTAACGCTGTAAAGGTCTAAAGCTAAATTACTCCCTGTGCTCGTTTGGTCAAAGCCAAGTGGCAAACAAGGGAGTAATTTCTTCAAGAACTAAGCGTTATTCTATCTTGGCAAATCTTCACAATTTCTGCGAGTGGCAAATGCTCCACTTCACCATTACGTCGATTTTTATATTCAACCGTGCCGGCATCTAATCCACGTTCTCCCACCACCAAACGGTGAGGAATGCCAATGAGTTCGCTTTCAGCAAACATCACACCTGGACGTTCGTCTCTGTCATCGAGTAATACATCAAAGCCAGCCGCTTGCAGCTCTTGATAAAGTTGATTTACTGCGTCACGCACACGATGGGATTTCGCCATATTCATGGGGATAAGTACAATCTGAAAGGGCGCCATCACATCTGGCCAAACAATCCCTTTATCATCATGATTTTGTTCAATGGCTGCTGCCACGATACGGGTAACACCAATACCATAACAACCCATTTCCAGCACCACTTGCCGACCTTGTTCGTTTAACACAGTGGCTTTCATGGCTGTACTATATTTTGAGCCGAGCTGGAAAATATGGCCAACTTCAATGCCGCGTAAAATTTGCAAATTGCCTTTACCATCGGGGCTTTGATCGCCTTCTTTCACCTTACGCAAATCTGCAACAAGGTTGGGCAACGGTAGATCTCTTTCCCAGTTAACGCCAACAAAATGTTTATCGTCCTGATTCGCACCGCAGGAGAAATTGCTCATGCTAAGAACGGCATGATCCGCAATAATAGGGATATTCAAATCTTTAGGACCCACAAAGCCAGGACCACATTGGGTTAGCGCTTTTAATGTCGATTCATCGACTAGCGTTAAAGGCGCTGAAACTTGTGGGCATTTTTCTGCTTTAATAGGATTTAACTCATCATCGCCGCGTAAAAGTAAGGCGACAACGGGCTCATCGATACCCTTAACCAGTAAGGTTTTTAAAATATCTTTGGTTTGCAAGCCCATAAACGCCGCTTGATCAGAGACCGAGCGAATATTAGGTGTTTCTTTAACAGCAAAGCTTTGACTTGGCGCTTGACGAACTGGCGCGCTAATCAAATTCGTTGCTAATTCTACATTCGCGGCATAATCGCTGTTAGGACAATAAGCAATCGCATCTTCACCTGAATCAGCGAGCACATGAAACTCATGAGATTGAGAACCACCAATGGCACCGGTATCCGCCAACACTACGCGAAACGCTAAGCCCAAACGGGTAAAGATATTGCTATAGGCTTCATACATAGCTTGGTAAGATTTTTCCATGCCTGCTTTATCGATATCAAACGAGTAAGCATCTTTCATGGAGAATTCTCTGGCGCGCATCACACCAAAGCGGGGCCTAATTTCATCCCTGAATTTATTTTGAATTTGATAAAAACACATGGGAAGCTGTTTATAGGAGCGCAATTCATTGCGCACCATATCGGTGATCACTTCTTCATGCGTTGGGCCATAGCAATATTCTCTAAGATGTCTGTCTTTCATTTTGAGCAGTTGCGGGCCAAACTGATCCCAACGCTCGGTTTCTTGCCATAATTCAGCAGGCTGCACGGCAGGCATTAAAATTTCTTGCGCGCCTGTTTTATTCATCTCTTCGCGAATGATTTTTTCGACATTTCGTAATACACGCAAGCCAAGTGGTAACCAGGTGTAAAGCCCTTGGCCGAGTTTTCTTATCATGCCAGAGCGCATCATTAACTGATGGCTAACAAGCTCGGCATCATTAGGATTTTCTTTGAGTGTGGCTAATAAAAGTTGGCTTGTGCGCATTATTTGTTATCCCAATTTTTTTAAATAGTCTGATTCAGGATAATTTAACGCCAGCACATCGTAAGTATCGTTTGCCAGTTTATTGAGTTCTAATGCTCTGTAAGATTTCACCATAATGTAAAGTGCTTCGGCTGTGACAGGTGCGCGTTCAAATTGAATCAGCACATTACTTGCTCGGTTTGCTGCTGCTAAATAAGCACCTTTTTTGAAATAAAAGCGCGCCGCGAACAATTCATTTTCCGCTAAGATGTTGCGCAAATAGACCATACGTTGAGTAGCATCTGCGCTATAAATACTGTCAGGAAAACGTGTGGTGAGAATATGAAATGCTTGCAAACTCTTTTTAAATGAGGAGGTGTCTCTGTCTGCTCTTTCTACTGGCAAATAATTGTTTAAAACGCCGGATGTTTCCGAAAAATGGGTGAGGCCCTTCATATAATAAGCATAATCTACAGAAGGATGGCGAGGATACATTCGCAAGAATCGCTCTATTGCAGGGATAGCAGCAGGATAGTCTTGATTTTCGTAATAAGCGTAAATGGCACCTAACTGTGCTTTATCAGCGTATTCACCAAAAGGATAGCGAGATTCAAGTGCTTCGAAATCTTCTACGGCTTGTTCATAACGTTTTTTATGCGCATTTTTGACACCCTGTTGATAGATATCGTTAGGGCTCATATTGTTGTATTTTTCGTCTTTTGAATTAGAGCTACATCCTGCAAGGCCTAGAAGTGCGACTAATAGTAATAAAGCTGGCTTTCTCATGATTGGTTTATTTCTTATCGATCTAATGGTTGAATAGCTTGGAAAATGGTTGCAGGGAGTCTATCGTACGCTTTGTTTTGATGCAATTGGCGTGAAATGGGGGCAGGCTAGGGATTTGGCGTTTTGAAGTAAATCCCCAAATCCCAAGCCTAACCCCCATATAAACATTTAAAATGCACAATAATATGTTAGAATAATTGCTTTAAATTTTGACCGGTTTCTGAATTAAGGTTAGATAAAACATGGTAGGCGTTGAACACATTAACCTCCAAGTGGCTGTTCCTGAAGATTGCAAAGGAATGCGCTTAGATCAAGCGTTAGCACACTGTTTTCCAGAGCACTCCAGAACACGCTTAACGCAATGGGTTAAAAGCGGTCAAGTGAATGTCGATGGAAAACCTTCCACACCCAAGTCAAAAGTTTTGGGCGGCGAGCAAATCATTATTAGCGCCAATGTATTATCCCAATTTGAAGAGCAAGCAGAAAACATTGCTTTAAATATACTTTATGAAGATGAGTCACTGATTATTCTTAATAAGCCTGCGGGCTTAGTGGTTCACCCTGCAGCAGGAAATAGACAAGGTACCTTGCTCAATGCACTACTGTATCATGCGCCATCGTTGAGCCACTTGCCTCGCGCAGGGATAGTGCATCGCCTAGATAAAGACACCACCGGTTTGATGGTTGTTGCAAAAACACTAACAGCACATACTGCCTTGGTGGCGGCGCTTCAACGAAGAGAAATTGAACGTGGTTATGTAGCTTTAGTTGGGGTTGAAGTGATTGCAGGCGCCACTATCGATGAGCCCATCGGTCGCCATCCGCACCAACGTGTCAAAATGGCGGTTACTCATTCAGGTAAACCCGCGCGCACCCATTTTAGGTGTTTAAAGCGTTATCATGGATTTACGCTGTTAGATGTTAAATTAGAAACGGGTCGCACCCATCAAATCCGGGTGCATTTGGCGCATAAAGGATATCCCATTGTTGGGGATGCAACCTATGGATGGCGGTATCGCATTCCAGCAAAATCAAGCGAAGCTTTACAGCAAGCTTTGCTTGGCTTTCGTCGTCAGGCTTTACATGCTAAATCCTTAAGTTTGGTACACCCTGTGACAGGACAAACCATGTCTTGGCAAGCACCTATTCCTGAAGATTATGCCCAACTTTTATCGCACTTACAGGCAAAGGAAGGATACTATTGTGAAAGGACTACAGCCTAACTGGCCTGCGCCAACTTGGGTAAGGGCAATGACCACCACCCGAATCGGTGGCGTCAGTAAGGATGCGTTTGATAGTTTTAATTTAGGATTACATGTTTTTGATAATCCTAATGATGTCTATCAAAATCGACTGCAATTATCGCAATCACTCAATTTTATGTATGATCCGATTTGGCTTAATCAAACGCACAGCACGCATGTCATTGAATTAAAAAAGCCAGACGTAAAAGATCTCTCTTTAGATGCCGATGGGGCATTAACTCAACTTACCTATGTTCCTTGTGTGGTGTTAACAGCAGACTGCTTGCCATTACTATTGTGCGACACTCAGGGGACGGTTGTGGGCGCTATTCATTGTGGTTGGCGCGGGATTGCAAATGGCATCATTGAAAATGCTTTAAATGCCATTAGGCTTAAAACCAACAATGATATTTTAGCTTGGCTTGGGCCTGCCATCAGCCAAAATCATTTTGAAGTCGGCGATGAAGTCAGAGAGCAATTTTTAAAGCACAATTTAGCGGCATCTTCCGCCTTTATACCAGGTGAGCGGCCAGGTAAATGGATGGCAAACCTCTATATCTTGGCAAGCCAACGTCTAAATGAGATGGGCGTTCGTCAAATTTATGGTGGCGACTATTGTACTTACACTGACGCTGCGCGATTCTACTCTTATAGGCGTGACAAAGAGACAGGCAGGATGGCTACACTCATTTGGTTAGCTCTCTCTTAGCCATCTTTGTAACTACTTTGATTGGATATTTCGTTTTAATTTTTCTCACTGCGTAAACTCACGCCTCAAAGGCGCTCAAACATGACTTCGCTCATAAAATTAAAACGAAATACCCAATCAAAGTGACTATATTTTTGTGAAGTCCCTTTAAAAAATATCACCTTATCCCCATCTATGGATCAGTCAGATAAGAAGGAATGATGGATGCGTATTGAAAAGTTAACCAGTAAATTTCAAGAAGCTTTGGGCCAAGCCCAATCAATCGCTTTAGGTCGTCAAAACTCAACAATTGAGCCAGAACATGTGCTCATGGCTATGTTAGATCAGCAAGGCGGCACTATTAGACCGCTTTTAAAACAAGCCAATGTTAATTTGCCACAACTGCGTTCAAGCTTAAGTGAAGCGATAGAGCGACTGCCTCGTATTGGTAAAGTCACCGGTGATATTCGGATTTCAGATAGTCTACTCAGGCTTTTAAATGTGACAGATAAATTGTCTCAAGACAGAAAAGACACTTATATCCCAAGTGAATTGTTTTTATTAGCCTTGTTAGATGATGACGGTGAAGCTGCAAAAGCCCTTAAAAATGCTCAAGGTACAAAAAAGAATATTGAAGAAGCCATTAAAAAGGTTACTGGCGGCGAGCCAGTCCGTGATGAAAATGCCGAAGATACCCGTCAAGCATTAGAAAAGTATACGATTGATTTAACCGCACGAGCTGAACAAGGTAAATTAGATCCGGTCGTTGGTCGCGATGAAGAAATCAGACGTACCATACAAGTGCTACAAAGACGTACCAAGAATAACCCGGTGCTGATTGGTGAGCCAGGAGTTGGTAAAACCGCTATTGTTGAAGGCCTTGCGCAACGTATTGTCAATGACGAAGTGCCAGAAGGTCTAAAAGGCAAGCGTGTTTTAGGTTTGGATATGGGCGCACTTATTGCTGGCGCGAAATTTCGCGGTGAGTTTGAGGAGCGGTTAAAATCAGTTTTAAAAGATCTCTCTAAACAAGAAGGCGAGATCATTCTATTTATCGACGAAATTCACACGATGGTGGGAGCTGGTAAAGCAGAAGGCGCCATGGATGCTGGTAACATGCTAAAGCCTGCTTTAGCAAGAGGTGAGTTACATTGCGTTGGCGCAACCACCTTGGATGAATACCGACAATATATTGAAAAAGATGCAGCGCTTGAGCGCCGTTTCCAAAAAGTATTGGTCGAAGAGCCATCAGTGGAAGATACCATAGCTATTTTGCGTGGTTTGAAAGAACGTTATGAAATTCATCATGGGGTTGAAATAACCGATCCTGCGATTGTGGCTGCTGCAAATTTATCGCATCGCTATATTACCGATAGAATGTTACCGGATAAAGCGATTGACTTAATTGACGAAGCTGCGAGCCGTATTCGTATGGCAATTGATTCAAAACCTGAACCATTAGATATTTTAGAGCGCAAGCTTATTCAATATAAAATGGAAAGAGAAGCGCTCAAAAAAGAAAAAGATGCGCTTTCAATTTCTCGCTTAGAAAAACTGAATAAAGAAATTGAAAAATCAGAGAAAGAATATTCAGATTTAGAAGAAGTCTGGAAAGCTGAAAAATCGACCTTGCATGGCGCTCAGCATATTAAAGAAGAATTAGAGCGTGCCCGCACTGCTTTTGAATCGGCTAAACGAGCAGGCGATCTCGCTCGGATGTCTGAATTGCAATATGGCAGAATTCCTGAATTAGAGAAGCAATTAGCTGCTGCGAGTGAAGTAGAAACCAAAGAAATGACGCTTATTCGTAATAAGGTAGGCGAAGAAGAAATAGCTGAAGTAGTCGCAAAATGGACTGGGATCCCTGTTAACAAAATGTTAGAGGGTGAAAAAGCTAAACTACTAAGCATGGAGTCAGTTTTATCTAAAACGGTGGTAGGGCAAGAAGCAGCGCTCAAAGTGGTCGCCAATGCTATTCGCCGATCACGCGCAGGTCTTGCTGATCCAAACAAACCCGTGGGAAGCTTTTTATTCCTAGGGCCAACTGGTGTGGGTAAAACAGCACTTTGCAAAGCCTTGGCGGAATTCTTGTTTGATACACCTGCTGCCATGGTGCGAATAGATATGTCTGAGTTTATGGAAAAACATGCTGTATCGCGTTTAATCGGCGCGCCTCCTGGCTATGTTGGCTACGAGGAAGGTGGATATTTAACTGAAGCAGTAAGACGTCGGCCTTATAGTATTGTTTTGTTAGATGAAATTGAAAAAGCACATCACGATGTGTTCAATATTTTGTTACAAATGATGGACGATGGTCGCTTAACAGACAGTCAGGGCAGGACGGTTGATTTTAGAAATTGTATTATTGTGATGACCTCCAACATTGGGGCACAAAAAATTCAAGAAATGACGGGCAAACCCTATCATGAAATGAAAGATGCTGTTGTAGGTATGCTAACCGATTATTTTAGACCAGAATTTATCAATCGTATTGATGAAACGGTGGTGTTTCATGCGTTGGATAAGCAAAACATTCGCGCGATTGCTGAAATTCAGATCAAAGAAATACAAACGCGCTTAGCAACGCTTGGGTTGCAATTAGAAATTACACCAGATGCCTTAGATAAGCTTGCTAACATCGGGTTTGATCCCGTCTATGGGGCAAGACCTTTGCGACGAGCGCTACGACAAGAAGTTGAAAATTCATTATCACAAGAGTTGTTGCGTGGAGAGTTTGTGCCAGGCGATACGATTCATGTGAAAGTGGACAATGGAAAATTTGTATTTAGTAAATAACCAATAGTATTGGCGGATCAAATGGTCCGCCAATCATATATCTATCCCCACCTCAGTATTAATTGAAATAAGTAACAATTCCAGTTCTTCTTTAAACTCATCAATCAGTGCTTTTTCGTTTTCATAATGGCTTGCAAACTCGTTTAACGTAACTAGAGCATCCATTACTTGAATTTTGTCCCTAAAAACCTTTTTCATCATATCTTTGTTTAAATCAAGCGCACTGTTGTTTAGAAAATCTTTCAGAAACTTCATTTGATCGGCTGTGTACTCGGGTAAGTTGATATCGGTAAATGCTTTACCCAGTTCTTCAATTTCACTCTCTTGTGGCAGCATATTTTTAAGGCCTTTTTTCGGGTATATGCCAATAGACTTAAATAAGGGCATTTTAGTTCCTACAAAGGATTGGAACTCATGTGCAAAATATTTGTCCAAAGAATGAGATATAAAGGTAATTAGGGGTAATTACAATATGACGCATTCGCAAAAGGGATTAAGACGAAGTACTGTATACAAGGATAACCCTGATAGATACACGCTTTTCAATCAGGCACTAGTCGGCTCATTTGCTGACATGCAAGTATTTCGTAACAACATTGCTGTTGTTTATAAAGAAAAGGACAGCAAAGAACTTGTTCCATCTCCGCCCTTAAAACAAATGGCTTTTAAGGGCGGTGGCGCCAAGGGCGCGGCTTATCCTGGTGTAGTTAGCGCCTTGGATGAAGAAGGATATTTAGAAGAAATTGATACCGTTTTTGGTGCCTCGGCGGGTGCAATAACTGCATTTATGGTGGGATTAGGTTTTTCTGCAGATCAATTCAAACGATTAGCAAACAATATAAAGTTTACTGATTTTACAGACATTAAAGAAGATGGTTGGGGGGCATATTTTAAAGGGCATGGCGTTGGTAATTTATTAGATTTAATTCAACATGGTGGTGTTTATTCTGGCGAATCATTTCATGATTTAGCGACCTATTTGGTTGAGCAAATACTAGGCTCACCCAATGCCACTTTTGCTGATCTGCACAATGCTAGAATGCTTGATCCAAGTTTGAAGGAAATGGTATTTAAAGCAACCCGATATAATGCTAAACCTGGTGAAATGTTAGAACAAACTTTTTCTTATTTAGATACGCCTAACATTCGAATTGCTGATGCGTTAAGAGCCTCAATGGCTTTTCCTGGCGCATTTTTACCCAAAACAGTTCGTGATAAAAATGGTAAAGTGTTTGGTGTGTTTGCAGATGGAGGCATACTTAACAACTATCCGATTGATGAAGCCAACAGGCAAGAATATTATGACACTCGCTATAGACCCATAGAGAAATTAGATCATCATGGAAAGCCACATCAAGTTAATCCTTGTGCTGTTGGTTTAAATTTGATTTCAAATCCAGCTCATCTTGACGATAAAATCACACCTCTTACGCCAAAGTTACAGAGAATGCGGGAGCAAAAGCTGCAAGCTTCTACATCAAACCCAAGGCAGCAACATAAAGATAATACCCAAGAAATGGCGCAAGAATTACAAGAATCTGATGTTCAGTGGGGACATCATGATATCATCAAAGGTGTTTTTTGGAACAAAGTTGGTAGATTGGTCAGAGAAGACACAAAAGAAAAGCAAGCGCTATATGCTGATCAAACTGTGCAAATATGGTGCGAGGGCGTTGGGACTTTAGAGTTTGATGCACCCAAGAAAAAATTAGATAATATATTCAATAGTGGCAAAAATGCCATGAAGAAATGGTTGGTGAGAAATAAAAACCCTTCAAGACCCTATGCTTACCATGAACTATTCGATGATAGATTAACCAAAGCTGACAAGCTTCTCAGACAGAATAATCCAGAAGCATTTTATTTGCAAAAGCTGACTGATTTGTATGTTGAATTGTTTAATGAAATTAATAAAATCGAGAAGCAAAAAAATCATTCAGACATGAAGTTGTTAAGAAACGTTAAAATTCAATATCTTTGTCAAAAAATTGAAGAAAATATGGATAAAGTTAAAAAAATATCCAATATTAATCCTCATGCTTTTGAAGAAAAAGCCTATCAACAAGCCAAAAAGAGTGTTAATGATAAAATTGAGCAATTGAAGAAACAGCGCGAGCGAAGAGAACTATTGATTAACGATGATTTGTTGATTGGCGAAATCGCTGAAAAATTGATCAAAAATCCGAGCGTTGGTGTCAGAATGTTAAAAGGACAGCTCTCTAGAGTAATTCCACTTATACGTACGCCACAGGGAAGTAATTTAATCAGTTTGGCTGTACAAACTCAAGATACTGTCGTTGCGCAACAGGTTTTTGAGCTGTTAAACCGGGCATTAAGACAATGTTATTATCAAGGAAGGGAAGCGGATATTAAATATGATTTGCCTCAAATGCTGAATGAACTAGCCAAGCCACCTTTATTTTCTGTCTTAGCAGGAAGAAGCAATGTGCGCATGGTAAATTTGGTGATGCAATATGGTGCAGATCCCTTAGCGCTAGATCCGATTACCCATACTAATGGTTTGCAGGAAATGATTATCGCTAATGATTTTGAATCGTTTAAAGCCATAATTCAATTTTGTCAATCTAAAAAAACAGATGTGATGAATATCCGATTAGGAAGTCAGAGTATTGGCCATTTTATTTTAAATTCAGCTAATGACGAATTTATTCAAAAATTATTAGCTGATCCAAGCTTAGCTAAATCAGTACTAAACTATCATACCGTTGATGGTCACTACAATGACATTGTTCATCTTGGGGCTTTATTAGCTAAAGACAAAAATGCTGTAAAATGGAAGCTCGTTAAGGAGTTTTCACGTTCAAGGGTTGTGCCATTTGAAAAGGCAAAAAAGCATGCCCAAGAAAATTATAATGCACATCAAGAGAGATTAGCTTTGACAGAAGATGCATTTCAACAAATATTAAATGCAGTGAATCCGCAGGAGAAAATTGCTAATTTGAAACCTCAGGATTGCTTCAGGATATTTAATGCTTATGTCCGTGGCAAGGGTATTTTAAGGATATGTGAGTTAGCGCAGGACCCAGGTATGGCTGATATATTTATTGCAATGTGTGAACGAATAGAAAAAAACTCATCCACATTTAAACAGTTGCAACAATTATTAAATCAAAAAATTAATGGTAAAACTATTTTATATTCTGCCGCTAAAGCTGGGAATCTAAAATTGGTAAAACATTTACGAAAGCCTAAATATGACTCAAAAATTAATGGTTCAGGCCCCATCAATGAGCCTTGCGCTTTGTTGATTGCTGCAAAGTATGGCCATTTTGAAGTAGTAAGCGCTTTAATGAAGTCTATCCCTTATGGACTTAGAATTGGTTATCATTCGGTAAGTCGACGTCAGCAAGAAAATCAAGAACAACTAACGCCATTACATTACTTAGCCAAGTTTGGCACGCCAGAAGCTTTCTGTGATGTTTTATATGGTGGTGGCATGAGAAGCTTGCCAAGCAAAGTTGCCATGATGAAGGATAGTTTTGGTAAAACACCTATTACCTATTTAATTGAATATAATAGAATGGATATTTTAGAAGAGATCATTAAACGTGGTAAAGGAGCCCGTAAAGGATATGTTTACAATGGTGACTATCACTTTGCTACCCTGTTTGGCTGGCGAGCCGATAATGCCGAATATGATGATTTAGAATTGGCTTTGCGCATTAATCCAAATATGTACCAGTATCTGTGTGACAATTTAAGTGGTCGTAAATCCAAGAAAGATAAAATTTTGAGTAAAGTTGAGCATCACGCTAAGGAATATACTGAAAAACTCAATAGCAAAATGATGTTGTTATCTGAAGAAATGACAAAGCGTGAACTATCAAAAATTGGTCAAAGCGAATATGATGATTGGGTAATCATAGATAAAGAAAATGTTGAAAATAAAAATGGCTCTAGACAGTATGTCAAAGATGGTCTGCGCACGGCTGTGCTGCATTACTCAAGAAGTAAGTCAGTTGAGAAAGGTAATCCCAAAGATGAGGGATTACCAGCAAGTAAAGGCAAAACCTACCGTTCAAAATAGCATTTATGTAAGTTTTGCTAGAACAAAATCCGTTTTTATATTTAAAATAGCGATTTGACAATTTAAGCCAAGACATGAATATCCCGATATTTTCGACCACCCACCAATTGTTGCTAGAAACAGATCCTCTTTTAAAATGTTCTGGTGTTGCTTCTTTATATGAGGCCTGGTTATCCCAGAAAATCACTTTTGATGAAACCTATCCGCTAAGTACAAATATCGTAGGTGCTTTGCCCGATTATTTACCACTGGTTGATCCTAAACATCTTAAAAGACGACGCTTAACGACAGATATAGGAAAAGCAGCTTAAATTCACGCTATCGCCCATATTGAATATAATGCGATTAATATTGCATTAGATGCATGTTATCGATTCAGAGGTATGCCCACAAAATATTATTATGATTGGCTAAAAATTGCCCGAGAAGAGGCATACCATTTTTCTTTATTGGCCACTCATTTATCACACTATGGTTATCGTTATGGTGATTTTCCTGCACATTTAGGTTTGTGGGAAATGGTTCAAAAAACGGGGCATGATGTGCTTATCAGGATGGCGCTGGTACCACGTTTGCTTGAAGCAAGAGGATTGGATGTCACACCTGATATTGCTAAACGTTTAGCAAGTGCACATGATGAAATCGCTGCTGAAATTTTGATGATTATTTTTCATGATGAGATTGCGCATGTTCGCACAGGCAATGAATGGTATTACCAATTGTGTCATGAAAGAGGCTTAAATCCTCAGGAAACATTTGTCGAATTATTAAAACGCTATGCACCAGTTCATTTAAGAGGTCCTATTGCAAAAGATCCTCGTCTTAAAGCAGGATTTGAAGCTTGTGAACTTGATGCCTTAATAAAAATGGTTCAGTTTGGTGAAAGGGTTAATCCACAGCACAGCGATGATGCGTCTGACAAGTTGGCGTTGTCATCCTGAGGGCAGCGAAGGATCTCGACGAGACTTGCTTAAGGCCTTGAATTTAGTATGTGCACTGGTTATGCTGGTAAGACATCTCACCTGATGAGTAAAATATCATGTTAAAAGACAAACATAATGTTCGAACTGATTACCATGAGTTACTTTCCTCAACTGGCTCGGTTTTCCCCGTTGTGCGCTATTCCCGCTTATTCAAAGCGATGATTGTTTTTATGCTTGGTTTTGTCTCTGGTATCATTTATTCCAAGGCAGCTGTTTCGTTTCGCAGTGAAACAATCGCTTTTTCCTCTGTTAATGAAAACAGTGTGCAGTCTCAAGCAGATAAGCTTCGCGCATCTTCAAAAGCATAACTATCCACCGTTTCGATGTCTTTGTTATGGGAATAAGTAGCCAACGTAATTTTAGTTGGTGTGCTTATGATAAAACTTGCTTTATGATGCCAATCGCCTAAAACAAAACGTAGCAAATTTTGATTGCAAATTTCCAAGGTGTGGAATTTGGGGCGGTGAACATGCCCATGCAATAAATATTTTACATTATGCTCAGTCATGACATCCATGACTGTTTGTGGGCAAACATCTAATATATCGAGCTTTTGCTTTTGTTGATATTGTTGGCTTTTGGCTCGTAATTTATTGGCAATGTTGGCGCGGGTTTTTTTAGGCAACAGTAAAAATAATGCTTTGGTAATCGGGTGTTGCGCAAATTTTCTATAGCGCTGATAAGCAATGTCTTGAGAGCATAATTTATCGCCATGCGTTAAGAGAAACGGCTTACCATGTAACTGTATCATGCAAGGATCGGGTAGCTTTTGAATTTGTGCTTTTTTTAGAAAATCACCTTGCAATAAGAAATCGCGATTACCAGCCATAAAGTAAAGTTTTATACCTTTATCCGCTAAGGCTTTAAAAGCGCAAGCAATTTTGTCATGGAAGGTGGTTTGCAAGTCATTGCCAACCCACACATCGAATAGATCACCTAAGATATAAATATTTTGTGCCGTTAAAGCTGGGCCTTGCAAAAATTGAAAAAACAAATTTTGCAAGGCCTCATCATGTGCACTTAAATGCAGATCGGAAATGAAAATCGTTGCATTAGATTCAAGCAAGGATTTCAACCTTTTCGATAACAACGTCATTAGCTGGTACATCATCGTGGCCAGCTTTTGAGCCAGTTTTGACTTTAGCAATCTTGTTGACCACATCCATACCATTAATCACTTTGCCAAATGCGCAATAGCCCCAGCCTTGCGGGGTAGGTGATTTATGATCTAAAAACAGATTATCACTCACATTGATAAAAAACTGTGAAGAAGCAGAATGCGGATCGCTGGTGCGAGCCATTGAAATGGTGCCTATCTTGTTACTGAGGCCAGTGTTTGCTTCATTTTGTATGGGAGGCAAACCCTTTTTTGATGTCATGTTTGCTTCAAATCCGCCGCCTTGAATCATAAAGCCATCAATCACGCGATGAAAAATGGTATTCTCGTAGAACCCTTGGTTAACATATTCTAAGAAGTTCTCAACCGTTTTAGGCGCGGCTTCTTTATCAAGCTCAAGGGTGAAAGGGCCGTAATTGGTGTGAAATACGATTTTTTCCATCTTTAAATACTCGCTATCTTAATAATAAATGGGACTCGCAGTTAATAAGCGCCATAGGGTATCATGTCAGGCAATAGACAGCTAGAAATCTAAGAAATTAGTTAAATAACACAGATAAGAGTTTTATATTCTATGACCACCTCTGTTTCAATTAAATCTCGTTTTTGCCCCAGCCCAACTGGATTAATGCATTTAGGTAACTTAAGAACAGGCTTGTTTAATGTGCTGCTTGCCAAATCGCACAGCGCCAAACAGCACATGGCGACCTTTCTGTTAAGAATCGAAGATACCGATTTAGTGCGATCAGAACAAGAATTTGCACATAAATTGATGGAAGATTTGCTGTGGTTAAACCTCGATTGGCAAGAAGGCCCAGAGCGTGGCGGCGAACATGCGCCTTATTTGCAATCACAGCGCTCTGGCATATATCAAAAATATTACCAGCAGCTGATTCAAAACAACCAGGCATATTGGTGTTTTTGCACGGAAATGGAATTAGCCATTACTCGCAAAACGCAATTACAATCTGGTATAGCGCCACGTTACCCGGGTACTTGTCGGCATTTAACGCCTGAACAAATTGCACACAAGCGTGCTAAGGGTATAAAGCCAGCATTACGATTTAGAATTCCAGACAACGAAACAATCCATTTTGAAGATTTTATTCAAGGCCCAAGAACGTTTGCAACCAATGATATTGGTGATTTCATTATTGAAAAGGCCGATGGCTCAGCTTCATTTATGTTTTGTAATGCAGTAGATGATGCGTTAATGCAAGTAACGCATGTCATGCGCGGTGAAGATCATTTAACCAATACTCCACGACAATTATTGGTGCTAAAAGCACTTGGCCTACCCATTCCTGCTTATGGCCATATGCCGCTCATATTAGGTTTTGATGGTAAACCTTTGTCTAAACGTAACGGAAGCCAATCGATAGAAGCGTTACGCGAACAAGGTTATTTTCCGCTCGCTGTGAATAATTATTTAGCAAGACTTGGACATCATTTTGAAAATGAAAAATTATTATCATTGGATGAATTAGGTCAATATTTCGATGTCACTCATATAGGTCGCTCACCTGCGCGTTTTGATTTGGCGCAACTAAAGCATTGGCAAAAAGAAACCGTGTTAACAAAAACAGATGATGAAATTAGCAAATGGATTGCACCTTTTGTTTCACCTTTAGTTCCAAGCGATAAAGTTGCACTTTTCACCCAAACGATTAAGCAAAACATTGTTTTACCAGAAGATGCTCAAGAATGGGCTAAGCAATTGCTAACCGATGATTGCATTTGGGATGACGATGCTATAGCAAATTTAAATACCGAAGCAGGAAAACTCATTGTCGATTGCCTAGCCAATGTCATTGAACAAGAAGGCGATAACTACGCGAATGTTGTTAAGAAAATTACCGAAGTGACAAGTCTAAAAGGTAAAGCGCTATTTTTGCCGCTTCGTAGTGCTGTCACGGGTAGAAGCTATGGTCCTGAGCTTGCCAAAATTTTCACATTGATGGGTAAGCAGGGTTTACTACAACGGGTAGAATTGATCAAAGCCAAGCTCAAGATCGGGTAAAGTATGCTGCAAATATATAATACTTTCACGGGTAAAAAAGAAAATTTCACACCGATTAAACCGGGCGAAATATCGTTATACGTTTGTGGCATAACGGTTTATGATTATTGCCATATTGGTCATGCCCGTGTTTTTGTCGCGTTTGATGTTATTGTGCGATTTTTACGTTCCACCGGTTGGAAAGTAAAGTATGTCCGCAATATTACCGACATTGACGATAAAATTATTAAACGCGCTAATGAAAATAACGAGCCGATGGAAGCTTTAACCGCACGTTTTATTCAAGCAATGAATGATGATGCTACCTCGTTAAACGTTTTACCGCCAGATGAAGAACCACGTGCCACGGCGCATATTCCAACCATTATCGATATGGTGCAAAGATTGCAGAAAAATGGCGTCGCTTACATGGGTGACAACAATGATGTCTATTTTGAAGTTGCGAAATATGCACAATATGGCGAGTTGGCTAAAAAAAATCTTGACGAGTTGCAAGCGGGGGCGCGCGTTGAAGTCGTCAGCCAAAAGCATTCAAATTTAGATTTTGTATTGTGGAAAAAAGCCAAACCTGAAGAACCTCATTGGGATTCACCCTGGGGGCAGGGAAGACCCGGTTGGCACATTGAATGCTCAGCCATGTCCACTGCTTGCCTTGGCGATACTTTTGATATTCATGGTGGCGGCTCTGACTTAGTTTTTCCTCATCATGAAAATGAACGAGCGCAATCTGAATGTGCGACAGGTAAACAGTTTGTGAATACCTGGATGCATGTAGGTTTTGTGCAAGTTGATAAAGAAAAAATGTCTAAGTCGTTGAATAATTTTTTCACCATCAGAGAAGTATTAGCGCAATATGATGCGCAAGTGATTCGTTATTTCTTATTGGCAAGCCACTATCGAAGCCCTGTGAACTATTCCAAAGAATTATTAGAGCAAGCGAAGAGTTCGCTTGAGCGACTGTATACAGCTTTACGTGGTGTAGCGCTTGATGGCTCAATATCAGAGCGCGCAAATGAATTTAAAAAGCGTTTTAACGCTGCGATGAATGATGATTTTAATACGCCTATCGCCATGTCCGTATTATTTGATTTAGCCACTGCGGTCAATACAGCGCGTAGCAGCAATCATGCTGATCTTGCATCATTGGCGGGTATGCTAAAAGAGCTTGGTGGCGTACTAGGTATCTTAGAATCCGATCCAGATATTTACCTTAAAGGTAAAATGGATGCTAAAGATCAAATAGAGCAACTTATTCAAGCGCGTCTTGACGCGCGACAATCCAAGAATTGGCAAAAAGCGGACGAAATTCGCCAACAACTTACTGAAATGGGCGTTGTTTTGGAAGACACCCCACAAGGAACTACCTGGCGAAAGGCATAAAACGGTTTTATGGAGATTATTCATTACTTTGCTAAACGTGGCAAAATCAACGAATTACGCAAAAAACTAAAGGAAGATCCAGATTCACTGGAAGTAATTGATAAAGATGGTTGGACACCGCTATTTTATGCGGCGAGCGCTAAAAGAAAAGCAGCCGTTCGTTTGTTGCTGAGATTTGGGGCTGACACAGCTTGGAGTGATATAGAACAGAAAAATATCATTGAAATTGCTAAACACAATGGAAAGCACAATAGTGTTTCGCGCTACATTAAAAGTAAAATTGGGCTTTCAGAAGCTGAAAAAATCGAAATTGAAACGACATTCAGAGGATTTGCAAAGACCGCATTCCGTAAAGCGAAGCAAAGTGACAAAAAGCTTTTAGTTTTATTGGGGGAATCTCATGGTGTTTTTAGAGTCTATCAGGTCGAAAAAATTATCTTAAAGGTTTTGTCTGAATTTGGTCTTTCTCATATTGGGCTTGAAGATAATGATGTTAAAACTTGTTTGGCACCAATTGATTTATATGCCAAAAATAAATTAAAAATGAAGCTGCATGCTATCGATCACCCGGATAGAGAGACTGTATCTAATTTAGAACGAGACATATTTATGTCGACTCAAATAAACAAATCAGCTAGCGATAGTGCTGTGATAGTGGGTGGCAAGCACTTAAAAGGGTTATTAGAAAGAATTGATTTAAATACCTACCATGTTTTACCTCTGAACTTGTCTGGGTGCTATAAAAATAATTTAAAAGATAGCTCTAGCGAATCTCAATTTTCATATGATAAACAAAAGGTCATACAATTAAGAGGCAGTATATTCACTGATGCCAAAGCGGTTAGTGCCAAATGGAATGAAAAAGCAAAAACTGTTAAAACTAAAAAGGTCAAACCTAAATAGTTTTTTACAGTGGTAGTGCTCACCTTAAAACCGTTGATTACTTTTTACCTGGCGATTGAGATTTATCTCTTTCTTCTTGGAGGGGGACACTAAGATTAAATTTTGTTTTGACTTCGCTTAAAGGCGAGCTTGAGCTTTTTTGTTGATGCGTGATGCTAGGTGCCCTGACCCTTATTGTTTGTTGAGGTAGTGGTTGTTGTGGCTCATCATCGTAAAAAGCTGACATATCCTCATCATCAGAATCGTCCATGCTCGTGGTGCTGGGTGAGCCTGAAGGCGTATTTGACATCGGCATTGAGCTATTTTGTGCAGTAATATTTGAATCTAGCTCATTTTCATTGTTATCGTCATCCTCTGGCCAGTCTATTTCTTCCGACATTTCATCATGAGATGAAATCGTCCTGGTTTTTAATTTACTACTTAGATCATCCATACCAAGGCCTTCGTCATCATACTCCTCTATCTGTATTTTTTTTGGTGCTGATAATGTAGGAATCGATTTTTGAAGATCATTCATGGCACCAAAATATCTAGCAACAAGTAACTGATCGGGAGGGAATTTAATATTGATACTTTCTTTTGATGTTCCCTGTCTGATTTTTTCTGTAAGCTCAAAATGCTGATTTAGATATGTCTCATTAAGAGTGGATAATATATTTTTGTCAGATAATATAGTATTAATGGCGTTGTCACTCATGCTTATTATATTTTTTAATAATTCACTCATTGTATAGAGTATCATGCTTGCAATATCTTTTTGAATGCCAAG
This sequence comes from Uncultured Candidatus Berkiella sp., assembly GCA_964606325.1. Taxonomy (GTDB): domain Bacteria; phylum Pseudomonadota; class Gammaproteobacteria; order Berkiellales; family Berkiellaceae; genus Berkiella. The sequence continues at coordinate 86,278 of CAZSGE010000001.1, forward strand.
AGACTCAGGTGAATTGTAATTTTTAAGAAATGCTATAATTTTTTCTTCCATTTGCTGTTTTGTTGTAACTTTTTTCATATCTTCGAGGTTGGCCATTAGGTTGGCCATTTGCTGTTTTTTTTGATCTGCATCTAACATGTGTATTACCTCTGGATAAATAGTCTGATTCTATTTTTATCATATGTTTAAAAAAATCCTTCAACAAGTTTTTCTTGTTTAGTGCAGATAAGCGTTATGTCAAATGTTTTAATTTTAATCAGTATATTTAACAAGAATGGGATCTCTCATTTAATTCTTTGCGAATTTGTATTTCTTTTGGTCGTATTTTTTTCAGTTGTAGGTTGCACAGATTTGAGGCTCTTTACCCTAACCTCATCTAGCCGTTGCTCTAAACTTTATTGTTCTCTTCAAACCTTAATTTTTTATTCTTTCAAATTTATATTTTAACCTGTGTGCTCAATTGTTATAGAACGTTTGCTGATAGGTCTGATATTATTATCGAGCATGCGTGTATTTTCTCTTACTATAAGTGATGATTTAATCGCAAAGTAAATAAAATATGAACTATGATGTTTTTTGTTTATCAGAAAAAGCACTCAAAGAAATCAAAAACCAATTTTAACATTTTTCAATTTGGATGCGATCAAAAATCAAGTGCAACAAGCGATTGATGCACATTACGGACAATAACTGGAAGTACTATCAGTTATTGAGGCCCTGTTTGTTGCAGTTTGACCAACAGGGCTTTTTTTTGATTTTTATTGCTCTAGGCTCTTTTGAATTATTGGTATGCGCATATACTAATAATAACAATTTAACTTGGATGAAACTGATGCAAAAACGTCACGTAAAGTGGATTTTGACATTGTTCATGGTGATACTGACCGTTTGTGCGTTTATTGTTGTGCAGTATACCGGTGATGAATATAGTTATGCCCCCCCAGGCATGAAAGGGTATCAAGAACTCATGCAGCAAGCCTTAAATGATTAAATGACATGCATTAATTACTTGGATTACAAAACTTTTGTACTGCCGCTTTAGTTTTTATAATTTCTTGTGTGCGTTGCTCATCGGTTAAAAAAGTAACTATGCCCGTTTTTGAATCTTGTAATCTGATACGGGGTTTTGATTCAATTTCTTGTAAATACTGTTTAGAGCGCTCGCAATTGATTTTATAGGCTTCTAGTGTTTGCGCATCTAACGGTTCTTTTTTTTCTTGGGTATTAGTTGATGTTTCAGTGGTTTCTTTTTTATCAGTCGAGGGTGTCGTTGTGCTGTCGTGGGTTGCAGGTCCAATTCTAGGTTTTACCACAACTGCATTACCATCAGCGGGTGGTTCTTGACTAAAATGCGTTTCACCTTGTGCGTCTTTATACTCATAAATTTTAGCTTGGAGTGAGAGTGACGCTAGTAATGCGCAAATAAAGATAATGCTATTTTTCATCTTTTTTGGCCTTGTTTTCGAGTTCTTGTTTGATATCTTCATCTTTAATCATGACCAATCTATTGGCGTGAGCAAAATCGATAATATGCGCATAAAGTTCAGGGTGAATGTCTTTAAGCGCCGTATCTAGCAAAATACACCGGTGTCCACGAATAAAGGATGGCCTTAATAAGGGAGAATAGTAAATTCTTTGATTTTTAAAAGTGGATAAATTGCCACACACACGCTCAGCCCAATCCGACGGCCTGAAGGTTTTGCCTTCAGTCGTGACTCCTTCAATCATAATTTTCGGCGTTTTTGGTTTTGCCATTGAGTAACGTTTTTCTAGATTTGCGGTATACTGGGCGACACACATATATAGTAGTATAAACGGATAAATGACCTCTCGCGCTTTAATAGTTAACTTACATACATTGTTCGTTTTATACAGTGTCCAATGCTAGAATTAAATTCAGTGAAAAGTGAGTAATGGTGATGCTGCCTGAACAAAAAGAACCTGAACAAACTGAAATGCATCGTAGTAAAGGGATCTATCTTTTACCCAATTTATTTACGACCACGGCACTGTTTGCAGGGTTCTATGCGATTGTTGCCGCTATGCGTGGTGATTTTGAGCAGGCTGCAATAGCGATTTTTATTGCCATGATTATGGATGGTATTGATGGACGAGTTGCTCGCCTTACCAACACACAAAGTGCGTTTGGAGCAGAATATGATAGTTTGGCGGATGTGGTTTCTTTTGGAATTGCACCGTCCTTAGTCGCATATAGCTGGGGCTTATCCAGCCTTGGAAAGTTGGGTTGGCTAGCCGCATTTTTCTATGCTGCAGCAACTGCTTTACGTTTAGCCCGCTTTAATTCTCGAATTGGTAAAGATGATAAAAAATGGTTTCAAGGTTTACCTTGTCCTTCGGCAGCCGGTTTAATTGCCGCTATGGTGTGGGTGGCTCATGATTATGGCATGCCAGGACATCGTTTGTGGGTTATTGCTGCAATTGTGACTTTAATCACAGGCGCATTAATGGTGAGCAATTTTAAATACTATAGTTTTAAAGATATTGATCTTAAGGGGCGTGTACCCTTTGTTGCTGTTTTAGCGGTGTTGATTGGTTTTGTGGGTGTTTCGATTGATCCCCCACTTATTCTTTTGGTTGCCTTTTCGATTTATGTTTTTTCTGGGCCAATAGTGTCATTACGCAGATTGTATCTTGCATGGCGCGGTAAATCTCGCGCAAAAGCGCAGGATCTTTAAATGACACCTTTGCAAAATTATTGCCTACAGGTGATGGGGATCACTCAATGGCAGCTAAGAAATCACACGGAAGAATCTTCTGAAAAACCGTATTTGCTGCTGCTTGATGAAACTCTTACTGATGAAAAAAATCAGCTGTTAGCCAGATTGTTGCAAGCGATGCAATGGCAAGGTAAAGCAAGAATAGAATGTGTTCAGGCTAATGAGCATATTCAAGATAAAATCGCGAATGTGCAAAAGATAGTTGTTTTTGGTCAAAATTTGGCAAAGCAGGTAGCGCAAAGCGATGTTATTGTCTCAATCCCATCTGTCCAAGAGATGTTAGCGAATGTTGATGCTAAGAAGCGAGCGTGGAATATTTTAAAGGTCTTTATGTAGGGATTTCATTCAGAAAAGGGCGGGGGGGCATTTTTTGCAGACCCCACCCTAAGCATCGAACGCAAGGCGGTAGAGGGAACAAGATCTTTAATTCATCAATGATCGTGTCTTTCTTCCACTTCATCTTCTAGTTCAAGATCTTCTTCATCTTCCTCGTCGTCTTCACTTTCATCTTCATCGTCTTCTTCAATCAGTGCGATATGATAGATAACGACGCTCTCGCCGAGTTCATAAACGATGTCACCGAAACCAAAGCCTGATAACACCAGCTGGTTTTCGCCTTCTTCTTTAATTACGATATCTAAAGTAGCTTCAAGCTCATCTTCGTTAGCAGAAATGCGATTAATCAATCTTTCTAGAATATCGATTTGATCTTCTTCTGAAACGGATTCAAGTTCTTCCATGGCATCAGGGTGGAACTTGATTTCAATCCCCAATTCTTCCTTTAATTCAGGAAAATCGACCAATTCTTGGCCATCTGACATCCGCATCGATCCTTCGACTGCGTTTTCCACAGTATCCGTTTGGAAAAAATGGTGCAGGGCTAACTGGACACATTGTTCCGGACTAATTTTAAGCTGTTCGGCTATATTGTTAAGCTCAGAATGAAATTCATCCGTCAGTTGAATATTTAATGATGCCATTTATGCCCTCTATTAAGATGAAACCTTAAGAATCGCCGACTATAAGCTGCGCGCTCAAGATTATCAACTGTTGTTACCAATAACCTAAGAATTTCCACCAAACAACGCCAACTGTCGACCAAATTGCGATGTTAATCAAGCTGCTCAAGAAACCTATTTTCCACCATGATTTGATGTCGACATAACCAACACCAAATAATAACGGAGCAGGGGCTAAGCTATAATGTGTTAGTCCACCGAATAGGTTGCTGAAGAATATTAAAATGAACACGGCTAGCATGGGCGGCGTACCTAGCGCGAGTGATAACCCTAAGAATGCAGGGTACATCGAAGTCACATGTGCGGTTGAGCTGGCAAAAAAGTAATGCGAGTAAAAGTAAACTAAGGCAAGAATAGGAAAAGCATAGTGCCAATGTAGGCCTTTAAAGTGCCCTTGCACATTTTGGGTAAACCAATCTAATACGCCATACTCTTTTAAAAAGCCTGCCAACATAATGAGTACGCAGAACCAGACAAACGTTTCCCAAGCATCGTGGATCCTCACCAAGGATTTCCACTCTAAAACGCCTGTCAGTAGCAAAATGGTGAGTCCAATCATGGCCGCAATCACGACTTCAATTTCGAATTGATAGCCTAAAATGGTTTGTTTACCAAATATCCATAACACTAATAAAGTGAAAACCGTAAAGGCCATAATCCATTCGCCACGATGCATTTTGCCAAGTTTTTTGAGCTCAGTTAAAGCGATGCTTTGTGCATTGGGTGTTTCTTTGATTTCAGGGGGATAGATTAAATAAATAAACAAAGGAATAAGAATTAAGCTTAAAACCCCAGGTACAACCGCTGCAATTGCCCACTGACTCCAGGTTAAGGTTAAGTCAGCATCGTTTGTTAATTTTTGCAAAATAGGATTGGCAGCCATTGCCGTCATAAACATGGTTGAGGTAATAACGGTAACTTGAAAAGCTGTGATAGTTAAAAAGGCACCAATTTTTCTCGCAGACTCATGATGCGGAAAGCTTTTGTATGATGTCGCTATACCCTGCAAAATGGGGTAAACGATACCAGCCGAACGACCGGTCACGCTGGGTAATGCTGGCGCCAAAATGAGATCGGTTACCATTAGGCCATAACTTAGGCCTAATGTTTTTTTGCCAAGCAAGGCCGTAAAAAAATATGCAATACGTCTATCTAGCCCTGTGACACTAAATCCTTTAGCAATGAATAGGGCAAAGACCACCAACCATACGATATCGCTGCTAAAACCGGCAAAAGCTTGTTTCATGGTAATAGTTTGGGTCAGCACGGCTGCGACCACAGAAACCAAAGCAACGGCACCCATTGGTAGAGGCTTAATAATAAGCGCTAAAATCGTGACTACAAAAATGACAAGGACATGCCAGCCCTGCGCAGACATACCTTCGGGTATGGGGCAAAACCACCCAGCTAAGCCTAGAACAAGGCAAATCAGCATGGGAATATAATTTACACTACGCTCATCCTGAGACGGTTGTTTAGGCGCGCTTGCCTTGTGTTGATCGGCAGGATGACTCATTGGTACTCCATAGGTGTTTGCTTGATATCGGGCAATATGATAGTAATGCCACTCTCATAGTGCAACTATATTAACTTAGAACCCAAAGAGGGGAAAGATGTCTAGCTTAGAAAATGAGATTGCTCGACGTCGCACGTTTGCCATTATTTCTCACCCAGACGCGGGTAAAACCACTTTAACCGAAAAGCTGTTGCTTTTTGGAGGTGCGATTAAATTAGCGGGTACCGTCAAGGGCAGAAAAGCATCTCGTCATGCCACATCCGATTGGATGGCACTAGAGCAGCAACGTGGGATCTCGGTGACGACCTCGGTAATGCAATTTCCCTACAGGGAAGCCATTATCAATTTATTAGATACCCCAGGCCATGAAGACTTCTCGGAAGACACTTATCGCACTTTAACAGCTGTCGATTCCGCCTTAATGGTGATAGACGCGGTAAAAGGTGTAGAGTCACGCACCATTAAATTGATGGAAGTGTGTCGCTTGCGCGATACGCCGATTATTACTTTTATTAACAAGTTAGACAGAGACAGTCGCGATCCGATTGAGCTGCTTGATGAAATAGAAAGAATTTTAAATATACGCTGTGCACCAATAACCTGGCCTATTGGCATGGGTAAATTGTTTAAAGGTGTATACCACCTTTTGAACGATAGCGTTTATCTATTTGAGCCTGGTAAAGGCGCAGTGATTCAAACGCCCGAAATCATCAAAGGGTTAAATAATCCCCTGCTTGATGAAAAATGTGGCGATATTATTAATGATTTTCGCTCTGAGCTTGAGTTGGTGTTAGGTGCTAGTCACCCGTTTGATCAAAAAGCTTTTTTAGAAGGCAAATTAACGCCAGTTTATTTTGGCTCTGCTCTGAATAACTTTGGTGTCAGTGAGATTTTAAATGCACTGGTAGATTATGCCCCTGCACCAAAATCACGAGAAACACAACTGCGAACCGTTGAGCCTAACGAAAAGAACTTTAGTGGCTTTGTATTTAAAATCCAAGCCAACATGGATCCGCAACATAGAGACCGGATTGCGTTCTTACGTGTTTGCTCGGGCCATTATAAAAAAGGCATGAAAATTCGTCACGAGCGCATTGGCCGTGATGTGCAGATCTCGAATGCCCTCACCTTTATGGCGGGGGAGCGAGATCACGTCGAAGAAGCTTGGCCTGGTGATATTATCGGTTTGCACAACTATGGCACCATCCAAATCGGCGATACCTTTACCACCGGTGAAAATTTAAAATTCATCGGGATCCCCAATTTTGCGCCAGAGCTCTTTAAAGCCGTACGGCCAAGAGATCCGCTCAAGATGAAGGCTCTTCAAAAGGGACTTATTCAGCTTTCTGAGGAAGGCGCGACCCAAATTTTTAGACCCATCGATTCTAACCTTATCATCGTGGGGGCGGTTGGAGTGCTACAATTTGATGTAGTGGCTTATCGTCTGCAGTTTGAATACAACGTCGAATGCGTATATGACGAAGTAAAAATTGTCACGGCAAGATGGGTTTATGGCCAAGATCAGAAAAAATTGGCCGATTTTAAAAATAAGCTCAGTGTTAACCTGGCTTTAGACAGTGCCGAACACCTTGCTTATTTAGCGCCAACGAATGTAAATTTAATGATGACCCAGGAACGATGGCCAGATCTCATCTTCAAAGAAACGCGAGAACACTAATGTTCTTCTCAGGTTGCTTTGATGCTGCGTTGCCTACGCTCTCTCTCAACAGTCATGTACTGTGATGTACACTCCTGTTGCTCGATAGCTAGGCGCCTTGCCTGAAAGCAACCTGCATCGAACATTGGCTAAGTGTTTGCTTTGATGCAGTAATTAGCAAGAGTGGGCAGTCGGCTGTCTAAATATTTGCTATAATGCCAACCAAGGACGGTGGGTATGGAAAAAGAAATAATAGCGAGACGCCTCAAATTTGGGATCCCAAAGGATCTGCCTCGTTATTGGAATGATAACTGTCCAACTAAAACTTATCTCTTTAATGCGATTGCAATTTTGGCGCCTGGTTTTGAACGCTTGGCTATTTCCAGCGTTGTGCCTTTCAAAGACAATATTCTAGAACCTCATTTAAAAGATCAAATCTTAGGCTTTATTGGCCAAGAAGCGGCGCATGGCAGTGAATTTATTCGCTATAACCAAATTTTAAAATCACAAGGTTATGATATTAAACGCCTTGAAAAGTGGAACTTAAAAAGTTTTCGCTGGATTGCCAATAAATTATCACCCAAAATGCATTTGTCGCTTTCTTTGGCGGGTGAACATTTAACGGCCATCATTTCTGATTTAGTATTACGCGATAAAAGATGGTTACAAAATGCACATCCTACCAACGCTGCTATCTGGCGTTGGCATTCCATCGAAGAAATAGAACATAAAGCGGTGGTTTTTGATTTATATCATTCTTTGGGATACGGTTATTTTTCTAGAATTACAGGAATGTGGTTAATATCTTGGGTGCTAGGGCGACTACTTGTGCGAAGTTTCTTGCATATGGCGCGCTCTGATAAGCAATTAGCCAAATTATCATTCTGGAAAAAAACATTCATTTTGCTATGGGGTAGAAAAGGATTTATCCGGCAAATAATCATACCTTATTTAAAATATTATTCTCCGCGCTTCCATCCTTGGCAACAAAATAATCATGATTTAATTGCCAAATGGAAACAAATATTTTATCAGGCACAATCTAATGATGATATGGTGGCGCGCTTACAACAAGATTATATTTAACTTTAAAAAGGGACTTACCATGAGAAAAATACTGTTATTGACTGCATTATCGATAATATCATCACCGATTTGGGCAGATTCCGCAGAAGATATCGCCAGTATTCAAATGCGCTTAAAGCAAATTGAAGTTAGACTTGGGCTCATAGAACGTGACTTAAGTGAAGTGCGCGGCTCTAAAGTGGATTTGGTGCCATTAAATCAATCAAGCCTACCTTCATCACAAGTGTTGATTTGGACTACAGAAAGCATTGAACAAATTTATGCATACAATTACAAAAATTTCCCACAGGTGTTAACAGAAATTCGTAAATTTTTTACAACCCAAGGTTATGATTCTTATATGAAAGCCCTGAATGATTCTAATAATTTAGAAATTGTTCAAGATAAAAGGTTATATGTGCAAGGCAAAGCAAGCGAAAAGGGTAAAATAATCAAAGAAGGTGTTGTGAGTGGTATTTATACTTGGGAAATTCAAGTGCCATTAGATGTTAATTACAAAACCTCATCTGAATCCATAAATCAAAAAATCATGGCTACCGTTGAAGTTGTGCGTGTGCCCACATCAGATAGCGCCATAGGCATTGCGATCCATAGTATTACTGCAAAACCTCAGTCTGAAGGTGAAGTCGTGAAGCCCGCTGAAAATCCTGCTGCGCAAGGCGTAGGTGCAACACCTGTTACAAAATAGCATCCATGGGTTGCTCATTTTATTGAGCAACCCATATAAAATATTGATTCAACCAACTTTAAGAGCTGCTAATCGAGTTGTCATTTACCTTTTGCTGCTTTAGTATCACTTTTTTAAAAGCATGAGCTCATCAATGACAATTCATTTCTTAACCAATATCTTGGGTGGCGAAGAAAAATACCAAGAGATCCTTGAGCAATTAAAAGCCCAAGCTGTCATTAGCGAATTAAATCCTACCCCGGATAGCTTCGCTGGTATTCTCACAGACGAAGACGGTTTGCGGTGGCATTTTGAATGTAGTGCGGTAGACGTGTCTAAAATAGATATTGTTATCAAAAATCATGATGTTATGTATTTATGTAAGCAAGAACCAACAAAAGCGATTGCGGCTAATGAAATGGTCACGAAGGGAGTTATTTTGGCATCAGATTTTCCAAAGGGTCACTTTCAATTTACAAGTGAAAGCATTAAAGATATTTTGTTCTTGAAATTGCAAACGCTTAGCTATATCAATTTTTGTTTATCCTTAGGAATGACAAATAATGTTGATAAAGAAAGATTACAGTTGGAAATCGATGAGATGAATCATAGCGGTTATTATCTTTCGCGTAGTGACACCAAAATGATTATCCCTGAATTGAGCCCAGATCCCATTCGCCGTGTTAATTATATAGAAATATTAGCGAATATGTTTGGACCAGTTGATGTTATTGATGTGCATGATGCTGGACCCCATTTTCTTGCTTTATTTCAAGCTCAGCAACAACCAGATACGATGAATTCTTTACAAGGTCCACAACAACAAAATCCAGTTGTTCCTCGGCAAAACCCAGTCCGTGCAGTAAGAAGATATCACCAATAACATTTGAGCCTCAATAAGCCGCTATATTGCTACATTTGTGATATGGAAGATAATCTACTTATTTGTTACCTAGTTGAGCAACACAACTGTTCGACTAAAAAGATTGTTATTTAACCAAACCTGAATTAGTATCGCTTTTTTGTATGAAGTGGGCGGCTGGATGATGGCGAGTTTTATAAATTGTAAATATCAATGGCAATTACAAGAAACCTTAAAAGAGCATTTTGATAGTTTATCCCTTCAAAACCCTGAAGACTTTGGTAAGGTTGCCCAAGCTATTCTTGGGGCATGTGAAGATTTCCAATCCAGCGAAGAGAAAAAACGCGCCAACCACATTGATACATTGAGCGATGTTTTAAAAATCGAAGTGCAAAACATTCTTAACTATTTAGATGCGCCAAATGAAAACATCTCAGTTCAATTTGTTAATGAAAATCAACATCTATTTGGTTTGAAAGAGTTTATTTCGCAAGAAGAAGCTTTTGCTGCTTATCAAGAATTAGTAAAAAATATTTTAGTAGAAATAGCTTCTGATTTTAAAAATACATCACAAGAAGAACGTAAAAATATTATTGCGCAAAAAGAAGCTCAATTAAAGAAAAAACAAGAAGAGCAACTTCAGTTAAAAGCTAAAAAAGCCCCTTTGCCTGGAAGTGAAAACTCAACCCATCAATTCTTTTTAACCAATTTGTTAGGCGGCGCTGAAAAAGTAAATGAGTTGATTCTTAAATTTAAAGCGGAACCTTCTATCAGTGACTTTAGATCATCAGGCGGTAACATCGAAGGCGTGCTAACGGATGAAGAGGGTTTGCGATGGCGTTTTGAATGTAATGCTGATGACGATGAGAAATTTGTCATCATAATGAAAAATTATGATGCTCTTCGTTTAAGTATACAGGAGCCGGCTAAATCGATTTCAGCAAATGAAGTTACGATGATAATTGCACTGCCTTCTAGTACATTTCCAAGTGGGCAATTTCAATATCAAACTTCCACTATCAAGGATGTATTGCTAACAAGAATTCAAGAAATTGCCTACATAAGTTTTTGTGTGGCTTTTGGCAAAATGAACAATATCAATAATCAAATATTAAATCGTAAAATTGATGAAATTGCCCAATCTAGGAATTATCCACCTCGCGCTCAAATCAAAGAAATGATCCTTGCTTTGGGACAGCAAACATTTGAGTTGGATGTGATAAGTGGTTTTTTAGCTCAAGTTCTTCAAGCATTGCATCAAAACCCAGGCGAAGAGGAATCAGCCGGCGAAGTAGATGGTCCTGATGTTGTGTCTTTTCCACAGGGGGTATTGCCTGGTTTAAGAGCATATTTATTGCAAAATAGACCTGCAGCCGATGAAGCAGAAGCAGTACCACATATTAATCCGCTAGCCGTGCAAGGACCTGTTGTGGCTGAGCCTAATGAAGTCGTAGTACACAGACGAAATCCGCGCCGTACGATTAGAGATATGGATAGTCAACGTCGAAGATTTTAAGGTTAAGTTGCAAAGTGATTGTCTTCTAGGAGCGCATTGCAAGCAAAGGCAAGCGCTTCTTGGGAGGCTTGCAACTTAGGATAAAATCGCATAAAACAATGGATAGTGCCTTCAAAACGCTTCGCTTTAACCCTCACATTGGCGGCACGCAATTTCTCCACATAAGCCTCTCCTTCATCTCGCAAAGGATCACATTGTGCCGTTATCATCGTTGTGGGGGGGAGGTTTGCAAATGAGGTTGCAAACAAAGGAGAAACTTTGGGATCTCGTCTGTCTTGCTCTGGTGTAAAGGCATTAGCATCTAGCCAATCAATAAATGACTTATCTAACATGTATCCGTGCTCAAATTCCTTTTTTGAAGGAAAGAGGGTAACGCGATCTAACATGGGATAAAAAAGCGTTAAATACTTAATAATAGGCAATCCTTCATCTCGCAACATATGTGTAGAGGTGACAGCAATCGTGGCGCCTGAACTTTCACCCCAAAGTGATAATTTGTCATGTTGTAAATGAAGTAACTCACTATTTGCATAGATCCATTTGACGCTATTTAAACAATCATATAAAAATTTGGGGAATTTGTTTTCAGGTATGAGTCGATGACTCACACTGATAATTTTCATTTGTAGCTTATTTGCTAACAAACTACAATAATCATTATTCGTGTCCAAACGGTTAATAACATACGCATTAGCGGGAATATAAATTACTGCAGGTAGTTTATGTGTTGCTGTATAGCCATGAGGGCAATAGCTACGCAGCGTGATACCATCATCAGTTGTAATATCTTGATAACTAGCTTTTTCGGCATTGAACTTACTTGATTGTAAGCTTAAACGCATCTGTTCTGGGCTAAGTAAATGTAAATCACCAAAACCATTTAAATAAGCTTTTGCTATTAATTTTTTAAGCAGTGGATCGACAATCATTTATAGGCCTTATCATCATTTGGCTTTAGTGTTAGTTTAACGTAAATGCTATACTTTTACGTATGCAGATAAAACAAGATTTTCTCAATTATAGCTACGGCTTTTTTCTGGTGTTTATCACGCCATTAGCTGTTCCCCTTGCAGTATGGACATGGCTGCAAGGCTGGGTTACAAGCAGTGATATTATATTAACGATGATTATGTATGCTTTATCCGGCTTAGGAATAACCCTAGGCTATCATCGATTATTGACCCATCGCGCTTTTCAAACCAAACGTTGGTTTAAGAACTTATTGTTAGTATGCGGCACTTTTGCCATGCAAGGTGGCCCGGCAAGTTGGGCATCGCTTCATATTCAACATCATCGATTTTCAGATAAAGAGGGCGATCCACATACACCTACTAAAGGATTTTGGTATGCTCATTGTTGGTGGATTTTTGAAAACTACCAACCGAACTTTAGGAAATATGGCAAATGGTTGTTAGAAGACAAAGACGTAAAACATATTTCTAAAAATTATATGCTTTACAGTTTAACAGGTTTGCTGATTCCGTTTCTGATTGCAGGTTGGATAGGTTTATTATGGGCAGGTTTTTTGAGAATATTTATGTGCATTCATATGACTTGGTGCGTAAACTCTGTGTGCCACCGCTTTGGTTACAAAACCTATGATTGCGTGAAAGACCAAAGCACAAATAATCCATTAATAGCTATTTTTACTTTTGGTGAAGGTTGGCACCATAACCATCATCGTTACATGCAAATGCCGTATTTTGGCCATAAATGGTATGAAATGGATATGGGTAAGTGGGTTCTAATGGTCCTTAAACCTTTTGGCGTTGTGTGGGATTTGAAAATACCCAAAACACACCTACATGAATCACCTATTATTTGAGAATTAGCTTTTACTTTTAAATAATAAAATTGGCGCGGATATTCTTTCAATCATTTTTTCAGAATGACTGCCATAAAACAGTTTTTGCAAGCCGCCCTTTTTATTCATGCCTACCACCACTAAATCTGCTCGCCACGTGTTCACTGCATTTAAGATTAATGTATGCACTCTGGAAGTTAACTTGTAAGATTCTATGAGTTTAATTTCAACTTTAACTTTTTTTAAAGAGGCTTTCTTTTTAGCATTATCTAACAGTTTCTGAGCAGCAGTTTTAAATTTTTGGTGTACTAGGTCGTGGTCAGTTCCTTCGACCTTAGCACTTAGTGCAATATAATCGATGACATGCACAATACATAACTTCGCTTTATGCATTTGACTGAGTTCAATTGCTTTTGATAAAGCTAATTTGCCTGCTTTGCTGTTATCAATAGGGACTATAATACGTTTAAACATTCTCAAACCTCATAAAAACATTGAATACTTCGTCCTGTAACTATATTCATATGTGAGTGATAGCATGGATGAAGAAGAACTATTTATATTTCCCAGTTAATTAATTACATATCGGCATGGTTTCGTTGATGTTAAGTCTTGAGACCATATACATCAGTTCAAGTGTTAAATTATCAGTGTAGATGGTAGACAAGCTAGTAAGAAAAGGTGGACTCGCTACGCTTAGTCCACCCTACGAGATTGGCGTTTTATTTCAACTTTTTAAGCACCTCAATTGTTTCATTTATCTTGCCCATGGCTAATGCTGCCTTATCTTTGCGCTGACGTTCTTTTTCCACCGCGTCCGGACTTGCTTTAGCAACGAAACTTTCATTTGCCAACTTTTTATCTGCAAACTCAAAATCGGATTGATGTTTTTTCAGCTCTTTAGATAAACGTGCAATTTCAGCATCGATATCTTCCACAACGCCTTCAAGAGGCACAAAAATTTCAAAATCGCTCGCGATAATATGCGTTGCCACCGGTGGTGTTTGATTTTGTGTTAATTTCTCGATGCTTTCCAATTTTGCTAGTGAGAACAAACTTTGTGCATTGGTCGTAAACGCTTTTTCAACCGCTTCGTTAGTGGTTTTATAAAAAGCTTTAAGCTTTTTATTGGGGCTTAAATTTAATTCAGAGCGCAGTGTTCTGACGCCCACAATAAACGCTTGGATCCATTTTAAGACTTGTTCAGCCTCTTCGTTAATTAAAGAGGGATCCACCTCAGGAAAGGCTTGTGTCATGATGGTGTCGCGATCTTTGGTAGGATATAACTCACCCATAATCTCGATGAGCTTTTGCCAAACTTCTTCTGTGATAAAGGGCATGGTGGGGTGCATGACGCGCAACAATTCATCTAAAATAGTGGCAAGCATAAAGCGCGTGCCCGTGCGTTGCTTATCAGATGCGCCATCTTGGGTTAAACGTGGTTTAGCCAGTTCTAAATACCAATCGCAATAGTTATTCCAGGTAAAGTCATAAAGCGTGTTCGCCAATAAATCAAAGCGATAGTTTGCAATATGGCCTTCCACTGCTTTCTTGGTTTTTTGCCACAAAGACATCATACCTAGATCATAAACACTAAATTCTCTGTCTTGAGCCGTTTTGCCTAAGTCCTGACCTTCAAGATTCATGAACACATAGCGTGCTGCGTTCCAGATTTTATTGCAAAAATTACGGTAACCTTCAACACGTGAGAGATCAAAGCGTATAAAACGATTGGTAGTGGCAAAAGCACAGAGAGAGAATCTTAAAGCATCTGTACCAAAACTTGGGATCCCTTCGGGAAATTCTTTGCGAGTATTGGCTTCAATTTGTTTGGCCATTTGGGGTTGCATTAAACCTTGCAAACGCTTTACGACCAATGATTCTAAGTCGATACCATCAATTAAATCCAAAGGATCTAAAATGTTGCCTTTAGATTTAGACATTTTTTGGCCATGAGAATCTAAAATTAAACCCGTCACAAAGACTTGTTTGAAGGGCACCTCACCCATAAATTTGAGACCCATCATAATCATGCGGGCAACCCAAAAGAAAATGATATCAAAACCTGTCACTAACACATTCGTAGGATAATAAGTGTTCAACTCAGGTGTTTTATGTGGCCAGCCTAAAGTAGAAAAGGGCCACAAAGCAGAGGAGAACCAGGTATCAAGTACATCATTGTCTTGGGCAAGTACAACATCATGACCAAGATTATGTTTATGGCGAATTTCTTCGACATTTCGACCAACATAGACATTGCCATCAATATCATACCAAGCGGGGATGCGATGCCCCCACCAGATCTGACGGCTAATGCACCAATCTTGAATATTGTTCATCCACTCAAAATAATCATTTGCCCAATTAGCGGGAACAAATTCTACTTTGCCTGTTTTTACGACTTCAATAGCATCAAGTGCTAATTTTTTGGTGTCAACATACCATTGATCGGTTAAATAAGGCTCGATCACTTCGCCTGAACGATCCCCTCGAGGAATTTTTAAGCGATGTGGCTCGATTTTATCGATGAGTTCGGCTTTTTGTAAATCTTCAACAATTTTCTTTCTGGCAACAAATCTATCCAGATCTTGATAAGCTTGCGGAACATTGCTGTTCATCATGGCATCAATATTAAAAATATTGATCATCTCAAGATTATGACGTTTACCCATTTCATAGTCGTTAAAATCATGCGCGGGCGTAATTTTAACGCACCCTGTGCCAAATTCAGGATCAACGTATTCATCTGCAATAATGGGGATCAAGCGATTGGTTAGTGGTAACTTAATTTTTTTGCCAACCAAATGTTGATAACGACTATCTTGTGGATGAACCGCTACGGCGGTATCACCTAGCATAGTTTCTGGGCGGGTTGTTGCAACAATAAGGAATTCATTGGTGCCATCAATCGGATAGCGAATATGCCAAAGATTGCCATTTTCTTCTTCTGAGATCACTTCTAAATCTGATACCGCAGTGTGTAGTTTTGGATCCCAGTTAACTAAGCGTTTGCCCCGATAAATTAAACCTTCTTCATAAAGTCGTACAAACACTTCTTTAACAGCGTCTGAAAGCCCCTCATCCATGGTAAAGCGTTCACGCGTCCAATCAAGCGATGTGCCTAAACGACGCATTTGTCTGCCAATGGTATCTCCAGAGTGGGCTTTCCATTCCCAAACTTTCTTTACAAACTCTTCGCGTCCCAAGTCATGTTTTGTAATGTCTTTGGATAACAACTGACGCTCAACCACCATTTGGGTAGCGATACCCGCATGATCAGTACCACCTTGCCAAAGGGTTTGGCTGCCTTTCATGCGCTGATAGCGAATAAGCGTATCCATGATGGTATCTTGGAATGCATGTCCCATGTGTAAGGTGCCAGTGACATTCGGGGGAGGCAACATTATACAGTAGGGCTTTTCGCTGTGTTTTGGTTTAAAATAGCCCGCTTTTTCCCAATGTTGATACCACTTTTTTTCTAATTCGTGTGGTTGGTATGTTTTTTCTAATGTCATATTTCGTTACACCGATTAATCAAGTACTGCACTAATAAAGAAACTGGGCGGCCAGTGGCGCCTCTTTTTGAACCACTGACGGTTGCGGTATTTGCCACATCAAGATGTGCCCAATGATATTTTTGGGTAAATTTCGCTAAGAAACAGCCTGCAACAACGGTTCCTGCACCAATTGGTGTAATCGGAATGTTACTGATGTCAGCAAATTCAGATTTTAAGGCATCAGCGTATTCATCCCACAAGGGTAATTGCCACACTTTATCACCACTTTGATCGGCGGCATCGATAAGATCTTGCGCTAGAGGTTGGTGGTTGCTCATCAATCCGCTCGCATAAGGGCCTAAAGCTAGTGCGCATGCGCCAGTGAGGGTCGCAATGTCAATCACAGCACTGGGATGAAAACGTTCGCAATAGGTGAGGGCATCAGCAAGGATTAAGCGTCCCTCAGCATCGGTATTGAGAATTTCAACCGTTAGGCCTGACATGCTGGTTACTATATCTTCGGGTCTGGTGGCACTTGGCCCTGGCATATTTTCACAACTTGGTATGACGCCAATCACGTTTAAGGGTAATTCCAATAAACTGATGGCTTCTAATACACCAAAAACGGTAGCGCCGCCGCACATGTCATATTTCATGCCGATCATATTCGGTGGTACTTTGATGGAGTTACCTCCGGTATCAAAAGTGATCCCCTTACCAACTAACACAATCGGTTTTACATCTTTACGGGCACCACGGTATTCCATGGTAATTAATTTTGCGGATGAATTGCTTCCTTGGGTAACGGACAAGAGCAAGCCCATATTCAGTGCTTGCATGTCTTTTTCTTCTAAAACCGCCGTGCTTATTTTAGGATGGCTTTTAGCAAACTTTTTAGCTTTATCGGCTAAAAATGAAGGTGTGCAGATATTAGCGGGAACATTGGCTAAATTTTTAGTAACTTCTATGCCTTTACTGATTGCAACGCCATGCTCGACTGCTCTTTGAGCTAAGGTCGATTCTTTTTTGGATAAAACGTTAAAGCATATTTTCCGCAAAGAACGAACGACTACTTCTTTTTTACTTTTGAAATCATCAAATCGATAGAAAAATGCATGAAAAGCAAGAATAATATAGCGAATCTTCCAATAGATATCTTTATCTTTGACTACGATTTCACTGATGTTGATAGTGAGATCTTGCGAAGGTGTTTCAGCAACAGTAAAAATCATTTTTCCAATTAAATCTTTAAACTCAACTTCAGTGAGTTCAGGCGTCTTGCCACAACCTAGCAAAAGTACCCTTTGCGCGTTCACCCCCTCAATATGGGGCAGTAATAAGAGTTGGCCACAGGTCCCGACTAGATCGCCGCGCTTTTTTAACAAGGTGAAATAGCCTTTTGCAGCGTCATTTAATTTTTCCAATGAGGCGCTTAAGCGTTGTGACTGATGCAAAGGCAAAACAAGACAGTCGGTACGTTGTTTTTCAGGAGATTGAATCTTGACCAAGAATTCCATGTTCTAACACCTGTTTATGTAAGTTACTTGTCTAAACTTTTGTTTTTTATCTTACCAATTTTACGCTATTTGTTATTTATTGTTCATCTTTAGTGAAGGTATAATTCTTTAGATATTCAGTAGGCATTATACCCAAAGCATAAAGATGGTTGCATGTTAATAAAACGATACTTATTCCGAGAAGTCAGCCATACCTTCTTTGCGGTTATCTTAGTTATATTACTTATAGCAATAAGCAATAAATTGGTGAGATTAGTTGCACAAGCAGCCTCCGGTAATATTTCACCTAATGTGCTTTTTGAAGTTATTTTATTTCAAATTCCCGATCTCTTAGCCTTTTTGCTCCCAGTTGGGTTGTTTCTAGCTATTTTACTCTGTTATAGCCGTTTCTTTGCAGATAATGAAATTCCCGTCATGCTTGCTTGTGGGATCTCCTGGCAACGTCTACTAACAGTGAGTGTGAGCTTAGGATTTATTGTCATGATATTGGCGGCTGGGCTTACTTGTTACCTTGCGCCCAAGTCGGCTCAATATCGAGAACAGTTGTTGCATACCCAAGGTCCTATGCTCTTAGTGCAAACTTTAGCGCCTGGCAGGTTTCATTCTTTTCAAAAAGATAAGCTTGTTTTCTATGTTTCTGATCTAAACTCCGATCGAACAAAGCTTAACCGCGTGTTTATCGCCGAGCATCCTACTCAAAACGATCCTGACAAAGCTTGGAGCTTAATTAGTGCCAAGGCTGGGGAAATAGTTACTGATGCCAATGGTTCTACCTATTTTACCTTAATCGATGGCAAACGATACCAAGGTAATCCCGGAGAGATGGATTATAGCGTGGTGGAATTTGATGAATATCAAAAATTGCTTGAAAACAATAAAATGCAAGAAGGGCTATTTTTTCATCGTACGATGCCAACTAAAATGCTTCTGGATAATCCCACCCCAAGTAATTTAGCAGAGTTGCAATGGCGTTTATCGATTCCCCTGGCCGCGCCATTACTCGCCTTACTTGCTTTGCCATTAAGCCGTGTGCCACCACGTCAGGGCCGCTTTGGTCGGCTTTTCGTTGCCATCATCATCTGCATTATTTACTTTAATTTATTGACTGTCAGTAAACGCTGGATAGCGAGTGGCGTCATCGATGCTTCAGTTGGTGTATGGTGGGTTCATGGATTGATGCTGGCATTAAGTTTGCTGTTCTTAGCGAAAACCTCTGGCAGAATCACACAAGGGACGCATTGGATAAGGCACAAATTTACTTAATGAATAAAATAACCTTATATCTATGGAAGTCTATACTTGTTGCTATCTTTTTGGTTTTGACCTTGTTTATTGGCTTGGAATTTATTTTTTCGCTTGTGAATGAGCTGCGTTACGTTGGTACCGGGACATACTCCACTATCGACGCTTTTGTCTTTATTCTCCTTTCTATGCCGCAACACATTGCGCAACTGTTCCCGATGGCAACCTTAGTTGGTACTTTGATGGGGTTAGGTATGCTTGCCTCTAAAAGCGAGCTTATAATCTTGCGCGCTTCAGGAATGAGCTTGGGAGATATTATCGCAGCAGTGTTAAAGCTTGCGTTTATTTTAGCCATGTTGGTATGGCTTATGGGGGAATGGATTTCACCCATGGCTGAAAAAATGGCACATTCTAATAAAGCCTTGAGCCTAAGTCATGGGCAAGCACTCCGAACGAATAATGGTACATGGATGCGCGATGCCAATAATTTTATTCATATTCAATCCATGACAACGGATGGTCATTTAGAAGGGATCACTCTTTATCAATTTGATAAAGATATGCAATTAGTGAAGGCGAGCTTTGCGCAAAATGCAGACTATGATCAACATCATTGGGTATTGCATGAAATTCAAGAAACCATTTTTGAAGAGGGCAAAACCTCACGTCAAAATCTCGACGAGCAAGTGTGGAACAGCAATCTTTCGCCGCAGGTATTAAGCCAAGTTAGTATTAAAGATCTCGATGATTTATCTTTGATGGGGTTATGGCACACCATCAAATATCGTCAAAAAAATCATTTAGAAGCCAAGCCCTATGAATTGGCATTTTGGCAAAAAATTGTGCGACCCTTAGCAACGTTAGTGATGATGTTTTTAGCCATTCCCTTTGTTTTTGGCCCTTTGCGATCTTCTACCATGGGTTTACGGATGCTTGTGGGGGTTTTAGTAGGGTTTGTTTTTTACACCTTTAACCAATTGTTTGGGCCGCTAACGTTGGTGTATCAAATCCCTCCAATCATAGGAGCATTTTTACCGACTGTAATGTTTTTGTTGTTAGGGTTGTTTTTCTTGAAGAGAACGCATTAATAATTATTTCTGTCATTCTGAGCGTAGCGAAGAATCTCACCGAAAGAGAGATCCTTCGCTACGCTCAGGATGACAAAATTTTCTATCTTATCTCTGATATTTAATCACGCGTGTTGCAAGCACTCTATCATGCAAGCTTTGCTTATCTTTATCAAATAAACACCAAATCAAACCAAACCCCGCTAATCCCACGCTGAAAAACGCTAAAGCATATCGCTTTAATGCTAGTGGCCAGGTTAAGGGTTTTCCGTCTTGAGTGATTACGCGGATTTTCCACGCCAACATGCCCAGTGTTTGTCCGCTAGTTTTCCAAAACCAACCTAGAAAAAATCCGGTGCTGATAAATAAATAACTGGTAAACCATAATCGATAAGGCAGTAAAGATTGGCCTTTGTTCATCGCTAAAGCGATGGTGGTGGCAAGGAGTAAAAATGAAAAGACAATAAAGCTATCATAGACAAGTGCCGCTAATCGCCTTGCTAAGGGGGCTGATGGAAATACTGATAGGTCAGTTTGATTGCTTTTATTCATGTTCTTTTACTATTACGGATGAAAAGAAAGTGAATTCTATCTATATTGGTATATTAAAGAAAATAATCTTATAAAGGGAGTTATGAGATGGCAGGGCATCAACGTAAAATTGCTGTGATGGGACTAGGATATGTTGGTCTGCCGGTCGCCTTAGGTTTTGGATCAGTAAGCCCCATTATTGGTTTTGATATCAACCCTAAACGGGTAAATGATCTCAGAAATGGTATTGATACCACGCATGAATTTAGCAATGAAGAACTCAAACTAGCTAATATACACTACTCATGCGAAAAGGCCTCTTTAGCACAAGCCGATTTTTATATCATCTGTGTACCAACGCCTTCAGATGGCACTCACAAACCCAATCTCAGTTTTTTGTACAAAGCCTGCGAAATTTTAGGTCCGTTTTTAAAAAAGAACGATATTGTGGTTTTTGAATCCACGGTTTATCCTGGGGCAACCCAAGAAGAATGTATTCCCGTTTTAGAGCGCTTTGCGCAAATTAAAGCGGGCGTTGATTTTTCAGTAGGATATTCCCCAGAGCGTATTAATCCTGGCGACAAAAAACATAGTTTTTCTCAGGTCGTTAAAATTGTTTCAGCACTTGATCCTGAAACAACGGATATTATCGCACAGGTTTATGGCACCGTTGTGAAAGCAGGGATTTACCGCGCACCTAACATTAAAGTAGCTGAAGCTGCCAAGGTCATTGAAAACACCCAGCGAGATCTAAATATAGCATTGATGAATGAACTAGCGATAATTTGCGAGCGCATGAATATTGACACCCATGAAGTCATTAATGCGGCCAAAACAAAATGGAATTTTTTACCATTTCAACCCGGATTGGTTGGCGGACATTGCATAGGGGTTGATCCCTACTATCTATCATATAAAGCAAAACAATTGGGATATCGGCCTGAAGTTATTTTAGCAGGCAGAAGAATAAATGATGGTATGGGAAAATATGTGGCTGATCAGGCGGTCAAACAGATGATTCTCAAGGGAAGCCTGATTAAAGGCGCCAAAGTCGCTATTTTAGGGCTCACTTTTAAAGAAAATTGCCGTGATATTCGCAACACCAAAGTGATAGATGTAATCACTGAATTACAATCCTTTGGAATAGATATTATGGTGCATGATCCCATAGCGGATAGAGATGAAGCCTACAAAGAGTATGAAATTGAATTGGTTGACTGGGAGGATATCATTGATGTGGATGCGATTATTTTGTGCGTATCTCATTTGTTTTATAGAGAGCTACAAGCAGAAAGATATGCTGAAAAATTTGATAATAATCGATTGATCATTGATGTTAAAGGTATCTTAGATAAAGAGGCTTTTACAGCAGTTGATATTGATATCTGGCGGCTTTAGCTCTTCCCAATTTGTTTTTATACTTTGTTTGCTACGCTTATTTAACAACAGTCATGTACCAAGGAGTACACTCCTGTTGTAAATAATCTTGCCGCCGCGTCTAAAATCAAATTGGTTTGAGCCAACCACCTACCGTTTATGCGTACCTCACCCTATTTCATTAAATTCAACGTCTATAATCCATCCTAAGACTATCACCAAACAGGTGTTATAAGTACCAACAATTTATCCACGTTAATATGCACGAAGTGTTTTGATTAAATTGCGGCTTTTTGTGCATCAATATATACAAGAGGTAGCAACATGTCATTGTTTGTTGAATTTGAAGATAATCAATACAAACATGTTCAAGCACGATTTGATGCGCTTTTTGGCATGCTTAAGACAGTCAATGGTGAGAATAGTTATTTTGATGCTATCAATCAAGATTTGAAAGTTGCAAATACTTTGTTGATTGAAACCACGCAAGAAACACAATTTCACGATAAAGCTTACAGATTGCAAGAAGAGTATAATCAAGCTCTTGCGCTAGCAAAAGAAAGGTGGGGTAAAAGTGAAAAAGGATTTAAAAATGGCGCCATAATTATAAAAGATTTGACCGCCCGAAGAAAAGCATACGATAGTAGTGTTGAAGTTTTGAAGCAATTCGAAAAAAAACTGGCATTACTTAGTAGTTATACATCAACACAAACACAAGATAATAATCTGAAACACAATTTGCCTTGGGTTCGTTTGCAAGCAAAGGCAATGATGCTTGATAAGAAAGATAAAGAAGATTTTCAAAGAAGTGAACGAATATTCCAAATACAAGGCGAGACACGTGTTGAGCGTTTAAAAAATCTGGGGTGTAGCTGGCAATCGCAAGGTAACCTGGTTAAAGGAAATATGCATGATCTATTAACTTTGTACGAAGAATTAGATAATTTAGATGGTTTCCTAGATTTTATTTGCAATACCATTAAAGCAGATTCAACTCATCCCTGCGATATCAAAATACTAAATATGGTAAGGGTGAATCGTCAACTTTTAATTGATAACCGTGAAAAATGTAAAAATGCTATAGGTTGGCGAATACAGGCTGCCATCAGTACGGGTAACTTGCGTTGTGATGACAGCTTGTTAGGGTTGGCAAGAGAGTTAAAATTCAACGTATTTCATGATGTTGGCGCAGATGAATTACAAGATGTTTCTGATCTGTTGGAGATCCCAGATAGTGTAAAAACGTTTGAGATGAGCTTTGATGATTTTACCAAAGCTTTAGCTATCTTAAAACATAACAACGATTATTGGTATCAGAAGTGGCTGAATTCAAGATGGGTGAAAAATACAGATAAAAATAATTTGGTAGAGGTGGTGGTAAAAGACAATGTTGTCATACCCAAATGTATTGAGCATGTGATACCTTCAAAGCCATCATTCACACCTGATAGTTGGGTCCGCTATTGGTTTTTTAGAACAACAGAAAAATTAGGCATATTCGCTTCTTGGTTGCGAGAGAAACTAGTTGGAAAATACGATGAAACCGTTACTTTAGTAAATGAAACATACAGGCAATTAGTTGATTTTGAGAAAAAGCTGACATCGCATCGTAGTGCTGGTTTTGTGATGAGTTTAAATCATATAACGAATTCTCCTGCATTTATTGCAGCGTTAAAGCTCCCTGCTATGATGCAAAGTGAAATGAATCGTGCGGAGATCGTTCGCCCCTCGTGGACGATAGGCATATTGTTGAGTAAAATTCCTTTTTTTAATCGTTATGCGACATATCAATTATTTTCACTGTATAGAACTAATCTCTCTGAAGCTAGAAAAACGATTGCATTGAAATATAGAAAAATAGCACAATATATCGTTGAAGATTTTGAAACATTAATTCTGAATAGTATTGAAGCAAAGTCTTTTACCTTTCAAGAAGAATTAATTTCTACCTTGGAAAAATTTATAAGACTATATGGGCAACGTGCAGACATAGAGAAATTTAAAAGGATATCTGATCCAATATATATTTTACAGAAATTTGACTTTTTACTTCCTGCAACACAATCTAGTGTTCGCACATTAAATATTGATGCCATTATTACATTTACAAGTTTCGCACAGAAATATTGGCCTGTACAAGAATTTGAAGCGATAAAGGCCATTTTGAATATTATCAATCGAAGTGAAATTCCTCTTAATGAAAACGATGACACGGCGTTAATGTTTAAAATATCTTGTTTACTAAAGGGAGAAGATAAGAAAAAAGAATTTAAAGAATTGATGAATCTAGTTGCAATGAAATATCTATTTGTGACAGGTGATGATGGGTCTGATGATGCCTATCAATTTCTTAAGCGTCATGCGCCTGATGCTGCAAACAACTGGAAATCAAAAAGACAACTTGATATCGAAGAAAAATTTGTTTTTATTAATAAAATACTTTTAGATGGATTAATGCAAGAATGTGATTTAACTAATGAGGAACCTCATGAAGTAGGTGAGCTTCAGTTAAGATATAATAATTACGGGTTGTATATAAGTGACATTAGAGAAGACGACAAAGTAAATGTCTCGAACAAAGAGGCCTTGCTACATCAAGCAGCGCAGCGATACATTCGTGTCTACAATGGAAATAATAGTTTCTATGCTGATTTGTTAGCTTGTTTATGTGCACCTGACAAACTGAGCATATTAGCTTCATATGTAAAGAAGCGGTTTGCATTTCTAATTAACCCGGCAAATAGAGAAGAATTTTTAGTTAAATATGATGATTATCGCTTTTTTAGTAAAATATCACATTGTCCAGAAATAGTGGAAACAGTGATTAAGGTAATTAATGAGCTGTATCATGGTGAAGATATTGAAGATGCTGAGCTGATATTGGCGTTTAATCATCCTCAAGTGAACGCGTTATATTTTGGAAAACGCGTTGAGCATTACATTGTTAATGGTAACTATGAAGCTTTAAATAGAGATAAAGCCATTTATTTAGAATACTTAGGCAACCACTATTTCTCGGAGCATATTGAGACTGTTTTATCTGACCATTTTGATGCGTTGATACAACGAAGAGATTGGGATAAGTTAGAATCTGCAGAACTATCTGAATTGGTTGAAAGTTTTGGTGGTCAGCAGAATAAAGAAACATATCGGCTATTAAGAATAAATAGACTGCTAAAACGTAATGACAGCGATGCAACAAGAGATTATCTTAGTGAAATATCGAGGCGTGAGCAAGGATCGTTGGAAGTTAAATTATTTACTTTGCCACGCGCTAAGATTTTATTAGAAAGATCCCTTCTTGAGCAAGTGGCGCAATTACGTGAACAGCATAAATGGGAAGGACACACTCAATACTTTCTTGAATTTTTTTTAGGGCAAGACAAAAAAAATATTTTACATGATTTTCGTTTAGCTTGGTTTAGCGAATATTTTACATCTCCTCATAAGTTTGCTGATGCAAATGCTTTGGAACGTTCTTTTTTAGAAGCTAAATTCCATTATCAAAACAAAGAAGTGCCAAATGATGAGATTGATATAGAAACTTTTTTTGGTACAGCAAACATAAAAAATGTAAAAGCAGTGATGATGGATGCGTTGGATAACGTGGAGAATTTACTGGATGATGATCATTTGAATATCATTAATCGATATTTAAAAGATAAAGCTTTTACACTAGACAACCAGTGGCCTCTTTTTACAAAGAAATTTGAAATATATCAAAAAATAATCAAAATGGCGCGTATGGCAAACAATGGCCAATATATTCAAGTTGTTAAGCATATTGAGCATTTTGGTGATGAAATCAAAGGATTGGAAGCACTTAATACTTCCGATGCTTCTGCGCAAAGGGAATCTATTATCAAATATAATAAAAAAATGTTAACACTTTTACATTCGCAGATTGAAAGGCATTTTAAGAATAGAGTAGCTAATCAAGAATTACTTGAGAAGCTTGAAACACAAGATTATCTCAAAATTCACTCACAGCTAACACAGGAACGTGAAGTGATATTCCAATTGGTAAGTTCGAGCAAGCTTGATGCTAACGTTAAAGAGTCGATAAATAGCTTAAATGCAGCTGCTAATGAGGTAATGCAAGCGACAATTGAATTTGTGAAAAATTTGCATTTTAACGCTTTGCATTTAATTGAGCCTAGTGAGGAAAATCTTATCAATTTCAGGAAGAATCTATCTCAAGATACAAAGTTGTATTTGATCAAAAGAATTGAAGTGATTTGCGGATTTTTGCCAACGGGGGATCCTTTGTTACAGGCATTAACTGCCTTTGTTCGCTTGCTTCGTGCCCCCGAAGATTTACTTGTGCTAGATAAAAATGACTTAGGTCAGCTCAATCTGTATAGGGTTTCACAAAGAAACTATCCGCAAATGGCTAACGATATGGCTGTCAAATTAATACAGATTCTAAGTGATAAAAATCCACTTTCTTTATGTTCAATTTTTAATGAACTGAAAGGCACCTATCAGAGTGCATTTTTAAATGATATGCCAGTACGCGCAATGATCTCGTTAATGCGAGCACTCAAAGCAAAAATTGAATGGATTGTTGTGACTCAAAATGCAGTGACAAATGAACAACGCAACGATTGGTTAAATCATGCCCGTCTATATGAGTGGTTAACGCTCAAAAAAGGTGCTGAGCAAAATAATCTTAAACTGGCAGTTAATCAGTGGTCAAAAGGATGCTTGGATGATGCAAAAAAGTCATTGTTAGCATTGATTGAGAAATTTGACAATGTAACAGAGAATAAAGATAAATCTTTTGAAATATTATTAAAATCACCTAATTATATGCCAAAACCTCAAACAAGAGAGGAAGAAGCTGCATTGTTAAAATCAGCGTTATTTGTTCGCTCTTTTGGTGATGATCTTCAAAAAAAATCACTTGATAAACTGTTGAGCGAGGTCGCTAGACGCCAAAGAAAGATAATGATGATGGCAAATTCAAGCTCTTTTGTAGAGCACTGTTTGGAATATGCAGATAGATTACTAAATTTAGCAGGTAATGATCAGCAACGCCTAGAATGTACACAATTACACGATACATGGAATCGATATCGTGTTGCGAATATTGCAGGTGTTCGTCATGTGGCAGTTAAAGATGCTATACCGCAATATATTAATGATTTTGACAGTGCTATTTTTCAATATTTTATTGAAAAACATAATTTAAATGCTAATTTCACTCAGCTCATGTTGGATTATATAGATAGGTGGCAACTCAATGACGAGCTAATTGAGCCTAATTTGTTGCTTAAAAAGCATCCCATAAGTGAATTTCATCAAATATTAATTGAGCAAGCACGTGTACAAAAGCATGGACTTTTTTATAGTAGCCCGTCAGTGAATGATGCGCAAAAACTATTTGTCGCTTTTTGTTTGATGATGCAGGCTCATCAGTTAGCACAGGTCTGGGAAAAACGTGAGAGACAGGATAATCAGCTACTAAGGAATTTCAAACCTGAGGATATAAGTGAGCCATTGAGTTTATTGGTCAATAGATTGAGTAAACAGTTTGATATTGGCAATAACAAATTTAATAAAAGTATTTCCAAAGCGATTCATAAGGATAAGGAAAATTTTGCATCTTGGTCTGCGATAGATATGCCTGTTGAGCAAAATGAACAAAACCTCAGAGCGAGGTTTGCTTAGGAAATGGTGCCGGAGGAGGGAATCGAACCCACACGATGTTACCATCACCAGATTTTGAGTCTGGCGCGTCTGCCAGTTCCGCCACTCCGGCGCATTGATTAGGCAGTGGCGCACAGTATACTCGGTCAACAAATAAGATCAATGGGGCTTCATAACCTATTGGTATATATCTAACCAACTCAAAAATAGCCATTTTTTGTTCTATCTTAGCAACATAATTTGCGTTTAAATGCCTTCCAAGGTAGATTGCAATGCCTATTATGATTCTATTTATATAGCAATGTTATTGTGCTTAATTATTTTGGGGTGACTATGAGACGTCTTTTACCGTTATTACTTTGCCTACCATCTTCTGTTTTTGCCGCTGCGCCTGCTCAAGGCCAAAGCATGATGAGCAGCGTGCTCATGATTGGCGTTTTTATGATTGCGCTTTATTTTATCGCGATTAGACCTCAAACCAAACGAGCTAAAGAGCATCAACAATTAATCACAAGCATTTCAAAAGACGATGAAGTCATTACATCGGGCGGTTTGCTTGGTAAAGTGTTAAGAGTTTCCGAACAATTTATCGTTATCACGATAGCTGAAGGTATTGAAGTTAAAATACAAAAACAAGCTATTTCAGCGACCATTCCCAAAGGAACGATGAAAACGATTTAAGTGAGAGACAGCCAATGCTTAATAGATATCCCACATGGAAGTACGTGTTATTAGCTTTTATTTTACTTGTAGGTATTATTTATTCTACACCTAATTTATTTGGTGAAGATCCTGCTATTCAGGTGTTGCCAAGTTCTGGTTACAGCTTATCAGCCAATACCCAAGATGAAATAAAGCAAGCATTGCAAGCTTCTGATATAAAATTTAAATCGATTCAAAATGAAGACAATTCGCTTTTAATTCGATTTTCAGATACGCCTACGCAAATTAAAGCAAAAGAGATTATCAGTGCCAGACTGGGTGATAACTACATTGTTGCTTTAAATTTAGCTCCTAAAACGCCGGAATGGCTTTCAGCACTTGGGGCAAAACCCATGAAGCTGGGGTTGGATTTACGTGGCGGTGTGCACTTTCTCATGGAAGTAGATGTGAATACGGCCGTTGAAAGACGGATAGAGAGTGAGTTTGGTGATATTCGGAACACTTTACGCGATGATAAAATCCGTTATCGCCAACTAGCAAAAACAACAGATCAAGGGCTGTCTATTTCATTTGATGATGAAGTGACTTTGCAAAAAGCGCAGGATGCAATTAGAAGCCGCTCTAGAGATTTTGATATCACGCGTAATTTGGAAGAGGGTAAATTTCAATTAATTTTGAATTTAAAACCTGCGGTTGTTCAGGATATTAAAAATAATACCTTAGAACAAACCATGACCACATTGCGAAATCGTGTGAATGAACTTGGCGTTGCTGAAGCGGTTGTACAACGTCAGGGAATGAATCATATAGTGGTTGAATTACCTGGTATTCAGGATACAGCTCGAGCAAAGGATATTTTAGGGAAAACAGCTACTTTAGAATTTCATTTACATGCCAGAGAACAAAGTGCCAATGCCAAACCTGGTACGACCCCACCGCCTGGTACAAAGTGGTATTACGAGCGAGATGGTCGTCCATACTTGTTATACAAAAGAGAAATCTTAACAGGTGAATCCATTACGGGAGCGATGGTCGGTTCAGATGATAGAACGGGCAGACCCGCTGTTTTAGTGCGTGTCGGTGGTGCAGGTTTATCTCTCTTTAAAAAAGCCACACTAGACAATATTGGGGAGTTGTTGGGTGTTGTCTATATTGAATCCAAAACAGACCATGAGATTGTCGATGGGCAACCAGTTAAGAAAAATAAGAAAACTGAACTGTTGATTAGCATTGCAACTATTCAAAGTGCTCTGGGTAGCCAATTTCAAATCACCGGTTTAACGTTAAGCGAAGCGCAAGATTTATCTTTACTTCTACGTGCTGGTGCATTGCCTGCTGCAATGAACATTGTTGAGGAGCGCACCGTTGGTCCAAGCCTAGGTCAAGAAAATATCCGCTTAGGGATCATTTCTATTGAAGTAGGGCTGGGACTAGTTGTTTTAGCAATGTTGGTTTATTACAGCGTGTTTGGCATTATTGCTAATCTTGCGTTACTCATTAACGTTGTTCTCTTAATTGCTATTTTATCAGTGGTGGGGGCAACTCTCACGTTACCTGGCATGGCGGGTATCGTTTTGACAGTTGGTATGGCCGTGGATGCTAACGTGCTTATCTTCGAGCGTATTCGAGAAGAGTTGCGTAATGGTATGTCGCCACAGGCGGCTATACACGGCGGGTTTGAGCACGCACTGGCAACCATTATCGATGCTAACCTCACAACACTGATTGTCGGTATTATTTTATTTAGTATTGGAACAGGTCCAGTAAAAGGCTTCGCCGTAACACTTTGTATCGGCATATTGACCTCAATGCTAACGGCAACAACGGGTACACGTGCAATTGTGAACTTAATGTATGGCGGTAGAGCTGTGAAACATTTGAGAATAGGGATTTAAGCCATGGAACTATTTCATCATCAAACTAAAATAGATTTTATGGGATTGCGCAAAGTAACGGCAATCTTCTCCGTTTTGATTTGTTTGTTAGCCTCATTTTTCCTTTTTAGTAAAGGGTTAAATTTTGGTTTAGATTTTACCGGTGGTACCCAATTAGAACTGCGCTATAGTACAAATACGTCTGTTGAAGACGTGCGTCATCATTTAGAAGAGGCAGGCTTTAATGGTGCAAAAGTAGCGCAATATGGTTCCGCTAAGGACATCATTGTTAAATTAGCTAATAAAGAAGGGATCACGGAGCAACAATTAGGGCAAAAAGTCCTTGAAGTACTAAAGCAACAAGAGCCCAACATTGAATTAAGACGCGTCGAATTTGTTGGCTCTGAAGTGGGCGATAGATTGGCGGAGCAAGGTGCACTTGCTGTATTGGTATCATTAATTGCCATTATGATTTACATCGCCGTTCGCTTTGAGTGGCGCTTTGGTGTCAGTGCGGCGGTTGCGTTGCTTCATGATCCCATCATCATTTTGGGCATATTTGCCTATTTTCAAATCGAATTTGATCTGGCTACCTTAGCTGGTATTTTAGCTGTGATTGGTTACTCATTAAACGACACTATCGTTGTTTACGATCGCGTGCGTGAGAACTTCCGTAAAGTCAGAAAAGGCGATACCGAAGAGATTATGAATTTATCCATTAATCAGACCTTGTCTCGAACTATCATGACATCCTGTTTGACGTTATTAGTGGTAGTTGCCTTGTTCTTCCTTGGTGGCGAATCCTTAAACGGCTTCTCGCTTTCGTTAATCATCGGTATCGTTATCGGTACCTACTCATCTATCTTTGTGGCAGGTTCGCTTGCCGTGGTATTGGGATTAAGCAGACAAGACTTGCTTCCTAATACTAAGAAAGTCGTAGATGATATGCCTTAAATATTCGTCCTTGCGATAAATATTTTGGGAAGCGGATTTAGGTTAACGCCCGCTGTCAGTGGGCGTTCAGGAATACCAAAATAATCATAGCATGAGAGAATCGTAGTATGACATTTCTCAAATCAGGTTCTTTGCGAACCATTTCTCGAGTTATTTTCATCGGTGTGTTTGCCGTTTCGCTTTTGTTTCTAATCAATGCCTTTTTACACTCTACATCCAGCAAGCAAATCAAACCGCTGATTGGTATTTTATTAAATGATGGAGGCAAAGGCGGTTATTCTGAATATCCTTGGTATGCGATGCGACAAAATTATAGCCAAGTGATTGCTGAAAACGGTGGTGTGCCAGTATTTATTGGTCATGATGTCGAAGCATTGGATGATTATTTAAAAATATTAGATGGCGTTGTGTTAACGGGTGGTGATTTTGCTACACCGCCAGAAGCTTATACTACCGGTCTAGCAAAAGACTATAAACCTAAATTTCAATCTCGTGAAAATATTGAATATGGTTTGATTAAACAAGGCTATGCAAATAATTTGCCCATGCTAGGGATCTGCGCTGGCATGCAGCAAATCAATATTGTTTTGGGCGGCACTATCTATGAAAATCTTAAAAAATCTTTGGGTACGCCTATACAGCATCGCAATGAAACCCGCCATAAAGTAGTACATATGGTGGACATTCTGCCTGATTCAATGCTTTTTCGTATTATGGGAGCAAAGCGTCTAGCGGTTAATAGCAATCATAATGCAGGTATTAATAGGGTGGCAGCGAGCATGACGGTGACATCCCGAGCACCTGATGGTGTCATAGAAAGTTTTGAAGCCAAAGATAAACGTTTTTTTGTCGGTATTATGTGGCATCCGGAATTTGTGTTAAGCAATGAGGAAAAAAAGCTTTGGATTGCATTTATTGATGCGGCTAAAGAACATCACGCCAATAAATGATCATGTAATGGATTTGGTTTGATGTAAGGGCAGACTTTTTGTCCTTCCTCGCTTTTTAGGTGGTAGGATGTGTCTGCCCTGGTTCGTGCAAAGATGATTATCGATTGTTAAAAAATTGCTTACACAGATCCATCAATTCTTGATAAATTTTTGGCGGAGCCGCCAAAATGCTTTTACCATTCAGTATATTGGCGTCACCTTGAACGGTGCTGATATAACCACCGGCTTCATGAATTAATAAAGCCCCCGCTGCAATATCCCATGGTTTTAAGCCAAATTCCCAAAAACCATCTAAGCGACCGGCTGCCACATAAGCCAAATCTAAAGCAGCGGCGCCTGCGCGTCTTATTCCGGCACAGTGAGGAATGATAGCTTTGAGAAAAGTTAAGTAATCATCAAGATAAGAAAAATCGCGATAAGGAAAACCCGTGCCTAGCAGTGATTTATCAAGTTTTTCTGCATTACTCACGCGAAGGCGTTGGCCATTCATTCTGGCGCCTTCGCCACGTGATGCTGAAAACAACTCATCACGAATGGGATCATAAACCACACCGTGATAGATTTTGTCACCTTGTTTGACACCAATCGAGATACAAAATTGCGGAAAGCCATGTAAGAAGTTAGTTGTGCCGTCTAAGGGATCAATAATCCAGGTTACATCAGATGAACCATTGCCGGGTGTTAACCCGGATTCTTCTGCCAAGATAGCATGATTTGGATACGATTTTTTAATCGTCTCGATGATAATTTCTTCAGCAGCTTTGTCTACCTGGCTCGCATAATCGTTACGGCCTTTTTCAATAACCTGCAATTTATCCATTTGATCTTGTGCGCGAAGGATCACTTTTCCAGCACTTCTAGCGGCTGAGACTGCTATATTGACGATTGGATGCATAGTGTTAGTTTGTTAACTTTATATTGATGTATTGGCGCTCATTATATCAAAAATGGGTAAGTCCCGCTAATCACTGCATGATATAATGCCCGCCTTTGAACTTAATGTTAACGCAGATGTTAGACAAAATTCGTATTGTTCTTTGCCAACCCACCCATCCAGGCAATATAGGCGCTGTCGCTCGAGCAATGAAAAATATGGGGCTTACGCGCTTAACGCTCGTTGCTCCTGAAAACTATCCGCATGCGGAAGCAACCGCTCGTGCCTCTGGGGCGGATGACGTTTTAGAAAATGCTGTTATAACCCAGACTTTTGATGAAGCCATTCAAGATTGCCAATGGGTTTTTGGCACCAGCGCAAGAAGTCGCGAGTTCCCTTGGCCACAGCTCACCCCAAAAGAGGCGGCAAATAAAGCGATATTTTTAACGCTTGAAAACGAAGTTGCCTTTGTTTTTGGCCAGGAACGTGCAGGTTTGACCAATGAGCAGCTGCAAAGTTGTGATTATCATTTATGCATTCCCACAAACCCTGGGTATGCCTCTTTAAATTTAGGCGCGGCAGTGCAAGTAATAGTATATGAAATATTTCAAGCTTATCTAGCTCAAACTGAAACTCCCACGCCTGTCACCGAATTTGCTCAAAAGGCAACAAAAGATGAAATCACAGGTCTTTTGTCTCATTTTGAAGCTGTTTCCATACAAGTGGGGTTTATGGATCCTAAACATCCTAAAAAATTGTTACCTCGATTAAAGCGCTTATTTACCAAAGCCCACCTTGAGCAAGAAGAGGTGAATATATTGCGAGGATTTTTAAAGATGGTTGGGAAACGAGAATCTTGACTAATTTAGTAGGGTATGAGAATCTTTGCCCAACTTAAGAGGGTAAGGTTTGTTATGAAACTAACAACTCGGGGCAGATATGCCGTTACGGCACTACTCGATATGGCATTACACCAAGAAGATGGTCCAATTACGATATCCACACTGGCAACTCGCCATGGTATTTCAGCGGCCTATTTAGAAAGGCTGGCTCATTTGATGCGCACCAAAGGCCTTTTAAAAAGTATACGGGGTGCAAAGGGTGGATATGTGCTGGCAAGAGAACCAGAGGCTATTACTTTGGCTGATATCATTGATGCTGTGGATGAGCGAATCGATACAACAAAATGCCAAGGAAAAGCGAATTGTCATGAAGGACAAGTGTGTTTAACCCATCATTTATGGGATGAGCTCAATGACAAAATTGCGCATTTTTTTCAAGGAATTACGCTTGGCGCCTTAGCCAAAAAGCCACAAGTGTTGGCTATCGCAAAACATAAACAAATACCCATGCAATTTATTAGGTTAGAACATGCATAACGTCATTTTATTATCGAGTGATGCTACAGTTAAGCAACGTTTAACAAGACAAATGGCATCCCAACTGTTGCATCATGGTTTAGCGAGAATTACCCAATTTTATCCTTACACTTTGCAGTTAAAAGGTGATAAACCGTTTCCACTTGAACCCTTTTCAGAAGATGTTATCAAACCTGATAGTCCTTTAAATATGCCGCCTTTATCAGCCAAAAAGCGCCTTAAAAATCTGGAAGAAGTTATATGAGCAAGCAGCTGTACTTTGATTATGCGGCAACCACACCGCTTGATGATAGGGTCATTGAGAAAATGACCACTTGTTTAAAAGAAGAATTTGGTAACCCCGCATCGCGCTCCCATGCTTATGGCTGGAAAGCAGAAGAATTAGTGGAAACGGCGCGCAAGCAAGTTGCTGATTTAATCAATGCAGATGAAAGAGAAATTATTTGGACCAGTGGTGCAACTGAATCCAATAATTTAGCGATTAAAGGTGCTGCTCAGTTTTATCAGCGAAAAGGTCGGCATATTATTACCAGTAAAATTGAACACAAGGCTGTTTTAGACACGTGCCGCCAACTTGAAAGAGAAGGGTTTGAAGTCACCTATCTTGATCCTGATAAACAAGGTTCAATCAGCGTCGACAAAGTGCAAGCCGCAATACGGCCAGATACGTGCGTCGTATCGATTATGCATGCAAATAATGAAATTGGCACTATTCAAGACATTATGGCCATTGGAAAACTTACGCGTGAGAAAGATATCATTTTCCATGTCGACGCCGCGCAAACGGTTGGTAAAATTCCTATAGACATGCAGCAAAATGAAATTGATTTGCTTTCAATCACAAGTCATAAACTCTATGGCCCCAAAGGTATTGGCGCTTTGTATGTTAGGCGTAAGCCAAGAATAAGATTAACGCCCCAAATGCATGGTGGTGGTCACGAAAGAGGGATGCGCTCAGGCACTTTACCGACCCACCAGATCGTTGGCATGGGTGAAGCTTGCCGTATTGCTAAAGATGAGATGCAGCAAGATGCAATTAAAGTTGCTAAACTTAAAGCCCAACTTTGGGATGGCCTAAAAGATATTGAAGAAATATATCTTAACGGACACCCTGAATTGTCGTTGCCGGGTATTTTGAATATCAGCATCAACTATATTGAGGGCGAATCTTTGATCATGGGATTGAAAGATTTAGCACTTTCTTCCGGCTCTGCTTGCACATCTGCCAGTCTTGAGCCCTCCTACGTTTTACGTGCCTTGGGATTAAATGATGAGCTAGCTCACAGTAGCTTGCGCTTTTCATTTGGAAGATTCACTACCGTTGAAGAAGTGAATCAAGCTATCGCCAGTGTACGTCACATCATTAAACGTTTGCGTGACATGTCACCGTTGTGGGATATGCACAAAGAAGGTATTGATTTAAGCACCATTGAATGGGCTGAACACTAATTAAAATGAGGATAAAACAGTATGGCTTACAATGAGAAAGTGATAGATCACTACGAAAATCCCAGAAATGTAGGTGTTTTAGATAAAAATAACCCTCAGGTCGGCACCGGTATGGTCGGGGCCCCTGCATGCGGTGATGTTATGAAACTGCAAATAGAAGTTGATGAAAACACGGGCATTATTAAAAACGCCGTGTTTAAAACCTATGGGTGTGGCTCAGCGATTGCTTCGAGCTCTTTAGCGACTGAGTGGTTAAAGGGGCGAACTTTAGAAGAAGCTGATAAAATAAGAAATACAGAGATAGCGCAGGAATTAAAACTGCCTCCAGTGAAAATACACTGTTCCTTGTTAGCAGAAGATGCCATTAAAGCCGCCGTAAAAGATTATCGAGCAAAACATGAACGAGCCAATGATGCAGTTACCAGCTGATTTACCGCCACAGGATCCAGGTTTAAAAATTACTTTAAGCGCTTTGAGCCATTTAAAGCGTTCTATGGAAAAAGCACAAAAAACACCGATTGGGGTGAGAGTGGGTGTTAAAAAGGCCGGGTGTTCAGGTTATGAATACGTATTAGAATATGCTTATCCTGAAAGCCAAAAAGCCATTGATTATGCTTTTAAAGCAGATGATGTCACCGTGTTAGTCGATAAAGATGTTTACTTAAAATTTTTGAAAGGCGGCACGGTTTTAGACTTTCGAAAAGAAGGCATCAACGAGGGGCTGAAATTCGATAATCCGAATGTGGGTAACCAGTGTGGTTGCGGTGAAAGTTTTACTTTAACAGACGAGTAGTTGATGTTAAGTGCGCAAAGTGATTATTTTACACTTTTTGGTTTGGCTAAAACTTTTACACAAGATGTAACAGCTATTAAAGCGCGCTTTTATCAATTACAACAAAAAATACATCCTGATAAGTATGTTAGCATCAGCGAAAAACGCGCCGCCGTTGCTCTATCATCAACAATTAATGAAGCGTACCAAGTACTGTGCTCACCGTTAAAAAGAGCACTCTATTTATTGAAATTACATGGCATAGATGTGCAATCTGAAACCGATACCGCTATGCCCATCGACTTCTTGATGGAGCAAATAGCGTTTCGAGAAAGATTGGCAGATAAAGAAGGTCAATCGCTTAAAGATGATGTTGATGCAAAACTGAAAGCGTGTGAAAACACGTTAAGTCAATATTTGGACAAAGAAGAGGTAAGTGCTGATTTGCCGCAAGCACGATTGATTGTGCGGCAAATGCTTTTTTATGCACGACTAATACAAGAATATGATGAAAACCTATAAGTTAAGTTTGCGATGCCCTTAGAAATTCAAGAGCCCATTACACATAACGAGAAAAGAACTGCCATTGGTATTGATCTTGGCACGACCCATTCTCTTGTCGCTTTAGATATCAACGGTAAAATCACCGTACTGACAGATGATGAAAACGCCGCGTTACTTCCTTCAGTGGTTCATTATCCTGCGAAAGGTGATGTGCTGGTCGGGAAAAAGGCGAAAGCATGTTTCAGTGCTGCCCCTTTTGACACCATTGTTTCGGTGAAAAGGTTAATGGGAAGAGCGCCAAAGGATATTTTAGCCATTAATCAAGGATTAGCTTATCGCTTTGTCGATAATGAGGCATCGATTTGTGAATTACAAACTCAACTGGGCAATGTAAATGCTGTTCAAGTATCAGCCGAGATTTTAAAAACACTGTTACAGCGAGCGCATAAAGTTGATAGCTCAATCCTTGATGCGGTAATTACCGTACCTGCTTATTTTAATGATGCACAACGTCAAGCAACAAAAGATGCGGCTAGATTGGCCGGCATCAATGTATTGCGTTTATTAAATGAACCCACTGCCGCAGCTATTGCTTATGGCTTAGACAAAGCGGCTAAAGGGTCTTGTTTAATATTTGATTTGGGGGGAGGCACTTTCGATGTTTCCATCCTTGAATTAAGCCAGGGTGTATTTGAAGTGCTTGCTACCGCGGGAGATACCGCCTTAGGTGGGGATGATATTGATCAACTTATTGCTAACTGGTGTGTTACAGCAGGCAACTTAACGCTGGGTCAAAATGGTTATGCTAAGCTGCTTGAGCAATCAAGAACAGCCAAAGAACAATTAAGCACAAAAGACAGCGTAACTATGGCATGTGATGGTTGGTCTGGTACCCTAACGCTGGACATCTTAAATACCCTCATAGAACCGTTGATGGCGCGAATGCTCATTCTTTGCAATAGAGCACTTAAAGATGCCAAACGTAATGCTTGTGATATAGATCATATTGTGATGGTTGGGGGAATGACCCGCGCCAAAATTATTCGTGAAAAAGTGGGGGAATTTTTTGCTAAACCGCCGCTGACCGATATCGACCCTGATCAAGTTGTGGCGGTAGGGGCAGCTATTCAAGCCAGTATTTTATCAGGCAATCAAACGTTTAATGACATGTTGTTATTGGATGTTTTGCCGCTTTCGTTAGGAATTGAGATGATGGGGGGCGCTGTTGATAAAATATTAATGCGCAATACGCCAATCCCTGCCCATGCCACCCAAACGTTTACGACCTATCAAGATGGACAAACTGGCCTGTCGTTACATGTCGTTCAAGGTGAGCGAGAAATGGCCAAAGATTGTCGTTCACTTGCTCATTTAGATTTATCAGGATTCCCACCCATGATGGCAGGTAAAGCGCGCATCGAGGTAACCTTCCAAGTGGATTGTGATGGTTTGCTGAGTGTAGATGCCAAAGAACTCTTGTCTGGGGTGCAAAATACCATATCAGTGAAACCAACCTATGGTTTATCCGAGCAACAAATTATTCACTTTATTGAAGATTCGGTGCAACATGCCGAACAAGACGTTAAAGTGCGCAAACTCCATGAAAAAATAACCCAAGCGAACCAATTAGTGTTAAGCCTAGATGCGGCAATAAAATTGGATGGAACATATTATCCACCTACGCATTTACAAGCGCTGGTTAGCAAAAAGGATCAGTTAGAACAAGCTATTAAAGATCAAAATATTGCTCAAATAAAGCAAACCTTACATGAGATCGAGCCAGACGCTCAACATTTTGCTGAATTTCGTCTAAATAAAGCGCTTAATCAAGTGCTATCAGGTAAAACGATAAACGACATAGAGCTGATTGTGCCATGACAAAGATAACCTTTTTACCTCACGAACATATTTGCCCTAACGGAAAAGTCGTTGAAGCTAAACCTGGTGAAACGGTTCTTGATGTTGCCTTAGCCAATGGAATTGAGATTGAACATGCTTGTGAAAAATCTTGTGCTTGCACGACTTGCCATGTGATCGTCCGTCAAGGGTTTAACTCTTTAAATGATTTATCTGAACGTGAAGAAGATTTGCTAGATAAAGCATGGGGATTAGAGCCCCAATCACGTTTGGGCTGTCAAGCGATAGTGGATGATGAAGATTTAACCGTTGAAATTCCAAAATACACGCTTAACCAAGTCTCGGAGAAACGCTAATGACAATCCGTTGGACAGATATTCAAGATATTGTCATTGCTTTGTCTGAAAAGCATGAAGATGTTGATCCCCAGTATGTTCGTTTTACTGATCTACATCGTTGGGTATGTGAATTACCCGATTTTAGCGACGACCCTAAAAAGAGCAATGAAAAAATTCTTGAAGCCATCCAGATGGCCTGGATAGATGAAGTTGCATAGTTGTATAATAGCAGCGCTTCAGATAATTATTTTGAGAAGTGTATGCATGTCTGAGCCTGCTTTTAGCAGGCGAGTTCAGGAGCGAACAAAATAATTATGTGAAGCGCTATAGTTGCGCCAAATAAGCAAGTTGGATTAATGACCTCGGAGATAAGAATATAATGTCCTTAGAAAGAACACTATCAATCATCAAGCCAGACGCTGTTGCTAAAAACCACATTGGCGACATTATTGCCCGCTTTGAAAAAGCAGGCTTGCGTGTTGTGGCGGCAAAAATGATGCAACTGAGCCGCGAACAAGCGGAAGGCTTTTATGAAGTGCATAAAGAACGTCCTTTCTTCAAAGATCTCGTTAGCTTCATGATCAGCGGCCCAGTTTTAGTACAAGTGTTAGAAGGCCCGAATGCCATTGCTAAAAATCGCGAAGTGATGGGCGCAACTGATCCTAAGAAAGCAGATAAAGGCACCATTCGTGCTGACTTTGCAAGCTCTATCGATGAGAATGCCGTTCATGGTTCAGATGCACCTGAAACAGCTTCACAAGAAATCAGCTACTTTTTCAAAGCTAATGAATTGTGTGAACGAGTTCGATAGTGACTGAAAAAATCAATCTACTTGGATTAGATATGAAAGCACTCACTCAAGTCTTTATAGATTTGGGTGAGAAGCCGTTTCGTGCGCAGCAAGTTTTAAAATGGATCCATGCACAATCCGTTGATGATTTCTCACTGATGACAAATTTGAGCAAAGACTTGCGTCAAAAATTGTCTGAACGTTGCGAAATTCGTCCGCCTGAAGTCATCAGTGAACATATCGCTAAAGATGGTACACGTAAATGGTTATTTAAGGTTGATGGCGGCGGTGCAATTGAAACCGTTTATATTCCAGAACCGTTGCGTGCCACGTTGTGTATTTCTTCTCAAGTAGGTTGTGCCTTGAATTGCTCTTTTTGCCATACCGCGCAGCAAGGCTTTCAGCGAAATTTATCTTCAGCAGAAGTCATTGGACAGCTTTGGTTAGTCGTTAAAAAACTCAAAGCTGAAGGTGTTTTTGTCATTCCTGATAGACCTGTCACTAATGTTGTGATGATGGGAATGGGTGAACCCTTATTAAATTTTGATAATGTGGTGATGGCCATGACCCTTATGCTTGATGATATGGCCTATGGTTTATCCAAGCGCCGTGTGACCTTGAGCACCTCAGGGGTTGTGCCTGCGATTGATCAATTAAGAGAAGCATGCGATGTGGCTTTAGCTGTTTCATT
This sequence comes from Uncultured Candidatus Berkiella sp., assembly GCA_964606325.1. Lineage (GTDB taxonomy): Bacteria > Pseudomonadota > Gammaproteobacteria > Berkiellales > Berkiellaceae > Berkiella. The sequence continues at coordinate 127,121 of CAZSGE010000001.1, forward strand.
ACATGCACCGAATGATGCTTTGCGTACTGAATTAGTACCCATTAATAAAAAATATCCCATAGCGACTTTATTAGCAGCGTGCAAACGTTACTTAAAAGATGATAAGCGCAGACGCATTACCATGGAATATGTGATGCTCAAGGGCGTGAATGATAAACCAGAACATGCTCATGAACTTATTCGTATTCTTAAAGATGTACCGTCTAAAGTGAATTTGATCCCATTTAATCCATTTTTTGGTACAAAATATGAGCGATCAGATGAACATGATATTCGAAAATTTCAAGATATTCTGATGGAAGCAGGCCTTATAACCATGAAACGTAAAACCCGTGGTGATGATATTGATGCTGCTTGCGGTCAACTGGCTGGACAAGTGAATGACAGGACGCAACGTAGCGCCAAATTTAAGAAAAGTATTGAACTTGTAGTACAACATCCGTAATAAGGAAGTGAACTAATGAAAAAAGGGAAATTTTTCATTTTACTAGGATTAGCCTCAATGTTGGTTGCCTGTGGCCAATCGGCTAAAAAAGCGGAAAAAACAAGCGATCATAATGGATCGTTAAGCAGTTTGTACCAGCTTCCGCCCGCAGATAAAGTCAAAGCAGCAAAATTAAACCTAGAGCTTGGCGTTTCTTATTTAAAACAAGATCAAATTGCCAGAGCCAAGTCAAAATTTAATCATGCCAAAGAGCTGGCTCCTAACTTGCCTGAAGTCCACTACACTTTTGGTTACTTTCAAGAACGTGTAGGTGAGATAGAAGAGGCTCAAAAATCTTATGTTAAAGCCATTAGTCTTAACAGCAAAGGTGGCAATGAGCACAATATGTATGGCGCCTTCTTATGCCGTCAGAAAAAATTCAAAGAAGCTGAAAAAGAATTTTTAAAAGCAGTGGAAGATCCTAATTTTACCCAAACTGCTGAGGCGATGGAAAATGCGGGTTTGTGTGTACTGCAAATTCCAGAACATGCCAAAGCGGCGGAATACTTAGAAAAAGCCCTACGTTATGACATGAATAGATCAAATGCTTTGTTAGAATTAGCCATTCTCAAGTTTCAGCTTAGAAAATTTGATGAAGCTAAAGATTATCATGCGCGATATGTACAGCTATCTAAACCCAATGCACGCTCTTTGCTCTTGGGCGTTGAAATTGCCAAACATTTTAACGATAGAAACCTTGAACAGCGCAGTAAGTTATTGCTGAATGCGCAATATCCTAAGGCGAAATTATCAGATTTATACACAAGGCAAGGCTAGATGGGGTGGGTGAGCAACAATGGCTCACCCATACTTTTTACCACTGAAAGGCGCTTTGTTCGATAAGCACACCAATTCCGAGTCCCAAACCAATATGACTTGCACAACCACTCAAACCTTTTCCTTGGTAAAGTAAAATGGGACAGCTAAGAGAGGCCATTAATGCACCGCCAACGGAAGCTGTGACTGCAATGGGTGCTAAAAGTATTGCAGCTATGGTGCCAGCACCAGATACGTTTTCAATCTCTGTATTACTTAAAAGTCTCATATTTATCTTCCTACAAATAAAAGCCAATTTACTGACATATATCTTTTAAGTCAATACGTTTATCTGTTTATATGGGTGTAATAGCACTTTAGGTAAGCAAGACGGCCCATGCATTTATGGAAGATTTGAAGAAATGATGCTGAGTGATGAAACTCATTACTCATCTTCTTCATCTAATTCTTTTTTGCCGGGTATTTTTTTAGGCTTGGTCTCGCCAGAATCTTCTGATTTTTTAGATTTTTTAGGCTGTCTAATAGGTGTTTCTTCTTCATCTTCATGCGGATAAAACGTGCTCAATGCATAAACATCGGCCAACGCTTTGGTTGCGTGCATGTGAATATCTAAAACATATTTACCTGGGCTGGTTTTGCTGGCATAAAGCTCACCAATTTCATTATCTCGCAGATCGACTTGGGTCTTAATGAATTGTAATAATTCAATGCACTTATTGCGCGAAAGACCATTAGGCGCCATTGCAAGTTGAATTGGAAATTTAGGGTTATCTGAATGATACTTTAGCTCTATTCCCAGCTGTTCTTTTACTTCATCAAAGAATGCATTCAGCGGGGCGGGATCAAAACTCGGTGTCATTGAAATCAAAACTCCTCAGTTCTTAACTTTATTATCGCACGAGAATAAAAAATCTTAAGGTCATATTAAAGATTTTAGCTGATATGTCGAAAACAATACCAGGAAGCATGAAAACGCATACAGGAGGCAGTGCTAAATTCTTAGTACTGGATAAAATTGATGAAAATGACACTAAGATTACCCATTGTTTTACTGGTTTCAAGTGCTCTTTTAATGGGCTGCCAAAATAGTGGCCGTAATGAAACAGCGGCAACTGCTTTTGGTGCTGTAGCTGGTACCATTATTGGCGCGCAATTTGGCCATGGTGCTGGACGTCTTGCCGGTGCTGCAATTGGTGCGGTATTCGGTGGTTTATTTGGTAAAGCTGTTGGCCAAAGCCTAGACGAAGAAGATATGAAAGAAGCCAATCGTGCGTTTGTAACAGCAACAAGAGCGCCTGTTGGTCAAACGATTTATTGGAATAACGCTAGAACAGGCAATTGGGGATACTACCGTCCCATTAGAGATGGCCATCGTCGATTTGATGGATATTATTGCCGCGAATTTGCAACAACAGCCACGATTAATGGCCGTACCGAAAGAGTGTATGGTACCGCATGCCGCCATCCTAATGGCACCTGGCAAGCAATCTAACCAACACATTCAATACCTTATTTAAAAAGGCAGACGCAGAATCTGCCTTTTTTTTTGGCAAATACTGATTTTGCCCCTCTCTGTTGGGGGCAAAAGATGCAGTCTCCCCCGGAAATTGGTAAAGTACCTGCTCTAAAAAATTTATCATTTCATGCCAATAGGGGCACAGCTCATGTCGTTAGGGATCAAAGTTGTCAAAGGGATGAAGGACATTCTGCCAGAGGAAATGCCAGCCTGGTACTTCGTAGAACAGCAGCTTAAATCCTTGGCCGCAGCCTATGGTTACCAAGAAATTCGCATGCCTATGCTTGAGCAAACAGAGCTTTTTAAGCGGGCGATTGGCGAAGTTACCGATATTGTTGAAAAAGAAATGTACACCTTTGAAGACAAGGGTGGTGAATGGCTCACGTTACGACCTGAAAGTACCGCGCAAAGTGTTCGTTTAGTCATTGAAAATAGCCTTATTCGTAATCAATCACAACGTTTGTGGTACATGGGCCCGATGTTTCGTCGAGAGAAACCTCAAAAAGGGCGTTATCGCCAATTTTATCAATTTGGTATTGAAGCCTTTGGTTTAGAAGGCCCCGATGTTGATGTAGAGCAAATTGCCATGATGGCGAGATTATGGCGCTCAGTTGGGTTAGATGATAAGATAGTTTTAAAACTTAATTCCTTGGGCACCTTAGAAGAAAGACAACAATATCGTAAAGCGCTTATTGCTTACTATGAGGGCTGTGGCGCCAAAGAAGAATTGTTCGAAGGACGCTTATACACCAACCCAATGCGGATTTTAGATAGCAAAAATCCGGATGTGATTGAGATAAATAAAAATGCCCCTTTACTAATTAATTATTTGGGTAATGAATCTTTAGCGCATTTTGAAACAATTCAAAATGAGCTTAAAAATCTGGAGATCCCCTTTGAAGTTGATCCCCGTATTGTACGTGGATTAGATTATTATACCCACATCGTTTATGAGTGGGTGACAACGCATTTGGGATCACAAGGTGCAGTTTGCGCAGGTGGTAGGTACAACGATCTCGTTAGTCAAATGGGTGGACAGCCAACGCCTGGTGTTGGTTTTGCTTTAGGTATGGAACGTTTGATTATGTTATTGCAAGATAATCAGTTGATTCCACAATCACAAGCAGTTGATGTCTATGTTGTTGCCGATGGTGAAAACGCGACAAGCAAGGCGATATTATTGTCCGAAATCATTCGAAGCGCCTTACCTCACGTTAAAGTATTAATGAACTGTGGGGCAGGGAGTTTTAAGAGCCAATTTAAGCGAGCCGATAAAAGCGGTGCGCAATTTGCGTTAGTTTTGGGCGAAACGGAAATTCAAACAAACACGGTAAGTATTAAAGCGCTCAGAGGTGATATCCCTCAAGCAACTAGAACAATTGATGAAACGTTAGCTTTCTTAAAAGCACATATTAAACAGTAAGGTGATAGTTCATGGAAGTCTATGCAACGGAAGAACAACAAGTCGAAGCCATCAAAAAATGGTTTAAACAATATGGCAATATGATTTCATGGATCATAATTGTTGTGGCCTTTATCGTTAGCGCCACAATCTATTGGCGCCATCACCAACAAGTAGTAAGAGATGCCGCTTCCGATCAGTATATGGTTTTATTAGAAGGTTTAGAAAAAAATGATAAAGACACTATCAAAAGTAAAGCCGATATTTTAGTTAAAGAATATCCTTCTTCACCTTATGCATCGCTGGCGGGTTTTGTTGTCGCCCATCAAGCAATTGAAGAAAATGATGTGGCCAAATCAGAAGAGCAGCTTAAATGGATTATGCAGCATAGCCCACAACAAAATTTTCAGGACATCGCAAGAATTCGTTTAATGCGTTTACTGATTTCGCAAAACAAACTTGACGAAGCCATGAAACATTATAGCGACAAGAAAGGACCTTATCAGACACTGATGGCAGAGTTAAAAGGGGATATCTTAGTAAAGCAAAAAGATATCAATGGTGCAAAAAAAGCGTATGAATTGGCGCTAAGCTCCACACCAGAAGAAGGGATGCATGGCCCGCTTTTGAAAATGAAAATGCAAGAACTGGGTATAGAATCCACAGCCTTTGATGTAAAAGCAGATGAGGAAAAATCATCATGAATAAAACAATAAAAAAATATAGCTTAAGTGCTTTGGTATTAAGTTTAGGGCTAGTGATGTCAGGCTGTGGCCAAAGTCCGGTGCGTAATCCTTTTGCGGGGCGTACAGAGCCAAAATTAGGTGAGTTGCCACCCATTGCGCATCCCAAAGGTGCGACTAAAGTGGCATGGTCAACAGGGACTTTATCAAAACAAGAAAGATTCACAAAACTCATTCCCTACGCTAACAATGACATGCTCTATGCTGCAGATGGCCATGGCAAAGTAGTTGCTCTAAATAGCAAAACAGGAAAAAAGCTCTGGAGCACTAACACCAAGAAAAAATTTAGTGCAGGTCCAACCCTCGTTGATAATTTGTTATTACTATCCACGGCAGATGCATTAGTCGTTGCTTTAGATGCTAGCAATGGTAAAAAAGTCTGGGAATCAAAAGTAAATAGCGAAGTGTTAGCGCCACCCAGTGGTAAAGATGGTATTGTATTAGTGCATGCCAATGATGGTTCTGTTAGTGCTTTAAATGCACAAAGTGGTCAAAAGCTATGGGCGGTTGATCAAGCAACTCCTTCCTTAACCTTACATTTTAGTAGTGCCCCTGTCGTTGTTGGTAATCGTGTATTGGTTGGTTTTTCTACCGGCAAGCTTTTGGCGCTTAATTTACAAACAGGTGTGATTGAGTGGGAAAGAACCATTTCACTTCCACAAGGTCGCTCTGAAATTCAACGAATGGTTGATATTACAGCAGATCCTTTAGTGTCAGATGACACGGTGTATGTGATTACCTACCAAGGCAAAATGGCGGCAGTTAACATTAACACGGGTAATCTATTATGGGACAGAGATGTATCCTCCTATCAAAATATTGCCCAAACCAAAGATTTACTTTTTGTCACAGATAATGCCCATAATTTGTGGGCTATTAACAAACAAACTGGCGCGACACAATGGAAACAAGCCGCGCTTGCGCAGCGTTATATTACGGGGCCATCCGTTGTATCTGGGTTGGTAGCTGTTGCCGATAGGGGTGGCTATGTCCATTTCTTATCAGCCAATAACGGACACATCGTTAATCGTATGCATTTGTCTGGAAAAATTTACCAAGGACCTATAAGTATTAATAATGAACTGATTGTAAATGCCTACAACGGAAAAGTAGCAGCGATCACCGTTGATGGGAGCGTTTAGTTGATGATTCCGGTTTTTGCCATTGTCGGTAGGCCAAATGTTGGTAAATCTACTTTATTTAATCGCTTAACGCATTCGCAAAAGGCGCTTGTAGTTGATCAACCTGGTGTAACCAGAGACAGGCAGTTTGGCCAAGGCTATCTTGAAGATAATCACTATATTGTGATCGACTCAGGTGGTATTGGTGAAAGTACATCCTCTGAAATTGATGAGGCGATGCTCAAGCAATCACGCCTTGCTATCAATGAAGCAGATTTAATTCTGTTTGTTGTCGATGGCCGTCAGGGGTTAACGCATATTGATAGAGAAATTGCCAAAGAATTACGTAAGCAATCTACTCCCGTTTTATTAGTCATTAATAAGACAGATGGTTTAGACACGGAAGTGATTAAAGGTGATTTTTATCGCTTAGGATTTAATGACATCGCTGCCATTACGGCTAGTCATAATCGGGGTATCGAAGAGTTGCTTTGGCAAGCTTTTGAGCTTATTCCTGAGCCTGAAGTTATTGATGAATTAGATGGGGCAGATGAATCAGATTTCTCTGATGAAAGCGAAGAAGATACAGCTCCTCCCAAAGTTGCGATTATTGGCCGACCTAATGTGGGCAAATCAACCTTAGTGAATCGTATGTTAGGAGAAGAGCGCGTGATTGTTTGCGATATGCCAGGCACGACTCGTGATAGCATTCATATCAATATGACGCGTATGGGTAAATCCTATACTTTGATTGATACAGCCGGCGTTCGCAAAAAGAAAGTCACAATGGATGTGGTTGAGAAATTTTCAGCCATCAAAACTTTGCATGCCATTAAAGAAGCCAATGTAGTGTTGCTCATTTTTGATGCAAAAATGGGTTTGACCGATCAAGACTTATCACTAATTAGTTTTACGATTGATGCGGGTAAATGCTTAATTATCTGTGCTAACAAATGGGATGGCATGGAAGAAGATGCTAAAGCTCAAGTTAAAGATCAGTTAGAATATCGGTTGAAATTTGCTGATTTTGCACTTATTCATACCATTTCTGCTTTACATGGTACAGGTGTTGGTGATTTATTCAAATCCATAGACAAAGTCTATCAAAGTGCGAACAAACTATTGGGTACAACCGATCTCACTGAACTATTAGAATGTGCCATTGAAGCACATCAGCCACCTTTAGTGCGTGGTAAACGGATTAAATTACGTTATGCACATTGTGGTGGCCATAATCCGCCAACAATTGTGATTCATGGTAATCAAACCGAAGAAGTACCACAAAGCTATCAAAAATATCTCACCAATTATTTTATTAAAGCGCTTAAGCTGGTTGGAACACCGGTTAAACTAGTTTTCAAATCGGGTGAAAATCCTTATGCGCACAAACGAAATATTCTCACGCCGCGCCAAATCTACAAAAAGAAACGTTTAATGAAGCATGTAAAAAGCAGGTAAAGCTGCTCTTACATTAAACACTCGCTTTTATTCTGTAATAGAGGACAAAGAGGTTACATACCTCATTGTCTTTTATTGCATAGAATATCCAGCATAACCTGTAGTGTTTTTCTTGATCTTCTTTGTTAGCTAATTTAATATCGCCCTTGTGTCATAAAAAACTATATGGTGGTGCGGAAATGGCTTTAGATGGTGTAAGTGCAACGAAAGATGCAGAAAATAAATTAGTTATTCTTGATAAAAAAGTAAACACTGCAATTTTAAAAGCCGTTCTCAAAGAAATGGAAATTAATAACCAAGAGAGTGGTATATTTTATCCAACAGTTAAAGTAGGTTCTGCAAAACAGGCACAATTCACCACTTATACTATTTTGGCAACACAAAGCATAAATACAATCAATAACGCAAGTAACATCGAAACGCAATTTCATCGTATAGATTTACAAGATGCATCGACCCTATTGGGACAGGGAGGACAAGGTCGTGTTGTGCTTGCTCGCAATCTTGTGACTGGCAATTTAGCAGCTTTGAAAGTGCATTTTCAAAGAAGTATTACTTTTGAAGAAGACTTGGAACGAGAAAGACGTAATTTAAAATTAGCCGGAAAATTAATTGGACAGGCAAGGGTGTCTCTTTCTCTTGCGCCATCAACCCAAACTTCAGAAATGAAAGATGTCAGTTCAGCAAGTTCATCTAAATCCAATACTACAATCCAATATCCTACACAAGAATATGAAATCACGTTAATGGAATACTGTTCAGGTGCGAACCTACTTGATTTTATGTATGAAATTGATAACACCAAAGATAAAGATTCACCAGAGTATTTTATAAAGAAAAAAGCACTAACGTTGAAGGAAAAGGCAAATTTAGTCTTGCAAGTGTTACAACAGGTAAATTGGCTTCATCAGACTGCAACACTTTTACATAAAGATCTCAAGTCGGAAAATTTTGTGCTAAGAGGCGCACGTTTTCCACTTTTTCAATTAAGGTTAATAGATTTAGGATCAGGTTTGCTTTACAAAGGTCTTAATCATCCTGAAAACGAAAAAGATAATTCAAAACCGGGTAATATAGGGCATATTGCTCCAGAAATGCTGGTCAATACAAAGGATTGTCCACCTTTTGACATGGCCTGTGAATTTTGGTCACTTGGGGTAGTTATTGCTGAAATTATTTCAGATGGCAATTATCAAAAAGCTATTCGTAAGGTATTGTTAGAAGCGTTAGACAAAGATTCACTCATGGATCTCAATTATGATAGAGATTTTATCTATAAAGCTTTGCCTGATGTCATTTGTGACGATACCAAGAACAAAAAATATCAGGATCCACAAGAAAATATATTGTGGGCTGAGCTAACATCAATGGTATCTTTGCTGCTAAACACAAGAGAAATCCGCGCCACACTCGATCTTTCAAAATTTATTGATAAGCTCTTGCAAATATTTTTTAAAAAGACAGAGCTTCAACCTGAATATCGTTCTTCCTTAAGCTTAAGAGAGCTCAGAAAATATAGTTTAAGATTGTTAAGCACTTCGAACGCTTCCGCGTCAGTCGCCACCGTCCAAGTTGAGGATCTTTCAGAAAAAGCATCGAAAAGAAAAGAACTTAAACGTAGTCATTCATCAAAAAAACTACTCACAAAATCAAAAGTAGATATAAGCAAAACTAGTAAAGACACGATAGAAGCATCCTCCTCCTCAAGTGAACAACCAGCATCATTACGTTCTAGAAGTAAAAGCGCATCCGAAAATAATCACTCTAAAAAGGTGATAGCAAAGAAAGTTGATGCCAGTGAAAATTCAACACAACCCCGTTTGATAGTAAGTTCATTATCAGATATACACTATTATCCTAGTGGTTCTTCATCTGTTGATGATGTTGGAACAAGTCTAGAAGCGCTTGATTTAAATGAAACTGAATCGCAAACGTCTTCAAACCCCGTTGTTGACAAATTGCTAGCTCAGCTGGCAACTAAACTTTCTCAGACTGCGAATACATCAGCTTCTCCTGTCGCACAAGTCAGACGTTCGTTATTAATACAACAGACCGAGATGGCTAAAAGATCTTCTGGTAATTTTGAGGATTTAAGAGCAGACATTGAAATGTTAAGCGATATTTCTAAAGGAACACCAGAAGCTGAGAGTATTGGCACAGTTTATTCAACATTGTTTCCAAGTTCGAAATAAGTTGTGGGGTGGACAAAGGATTTGTCCACTATGATGTAATCGAATGTTTTTTAGTTTATTGTGGTCACAACGCTGCTAAATTTACCATTATGCAACTGTGTTACCACTTTTTGATTAATTTGTACTTGGTTAATATCCTGTATTACTGCAGCATTTTCATCGGTCACAATCGCATAACCGCGACCCAGTGTGGCCAACGGGCTTATTGCATTTAGTCTGGCGCTTAATATTCCCAGCTTGTTTTGGGCTTTTTCTAAAATGTTATTGATGAGCAGAGCTAATTGTTTATTTAAATGCTCGCATAATTGAAAAGCTTGTTGAATCACCATGCCAGGATGAATCATTTGTTTTTCAAGACTATCTAAGCGCTGTGCAGCAAAATCTAATTTTCGCTTCATCGCCTGCATTAAACGGTGCTTTTTATTTTCAAAAAGTGCAATCAGCTCTACCGAATCGGGTGTGATTGTCTCTGCAGCAGCAGAAGGCGTTGGCGCACGCAAATCGGCCACAAAATCCGCTATGGTAAAATCGACTTCATGTCCAATCCCCGTGACAGTGGGCAAAGCGCTTGCATAAATGGCTCTGGCGACGATTTCTTCGTTAAAGCACCAGAGATCTTCTAAGCTACCACCACCTCTGGCGATAACTAAAACATCCGCTTCTTTGTGAATATTCGCTAATTCGATAGCTTTGACGATGTCTTTTGCCGCTGTTTTGCCTTGCACTTGGGTATGATAAATCGTGACTTGCGCAATAGGGTAACGCCTTTTGAGCACACTCAAGATATCTTGAATGGCAGCGCCCGTGTGAGAAGTCACAATACCAATATGTTTTGGGTAGGCGGGGAGCTGTTTTTTAAGGCTTTGCTCGAATAAACCTTCGGCTTGTAACTTAGCTTTGAGTGCTTCAAATGCCTTTTGAAGTGCCCCTTGGCCCCATTCTTCCATTTGCGTGACTATCAACTGATAATCGCCACGTTCTTCATAAATACTGACTTGAGCCCGAATAACCACAGCCAACCCATCTTTGGGCGTAAAGTCCAAATGGCGGTTGGAGCCTTTAAACATGGCACATCTGACTTGGGCATGTGCATCTTTTAGCGTGAAATAGATATGTCCAGAACGCGGGAGCGCCACATTAGAAAGCTCGCCCTTGACCCAAACTAAGCCAAACACTTCTTCTAAACGAGCACGAGCGGCTAGGTTGAGCTGCCCAACTGTTAAAACTGTTTTGCCATTCATGCTTTCCGTCTGAGTGAACATACACAGGCCTTTTCTTTATATGCAAAAATGAGGTAAAATATGCGATTATTTTTATTTTATGGGGTAAGGCTATGCGGATTATTGAAGATGCGCTCACATTTGATGACGTTCTACTAGTGCCTGCCCACTCCGCCATATTACCTAAAGATGCTGATCTTAGGACAAGATTGACGCGAACAATAAAGCTTAACATTCCTTTAGTATCCGCTGCAATGGATACGGTGACTGAGGCCAAACTGGCTATTGCGCTAGCCCAAGAAGGCGGCATCGGCATTATTCATAAAAATATGTCGTTTGAAATGCAAGCTGACGAAATTCGTAAAGTGAAGAAATTTGAAAGCGGTATTGTTAAAAATCCTATTACTGTTAAACCAACAACACGTATCGGTGAATTATTAAGTCTTGTTGAAAGTTATGGAATCTCCGGTGTTCCGGTAGTCAATGATCAAGATGAGTTGGTAGGTATTGTGACTCACCGAGATTGGCGCTTTGAAAATGATCTGAATTTACCGGTTGCACGTATCATGACACCTAAGGAACGTTTAGTAACGGTTTCTGAAGGCACAGCCATGACCGAGGTCGTAGAATTATTTCGTGAGCATCGGTTAGAAAAAATACTTATTGTGAATGATGCTTTTAAGCTTAAAGGTTTAATTACAGTTAAAGATTTACAAAAAGCGAAAGATAAGCCCCTGTCCTGTAAAGATGAGTCAGGTCGTTTATGTGTTGGTGCTGCTGTTGGTACCGGAAAAGAAACAGAAGATCGTGTGAGTGCCTTGGTAGAAGCAGGCGTGGATGTGGTTATCGTTGATACCGCACATGGCCACTCTCAGGGTGTGATTGATAGAGTTAAATGGATTAAACAACACTATCCCCAACTCCAAGTGATTGCGGGTAATGTTGCTACAGCGGATGGCGCTTTAGCGCTAGTGAAAGCAGGGGCGGATGGCATAAAAGTGGGTATAGGCCCAGGATCAATTTGTACCACACGGATTGTTGCCGGTGTAGGTGTTCCTCAAGTTACCGCTATTTATAATGTTGCGACAGCATTGGCTAAGCAGAATATTCCTGTGATTGCCGATGGTGGTGTGCGCTATTCAGGTGATATTGCGAAAGCATTAGCAGCGGGCGCCTCCTCTGTTATGGTGGGTAGCTTATTAGCGGGAACAGATGAAGCACCAGGTGAAACCATTTTATATCAAGGTCGTTCTTATAAATCATATCGTGGCATGGGCTCATTAGGCGCCATGGCTCAACGTCAGGGCTCCAGCGATCGCTACTTCCAATCCTTTGAGCAAGGCGCAGAAAAATTAGTACCCGAAGGGATCGAAGGTCGAGTTCCTTATAAGGGTAGTATGCTTAACGTGGTACACCAGCTCATGGGCGGCTTGCGCTCTAGTATGGGTTATACCGGCGTTTCCAATATTGATGCTCTGCGTACTGAAACGCAATTTGTACGCATTACCAATGCCGGCATCAGAGAAAGTCATGTTCATGATGTGACTATCACCAAAGAGCCACCAAACTATCATAAAGACTAAGAGTAAACAGATGTTAGCAAATGCAAATAAAATCTTAATTTTAGATTTTGGCTCACAATATTCACAATTAATTGCAAGAAGAGTTCGTGAGGCTGGCGTCTATTGTGAATTACATGCTTTTGATTGGTCGCCAGATGAGATCCGCGCTTTTGCACCAAGCGGTATTATCCTTTCAGGCGGCCCTGAATCCGTACATTTAGAAAATACCCCAAAAATTGCGCAAGTCGTTTTTGATTTGCAATGCCCCTTGTTAGGTATTTGCTATGGCATGCAAGCGCTGGCACATCAATTAGGTGGCAAAGTTGCACCTTCAGGCAAACGTGAATATGGTCATGCGCAGATTAGCATAACGACACCATCGAATTTATTTCATAACATGCACAACATGGATGTGTGGATGAGCCATGGTGATAAAGTCGTTGATATTCCTGCTGGCTTTAAAGTGTTGGCTTCAAGCCCTAACGCACCCATCACAGCCATGGCTGATGAACAACGACATTATTATGGTTTGCAATTTCATCCTGAAGTAACGCATACGCCTCAGGGGCAAGTTTTAATAGAGCATTTCTTATTTGATATTTGTAAAGTTAGCGCCGATTGGACCCCAGCTAATATTATTGAACAAGCTGTTCAAGAGATTAAGGAACAGGTAGGCAATGATAACGTGCTGTTAGGCTTATCGGGTGGCGTGGATTCTGCTGTTGCCGCAGCCCTAATTCATCGCGCGATTGGTAACCAATTAACCTGTATGTTTATTGATAATGGTTTGTTGCGTTTAAATGAAGCAGATCAAGTCATGTCCACTTTTTCAGAGCATCGCGGCATGAAAGTGATTCATGTTGATGCGGCTCACGTTTTTTATGAAGCTTTACAAGGTATTCAAGATCCAGAAGCAAAACGTAAAGCCATTGGTAAAACCTTTGTTGAAATTTTTGAAAGAGAATCAGCAAAGCTTAATAACATAAAGTGGTTGGCACAAGGCACAATATATCCAGATGTGATTGAGTCGGCAGGTAGCCAAACAGGCAAAGCTCATGTGATTAAATCTCATCATAATGTGGGTGGTTTGCCTGAAACAATGAAATTATCACTGTGTGAGCCTTTGCGCATGCTCTTTAAAGATGAAGTGCGTAAAATCGGTATTGCATTAGGATTGCCCGAAAAAATTGTGATGCGTCATCCCTTTCCTGGCCCAGGGCTTGGGGTACGTATTTTAGGTGAAGTAAAACCCGAATTTGCCCAAATTGCACGCTTAGCTGACGCTATTTTTATCGATACCTTACATGAATATAATTACTATCATAAGGTGAGCCAAGCTTTTGTGGTATTTTTGCCAGTTAAAGCAGTTGGTGTGAAGGGCGACGCCAGAAGTTATGAATATGTCGTTTCATTACGTGCAGTTGAAACCACCGACTTTATGACTGCAACGTGGGCACCTTTGCCTTATGATTTATTAGCGCAGGTTTCAAACCGAATTATCAATGAAATTCCGGGTATTGCCCGCGTAACTTACGATATTTCCAGCAAGCCACCAGCAACCATTGAGTGGGAATGATTTGTATACCATTCCCCCAGGCTCCCCTTATATTCTAGAAGGGGAGAATGAAACGGATCATTTCTGGATGCAACATGCCCTCTCATTAGCCTTGCGCGCGAGCAAACAAAACGAAGTGCCCGTTGGTGCTGTCATTGTTCGTGATAATGAAATTCTGGGTGAAGGTTATAATCAGCCAATTCTCAAACATGATCCGACTGCTCATGCTGAAATCCAAGCTATCCGCGATGCAGCCCGCAATGATAAAAACTATCGTTTAATCAATACCACGCTTTATGTGACGCTTGAGCCTTGTGCTATGTGCGCAGGCGCCATTATCCAGGCAAGAATAGAAAGAGTTGTTTTTGGTGCGGTTGATCCGCGCACAGGTGCCGCTGGCAGTGTGTTTAATGTGCTCAACACGCCGCAACTGAATCATCGTTGTGAAGTTGTTTCTGGCGTGTGCTCATTGGAATGCTCAGATATTTTAAAATCGTTTTTTAAAGCAAAACGTGAAAGTCAAAAAAGTTAGTCGTGATTACTGCTATAGCGGTAATAAAAGATTATTTATTCAAAATATTTACATAAATTTTCAAAATTAACTCAAAATTACTGCTATAGCATTAATTTTCGCGACACGTCTGCAATTTTAGAAAAGATAGTTTTAGCGAGTAAAGAATGGGTAGTGCGAAACTAAAATTTATGTAATTAACTTGTATGTTTTGGTGGCTTTCTTGTTTCTTTAACCTCAGCATTAGCTTTTGGCGCATTTTCTGCCGCTTCATTTTCGACACTGTTTTGGTAAGCAATAGTATGAGCACGTTTTCTCATTTCAGGTTGTTGTGGAACATGCGCTTGTTGCGCATACTCCTTGACTGGGTCCAGTGTTTGCTCATCAAGACCTAATTTTTTGCGCTCTCCTTGGATTTCATCATAGAGGTGCTTAAACTTACTTCGTGTATCAATAACTATACCAAATGCAAGCCCTTTAACAACTCCCGGTGATTTTTCGCTTAGGCCAGTCATAAGATCCTCAGTACTAAATCCTTTCAAATACAGACGATCTATAGCTTCATGAATGAGACTGTTCAAATCTAAAATACTTTCTCCATTGGCTCTTTTTGATTTTGCGAGTTCATGCATTTCATTCATCACGGTTTTCATTTTAAATTTGGCTGAGGAAGGATTATTTTCATCTTTATATTCAGCTCCCCATTTGCGTATGATATTTTCAACGCTAATTTCGGCTTTTAATGAAGTAATATCTTGAGCAGGTAAGCCACTATTGATTCGTATTTGCTGAATTTGCTTGTACAGAGCGGTGAATTCGATGCTTTCAATCCCTTTAAGAAAAATATCAGGGTTTTTATTATTTGCCATCCAGTGTGCGTAGGTGAGTTTGATAAGATCATTCATATCTGTAACATTATGACCCTTTTTTAGGTTATTAAGCGCTACTACGCTCATCGAATCAATAACACTTTTGCAATTAGGATCTTTCACATTTTGGAAATGTAAAATAAGATTGTAAATTTTAGCTCCTTGAATGATTTTAGCTGTGTTTTCTATTGCTTCAACATATTCTGCTGTTGTTGTTGGGGCGATAGAGTCTCTTAGAGCTACTTTTCCATTGGCCTCACCATAAAATAGCTTTATTAATTCTTTACACTCATGATAAGCCTCAGCTAAAGTAAAGTTGTCATTTTTCTGGAGTTGAGATGATTTACCTTTGTTAATGAATCTTTCTTCAAGCTTGTGTTGCTCGATTAAAAATGCCCTTGTTCTCATTGCAATTATTTGTTGAGCATGAGCAAAAGCAGCGGGTGGAAAAAATAGTTTAAGCGCATCCGTGGAGACATTCTTATGTTGATAGCTTAATTTGATAAGCGCCATGGCTGATGCATTGATTTGATGTTCAGGAACGATGTTAGCTTGATTGAAGCGTTGTATGTATGGAGAAAGTATATCAATCGCTGCTTGATCACGTATACCACTTTGTAGACACATCATGGATGCTTGGCATAATGCATCATAAGCCATATTTAACTCAACTAACCCTGAAAAACTTGGATCTGCCGTGTTGATTGTCGATAGATCAACGACTTCGTTATAAAAGGGATCAATTGTTCGGTGAGGCCCCATTGGCCCTAAAAATGATGGTGTTGAATCAAAAAAGTGATTGGTTTTAAGCTCTGGATATCTTTCGATAATCTCAAGCACTTTACCTTTATGTAACTGTTTGTTACGTACGAATATTTGGCGATCCTCTAATGGGTTTTGCACAGCTAAGGCACCAATAGGGGATTGCGTTGTATCCTTTTTCATGTCAAGCAATAAATTATTGATAACGGACTTTTTTTCTTCTTCTTTACTCTGGAATAACTCACTGATGTCCTTTTTTAACAAGTAATGTAATCTGCTGTTAAGAGTTGGATTTTGTAGTGATTGCTCGGCAGCTTCGATGAGTTCGATTGGTGTCATTTTTTCATTGCCAGGGATAGCATTGAGTAAATAATTTCTGGTAATGGGATAAACTAAATCTGCCAAAGAGGTAGCATCCTCGAATAAAATTCTTCTTAAAATATCTCTTGGAATAGGCGGAGGTGTGTCCTTGTAAAGTACGTAGCGGGCATCTATGACAGCTCGGTCTATCATGGCATTCACAATTTGTTTCGCAAATGCTGCCGATTTAGGATCATCCACTTTGAAAGTTGGATAGGCATAAGCGCCTAAAAGTGCGGTATCATCGCCTAAGTTTCCCGTCATGGTGGAATGAGTGCCAAGTTGTTGCATGACATTACACTGGGTGCCTGGCGCAAATTCAGCAATGGTAGGCCTAAAATCCATGCGACGTTCAGATTCTGCTACAAAAATGGTTGCCTTTTTCACCGTTTCAGGCATCACAGCGCAGGTGGCGTTAAAGCTTCCTTTAAAACCTTTGAGGTTGTTGATGGCGATAGTTGGTTCTCCTTGTAAAGCAGAAGAGCCACTCCTAAATCTTCCCTCAACTGGGTCATAAATTAATAAGTTAGTAGCGCATTGAATTTTATTTTCTTTAATCGCATGGATGGCAGCTTTAAAATCTTCAGGTTCAAAACCATAAAGTGGAGCTATAGTTTCGATCGTCTCATCACTTATATTACTTTGTTGAATATGCTTGAGCCATGTATCAATGAGGCTTGCCATGTAATAAGTAGTTATGCCACCCCTGCTATGGCCTATGATATTCACTTGTACTGGTTGCATAGGTCCATCTGGGTTATTTTTAATTTGGTTATTGATAAGTGTCAGTAAATTGGGGATATAAAATTCTTCTAGAGCAAGTTGTATTCTTCTATCAATACCCGTTCCAAACCCTAAACCACCTGTGCCGCCAGCTGTAGGAAGGTTCGTGTCAAATAAAGCTTGCAATGGATATTCTGAGTTAGTTTTTAAATAGGTTCCTACGCCACGAACAAGTAATGTTGGTTCTTTTGCATAAAGACTTTTTTCCAAGGCAAGCTGACACAGGGTATCACCACCTTCGCGCATACCAAAATCATGATTGGCGAACAAAGGTTCACTACCTGTACCTAGAAATGTAATATTCATTTGCGTTGCTTCGCCATTTTTAAGCGCGGCATCGCCGGTTTGAAAGCGCCAAGCATGGGTGCTTTGCTTTTCATCGTTAACATCACGGACGGGTTGTAACTCGTCAACCAAAATCATACCCAATCTACGAATATCTGGATGAGGATGTTGTGCTATGCGTTGTCGAAAAGTTGTCTTATATTTTTCATAGGCCTCATCTAAGGTTTCGTTACTTGGGATTTCACGCCGCTTGGTAGTAATGTCGAGTAATTCTTTTCGATTTTTAGGTACACTGATATTGGGAGGTATTTTGTGGCTAAAAGCTTTAGCCATGGCAAAAATAACATTATTAAATGCGCTGGTGATATTTAACTCATAAGCACCCATTACCCTTAAGGCATGAAGCACATCTATGACATCAAATTGCAGGTTGTTTTTGCTATCCCATTCGCCTAATTTTCCGATTAAATTGACTAATTGATGTTTAGCAGCATTTGCAAGTAAATTTTGTGGGAGCTGTTCTCGTAAGGCGATGAGTTCCTCTGGGCTCAGACTATCCATGTCCTTTAGGAGCTGATTTTCAGCCTTTGCATCGAATGGCGTACCAGCCATGGCTAAATTATTGAGCGTAACCAAAACATGGCCGAGTGCTTCTTTTGACATGAAATGGAGGCTCCATATAGAGAGATTTTTATATTTGTTTAGTCTAAAAAGTCGCTATAAAAGTTCAGAATGCACAGCTTTATGTGTAAATGCACATATTTAATTCACATTCAAGGGTTGATGAGCGGTAGCTTAACAGGGATAATGTGCGAATTGTCTAACTTATGTAGTGAGAAACAATGCCGTTTACATGCAACGCCACTCATTCTCTGATTAAAGCCTGCACAACGAATGATTTGGACTTTTTACAGGCGTATGTCCAGAGCCACGGAATTGAACTTATTCTAACCACAATTGACACTACATGGGCAGATAATTTATTACATATTGCACAGGCATCCCAAAGTACTGAAGCGGTTGAATTTCTTGCGATGAATGCACCACATTTAATCACTCAATGTAATAAATTGGGCGTAACGCCTTTTCATTTGGCAATCGAAGAAGAAAATCAACACTATTGTGATATTTATATGCGAAGTGCAAAAGCTAATTTACATTGTATTGATTTGGAAGTTAGAGATATATCATCACGCACCTTATTACATTACGCTGCTAACAAAGGTAATTTAGTCTTAACGCAATTCTTTTTAGCTCAAGGTGCTAGTGCACATTGTTATGATAATTTGAATTATACACCGTATGATTTGGCTTATTTTTATCCAAAAATTGCTGCACTTTTAAACCCATCTGTTGAGCCCTCTTTGTTTTCTCGCTGTGCTTTGGTGTTGTTTAGTAAAGATCAACAGTGGGCTTTTAATAAGAATATTCCCTTAGAAGTTGCGGCAAAAGCGGCACAAGTTTTTAACGTGAATAATCAAAATCAGTTTGAGTATTCGCAAAATCAAGAAAGGAAATTGTTGGAGTTTAGTAAAAGACACTAATTATCATTTACAGCTGTCTAATTATTCGTAAATTTATTATTGTTTGAAATGTTATCTTTCAAATTCTTAATTGAATGATTGTTTGGCAGAGTATACTCGTAGGTATTTTTCTTATAGGATGCTGATAAAGCAATGGATGGCCCTAGTTCAATCGATACCCTTTCCGTTGGCGTTGTTATTTCAATCGTATCGTTGTGATTGAAGGGAAGGTGTGGATTCAGTAAATATTCCACACCATCAATCTCATCTTTAAACAATAAAACAGGTGTTGTTATGTTCGTGTTGTTGCTGATCTTTTTTGCTGTTGCAACAAGAGGATTTTGAGCAACGAACTCTATGCCAAAAGATGCTTGGTCGTGTTTGTTTATTAACCATCGAATAACGCCAATCATAATGTTATCATCGTATTTTATGCTGACGACTTCTCCATTGAGCAATTTAGATGGAATAGGGCTTTTGCATATCAAGCAACCGCCATGGGCATTATAATTTACTATTTCACATAAATAGGTTGAATAATTAGTTATATGAGGAGTCGTTGCGTTATCTTGTTGTCCTGGCAAGGATGAATCATCGAGTATTATTACTTCTACGTTACTGTTTTTATTTGTTAAAATACTATCCATGTTTGATTTATTATAGCTTTTTCCAAGGTGATCACAAATAGATGTTAAACCAAAACAAGTTTCTGTAGGTTTAAGACAAACCTCCCGCTCAGTTTTACGTTTGTTTTCTCCTATCAGCGTATTTTGAATTTTATTTAGTAAGTAATACGATGTTGAAGTTTCGATGTCACTAAAAGTTATTTTTTCTCGAGAAATACCTGATGTAATGAATGTTTTTAAGGAATCTATATGTATGCAAAGTTCGGCCAAATTTAGATATATTTTATTATTTATGTTTAATTTTGTACTTTTTTCTAATTTAGGCGGTTGGTCAAGGCTTGTGTCGACAGTGTATAGTTTTATATTTTTCTTATTTTCAATTTCAAGGTTTGCTAATTGTGTCCATTGTTCGGTCAAGTAATATAAGTGAATGATTGTTTTAGCTCTGAATCTTAACGGATCGGCACAAGAAAATATTAAATAATGTGTATATATTTCTTGAATTGTATCAAGTCTTAAGTTTGGGTCGATTTTGTCATGAATTGATTTTTTGTGAAGCCCAAGACGTTTTGCTTTAAAATATATCTGATGAAGATGTAGCCAAGTATTTTCAGGACTTTCTTTGTGACAAATGTAGGATAAATATATAATTCTCCCGCAATGATATATTTTAAGATGCAAAATGTTCAGCATCATATCTTTAGGATATATATTTTTTTCAGATTCTATATTAGCTAAATTTTTTAAAATATTTTTAATGGATATATGTACATCAATAATGTCAGAAAGTGAGAGAGCCAGAATAGAATGATCAGACTCGATGTTGCGTTTTTTAATTTTTTTCTCAAGTAAAAATAAAGATTTTTCTATAATCGCCAAACCTACTAATTGCGTTTCAAGATTTATGTTTTTAGAGATGAGTTGATTTAGCTGAAATTTAATTGAATCAATTGTGTCATTATAGTTCTGAAATGATAGTTTATCGCTCCATAATTGAATTTCTCTGACTATTTCGTTATCTTTGCCATATCCTTTAGTGGTTTTGAATTGTGCAAAAATATTTTTAAGTTGTGTGAATATTTTCATTTATGGACTCGTTGATAAGCTGTCTGCAAGTAAAGACAGTGACGGTTTGATTTTCCTTTCCCTAAGACTAAAAGATAGCAGCAAAAAGTAATAGCGTATTTAATGCATACTAAATGGATGTATTATTTTAAGGTATTAGATCAAGTTGTTTGTTTATTAATGAAAATAATTATTATCATCGATGCATTTTGCAATGATTTGAACCAAATCATATATTTTAAACTGAGTTAGTGTAGATACACGAATATATAGAACTTTTTACAATTCATCATCCCATTCGTTCATGCTGGCGAGCAGGTCTAAAATCCAGTACGATCTGGCTTACTTTATTTTCATTCAAAGTGCACAAAATGCTAAGACTAGTTGGTGAAATAGCTCATTCTGAATTTAGACTTTCCCAGATTCATACACGATTACAAAAAATTGCGCCCCTTTTAGAGGTTTCATCGCATTATGAGTATTTTATAGATACCACTGATGTGCTATCGAACAATGTTATTTCGCAGTTATGTGATTTATTAGTCGCTAAAATCGCGATAAACACCTTATCGAATGCATTATGGGTGATACCTCGTATTGGCACTCAATCTGCTTGGGGCTCCAAAGCGCTAGATATTTGCCAAAATGTTGGTTTGACTCAAGTTCGTAAAATTGAGCGTGCATTAGTTTATCAATTCAATATTTCATTAGAAACTTTATCTGACTCGCAGCAAGCTGAAATCAAGCAAGTGCTTTATGATAAAATGACCGAGTCGGTGATTATGGATTATGAACAAGCAGCTGCCTTATTTGAAACTCAAAAGCCACAACCATTGTCTTTTATCAATATACTTGTTGAAGGCAAAGAGTCACTCGCATCGGCTAATATCTCCTTAGGCTTGGCTTTATCGAATGATGAAATTGATTACTTGTATCATGCTTATTTAAATCTTCAGCGTAACCCAACAGACGTTGAGTTGATGATGTTTGCACAAGCCAACTCGGAGCATTGCCGACATAAAATCTTTAAAGCTAGCTGGGAAATTGATGGCCAAGCTAAGCAAGACTCTTTGTTCGGTATGATCAAAAACACCTATCAACATAACTCAAAAGGTGTTTTATCTGCGTATCATGATAATGCAGCGGTAGTGGAAGGATTTGGTGAGTTGCGTTTTTATTGCGATGAAGACAAAACCTATCGTCAGCATCAAGTTGCCTCGCACTTGTTAATGAAGGTCGAAACCCATAATCATCCCACCGCCATTGAGCCATTTGCTGGCGCAGGCACAGGGCAGGGTGGGGAAATTCGAGATGAGGGAGCAACTGGACGAGGCGCCAAACCTAAAGCTGGATTAACCGGTTTTACTGTTTCTAATTTACATATACCTGAACTGTCACAACCTTGGGAAGGTAAATCAGCTTACCCTAAACGGATTGCCAGTGCTCTAGATATCATGATTAAGGCACCTATTGGTGGTGCTGCGTTTAATAACGAATTTGGTCGACCTAACCTATGTGGTTATTTTCGTACCTATGAACAAGCATTTTCTGATACAAGCGCTTACGGTTACCATAAACCTGTGATGTTGGCAGGTGGAATGGGTAATATCATGTCAACACACGTCAACAAAGAGCGTTTTGCGCCAGGGACTTTAATTATTGTGTTGGGTGGCCCAGCAATGAAAATAGGTCTTGGTGGTGGAGCGGCTTCTTCTGTCGCAGCGGGGAGCTCTAAAGAAGATTTAGATTTTGCTTCAGTACAGCGGCAAAACCCAGAAATGCAACGTCGTTGCCAAGAAGTAATTGATAGATGTTGGGCGCTTGGGGAAAAAAACCCCATTCTTTCAGTGCATGATGTGGGGGCCGGTGGTCTTGCAAATGCCTTGCCAGAGATTGTGCATGATTGCGATAGGGGTGCTTTGATTGACTTTAGAAAAATCCCTAATGCAGAGCCCCAGATGGCGCCACTGGCTGTTTGGTGCAACGAATCTCAAGAACGTTATATGTTGGCGATTGCACCACAGTCGTTAAGTCTCTTCACGGAAATTGCGCAAAGAGAACGTTGTCCGTTTGCCGTGCTGGGTGAGGCAACTCTTGATGCTACCTTAACGGCGAACGATGAGTTATTTTCAAATAAACCGATTGATTTGCCCTTATCAGTGCTGTTTGGCAATCCGCCCAAAACTCACAAAAAAGTATCATCTCGAAAAATTGAAGATAAAGAAATTAATACCACACAATTTTCCTTAGATGAGATGATTGATCGTATTTTACTTTGCCCAACGGTTGCTGATAAATCGTTTTTAATTACCATTGGTGATAGAACGGTAGGTGGCCTAACGGCGCGTGATCAGATGGTTGGCCCTTGGCAGGTTCCTGTGGCAGATTGTGCTGTGACGGCTACAAATTTTGAGGCTTTTACCGGTGAAGCCATGAGTATGGGGGAGCGCTCTTTGATAGCGCTCTCGAATCCTGCGGCAAGCGCGCGGATGAGTGTTTCTGAGGCAGTTTTAAACATATTATCAAGTAATGTGGGCTCTTTAAGTGACATTCGTTTGTCTTGCAATTGGATGGCTGCTTGTAATACAGATTTTGATGCAGATCTCTATCAAGCTGTTGAGGCTATTGGTAATCAAATATGTCCTGCTTGGGATATCACCGTTCCGGTTGGTAAAGATTCTTTATCGATGCGAACAACTTGGCAGGACAATGATACCAAGCGTGAGGTAGTTTCACCTGTTACTTTAGTCGTTTCCGCTTTTGCACCCATTAGAGATATTCGTAAAACATTAACGCCCCTTTTGCACACTGACAAGCAGACCACATTGTTATTGATTGATTTGGCGCAAGGCCAGATGCGTTTGGGAGGCAGTATTTATGCGCAAGTGAGCAATCAAATAGGCTCACGCACGCCGGATGTCGATGACATGCAAATTATGAAGCAATTTATTGTGGGGTTAAATCAACTTAAAGAGCGAGGTTTAATCCTTGCTTATCACGACAGAAGTGATGGTGGATTGTTCGCGACCCTGTGTGAAATGGCTTTTGCTAGTCATCATGGGATAACGATAACGCTAGATCAATATCATAACCAAGCCGAAATACATGCGGCGCTGTTTAATGAAGAAAGCGGCGTTGTTATTCAAATTGAAAAGCGATTTGAAGAAACCGTTAAGGCTATTTTTGCGGATGTCGGTTTAAGTATGCATGTTCATCAGATTGCGAAACTCAACGATGCGCAAACCATTGAAATTGTTCACCGTGATAAACAAATTTATTCGCAAAAACGTGTGACTTTACAATCGCTATGGTCCAAAACAAGCTTCATGATGCAACGTTTAAGAGATAATCCTAAGTCGGCAACACAGGCTTATCAACATATTCTGGATGATAAAGCACCACAATTATTTGTGAATGAAAAAGCATTAAACGCTCCATCGGTTGCTCCTGCATTAATCACAACCAGGCCCAAGGTTGCCATTTTACGAGAACAAGGTGTCAATGGCCATGTTGAAATGGCCGCTGCATTTACCATGGCAGGGTTTGAAGCCATAGATGTAACGATGAGTGATTTGTTGAATGGTGCTACTTTATCTCAGTTTCACGGTCTTGCTGCATGCGGTGGTTTTTCTTATGGTGATGTTTTAGGTGCGGGCAAAGGTTGGGCTAAAACGATTTTGTACCATGCCAAGCTCAAAGAAGAATTTAAACAATTTTTTGAGCGAGAGAATACCTTCACATTGGGAGTTTGCAATGGTTGTCAAATGCTTTCTTCATTGAAAGAACTTATTCCAGGCGCAATGGGTTGGCCAGCTTTTGTGCGCAATCAGAGTGAGCAGTTTGAAGCAAGGCTTTTGATGGTGCAGGTGTGCGAAAGTAAGTCCATCTTACTGCAAAACATGCAAGGCTTTACTTTGCCGATAGTGGTCTCTCATGGTGAGGGTAGAGTTGAATTTAGTCAGAACACTACAATTGATGATAGCTTGCTCGCGTTACGCTATATTGATAATAGTGCTATTGCGACGGAACTTTACCCCTTTAACCCGAATGGCTCACAAAAGGGGATGACGGGGTTTACATCAAGCGATGGTAGAGCAACAATCATGATGCCCCATCCAGAGAGAGTCGTAAAAGCGTGGCAATTGTCTTGGCACCCAAGTGAGTGGGAAACCGACACGCCATGGATGAACCTGTTTAAAAATGCAAGAGATTGGTTGAGATAACACATGCTCAAATACATCACGCGGCGAGATCCCAAGACCAAAGAAGAGTGGATTGAAACCACGCTTACAGGTAAACAACTGATGGTTATGCCGTTGCTGAACAAAGGTACGGCGTTTTCACCGCAAGAGCGTATTGAATTAAAACTATTGGGTAAGCTTCCCTTTAGAACGGAGACTTTAGATGAACAAGTTAACCGTGCTAAAAACCAATATTCACGCTATAGCTCTAACATGCAAAAGTATATTTATTTGAATAATTTGCATGATAAAAATGAAGTGCTCTATTACAAGCTTTTGTCCGAAAACTTAGCAGAAACCCTGCCGTTAATTTACACGCCCGGTGTGAGCGCAGCGGTCAAAGAATTTAGCCATGAGTTTCGTCAACCGCGTGGGCTTTATATTTCCTACCCTGATAAAGATAGAATGAGTGAAATATTAGATAATCGCACTCATGCCGATATTAATTTAATTGTAGCAACCGATGGTGAGCGTATATTAGGCATTGGCGATCAAGGTATTGGCGGGATGGATATTCCTGTTGCCAAATTGGTTGTTTATAGTCTATGTGGTATCAACCCCTATAATTCTATTCCCATCATGTTGGACGTGGGCACAGATAATCAAGAGTTACTGGATAACCCCCTCTATTTAGGATGGCGTCATCCACGTTTGCGTGGTAAAGAATATGATGATTTTATTCATACTTTCGTAGAATTGGTTCACCAAAAATTCCCGCAGTGTATGTTGCATTGGGAAGATTTTGGTATACAAAACGCTAGAAAAATATTGGAAAAATATCGCAGTTATCACTGCACCTTTAATGATGATATGCAAGGTACAGGTGTCGTCACGTTAGCTGCACTGCTTGCTGCAGTTCATGCCACGAAAAGTTCGATGAAATCACAACGTATCGTCGTATTTGGGGCAGGCACAGCGGGCGTTGGTATTGCTGATCAGCTATATAATGCCATGTTGCGTGAAGGCATGAGTGAAAGTGATGCCAGGCGCCAATTTTGGCTGATTGACAGAAATGGCTTGTTACAAGAAGGCATGCCTGTTGCTGATTTTCAGCAACCTTATGTCAGACCTACTTCAGAAAAGACCACATGGCAAAAAGCCTCAGACTTATTGACCGTGGTGAAAGCGATAAAGCCTACTATTTTAATTGGTTGCTCAACAGTTCGTCATGCATTTAATGAAGAAATCGTTAAATCCATGGCAAATGGCACCGAGCATCCGATTATATTTGTGCTTTCAAATCCCAATGAGAAATCAGAGGCTGATCCTGAAGATCTTATTAAATGGACACAAGGTAAAGCATTGATTGCCGCGGGTAGTCCTTTTGAGCCGGTAGAATATCAAGGAAAAACTTATCATATTACGCAATGTAACAACGCTTTATCGTTTCCTGGGATAGGCATTGGCGCAACAGCAACCAAAGCAACACAAGTCACTGACAATATGCTGTGGGCTGCAGCATTAGCAATTAGCGAGCACTCACCTGTACGACAAGATCTCACTTTAGCATTATTGCCCGCTATTACAGATATCACACCTTTGGCTACACATGTCGCACTAGCGGTGGCTAAACAGGCTATTGCTGATAAAGTGGCTACCAAGCAACCTTCGTTAGATTTAGATGAGTTTGTGAGCGAAAATATTTGGCGGCCATTTTATAGGCCGATTAAATATAATTCATCGATCTGATTTGTCTACACTCTTTGCATCGAATGAGGAGCAATTGCTGGATAGGTGAGTGTTACGAATTAAACCTCTCTACCCTTGAGAGAAGCCACAGCACAGCTTTAGTTTGGGATTTTGGATTTTAGAAGAGGGGATTGGATTAATCCCCTCATATAAGAACCGATTTTATCTTTGGGGCAACATTCTTTTTAATACATTGTTCTTTGCGATGAAATGGTGATAAAGCGCAGCTAGAACGTGCAAAGACACTAGTCCAATAATAACAAAAGAACATATCTCATGCGCTTCATGTCCTAAGTGTCCCATCGCTTCATTTTTTTGCACAAGCGTTGGTATATCAAACCACCCGAAAACACTAACAGGGTAGCCAGCATATTGTGACATCAATACACCTGAGATTGGTTGAAACAACATCACAACATAAAGCGAGAAATGCATTATTTTTGCAGCCATGATATGAACTGGCGACATATCCTTAGGTAAGGCTGGGCGTGTGCCAACAAAGTGCCATGCCAACATCAATAAGGCTAAAGCTAGCACAACGGGTCCTATTGAGGCATGTAATAAAATGTACTGTAATTTTTCAGGAGAATGCTTTGGAAAATATTCTCTGCGATAAACCAGAAAATATTGCAGCACAAATAAAGCAAAAATGGACCAGTGTAGAATTTTTGTTAGACTTCCGAATCGTTCAGCTGAGTTTTTAAGCACAAAATTATTCCTTAATTTCAAGTTGATTAAGTATATAAGAGATGCGTTTAATTTGAAATTAGAAATGCCGTTAAGTATAAGTAGCTAAAAAACTAACCTAGTCTTTACTCAAAGTCAGTCTGATTTGAGAAAGAATCGTGAACATATTGTTTCGATAGCTTAGCAATGGCTTGGGTATCAACCCCACTGTGACGTAACAAATCTTCTTTGAGCTTTGGAGTGAGAGATGCTAAGGTCGCTGAAAAGGGATTCATAGGGGTTAAAGCACTTTTTTGATAAGGGATCCCTAATAATTTATGGGAGATATATTCGTTGATATGGCAAAAATCATTCATTGCTTCGTTTTTGCTCACCATCATGGGCGGATTGGATTGCATGAACATATCAGCTAGATCGTTGTTTAACAAAATCAATTTATAGGACATATGATCAAGTCTAGTGATGAAAATTTCGTTGTCTAATTCAGAATAAGATAATAGTGCAGCAACTTCCTGTAGTGCATCAGCAATGGATTTAATTTGATTAAAGTTTACAATGGATAGTTCACCATGATTTCCAGCAAGTTTGCCCATGCAATCAAGAGAAAGTAATATGTACTTCATTAATGTTAGTTGAACATGCGGATCAACGGCATGCTCTAACGCAATTAAGTTTATTCCTGGCGTATATTTTATGGATTCAATTTTTTTAGCTTGATGTGTATCTAACCCCCAAGGAAATGATTGTAAAAAATCCTTTTTAAGCTCATTACAAGAAAATAAATGCAGAATTGATTTATACTTAGAATCGGGATTAAAGTTCATGGTACGGTTAATACCTATATAATCCGGATGCTCTGGCTCTGCTTGTGGTACAGGAAATTCTGTTTCAGGTAATAGTGATCTTGTTTGTTCACTTTCCACTTGCGCTGTCGCACCAATCTGAATGATCGGAGACTGCTTATTACCTTCCAATACTTTAATTAATAACTGAGAATAAGCCTGCTGAGTTCTAGATTCATTGGCCATAGAAATTGCATCGGTATATTTTCTTTGATCATTCCTTAAGGTATTTATGGTTTCCTTTAGATGTCTTTGTGCAGAAAAGCGCGGCAGATCATTCATTGCTCGATCGTCTATAGCTTTAACTTTAGGATCGTTATATAAAATAGAAAAGAAGGTATCTAAGGAGTCGAGTGGTTCTGACAATTCATTGTTGAGTAAAAGCGTAATTTTTTTATGATATACTTTCAAAATTTCATCTAAATCATGGTCATAGTTTTTATAGACACGTTGATTTGATTTATCGATGAGATCTATAAGTGAGAGAATATGTGCTGCTTCATTGAAGTGTTCAAGATTATCATCATTTTCTACTAAACTTTTAATTAACTCAACAATTTGAACTTGAGGGTTTTTACCATCAATGTGAAAATCTTGCATTCGATTGTACCAATAACTTAATTGATCTCTTAAGCCAGGCAGCGTGTGAAAATCTGTGATTTTATATGTTTTAAATTCATCGGGCTTAATATATTCTGAAGCATTGCTTAATAAATAGATGACCTTGTTATCATTGACGATAATATCACCTTTTAGTATGGGGGAGAGCGTTAAGTTTGCATTTCTCAATAGATGATACATCTGATTTGCAAGATCATAAACAATGAGATTTTCTTTAACAGCATGCTTTTTTTCTTCAATAGATTGCAAAACTCTGCCAATCAGCACTCTTTTTTCGAACTCGCTACCCACTTTTCTTTTATAATCTTTGATAATTTGATCTAACATAAAACCTAAATATGGTAGACCTTCTTGCTGAAAGATTCTAAAATTAGCAGACGGTGGTATGGTCAATATTTTTTTGATCTCTTTGTTTCGTAAAGCTTCATTTTCTGCGTTACTTAAAGCTAATCGTTTGATGGGCGCTAAATTGAGAGCACTGTTAAGTGCTATTGCTGATGCAAAGGCACCTTTATCCAATGCTCTCATAACCGCTTTTTCAAGAAATTCATACACCCTTTTTGTTTCATGTAGACTTTCGCGTGGAATAATATCACCTTCAATGTTTTCTACTTGAGCAGGAATTGATAAAGCGAAATAATTAACAACAAGGTTAAAATATTGGTAATATTTTCTTATGTTTGGTGAAAGTGGCATCAGACCATCTGCTATTCGTTTGTTATCTTGAGTCCAAAATAGCTCTCTTAATTGTGCCAGATCAATTTGAGTAAAATGGAATATAAATACAGACTCAATAGCATCAATTAGTGCTAGTATCGATTTTTCGCTTTCAGCGATTAATTTATGCCCAATGATTACTTCATGCATTAGTTTAACAATGTCAAAATTATGCATATTAGGAAATTCAATTTCATTGAGTATTTCTACTGGTTCTGATGCAGGTTGAGCTAGTTGATTTTGAAAGTTTTCTTGAAGGCTTGTCGCTAAATCGCTAAATTGTGAAGATTGCTTTAATTTTTCACAAAACTCTTGAATAGCTTGGATCAGTTGCTCATTAATTTGATTTTCTGCAAAAGAAATTAGAGTAGGTGATTCAATGATAAAATTCATTTCAAGTAAGTATTCTTCGATCAGAGATTTATTATTGATATTTTCCGGGATTTCTTTTAGCATACTATTGACACGTCTATACAATTGAGATTGAGGAATTTCACCTTTTGATATTGAATTCATTTGGCTTGAGAATAAATTGCTTTTATCCACAATCTTTTTAACTAAAATATCTGTTATCTCTTCGATGATAGGTTCAGTTTGAGTTTGATTTTTAGAGTTATCATGGGCAAATTGGCAAAACATTTCTATCTTGTCTATTATTTCACTTTGCTCAAATTTGACATTGATTAAGCTGTGATCAGTGTCTAATAATAAATAGTTTTTCAAAAATAGTAAGCATTCCTGTTGTTTTTCTTCTGTATACTGTTTGAAATTTTCTATCAAGCTATTAAAGAGCTTAATTGGTTGAACGACCTTATGAATCGCAAAGGTGGCACTGACAAGATTGTCTCTGTCGCTCGCATTGAAAAAATCGCCTCTTCCAATTCTGAATACTAAAATCGTTCTAACACCATAGTTATCTATATCGACTTCTTTAAAAATATTTTTAATAGTTAACAATATTCTGCTGATGGTAGATATGTTTTGTTTGATATTTTTAAAGTCAGCACTTTGATTTCCAATTATACTTTTGAGAGTTTTAATTATCTTGAAAGTTTCTAAAATAGCAGTGATTTCTTGGTGCAATGATTGAATTTGTTTAATTACAGTAAAATCATTTTTGTTGATCGTTAGTTGCACCTTCAGCCTCCCAAATTGATTCACTTGCTGTTGGAGGACTTGAAGTGCGGAGTGTGTTTTAAGGATATCATCATATGTTATTTTACTTTTTTTAAATTGCACGTCATTTTCCAATGCTGTCCATAGCGCTTTATTATCTATCAGCATTTGAAAACTTTCTTTTAGCGCTGATGTGAAATCTATTTTAGCTAATAACTCATTTTTCTTTCCACTCGAAATAAGGGCTGAGTCATATTCAATCGAGTGATGTATAAAACGTGTTACCTTTTCCATCCCTTGAATTGAAAAATTGGAGATAAAATTATTTAGTTCTTCATTCAGTGCTTCCATCTCGATTGAATTGTAAGGATTTTTGATAGCATTGTTTTCGATGGCAATATTTGTAAGCAATCCATACTCATATGGAGTAA
This sequence comes from Uncultured Candidatus Berkiella sp., assembly GCA_964606325.1. Lineage (GTDB taxonomy): Bacteria > Pseudomonadota > Gammaproteobacteria > Berkiellales > Berkiellaceae > Berkiella. The sequence continues at coordinate 158,279 of CAZSGE010000001.1, forward strand.
GCAAGATCAGTATTTTTACATGAAAGATGATGTTTTTGACAATCTCGTCTTCGTTATCTACATATTTTCCCTTACTCAACACTTCTAAGAATGTATGTTTGATTGACAGATAATAAGGATTATTTGTTTTTGTTTCAAAGAAGCTAATCAATCGGTCTCTTTCAAATCCGCTTGGGATTGACTTTAGTTGCTCAATAAATTCTATTAAAATTTGTCGTTGTTTCTCAATGTTGACACATAATTTCTGTATTGTGATTTCTTTGCTTCTAATGTTTTCACAGATCTGAACAATTTCTTGTTCTGTTTGTGGTGATTTTGCACCATTTAAATAATCATAAACAACAGCTTGAGCAGCTTGTGTATGCAGATTTTGTTGTTCTGCTTCGTCTAAAAATACTTTGTTGTTAGTAAGCAGGTTGTTAAATTGTTGTACATATTTATTTGCAACTTCACTCTCGTCTAAGTAAATTGAAACTTCTTCCTCAACAGGGGAAGGCTCAGCTTGAGTTTCGGCAAGCATCTGCATTTCGGAGAGTGGTTCCTCATTTGCTAATAAATTATCAGGCTCGATGATAGCGTCCAGCCTTCGCGATAATGATTCGTCATCAAGATTATCTTGAATAGTTTGCTTGTGAGAAAGGTCCTCAACGCCTGATTGCAGGCTTTGTTTGCGCTTACTCAAAGCTTTGGAGATATGTTTGTGGATCCTATTTGCCATTTTGATCTCTTTGTTTGAAATATATCGCGCAAATGCACTATTTTTTTATTATTTTTCATAAATTCATTCACTTATGTATTAGTCAGGAATGGAGGATAAAAAGTTTTACTTAATAGGCACCTTTTGAAAATAAAGACGCTAAAAACACGAATTTATGGTGTAAGGGCACGAAAATTAAGTAAAAACACTGCTTATTCAACAAGTACGAGTACTGTTCTTTCGCTAAACGGCCGCAACAAGATAGGTTGTATGTCATTTGAACAGCTTGTTTTTGAATGCCTTTTTATGTTCAAATCATAATAAGAAGACCGAGAAGAGAGCAGGTTTCTCATGATAGACAATCCGCAAGCATCATTAGAAAAGCGTAACGATAAAGTAGCAATCCACTGGTGGCAACGCGTCAAAGCTATTCTTTTTGGGCAATGGTTATTGTCAAAGGAAAACGAGGCAAACAACCCAGATGAATTGAAACTGTTAGAATTTGAAAAGCAACCACTTAAATCAAATTATAAAGATTGGATGCAAGCGATAGATATCATTCAACCTCTTGTACAAAGCATACGTAAGAGCATTGAACCTCAGCAAACTGATGAATTCGATTTAGACTTACTTGCTGCAAACACTTACCTCTTTCATGTGGATAGATTAATAGTAAAAATCAGAGAATATTTACATCAGTTTCGCTATCGCCAAGAACAATATCATGAAAGCACTCCATATTCTTATAAAATTGAAATAAATCAAGCAGCGTCAATAGCAGAACAGTGCTATCATACTATTGTCCAACTGACTGCATTGTTACAGCGTCTTAGTAACAAAAAGCTTTATACGCAAGAATTGATTTCGCAAATACATGCACTAGAATTAGACACAACCGCTTTAGGTAGTGCCATTCGAACACTTAACCAGAGTGCTTATAAAGTAGATTCTATAATGCAATTAGCTGCGCTTGAGCAAGATTTACTTCAATCTTTAACGCAAACCAAGCCAATTTATAGTGGCGCAGGTTTTGTTGATAATGGCATGCATTTCAATTTGTCGCACACTCAAGGAGAATATTTACGCTCTAAAGCGCGTTTAATAATGGATCCTGAACTAAATAAACTTATCAATGGCTTAATTGATATTCACGAAGTTTTAAAGAAGTGTTATGTTGTTGCAAGGAAGTGCTTTATTAAAGATGCTTTAGATACAATGTCTCACCATATTGAATGCTTGATCACGAGCATTGGAACTCAAGAAATAAATAAAACCGAAGTGTTTTATCATTTTAACCAGATATTTCATAGTGTAGAGAACATTCGGTTTAACACAAATAGAGAAAGTAGATGCTCTAAGAACTTATTTGAGAGATCAAGGCAAGCGATGTACAGTTTAAGAAAAACATGTCAAAAACATCCTTTGGGGCTTGAATATCTTAAAACGTTTTCCGTTAAGCGGGTAACACTATTGAAGCCAAAACAACCCAACTCTTAACGTATTAGTATGCAAGCGGCTACATTTCTCATTTCAGAAGCTAACACAGCATATGTTCTACAGGCCGCTTTTGAATCCATAAATTCTACACCTATACCAGCTTCAAAAAGAGATTTTAAAAGTAACTGATCAGGCACAACCAGTTTGGGGCCTGTTCCTAAGAGCGCGATGTCCACTTTTGGTGAGAATAAAGGGGCAAAATGCGAAGCCTCAAGCTCTGCAATATCACCTGGAGCCCACTGAATGAGATCATGAGGACGAATAATCACGCTGTGCTGGTAGCACACTTTATTAATCCATATTTCGCCAGGTTCATAGCGTTGAATTTGATATGTGGCATTAGATTCGTCTTCTTGAATTACCATGAGTTATTTCTTGTTTTGTATAGATTTGATTTATTATATCAGATAGACAAGATTTTACCCCCAAGCAACCTGATTAGGTTATCTAACAAATAATGAAAGCGCATATCACCGTTTATCTCCCGGGCCTGTTATCGGCATTTTTGAATACAGATCCGGATTTAACGGCACCTTCTTTAGCGCGGTTACTTAGCCGGGCTACCCAACGGCCTGGATCTAAAACACCGAAAGAGGCATTGCAATCTTTTTTTACAGGTTTGCACTCACCTATACCCAGCGCAGCGTTGTCAGGATTTGCCCAAGGTTTAATAGACAGGAATAACACCCATTTATGGTGTTTTGCTTCTGCGGTTGAGTGCTTGGTTACCCATCAAACTGCCTATGTGCTGGGTAATGCACAGTTAGGTTTGGAGGAGGATGAAAAGCTTGCTTTAGCCAAATCATTGAATCAATTAGTGCAACAAGATGGGTTGCATTTCATGAACAGTGAAGGGGCTGATTGGTTGTGTAGCCTTGAAAAACACACCGATATTGTGATGCACGACTTGTTTGAAGTACTTAGCAAGAATATGTACCCCAAGTTGCCTCAAGGATCTGATCAGATATTTTGGCATCGCCTTTTAACGGAAGTGCAAATGTTGTTGCAATCAAATGAAGTGAATAAGAAGCGTGCCACGAAAAAACCGACCATATCCAGTTTATGGTTTTGGGGGATAGGACAATTACCTCAACAAATCAGCACGCAGTTTGATGTTGTCTACAGCGAAGATAAAGTGATGCAAGGGTTAGCGAAACTTGCCAATACACCGTTTAGAAAATTATCCTTGTTAGAAGAGATAGATTATCGTGCACATCGCATATTGATTGCAGATAGTACATTTTATCAACACTTTCAATATCAATCCTTTGAACCTTGGCAAGTTTTACTGCATTTTTATGAGAAAAACCTATTCACCCCACTGTTGAACGCCCTTAAAAAAGGCAAGATCCAAACATTGGAATTTGTTTGCGCAGATGGTCGTTGTTTTGATATTACTAAAACAAGATTAAAATACATTTGGCGAAAAATTCGACCTCTTGCTTTACTTCAAAATTCAAATAAGAATAAGAATCTCTCATGATGACACTGTTACCAAGACCTAAAATAAAACAACGCCCGGTTGATAAAAAAAGAGAAGAAATATCGATATCGGAAGGTTTGTCACCCTTACTGGCCCGTATAGTGGCATCTCGTCCATTTTTAGAAGATATTCCTCCTAGAGAGTTACTTTCTCCGAAGCTAAAATCATTGGATTCTCCGCAACAATTGATAGATTTGCCAAAGGCTGTCACAAGACTTATACAAGCGTTAGAAAGTAATGAAGTGATAGGGATTGAAACTGATCATGATTGCGATGGACAAACCAGTCATGCGGTCATTTATTGTGCCTTGACGGAATTTTTTAAACATCCTCCTGAAAAAGTAAAATCTTATATTGGTCATCGACTAAAAGAAGGGTATGGGCTTTCTGAAGCTGTGGCTAACCGTATCTTAGCGGATGAACCAAGGCCAACTTTAATTATTACAGCTGATAATGGTTCAGCAGATGAAGCTCGTATTCGTTTACTCAAAGAGCATGGTATTGATGTGATTGTTACTGATCATCATGAGATCCCAAGTGAGGGTATTCCTCAAAGTGCATACGCTGTTATCAATCCCACACGGGAAGATTGTCTGTATCCCGATCGTTATATCGCAGGGTGTATGGTGGCATGGTTATTCATGGCTGCAACACGTCAACAGCTAGTTGCTAAGGGGCAGGAAATTGAATCCTTAGCACAATGCCTTGATTTTGTCGCAGTGGGAACGATTGCCGATTGCGTGAGTATAGCGAGAAGTAAAAATAATCGTGCGGTGGTTTCATATGGTATGAGACTCATTGTTCAGGGGTTAAGACCTTGTTGGCGGGCCATTTTGCCCCACTTGTCATTGCCACTATCTTCAGAAGATTTAGGTTTTAAAATAGGTCCTTTGTTAAACAGTGATGGTCGCCTGTCATGTGCTTTTGGCTCGGTGAGTTTTTTATTAGCCGACAATGACGTGGAGGCTAAAAAGTGGATAGAACACTTACAACTTCAAAATAGCGAACGAAAAAGCATTCAAGACAATATAACGCAACAAGCGCTGAAACAAGCTATCAAGCAGTATCAACAAGGTGCAAAAGGGATCTGCGTTTTTCTTGAAGAGGGGCATGCAGGCGTGCACGGGATCTCGGCTAGTCGCTTAAAGGATACCTTTGGCAGGCCAGTGATAATTTTATGTCCTAAAGAAAATGCACCTGATATTTTAACGGGTTCGGCACGTTCGATAGAAGGCGTACATTTGCGTGAAGTATTGCAAGAAATTGCAGATACTTCGCCGCACCTGCTGGAACGCTTTGGCGGCCATCAAGGTGCTGCAGGATTAACGCTTCAACGTTGCCACTTTGAGGAGTTTTATGAAGCCTTTCAAAAGGTGTTAGATAAAGTTGTCGATGAAAGTGCTATCGGTCCTGTGATCTGGACTGATGGTGAGTTTAATGTTGAAGACTTAAATATTGATTTCGCTGAAAAGTTGGTTAGCTCTCTTGAGCCGTTTGGCCGCGAATTTGAATTCCCAACATTTGAGGTTCAAGGCAAAATAGTTAGCTTAGATTTAATCGGCCAGACCAAGGTGCATGCCAAAGTAGGGCTAGTGATAACAGATCTGTGGTTTGAGGCGGTGTGGTTTAATTGTAAATCGCAAGATGGCCCCTTAAGCGTGGCGGTTGGCGACGAAGTTAAAGCTGTTTTTGCCCCCAAATTACAGACCTTTAGGGGGCAAAGAAAGTTAAATTGCCAGATCGTGCATCTTGAAGCGATTTAAGGTTACAATTGCTGGGAAGATATAGCCCTTATAATGAATATTTTGTGAAGTGTATGCATGTCAAAGACCTGCTTTAGCAGGGGTCTTCAGGAACGAGCAAAATATTCATTATAAGGGGTATCAAGGCTCACTTAAGATTGGATGTATAAAGTGGAAATTGCATTACTACAAAATAAATTAAAAGATTTAACAAAACGCTTGGTTGAGCTTCGGGGGTATCTTTGACTTTGATACCAAAGTCGAACGTCTAGAAGAAGTGAGGATGATGCTAGAGTCATCCAAGGTGTGGGAAGATCCAGAAGCAGCGCAAACGCTCGGCAAAGAGCGTGTGCAGCTTGAAAAGATTGTTAAACTTGTTCAAGACACAACGTCAAGTTTAGAAGATGCAGCATCGCTGTTATTGATAGCAAAAGAAGAAGATGATAACCAGGCTTTCAGTGATCTAGAAGAAGAAGGCGCAAGGTTGGAAAAAATCGTTGAAGATTTAGAATTTCGCCGTATGTTCGCGGGAGAATTGGATCAAAACGATGCTTATCTTGATATTCAATCAGGATCTGGTGGTACTGAAGCGCAAGATTGGGCAGAAATGTTATTGCGGATGTTCTTGCGCTGGGGTGAGCGTAAGGGATTTAAAGTTACCCTGCAAGAAGCATCCAGTGGTGAAGTTGCAGGCATAAAAAGCGCGACCATCAAAGTGGAGGGTGAATTTGCCTATGGTTGGCTGCGAACAGAAACCGGGGTTCATCGTTTAGTGCGCAAATCGCCTTTTGATTCTGGAAACCGTCGTCATACATCCTTTGCTGCCGTTTTTGTTTCACCCATTGTTGATGACACTATCGACATAGTGATTAATCCTGCAGATTTAAGAGTGGATACCTATCGTGCCAGTGGGGCAGGTGGTCAGCACGTGAATAGAACCGATTCTGCAATACGTATTACTCATATTCCATCAGGTATTGTGGTGCAATGTCAAAGCGATCGATCGCAACATAAAAATCGATCTGAAGCCATGAGTCAGTTAAAAGCAAAATTATATGAAATGGAAATGCGAAAACGACTTGCAGAGAAAATGACTTTAGAACAAAACAAATCGGATATTGGTTGGGGCAGTCAGATCCGATCATATGTATTAGATGATTCTAGAGTGAAAGATTTAAGAACAGGGGTTGAAACCTCTAATACCCAAGGGGTATTAGATGGCAATCTTTTAGAAATGTTTATGACAGCCAGTTTAAAGAGTGGATTATAACTTATGACACAAGATACAGATATCGTTGTTGATGTGAATGAACAAATTCGTCAACGCCGCGAAAAATTAGCCGCACTGCGTGCGAAAGGTAACGCATTTCCCAACGATTTTAAACGTTCACACCTTGCCGCTTGCGTTCATGGTGAGTATGGTGAATTGGAAAATGCTGCGTTTGAAGCAGAACCTATTATTGTCAAAATGGCCGGAAGAATTATGACCCGTCGTCATATGGGTAAGGCAAGTTTTGTTAATATTCAGGATATGTCTGGGCAAATGCAAGCCTACATACGACAAGATGAATTGCCTACAGGTGTTTACGAAGATTTTAAGCATTGGGATTTGGGCGATATTATTGGTATTGAAGGTAAATTGTTTAAAACTAAAACCAATGAACTTTCGGTTAAGGTTAATAAGGTTGTTTTATTAACCAAAGCGTTACGTCCACTACCCGAGAAATATCATGGCTTAACAGATCAAGAGATGTGTTATCGGCAGCGTTATTTAGATATTGCGACCAATGAAAAATCGCGAAATACCTTTAAAACGCGCGCCAAAATTATCCAAGCTATGCGAGAGTTTTTCACGCAGCATCAATATATGGAAGTGGAAACACCCATGATGCACCCAATCCCAGGGGGGGCAGCAGCAAGGCCATTTATCACGCATCATAACACACTGGATATGAAGCTTTATTTACGTATAGCGCCAGAGCTTTATCTTAAACGATTAGTTGTTGGTGGTTTTGAGCGTGTTTTTGAAATTAATCGGAGTTTTAGAAACGAAGGTCTTTCAACGCGTCATAATCCTGAATTTACCATGATTGAGTTTTATCAAGCGTATGCGGATTATCATGATCTTATGAATTTTACTGAAGAATTGTTTAAATATTTAGCAGATAAAGTGTTAGGGAAATCAGTGATTGAATATCAAGGCGACAGCTATGATTTTTCTAAACCATTTGCAAGAATGACGGTAAAAGATGCCATTTTACAATACAACACGCAGTTACAGCCTGCTGATTTGGAAGATATTGCTAAAGTAACAGATTATGCGAAAAGTATTGGTGTGCAATTAAAGCCTGGTTACGGTTTAGGTAAAATTCTCATTGAGATATTTGAAGAAACGGTTGAAGATAAACTCAAACAACCTACATTTATTACCGAATATCCATTGGAAGTGTCACCTCTAGCACGTTGTTCTAATGATAATCCACAAATTACAGATAGATTTGAGTTTTTTGTTGGTGGACGAGAGCTTGCGAATGGATTTTCAGAGTTGAATGATTCAGAAGATCAAGCCTCACGTTTTAAAGAACAAGCCTCGCAATTAGCAAGTGGCGATAATGAAGCCATGCATTATGATGCCGATTATATTGTGGCGCTAGAGCACGGTTTGCCACCCACAGCAGGTGAGGGCATTGGTATCGATAGATTGGTGATGTTATTTACGGATTCGCCCTCGATTCGAGATGTGATTTTATTCCCACAAATGCGCCATGTGGTTGGAGATTAGTTGTGGGGCGAACGCGCCCCTATGTTGATCCTTGAATATACAACAAAATTTTTATAATAACGCTTAAATATGTGTTGATTAACTCATATTTGTCTGTTAACTTAGCTTTCTTAAGAATTTTGCGGAGATATCAATGGAAGCCACTTGTCCTCAAGTCATAGATTGCTCTATTTTAGCCAATCTTACGATTGCACCTGTTAGCCCAGTCTTCGCAAATGACGCTGTTTTTACCGCAAGTGACGTTTATACCCAGATCCAGCCGGCGAAGGAGCTTATTCCTTGCGCGGCTTATGATATTGGCTCTGGTGCTACAAAATTTATGGGCGCTTTAGTGGATGCTCATACCCATCATATTGAGCAAATTTTTTATAATGATATTATCCCTGTGGCTTACCGTCAGGACTTAATCAATTCAGGCACTAATGAATTTTCAGATCTTATTCAAGATATGGGTTTAACGGCACTTTTTGACGCTAAAAGCAAAATCGAGAATGCTTATGTGCAGCATGGTTTGCAAGATTATGGTGATATTCAACACTTTGCAGTGGCAACGGCAGCCTTTAGAGAAGCAAGTAATGGTCAATTAGTGGCCGAGCAATTTTCGCAAATGCTGGATTTCAAAATAGATATCATTTCTCAAGAAGATGAAGGTAAATTAGCCTATCATGGCGCGGTTGCTCAAGTTGAGACATCTGACGAAAATCCACCTATTGTTTGGGATATTGGCGGCGGCAGTATGCAGCTTACCTATAAAGATGTTGGCGACTATTTTCATGTAATGCAGGGTAAATTAGCTTCTGCGACTTTCTTGAATTTAGTTAATGAACAATTACCACACCAAGAGAATGGTTCACTTTATCCGATGAATGAGGTTAATGTTCAAGCCGCCATCGATTTAGCTAAACAGCATTTGGTGTTTGATCAAACGACAACCGATATAATTAAACAACAAATAGTAAATGACTCACCCATATTAGCGGTTGGATCAGTCCATAATTTTATTATTAAACCGCTGTGTGACTTAGTTGGCACGCCTGATAAGGACAGCTATTCAAGGCAAGATCTGTTTCAAGCTATCGAATTATTGACCGATAAATCAAGCGACCAAATCATGAATATTACTCAGGAGTTGAATCCTGAATTTGTGAAAAGTAAATTGACGAATTTGATTCTTGTCTATGCCATGATGGAAAAGATGGATATTCCAGCGATACAGGTGGTGGGGGTGAGCAATGTTGAAGGGTTGCTTGCGCAAAAAGCAAAACCTAACAAGGTAGTTGAGCCATTTATTACCATGTCATTTCCGGATGAGATCAGGATAGTTTCTTAATTAAAAATCATTTCATGCTTTAAAGATAGCGCCTATGTCTATAGGCGCTGTGTTGTTTAGTTTAATTTAAAGTGGCAACTTTCCTTTTTTCTTCTTTATTGGGCTCAGATCGCTTAAATGAAGGAATATGTAGTGCACTTTCATTAAGTGGATACACCTCTTTATTACCGCGTTCACTGAAGTTATGGATGGGGATAGTGTCACTTGCAGCAAATTGCATTAATACCTGTATGCTCGAAAGTGGCAATGGTGTCATCGTGTCATCTAAGGCTTGTTGCTTTTTGTAAGCATCAAGCAGCGGAAAGGTCGAGCTTGTCGCACTAGATTCTACTCGTTTTTTATTTTTGGATAACGTCCAAACCGCCTCTACGTTCACCGTATTTCCAAAAACTGTGTTAGCAATAGCTATTGCACATGATATGGGATCAATGCTCACATAAGCAGCTTCTTCAACGCTGACACCCGCCACGTATTTGTTGCCTGATAATTTTAATATAACGGCATGGCTTGTTTGTGTTGCATGGTCAATCGATTCAAGACTTTTTAACCAGCTTAATATTTCTTCTTCACCGAGTTCGCCATCGCGATACAATCGATTTTGGATATCTTCAACTGAAAGAGGCCCAACGTACGAGGGCTGGAGTGCATCGGGAGCAAATTGCTTAAAAGTAAACACATTCGGTAGGAATTCACCAACGGTTGTTTTTTCATGGGCACCGTTTAAAGAAATGGAATGAATCACAACATCGGAATTAGCTAAGCCGGCAATTTGTTGTCTGCATTTTCCGCAGCAAGAAACTTGAATATTTGCTAATGGATTATCATCGCCTGGCTTAGCTGTATTGGGCGAACCCATGAGCCAACCTTCAACGATCTCGCCGCCTTTACCAAAGGCGGTTGCTATAGCTGCAATAGCGCCTTCTTCTCCATGTGAAGAGAGGCGAAGATGTGGGTTTTCTACATTAACGCCAGCAAAATAATAGGAGGCATCACCACGGAATTTTGCGCGAAATACAGCCGTGACATCGAATCCGGATGAGGGGTTAAAAGGGTGCCCTCTGAGTTCTCTTAACCAATGAGTGATTTCTTCTTGGCTTAGTTCGACATCGGATTTTCTGAATAAAAGCATAACAACAACCTCACTGTTATAAATATCTGACTCACATCCATTTCTTATCGCGACAAGCGCCAAAAGAAAGCATCAAACTTTACATTAAATAATCATAAAACACGATAGAATCAGTTTAAATAGGTATGTAACTAAATGTATTGACTCGGCCCCTCGAGAGGCACGAGTCTGCGAGTGGGTTTTAAAGCACTTGGCGTAGAAGAATGCGGGGAAATGTAGGCTTATATTAACTCCTGTTGACGCCTCGAAATTTTAAAAATCCCCAACGTAAGCAAAGGCAAAATAAAAACGCCTAACATTATCCATGTTAGCAAACCGTACCCTTGAACGATTAAATTAACTAAGCCAAATTGTGACAAACTATAAACAACTATTAATAACACGCCAACAGCGGCGTATTGCCAATAGGGAGAGGTAACATTATGGGTGCGATGTTGGGAGATTCTTTCATTAAAAGCATGAACCAAACCAACGCCCGTTTCAACCAAGGTACTTATTAACACAATCGAAAAGGTGAGTGTTAATAAAGGGATGGCTAATTTTTCCAACATATAGGTTGATGGCACTGTTGTATTTAAAACCGCAGGATATTCAGTAAGCAAAGCCATGAAAAGTAAAATCGCAGGAATGCTAGCAAAGGGACCTGCGAGCAACCCTGAAATTACGGCTTGCTTGTCGGTTTTGAAGTTACGTAAAGTGAATAAAATTGCGGGCACACAGCCTAAATTATAGCAGGCATAGGTAATACCTTTTTTGATCCAATCTGTGCCGCTTGGCGCAGCTAAACTTTCAGGTAAAAAATTTATTTCTGACTTTTGATAACAACACATTAAAAAAGCGATAAACACTATGTATAAAACAAGCGATAAGTAGGAAAACATTTTAGCAATATGTTCGCTGCCTTTAAATACCATTACCATAATGTAAAGAAGAGGCAATATGAGCCCAAAGTTATAAGGTATACCCAATAATTCTTGTAACATGCTGCCAACTGAGGCTGCAATGACGGACAAGGCGATCATCACCATATATAAATAGCATAGATCAAATATGACCCAGCCTCGTCCTAATAAAACTTTAAAGAAAGTTTTATAATCATAAGCATGATAGGCCTTTGCTAATAAAAAGCATAAAGAACAAATGAAAGACCAAATCAACGTTGTTATAAGCAATCCATAAAATCCGTTGACAGGCCCTGATGTTAAAAAATATTGTACAATCTCCTGGCCCGTACAATATCCACCTGAAATCACGATGGATTGGAAAGTGATCCCAGGTAAAATATAAGCTTTAAAAAAATGTGAATTGAACATGATGGCCTCTACAATTTAGTAACACCTAACCCAGGGAGATTCAACGTTGACATCTCTCCGTTTGCTAGGTGAAAGCCACCTGTAACAACATCATTGGCTAAATCTAAACTACCATCCAAATCGATATAACGGGTAGCTGGTGATGCAAAGGCCGCATGTAATGCCGCTGTTATGCTAATGATGCTTTCATCCATGCATCCCCACATGAGTTTGATATTGGCCTCTTGTGCAATCTTGGCAATTTGTTGGCCACTAAATATTCCGCCACACTTCATTAATTTTATATTAAATATGCCGCAGCAGGGCACGGGAGTTAAAAGTTTTTGCGCATCACTTGCGTGATGTAAACTCTCATCTAAGGCTATTTTATCTCTGTCTTTTTGAGATAACTCTCTTAAAAGAGCATAATCGGCTGCTTTGATGGGTTGTTCAAGAAATTCAATTGAGAGATCTTGCGTTTTGTGTATAAAATTTTTCAGATCTTTCAATGAGTACCCTTGATTGGGATCGACTCTGATGAGCACTTTGCTGTCATAGCGTTCTCGAAGCTTGATAATTCTTTCTATGTCTTCTTCTAGATTGTGGCCTAATTTCACTTTAAGCACATAAAAACCACGCTCAATATATTCGGCAGCTTCGATTAAAGTGTCCTTTAGATTTTTGATCCCAATGGTAATAGAAGTAGGTAATGTTTGATGAGCCCTACCTAATACTTCTACAAGGGGTTTGTTTAATAGTTGACCATAAAGATCATGAACTGCCATATCCAAAGCAGCACTGGCGGCCGGAGTTTGATAAAGCGCTGTTTGGATTTGCGGCAGTAAAGTTGGTAAATCTGCAATATCTTTATTTTCACAAAAAGCGAGAGAATTTTCAGATAAAGCATTTAAACATGAATCAAAGGTTTCACCTGTGACATCAACAGAAGGGGATGCTGCGCCTAAACCAATTTTCCCATCGTCGGTATGAATTTCAACAATAACATTTTGAGCTGTCGTATGTGTTGTATAAGCGATGGTATAAGGCCTGGTTAATTCAAAATCATGCAAATAGGCTGTAATTGATTTTATTTTCATATCTGTGAATCCTCAATATACTGCTTAATAATGTGAAGAAGCGCTGTCACACCTTCTTCTCTTGGGCATACAACAGGTAATTGGCATTCTTTTGCAATTATTTGCTTAGTATCCTGCCAAGTTTGCGTGTCAAGAGACTTGGTGTTAAGAGTGACTGCCAACACTTTTGCGCCATAGCGCTCTATTAAATCAATTTCATCTTGAAGCGATGGTAGTGGAAAATGCACTTTGTCACCATGGTTAAAATACTGGCGGCCAGGCACATGCTGTAAAATCACGCCTTTGGCACCACCGGAGACGATAAACTCTGCGCCACAAGGACCGCTGGGATTTCTTAAGGAGGATTGCCCCTCAATCAATATTAACCTAGGATTAGCTTCCTTCACGCAAGTAACGATGGCATTTTCAAGTTCACCAGATACAAAATCATTCAATGTGCTATCAAAAATGAAGCCATATTTGAAACCTTGTAGCCATCCTGTTTGGCCGGTATAAATCATTTCAGTTTTAATGCCTGCATCATTGCATGCTTTATAAAGTAATTGACATGTTGTTCGTTTACCGATTGCGCAATCCATCCCTAAAACCGCAATTCTAGGCGTGTGCACATTTTGAATGTTCCCTTGCCAAGGATGCAATTCATGGAAGGATTTTGGTCTTCGAATGTCCAGTACAGTTGTCTGATGTTTTTCAATAAATGGTTTTAATTTAGGGTGTTCGCTAACCTGCTCATGCAAACCATTGACGATGGTCAATT
>CAZSGE010000001.1:172094-192724 GCA_964606325.1 Uncultured Candidatus Berkiella sp.
TTTCATTTCAATTGCCTTGCATAATTCGGTGACTAAGGAATTAGTAATATAGCCACCTGGTGTTGCTATTCCTACGATACAATGTGTAGGAGGGGGAGATAATCTTGCCATTGCTTCATGTACATTAGCATAGATGGGTATATTTCTGGCTACCCCATCAACGACAACCCCTGCATCTTTGCCGGCATGTATATGATCAATGACGCTTGCAATGGGGTAGCGACTTAAGCCTGTGATCAAACCATGTGCCGTTTTGCCGTAAGTTTCATTTAACTTTCCACCCGTTAAAATAATTGCACTATTTTTCATAATTCCTCTTCAGTTTACTTCTTTTCTACTTTGCCCAATTTATCATGTTGCTCATCGGATGCAATCTTTAGCTTTTCAACAAATTGTATAGACAAATGTTTGCTTGGAGCTTTGCTAAAAGATCTCAAATAGGACACATTTTTATAAAATGCATCTATATCTGTTTGCCTACCAAGAACATAATTATCCACCTCCGGTTGGATTTCAGATAAGGTCTTTACATTCATTTCAATGCTCGCGCATAGATCAGGATTTATTTTGGCTGTTATAAGTGATTTTTGTTTGGAAGAAAATAACACTCTTTCAGTACCTTCTATGGGAGCTGCAGTATAGGGGATCGCTTTCGCATATTCATCGACCCTATTGGCGGCAAACCCAGGTTTTGTGTAAATGAAAGAGATCCTATTTGTATGATCAAAATACAAATCTCGGTAAAAGCGATCAAAATGGGGCTCGTCAAAGGAAACACTCTGTAGTATTTTATGATGTTGGCGAGCTTTGGTCCAAGACACTTTGATCCCACAGCCGAGTTGTTCAAACATATATTGAATAACAGCTGTTTGATCCATAAAGTACGCACGATTGGATTGATCATATTCTGCACAATTTAAGATATTACAGGTGTCTGTGCTGATGTGATAGTCACCTTCTGGGCTGTTCATTTTTTTAGGATTTTTTTCATCTTGATTAAATATTACTAATTTTCCAGCCTGAGCATCTAAGTTTTTGCAGATAGTTTGATATTCCTTTGTTTTCACTATATTGGAGGTCAAATGAATCTCATATTGCTGTGCAATATTTAAATTTGTTAAAATATGATTTATTTTTTTGATATATTTGTCACGAACTTTAATCACATCTGCCAAGTTTCGACAAGATGGATGTTGGCAAGCAAAGGCTAAGTGATCTGCAATAATAATATGTACTTTGGCGCCTGCCTGAAGAACTTGCCGCCTTGCTTTTTCACTCGTTAAAAGCATGGTATAGATATCGATAGGAAGTCCGATAGACAATCCATTGTTATGTGAAACAAACCCAAAACCCACCGTAATATTCATTTTGTATTTAGCTAGGTCACCATAATTACTTTCAATGAAATCAATGTATTTAACACATGATTCTGATTGTTTGACAAATTCATTAAGAGTACATTTGTTATCTTTTATAGGTGTACCAAGCATATTTCCTCCCTCGGATTATGTTTTTAATGGCAAAAAAAAACCCCGGTTTTGCCGGGGTTTTAAGTGATTATGATAATTTTTTAAATGATCATATCCTACCCGGCTGCGGAATAAACCATAGAACCAGCATAAAATATGACATGAATGCGTGCGCTTCAAAGTTATTACTAACTTTGTGGAGCTTTTTCAATTGATTTAAAATAGAATTTACACGCATCGATAACTCAAAAATAATATAAACAGTTCAAATCACCTTATAGAAATACTTTTTTCATGTCAAGGGCTTTAAAGCGATAATTTATCAGAACCGATGAAATAGTAGCTTTAGCCGCTTATGGGTTATTATTGGACTTGTTTATTCATTTTATGGTTTTCAATACAAAGATGAATGAACCATACTTAAAATAGTTCTAAAAATGAGATTATTTTATGAAAAAGCATATATTAGTCGTGGCGCCTTCTCCCAGAGATTTTCGTGAGCTGAAAATACATACGGTTGGTGAAAATTATCAAATACATTTTCAGACATACGATACTCAAAAGGTTGATAAGCTATTATGTGTTCATCATGAGGGCGGATCCGAAATCTATTCGCCCGAAGCTGAAATTGAGCAACTTTTAGCGTATTGTAAACAACATTCGATTGATGCCGTAATTAGCACAGAGGATTATCCAGGGTGTATCTTTGCAAGTATATTAGCTCATCACTTGGGCTTACCCGGTCCTACTCCCCAAAGTGTGCTCACCTGTCAACACAAGTATTATAGCCGCATTTCGCAAAAGCAATTTGTTCCGAATCATACCCCAGATTTTAGGCTTATTAATCCAAAAGAAAGTGATTTGTCTAAGGTAGATATGTCGTTTCCATTTTTTATTAAACCTGTTAAATCCTATTTTTCAATTTTTGCTAATAAAGTAAATGATGTTAACGAACTGATAACGTTAGCTGATGCATCCGTCCCCAGCATTGCCTATTTAGAACCTTTAAACTGGTTTTTAGCAAATTATTCTTCATTTGAACTTGATGCGCAGTATTTGCTTGCTGAAAGTCTATTGCAGGGAGAACAAGTCACGGTAGAAGGATATGTCTTTAATGGCGAAGTACAAATCATGGGTGTAGTGGATTCGATTATGTATCCAGGTACTATTTGTTTTCAACGGTTTGACTATCCCTCACAACATTCAGAAACCATCCAAGATGCGATGGCTACGATTGCAGTCGAATATATCAAGGGTATCAAATTAGATAATACACTTTTTAACATTGAAATGATGTATAACCCAAAAACAGATGAAATTCATATTATAGAAGTGAATCCACGTATGAGTTCTCAATTTGCTGATCTTTTTGAAAAGGTAGATGGAGTAAATACTTATAAAATTTTACTTGATATTGCGCTAGGTAAAAAACCTACTTTCAAAAGTAAAGCTGGAAAATATAATACTTCTGCAAGCTTTGTGCTTAGACGCTTTGATAATAAACAAGTTATTCAATCCCCAACAACCGATGACATTGCTCAAGTTAGTCAGCAGTTAGCGGATTCGCGTATCGAGATATTTGCCATGGCAGGGCAGGATCTGAGTGCTTTTAAACAAGATGGTAAAAGTTTTCGTTATGGATTAATTCATCTTGGTGCAAATAACAAAAAGGAATTGTTTGAAAAATATGAATTATGCAAACAAAAACTGCCGATTGTATTTGATGAGCATCAGGACTCATAGCGAGGAGTCTTCTACGAAGCAATCCAGACTCATACTAAGATATTTTCTGGATTGCTTCGCTAAGAGCTCGCAATGACCGAACTCCTAAGTTCAAAGTGAAAGGAGTATCTAGCTAAAGAGTGAAGAAACTTCTTCAAATTTTTTCTGCAGTTCGGGATTGTCCGTTAAATCTTGAGTTGGATCTAAATTGAGACGTTTGTACGCTGGTAACTCTTGCTTGTTAATCGCATTTAATGGACTATTTGTACCCTTCAATGCGTGTAGTTTTGCTACCAACACGATATCTGCTAAATCAGCTTGGGGAATATCGCGATACAGATCAGCAAGTAATTTTGGAACTTCTGCTATGTAGCGAGGGAATTGCCAACTCATTAAGATAGCTTCACCTAAGGTATAGCTAAATTGTTGAATGAGCATTTCAAACATGTCAGGGTTTTGCATAATTTCAGCATTTTTTTCCCCGAAGGTGAGAATTGGCAACATGCCAATTTCATGTAGAAGACCCGCGAGCATGGCTTCTTCAGCTGGAAAAGCTTTGGAATAATTTGCTAATACATAAGAAGCTGCTGCGACATCGCCGCTATGTTGCCATGCCTGACGCATCTTTTCTTCAATCACTTTATTTTTGGCACAAAATAATTGTTCCATCGCAAGGCCAATCGCCATATTGGCAACGAAACTGGTTCCAAGTCGGCTGATAGCTGTTTTCAAGGTATTAATGGAAACGCGTCCACGCACTAAGGGGCTGTTGGCAATACGAATAATACGAGCAGTCAATCCTGGATCTTTACCAATGACTTCATTGAGTTCTTCAATTGTTACATTAGGGTTTTCACTTAATTCTTGAATTGCCATCGCGATTTTAGGTTGTGTTGGCAAAGGGAGACGATTTTTTTCAATATTCTCAAGAATTTCGTTATAAATGGTATTTGAAGATTCGCCAGATGACTTCATTTAACTTCCTTATGTTTAACAACTCAAATTCACTACTGTTTTCTACTGGTTTCGATACGATCCATGTCATCAAAACCAATGCTTTACCAACTATAGGGTAAGTCTAGGCGATGAACCTTTGGTCCATCAGCTGAATATAAGCAAACATTATTAAAATTATTTGCTTGATCATCTAGCACTAATAATAACTCTATCGCACCGTATGAATTTTCAGCCACGCGAAGCACTATACCGCTCTCATTTGAGGGCACATCTGCATATACTAATGCGCCAGGCGTTGGTTTTTCTTTACTATCCTGAATAAAAGCTCGGTACAGGTGCTTCTTAATTTTTCCTTTGTACTGCATACGAGCAATAATTTCTTGTCCGAGGTAGCAACCTTTTGTATAGCTTATGCCATTGAGAATAGACAGATTTGCGTGATGCGGTAAGATCTCACCGATAGTTTTCTGATAAATAGTAGGAATACCTGACTGAATTTCCAGTAATTCCCAGGATGTGGGTAGCACGGGCTTGCAGTGAGTAATTAAGCGTAACCATAAATTCGACATATCTTCTGGTTTTGCCCAAATATCATAACGTGGATGTTGGCCAGGTAATCGGCAAATGGTATAGGTTGCGCCACCGATTATTTGAGTCAAACAATCGTAAGGTTTTAGTAGTGTTTTGGTTTGAGGTATGTGTTCATACAGGCGTGCATCAGCTGTTGGACCATATAAACCTAATCCAACTATGTGTTGTGCACTTTCAATAGTTACTTTAGAGAAAAGGGCATATTTTTTAAAATCAAGTAAAGCACTATCAATGATCTCAGTTGGCATGCATAGATGGTAAGTAGATGCGGGTGGCGTTTCAATTTGAAAAATTCTAAACAGGCTTTGCATTCTACCTTTGAGGTTGCAATGTGCGCTAAGACCACTTTGTTGGGGGGTAATGTCGTTTACATTTGAAGTAATTTGACCTTGTAGAAATTGTTTGGCATCAACACCATGAAAACTAAGTGTGCCTAATGTTGTTAATGGGATTATACAATCTTGTATGCCCAAAGCACTTAGCTCTTGTTGTGGCAATCCAAAATGAAGCAAATTAGGCCCTGCGAAAATTCCGCCTTGTTCTTTTACAAATTCGTGCCAGTACTGCAGCATATCGGCTCATTCTCTAGTCAAATCCCATAGGTGATGATATGTTATTAGCGCGCTGTGACAGTCGCAAGTCTTTAAACAAAAATCTTCGTTGTCCCTCTTGTCAAGAGTTAAATAGCTAACATTATGTTTGAAAAAGTAAATGAAATATTGCATTTTTGGTTTGGTTCGGATAAAGCCAAACCGCTAAGTCGTGCCGCTATTTGGTTTAGCGCAACGCCTGCTGTAGATGAAGAAATTAAAGTACGCTTTGAAGGGTTGCATCACCAAGCGGCAAAGGGGGCATTAAATAACTGGCTCAATTATCCGCAAAGCTGTTTAGCCTATATTATTTTGTTAGATCAATTTTCTCGCAACATGTACCGTAATACCCCATTAGCGTTTTCTCAAGATAATCTTGCCTTGCAAGCCTGTTTGCATGGTAAAGAACACAAACTAGATAAAGATTTAACTTTAATTCAAAGGCAATTTTTTTATATGCCACTTGAACATGCAGAAGACATTCATTCACAAAAATTATGCCTGGCATTAATGAAACAATTGGTTAATGAGGCGCAAGCTTATGAGCCAGAGATGTTGGACGCTATGACGCAAGGTTTTGAATACGCCAAACGCCATTATGATATCATTCTTAACTTCGGACGTTTTCCCCACCGAAATGACATACTTGAACGTGAAAGCACCCAAGAAGAAATAGTATTTTTAAGTTTGCCTAATAGTAAATTCTAGTGATAAAAATGAACCCAAAAGATATTGAACACGAAAGACTCCGTTGGGCATGCCGGCGAGGTATGCTCGAATTAGATTTGTTCTTGGTGCCTTATTTTGAAGCATGTTTTGCTGATCTCAGTTTGTTAGAGCAAAAAACTTTTGCTTATTTGCTAAGTGCAACCGATCCAGAATTACTCAGTTGGTTGATGGCTCATTCGCATCATCCAGACAAGGAAGTAGCAGCCATTGTTGATAAAATTAGACAATACCGATTACAGCAGCGCCCAGGTACAATCCTCTAAATTTTTGGTTTGCACAGCATCTGTGTCTTATGGCTTAGCCCTTGGAGCCATTTTGATATCAAGTATAACTTTACCATGGCTGGCTATACTAATACCCATCATTCTCTGGCGTGGCATTTATGTTTTACGTAAAGAGTGTTTTCGTACGAACAATGAAGCTATTGTGTATTATCATCATATATCTAAGGACAGATGGCATCTTGTAACGCGTGCAGGTAAAACACTTGTATGTAGACATTGTGACTACCCGTTTCGTTCAAAAATATTTGTCCGAATGGCTTTTCAAACGATCCCTTTTAAGCGCAGAATAAAGTTATTGGTGGCTTTTGATGCAATACCCCATGAAAATTATAGGTATCTTGTATCCAGTCTTTGGAATCAAGATTAAAACCAGCTCTAGGGTTCGACAATAAAGGCCGATGAATGTTCCTGAAGTACTTGGTATTTTAATATCATCCAAGGGGCACTAATGCGACAAAGGTTAAATCCGCCAGCGCGTTCTAATGTAGACTATGAATTAGTGCAGCAAGTTCGCCTTGGTGATAAACAAGCATTTGATTTATTGGTACAAAAGTACCAGTTCAAAATTCTCAAACTGGTTAATCGCTACGTCAATGATCCTTCCGAAGCGATGGATGTTGCGCAAGAATCCTTTATAAAAGCCTATCGAGCCTTGGATAAATTTCGAGGAGATAGTGCTTTTTACACCTGGCTTTATCGTATTGCTATTAATACTGCAAAAAATCACATTGTCTCTCAAAGTCGCAGAATGGTTGAGACAGATGTTGAAGTGGTTGATATGGAGCAAACTTTAACCAAGAATAATTTAAAGGACTATTCAGCGCCTGAAAAGATACTACTGGACGTTGAAATAGAGCATGCAGTTAATGAGGTCATACAACATTTACCCAAGGAGTTACGTACGGCAATCACTCTAAGAGAGCTTGAAGGATTAAGCTATGAGGAAATAGCCGGCATCATGGCATGTCCTGTTGGCACTGTGCGATCACGTATATTTAGAGCCAGAGAAGCGATTGAAAGGCGTATAAAACCATTACTCAATGAAGGATAGAAGGAACGAGGGACATCATGAGCAAAGGAAAGATCGACGATAACACTAAGGAAGCATTGTCAGCCTATATGGATGGTGCTTTAGACGAAGAATCAAAACAAGCCTTATTAGCACAGTTAAAAGTTGATGAAGAGTTACAAAAAACGTGGCAGTGCTATCATTTAATTCATAACATTATGCAACAAAAATGCGATCCATTGCTGTTAGGTTTTGGCGCAATGTTAAGTGCCAAAGTCAGCGCTGCCTTGGAGAATGAGCCTGCCGTTGTCTGGGGAGCTGAATTTGACAACCCGATAGTGCTTAATACATCGCATCAAATTGATGATGTTAATTTCACAAATCGCAAGTAAAAATCAGCGTATGTAGCTATTCGTCGCAGTATCTTTGTAGCTTGTCGCGTAAAGTTTAAAGTTGGCTATAATATCACGTAAGCTTTGCTCAAACTGCAAACGAATGAGTGAAGCTATGTTAGCCCAATTTAGTCAGATCCAAAAAGACCCTATTCCTGCCATATCCAGCGGTTATGCTAATAACTGTGGATTTCACTCTATAGCTCATCTATGGATGGATTTACCTGATGATGTGTTTGTTTATCTTTATGAAAACTACCCCATTTTTAAAGTAATTCATGCCCAATTTAATCAAGAATATGGTGGGGGCGAACCTACCCTTGAAAAATTACTTAAATTTAAAAAATTGCCCGCATTAAATAACCCTTTTGATCGAGAGTTAATTTGGGGGCCCATTCTAAGAAAAGTATTGCGCACACTCGCAAGTGCTGAGATTGAAAGAGTCAAAAGCATCGAAACGGATGAAATGACGGATCTAGAGCAGGCTCAATATTTTTTTGGTCCAAAAGAGTTGGAATACTTAGCGGATGGTCGATGTGTGGATTTTCGTATGTTACGATTACTCACCCAAGAAATGGGACTAGATTTAACGGTGTATAATCAGGTGGCAAGCCACAGTGAATATGAATTACCAGTTTATCAATTTCCGCCCAAAGGCGATATTTGTTGGCAAGGTGAGCTTTTTTTTAATGGTGCTCATTATGACTTTACTTTTGGCGATGAAGAAAAAAATACAAAACATAACATAAAGCGCGCTGATTCATTTTTAATACCGCATATACCAAGTATTTTTATTGATGATAAAAGTACGGTTAAAGAAGAAAAAAAAATCACAGATGAGAAAGTGCAACTGGCTGTAAAAGCGATTATGACTGTGGTGAATAAAAAATTGGCCGCGCCACAGCTTTCACAGGAAACGGCTCATGTGAAGTCAAAACTAAACTTGTAATCATTTCTTGATTTGTACTTTTAAAATAAGGTGTGCTTACACCCAATTGGCTAAAATCCTGCTTCGTACACGTTTAGGTACTAGTACCCTGAACAAAAGTCATCTTTTGTTAGTTGTCATTCAAATGATATAATGGGTCATTGGTTGATATTTGACCATAAAGTCTTGAGCTGACGACAATCTGGAGATGGCCATGAAGACTAGAATAACAAGCAAAACAATTTCATTTTTAGCGGCATTGTTACTTAGCACATCAAGTGTTCTTGTCGCAGGTCAAACCCCAGACTTTACGCCAATTGTTGATACCGCCGGCAAGTCGGTCGTTAATATCATTACAATCAATAAAGAAACCAAAAAATTAGTACCAGACAATCTGCGTGAAGATTTAGAAGGCACGCCTTTAATGGATGTCTTAAAGCAAATGTTTGGCGATAAATTAGATGAGAATTTATCGGGTAAAGGTCCAGGGCTTGGCTCAGGTACCATTATTTCAGCTGACGGCTATATTGTGACCAACTCGCATGTGGTTGATGGTTCCGATATCATTTACGTGCGTTTACAAGATAGACGAGAATTTCCAGCTAAGGTCATTGGAAAAGATTCCGGAACAGACTTAGCTCTTCTTAAAATCGAAGCAAAAAGTTTACCTTTTCTAAATTATGCTGACAGTAATAGTGTCAAAGTAGGGGAATGGGTTTTAGCTATTGGCTCGCCTTATGGATTTGAAAATTCAATAACAGTAGGCGTGGTGAGTGCAACTGGCAGAAGTTTGGGATCAGAGAGATATGTTCCGTTTATTCAAACAGATGCCGCCATCAATCCCGGTAATAGCGGGGGCCCCTTATTGAATTTAAATGGGGAAATGGTCGGTATCAATTCACAAATTATCACAGAATCAGGAAGCTATGCGGGGCTTTCATTTGCTGTTCCAGCAAATGTTGTTAAATTGGTGGTGAGCCAATTACAAAAATCCGGTAGCGTATCAAGAGGTTGGTTGGGATTGGCGTTTCAAGATTTAAATCGTGATCTGGCTGATTCGTTTGGCTTGAAAACGGTAAAAGGAGCTTTGATTTCTAAAGTCATCCCCAATAGTCCTGCCTCAAAAGCAGGTATTCAAGAAGGGGATATCATCACGCAATTTAATGGTAAGGAAATAGTCAAAGCGACGGATTTGCCGCCTATTGTTGGGCTCATTCCGGTAGATACCACCGTTCCGATGAAAGTTATCAGAGAGCAAAAAGAAGTTGAAGTGTCTTTGGTGTTAAGCAAATTTAATGAAAGTGAAATGCCAGGACCTGGCACAAAGAAATTAGTGATCCCACGATTTGATAAACTGCAACAACAAATCAGTGTGAGAGAAATTGAAGACTTTGAAAGAGCTGATATCGGAGACAAAAAGGGGGTTATTGTGATGGACGTGCGCGGTGATTCATGGATAACCGGTGGCATTAGACGTGGCGATCTCATTAATTCAATTAATGGCAAAAAAGTTACCAATGTGAAAGAGTTCTACTCCAGTGTAAGTGCCGCTGGTGATGATCGCGCCATCTCTATGCTCATCACAAGACCGGGTGATGTACAACGTTATGTTGCTGTAAAACTAGATAAATAGCTAAATATCTCCGTTTATTAGGCGCCTATGGCGCCTTTCTTTTTACTCATTCCTGAATTTATTTCTTAGGTTTTTCTTTGTGTAGGGGCAGGCTCATCGTGAAATTTAAGCGAAAATCCAAGGTATGTCATCCTGAGCGTAGCGAAGGATCTGATTGAGATTCTTCGCTACGCTCAGAATGACACAAACTTAACGAGATAAATCATTCTATTTTAAAGAATTATTTGTAATTACTAGCTGATTTTAGCCAGCTCGCGTAAAATACACTACCAAAATAGACTAAATGTAAGTTGAATAAATAACTCATATGATGGATCACATACGAAATTTTTCGATTATCGCGCATATTGATCATGGAAAGTCGACCCTTTCAGATCGGTTAATTCATTTTTGCGGTGGCCTGACCGATCGCGAGATGTCTGAGCAAGTGCTGGACTCCATGGATATCGAACGCGAACGCGGCATAACCATTAAAGCCCAAAGCGTGACATTAAAGTACAAAGCAAAAAACAACCAAGAATATCAGCTTAACTTTATTGATACCCCGGGTCATGTGGATTTCTCCTATGAAGTATCACGTTCTTTGGCAGCCTGTGAAGGGGCCTTATTGGTGGTGGATGCCGCTCAAGGTGTAGAGGCACAAACGGTTGCCAATTGCTATACCGCGCTTGAGCAAGGCGTTGAAGTTATCCCCGTGCTCAATAAAATTGATTTACCTCAAGCTGAGCCTGAGCGAATTATTAACGAAATTGAAGAGATTATTGGTATCCATGCGCATGATGCGCTCAAAGTGAGCGCGAAAGCGGGTATAGGTATTCAAGATCTCTTAGAACAAATCGTAGAAAAAGTACCTGTACCAAAGGGCGATCCAAATGCGCCATTGCAAGCGCTTATCATAGACTCTTGGTTTGATAGGTATTTGGGCGTTGTTTCCTTAGTGCGGATAAAAAATGGCGAATTACGCAAAGGCGACAAAATTCGCATGATGTCCAGCAATAGAGAATTCAATGTCGATAATCTTGGCATCTTTACGCCAAAGAAGTTCTATCAAGATGTGCTTAAAACGGGTGAAGTTGGCTTCATGATTGCGGGAATTAAAGCAATTGATGGTGCGCCAGTGGGCGATACCATTACGACTGTTAAAAATCCAGCGCTTGATGCCTTACCCGGATTTATTAAAGTACAACCTAAAGTTTTTGCTGGTTTGTTTCCGGTTAACTCAGAAGATTTTGAAGATTTTCGTGAAGCTTTAGCTAAGCTCAATTTAAATGATGCGTCACTATTTTATGAGCCTGAAACATCAACCGCACTGGGTTTTGGTTTTAGATGTGGCTTTTTAGGCATGCTGCACATGGAAATTGTACAAGAACGTTTAGAGCGTGAGTACAATCTAGATTTAATCACCACCGCACCTACCGTTGTTTATGAAGTCGTATTAAAAACAGGTGATCTCATTAAGGTAGATAATCCTGCCAAGCTGCCTGATCCAGGTTCCATTATGGAAATGCGAGAGCCAATCGTTGAAGCAAATATTCTCGTACCACAAGAATATTTAGGGAATGTGATTACGCTCTGTATAGAAAAGCGTGGCGTACAAACCAAATTACTTTATTTAGGCTCACAAGTTTCAGTGTCTTATGAATTACCGATGAACGAGGTCGTATTAGACTTTTTTGATAAATTAAAATCGGTAAGCCGTGGTTATGCTTCGTTAGATTATCACCTTAAGCGTTTTCAAGTGGCTGATCTCGTGAAAATGGAGATATTGATTAACTCTGATCCCGTGGATGCACTGGCGCTGATTGTTCACAAAGACAAAGCCTATACCCGTGGTCGAGACATCACCAACAAAATGAAAGAGCTTATCCCAAGACAAATGTTTGATGTGGCGATTCAGGCAACACTCGGTGGTCAAATCATAGCCAGAACAACAGTGAAAGCCTTACGTAAAAATGTGACCGCTAAATGTTATGGGGGTGACGTTTCACGTAAACGTAAGCTGCTTGAAAAACAAAAACGCGGTAAGAAGCGTATGAAACAAGTGGGTTCAGTTGAAATACCCCAAGAAGCCTTTTTGGCGATATTACAAGTTGATAAGGAGAAAAAGTAATGCCGGTTTATACAGATTTTTCGTCATTGCTTGCAGGAGCAACCCTAGTAAGTGGTTTAATATGGGCAGTTGATGCTTTTGTGTTTAAACCAAAGCGTGTGAAAGAAACCATGCCGGGGGACGTTGTTGAAGAGCCAAAGCTGGTTGAATATGCGCGATCCTTTTTTCCTATTTTATTGATTGTATGTGTGTTGCGATCATTTGTTGCTGAGCCATTTAGAATACCTTCGGGTTCGATGAAACCTACGCTACTTGAAGGCGATTTTATATTAGTCAATAAATTTAGCTACGGTATTCGCTTGCCTGTATTTGGTACTAAAGTGGTTAAGGTGGGAGAGCCAAAGCAAGGTGATATTCTTGTGTTTAGATTTCCCAAAGATCCATCTATTGATTTTATCAAGCGCGTTATTGGGGTGCCAGGCGATAAAATTAAGTATGAGAATAAGACTTTGTATATCAACGGCAAACCTATGGTTCAAGAATCCTTAGGACAAGCTTATGATACTGATGTTCGTGGCATAACATATAAAGTTAAGCATTTCAAAGAGAGCTTAACGAACCGACCACATTCTATTTTCGTTCACGATGGCAAAGGCACCACGATGGAAGAAATGACAGTTCCACAGGGCATGTATTTTGTGATGGGTGATAATCGCGATGCCAGTGAAGATAGTCGTCGTTGGGGATTTGTGCCAGAAGATCTTATTTTAGGTAAAGCGTTTTTTATTTGGATGAGCTGGGATGGCATTTCAAATGACATTCGTTGGAAACGAATTGGACATGTGATTAACGATTAAAGGAATAATTGATGAGAACCAAATCTAAACACGGCATGCGTGGTGTGACAGTACTAAATTTATTAGTCGCAGCTATTATCATTATTTTTGGTGTTACCTTAGCAATTAGGTTGGTGCCACCCTATCTCAATAGCTTCGCAGTCAGGGATGCGATAAAAGAGCTTGCTGCGAATCCGGAATTACCTGGTTATTCAAAAGCCAAATTAAAGGATATGTTCACAAGAAAGCTACAGGTAAATTTTATTTCTAATGTGACTCCAGAAGCACTGGTGTTAGTAAAAAAAGGGAATGAAGCATATTTAACGATGAAATATGAGGTAAGGGTGCATTTGATAGGCAATATGGATGCCGTCATTATGTTTAATGAAGAGGAAAAGGTTGGTGAAACCAAATCTTGATGTATTGCAGCGCTCCTTGGGGTATGAATTCAAAAGCATATCCTTGCTTTCTCATGCGCTCACCCATAAAAGTGCTCATCATAAAAATAATGAAAGATTTGAGTTTTTGGGCGATGCTATTTTAAATTTCGTTGTTGCCGATTTGCTTTTTATACAGTTTACCGGTGCAACTGAAGGTGAATTGACTCGTGCAAGAGCAAGTTTAGTCAATAAATCGAGTCTTTATCAAGTAGCTTTAGGACTTTCATTAAGTGATTATCTTAATTTAGGGATTGGTGAGCAGCGCAGTGGCGGTCATCGCAGAGAATCAATACTAGCAGATACTCTCGAGGCAATTATTTGTGCCATTTATCTAGATAGTGATTTTCTCACAACGAGAAAAATTGTTGAGCAATTGTTTATGCCAAAAATTGCACTGTTAAAACCACAAGATCAGATTAAAGATCCCAAAACGCAGCTACAAGAGTGGCTGCAAGGTCTTAAAAGAACTTTACCTAAGTACGAGATAGTATCAATGATTGGTGAACCACATGCACAAACGTTTGTGGTCAGTTGTGAAGTCGAAGGGGTCTTAGATATTGCCCAAGGAGTTGGACCAAGCCGCAAAATTGCAGAGCAGATAGCTGCCAGAAAAATGTTGGAGATAATGACGAATGAATCTTGAATTGGACCCAGAACTTGAAGTGACTCTTGAGGGCACAGATGATGAGAGCGTGCAAACGCACTGTGGCTTTATTGCCATAGTGGGCCGGCCTAATGTAGGAAAATCTTCACTGCTTAATAACATATTGGGTAAAAAGATAAGCATTACGTCATTTCGGCCACAAACCACCCGCTATCAAATTTTAGGGATTAAAACGGAAGGTTCTCGGCAGGTGGTCTATGTTGATACACCAGGTATTCACTTGCGAGCCAAGAAAGCGCTCAACCGACAAATGAATAAGATTGCACATCAATCATTGATTGATGTGAATGCTATTGTGTTTGTGGTTGAAGCTATGCATTGGACTGATGAAGATGAGCATATTTGCAAGTCTATACAAAATGCAACGTGCCCTATTATTCTTGCCCTCAATAAAATTGATTTAGTCGCGAATAAAGCACAATTATTATCTTTTATGGAAAAAGTATCTGCCTTTTTGCCTAATGCGCAAATAGTGCCTATTTCAGTTAAGAAGCGCTTGCAAGTCACTGAAATTGAGAAACTTTGTAATACTTATATACCAAAGAGTCCATTTTATTTCCCTGAAGATCAAAATATGAATCACAGTGAGCAGTTTCATATCTCTGAAATTGTGCGCGAAAAAATCATGCGCTTACTGGAAAAAGAAATACCTTATTCATGTTCTGTGCAAATTGAAAAGCTTGAGCATAAAGACAATATTATTCACATTCATTCACTTATTTGGGTTGAGCGTGAAGGGCAAAAACGTGTAGTGATTGGTGAAAAAGGTGCCAAATTAAAAGAAATTGGCACAAAAGCTCGCGAAGATTTAGAGCGCCATTATGGTAAAAAAGTGTGTCTCAAATTATGGGTTAAGGTCAATGAGAGTTGGTCTGACAATATGCATGCACTGCATAGTTTAGGTTATGGGGAATAAAATGTAGGGGCGGTCCCTGTGCCGTCCCTCTTTGTGGGGACTATGAAAGTCGAACTTACCAATTGCTACGTACTACATTCTCGTCCTTTCAAAGACTCTAGTGCTTTGTTGGAATGCTTTAGTGCGCAATATGGTTTGGTCACACTGATTGCCAAGGGGGCTAAAAGACCCCGTTCGCGCTTACAAGGGATCATCCAACCCTTTATGTTATTGCAAATGAGCTGGTTTGGAAAAAGTGAGCTTAAAACATTATCTCAAGTTGAAGCCACAGTTATTTATCCTAAACTCTCTGGGCATAAATTATTATTGGGTTTATATTTAAATGAATTGTTAGTGCGCTTGCTGCAACATCAAGACTCTCACCCAAATTTGTTTGTCGATTACGATAATACCATTACCGCTTTGGCCCAAACGGATAATGAGCAACAGTTACAGATGATTTTGCGACAATTTGAATTAAAATTGGTGGCTGAATTAGGCTATGGCATTGATTTATTTCATGATGCCAGAACAGGTTTGAGCATTTCTCCTGAATTGCTATATTGTTTTGATGCGACGATAGGGATACTAGAAGCCTCAAGTGGCTCCCTTGCGCAGCAATTAACCATTTCTGGCGCAAGTTTAATTGCCTTACAAACAGGTGTTTGTGAAAATGAAACCCAATTACGTGAGGCTAAAAAATTGATGCGCTTTGTGTTGACACATTATCTAGGTAATAAGCCACTGCAAAGTCGTAAATTATTTCATCATGCGCAAAAAGGTATACCTGAAAATGTTTAACCCAATCTATCTTGGTATTAATGTAGATCATGTTGCGACGATTCGACAAGCAAGAGGAAGTATCTATCCTGATCCCGTAACTGCCGCCCTAATAGCGGAACAACATGGAGCCGACGGTATTACGGTACATTTAAGAGAAGATAAGCGCCACATTCAACCTAGAGATGTGCAGATACTAAAAGACACTATTCAAACCCGGCTTAATTTTGAAATGGCTGTTTCAGATGAGATGATTGCCTTTGCATTAAAAATAAAACCAAAATATTGTTGCCTTGTACCTGAAAAGCGTCAGGAATTAACCACAGAAGGTGGTTTGGATGTAATTGGTCATTTTGCAGCGATTAAATCAGCTTGTCATATACTGATGGATAATGGTATTGAGGTTTCGTTATTTATAGATAGCGAAGAAAATCAAATTACGGCAGCTAAAGAGACCGGTGCTACATTAATTGAGTTGCATACTGGAACTTACGCTGACGCTAAAACAGATCAAGCACAAGCTAAAGCATTAAAGCAATTACAAAAGGGAGCATCTTTTGCCCATAGTTTGGGGCTGCAAGTGAATGCAGGACACGGTTTACATTATCATAATGTCCAACCTATTGCCGCTATCCCTGAAATTGTAGAGCTTAACATTGGTCATGCCATTATTGCTCATGCGATTATGGTGGGCTTGCCCACTGCCGTTAAGCAGATGAAAGATTTGATGAGAACGGCAAGATGATACTAGGCATTGGTACTGATTTAGTCTCGCTTGCACGAATTGAAAAATTAATGCTTCGTTTTGGTGAAAAATTCATTAAAAGAATATTAACGCCAAAAGAAAATGAACACTTTAACAATGCAAGCAACCCCGTTTCATATCTTGCTAAGCGCTTTGCAGCCAAAGAAGCGGTGGCAAAGGCCTTTGGTACAGGGATTGGTGAGCATTTTGCCTTTAATGAAATTAGTGTAACTAATCTTGATACGGGACAACCTTTTGTTGAATTTATCGGCAAATCAAAAGAATATGTAGAAAAAAGTCCGATGAAGTCTCTGCACATCAGCCTTTCAGATGAGAAGGCTTTTGCCCTTGCTTTTGTCGTGATGACAAAGTAATTGAATCTCGCTTTCAGATTGGGGGATTAGGCGACGCTTATACTGACATCGCTAGTAATTCTTTGTTACTTTGTACATAACGTTGTAAACGATTAATTTCTTTGTTGAGTTCAACCATTAAGAAATTAATATTATCAAATTCCTTTTTAGCGATAGCGGTTTCAACAGCAGCGACAGCACTTTTAAGTGCTGGAACGCCACAGTAGCAGCAGGCGCCATGTAAACGGTGAACCTGCTCACGCATATT
The DNA here is from genome assembly GCA_964606325.1 of Uncultured Candidatus Berkiella sp. GTDB lineage: Bacteria > Pseudomonadota > Gammaproteobacteria > Berkiellales > Berkiellaceae > Berkiella. The sequence goes on from CAZSGE010000001.1 coordinate 189,430, forward strand.
TTTGTAATCCTTTTTCGTGAACATTTGGTTAATATTGTTTTGTGCTGATTTTAAGCTATCCACTAAGCCAAGCAACATATCTTTAGCCAAAGAGCTTTTGTTTGCTGCTAATTTTAATGTTTGCTGCCAATCAACAGGGATCCGTGTTTGCTCCTGCGCATTTTCTTGAGGATCTGTCAATTGATCTTGATTTGAAATATATTTTTTGGTCCATTGTTGAATGACTCGCTGTAAATCTTTTTCATCAATCGGTTTGGTTAAATAATCATCCATACCAGCACGTAAGACAGCTTCGCGCTCGGTAGTAAGTGCATGTGCGGTGAGAGCAATGATTGGTATGTGGGTGCCAGGTATTTCGTCTGCACGAATACGATTAGTTACTTCAATGCCGTCCATTCCAGGCATTTGAATATCCATAAATATAAGATCGTAGTTTTTATTTTTAATAAATTGCAATGCTTCAAAACCATTATTAGCACAATCTGCTTTTACACCCAAATTCTCGAGAAGGGCAGCGACAAGCTTTAAGTTTGATGGATAATCATCAACAGCAAGAACAGAGATCTGATTAGGATGAATGTTATGATGAACAATATTGGTTTGCGATTCATCTGAATGCATTTGTGGTTTAGTTTGACTCTTATTGGTTACTAAAACTTCTACAAGAGAATCATGTAATTTTTTTCGACTGACAGGTTTTGCTAAACAAATTGCTGCGCCTGAGCTTTGTAGTGCATCATAAATTGACTGATCGGTTGTGTTTACTAACACGGCGACTCGGCAATTAAATTTATCATTCGCCAGGCGTGTTAAATCTTCAACAAAGGTACTCATCGGATCAAGATGATCAACACCCACAATCATCATATGAAATGGTTGGTGGTTATCTTGTGCGTTTTGTAAAGTCGTTTGAATATTGTTAGCTTCATCAATTTCAGTGACACTTGTACCCCAAGAAGAGATCAAGTGATTTAAACTTAATCGGGTTGTTGGGTGTTTTTCATAAATTAATATTCGAAAATCTTTTAGTACTGAGTCTTCTTTTGTGATAACAGGGTCGTAAACCTTATTAGCATTAAAGGTAAACCAAAAAGTGGAGCCTTTGCCAGCTTCTGATTCTACACCAATTTCTCCACCCATTTGTTGGACTAAGCGTTTTGAAATGACAAGCCCAAGGCCTGTGCCGCCAAAACGGCGAGTTGTTGTGGAGTCTGCTTGGGTAAATGCCTGGAATAAGGATTTTTGCTCATCGCTGGAAAGGCCTATACCAGAATCGGTGATGCTAACACATACAACAACATGCTCTGCCATCTCCTTTTCGAGCATGATCCGCACGACAACGCTGCCTTTTTCAGTAAATTTGATCGCATTATTCACCAGGTTGGTAATAATTTGTTTTAATCTTAAGTGATCGCCCACTATTTTTTCAGGGACGTCAGAGTAGATCATAGGAACTAATTCAAGATTTTTTTCATGTGCATTTGGCGCCATCAGCATTAGTGCATCTTCAACGCACTCGCGTAAGTCCATGGGTACTTGGTCAAGGGTTAATTTACCTGCTTCAATTTTTGAAAAATCTAAAATATCATTAATAATAGAAAGTAAGCTAAACGCAGATTTGTGAATAGTTGAAAGGTAATCACCTTGCCTTGAGTCAAGCTTGGTTTTCATTAAAAGATTTATAAAGCCAATCACACCATTAAGTGGCGTGCGGATTTCATGGCTCATATTAGCCAAAAATTCTGATTTAACCCGAGACGCTGTTTCTGCTTCTTTCCTGGCCATTTCAAGTTCAATGTTTTGAATTTCAATGGTTTCAAGTGTTTGACGCAAATCGGCAGTCGCTTGCTCAACGCTTTGTTGCATCTCTTCATGAGCGGCTTTAAGTGAAGTAGCCATGGTATTAATACCGGCTTCTAAGTGGCGTAATTCACTTCGGGCATTGGTATAAACGCGGGTATCAAAATTACCATTTTTAATTTTTTCTACGGCGGCAGCCATTTGTAAAATCGGTCTAGTTACATCTCGCCCCATTCTAAAGGCGAATATACCACTGATACCTAAACCTATCAGAACAATGACAGAGCAGGCAAATAACACTTGGTATTGGCGAATCGTTGTCGTCATTCTGCCTAATTCAATACTGATCCAGCCCAATACGTTATCGTGATTTTCGACTTGATCGAAAGGCGAATCAACGTAGGCATAGTCCTCAATAATGACATCACGGATAGTGACAGGCACGGTAAACAGGAGTGAATTGCCAGTATCAGCCATAGTGATGCCATGCGATTGATCACTTACCGATAAAATATTGGTCGGCGTTTGGTGCTCATGTCCTGCATGAGCGAGTAATCGACCATCCTTATTAAAGATAGAAACTGATCGTACTTCAGGCTCAGATAAAGCATCGTTGGCGAGTCGTTGTAAGGTGTGTGCATTTCCTGAAAACACGCCATATTCACTGGCAGGTGCTAGTTGCAATGCAATAGCATAACCTCTATCGCGCAATGCTTTTTCTAAATCTTGAATCCGTGTGCTCGTGAAGTAAGCACTTAGCAATAAGGATATGATAATAGTTGGTACTAAGGTTAAAAATAAAACGCGACTTTTAATACCCCATTCATTAACCATGATGTTGTTTTTCCATTTTTTCGATGGTTTGTTTTAATGCGATTTCACTATCTATGGACAAACCCAATGAACGGGCTACCTGATAATTAACGGCGACGGCAAATTCTTTAGGATATTGAGGTGCCGGTAACTTTATTTGCGGTGATGCCAATATTTGAATGACTTGTTTCGCGGTCTGATCAGCCAATTGTTTGGTGGTGGAATAAACGCCTGCTAGCGCACCGTTGTTGACGTAGGTTCTAGAGTAACCAATTAAAGGCACTCGTTTATGAAAAGCAGTAAGCAGCATGCCTCTCGTTGTTTTGGCGTTATAAACGCGATGATCAGGGATAGCTAAAACCATATTGGTTTCATCTAATAAACCGTCTAATACCGCGACGGGATTTTCAAATTTGTTAACATAGATGGTATTCAATTTAAGTTGGTGTTTATTGGCTAGTTTTTGTAAATGTTCTTGCTCTGACAAAGAATTAGGGCCTAATAATACGCCTATGCTATCATCAGCTTGTTTTGGTAACAGACATTGCATTAAAAATAATTGACGCTCTAAAGGTTGGTCTAAATAGATAACAGAAATAGGCGAGTCATTCATCCCTATTTTTTTATCATACTCACGGAGCAAGGTATTAAAAGCACTTTTTCGTGCCAGCACACTTAAAAC
>CAZSGE010000002.1:0-141920 GCA_964606325.1 Uncultured Candidatus Berkiella sp.
TGCGTTGAGGATGTGTCGCTCTCAACTTCTCTAGTGGAACTGACTTAATTCCGCCAATATACAATGTATGATGATGATAAATTTTTGTTTTTTCATTTTTGCCCGTGGAAAGCACCTGAGCTGCATTGATAATGACAACTACATCCCCTGTGTCTTCATGTGGGGTAAAGGTGGTTTTGTGCTTACCGCGCAGTATAGAAGCAACGCGTGAGGCTAAGCGACCAATTGTCATGGTCTTAGCATCGACAACAAACCAATCGCGTTTAATGTCTTGCGGTTTCGCGACATAGGTTCTCATACAACCAAATCTCCAAAGGGATAATAGATTCTCAAAGTTGGCGAATTATACAAAAGCGCTTACCTAAAAGAAAGGGTGTATTTCTCAACTATTTGATTACTGGGTTGCTTGGAAGCAATAATCTGGTCACTTTTTGCCCTTTTAGGATGTGCTCATCGATAATTTCATCAATGTCCTGGGCTGAATCGTAATGATACCACACCCCTTCTGGATATATGACTAACACAGGACCTTCATCGCATCTATCTAAACAACTACAAGTATTTGCCCGACATTTGCCGGCTTCATGAAGGCCTAACTGCTTTAAACGCTTCTTGGCATAGTCTCGCAATTCATTCGCGCCAACAACGGCACAACACCGTTTGCCACTGGCGCGAAGATTGTTACAAAAAAATAATTGGAATTGGTAATAGGGCATTTAATCCTCATTTTATTTCTAAAGACCCTCACCCTAACCCTCTCCCGCAAGCGGTAGAGGGTGGACAGCATGGCCGTAAGGCGATGCTGTCCGGGTGAGGGTCTGAATTTAGAATATCCACCAGCACTACGGTGGATGTCCTGACAATTTGTGGGTGTCCTCTTAAGATTGGGGTATATTACCAACATGACACCTTATATTTCACGAATATATTAAAATGACGTGCCCCACTCCCAAACAAAAACATGCCGGATTGGTTGATAAATTAGCTAGCCAGTGTGTTAAGTGCGCTTTATGTCTACCGCATTGCCCAACGTATGAATTAACCAAAGATGAAAATGAGTCCCCCCGAGGGCGCATTGCGTTATTTCAAGCGATGGCACAGGAAAAATTACCTGTCACGCAAAAAGCCAAAGTCCATCTTGATCAATGCCTTGCTTGCCGCGCCTGTGAGCGTGTCTGCCCTGCACATGTAGAATATGGTCAACTGCTTACTTTAGGACGAGCCCTGTTAACAGAATTACCCACAAAAGCAGTGCTCAAAAAACCCCGTCTTAGCACTCGCTTTTTAAGCTGGGTACTGACTAGGCCTTCTTACCGTCGAGGGTTACAGTGGTTATTGTGGCTGAGCCAAGTTTCTGGGTTAAGAGATTTAGCCCGCGCTTTAAAACTGACCAATTTAATGGGGGTTTCTAATTTAGAAACGCTTTTGCCTGAGGTTCGCAGGCCTTTAACGCTATCGCCTTTTTATAGCGCCATTGGTGAGAAACGCGGCAGCGTGATGTTATTTACCGGTTGTTTAGGTTCTCTGTGTGACCAAGGAACGCTAACAGCGAGCATCAAGGTTTTACGACATCTAGGTATGGAAGTCCATATTCCCCCAGAGCAAACATGTTGCGGTGCTATCCATACACATGCCGGTAACATTCAAGAAGCTCATATTCTCGCAAAACAAAATACCCGCGCTGCTTTAAAAAAACCAATCGATTACATTATCAGCACGGCCACAGGTTGTGGTGCCGTTTTGCAAGAATATGCCACCCACTTTAGTTTTTCATCCAATTTAAATGATAAGGATTTTTCTCAATTTTCAGAGAAAGTCATTGATATTATTACGTTTGTTCAACAAACACCTTGGCCATCTTCTTTAAAACTGTCCCCAGTAGAAAAACATGTTATCTTGCATACCCCTTGCACACGGCGCAATGTATTGAAATCTGTAACCGATCCGCAACTATTGCTATCAAGAATTCCTGGATTAAGTTTGAAATCCTTTACTTCCCCTCACTGCTGTGGCGCAGCAGGAACATATATGCTTGATCACCCTAAAATGGCTACAACCTTAGCGCAACAGTTACTAAAAGAATTAGATAGCGTAGGAGTTAACTATATAGCAACTACGAATATTGGCTGCGATTTACACCTTGCTAAACAGGTAAAAGCTAAACATCCCAATGTGAAAGTTGTGCACCCTATAGAGTTGTTAGCCCTATCATTGGATTTTTAGAAATTTGTCAACTCTCTAAAATATAAACAATGAGGATTATCAAGGGAAGTATTGACATTCTCCCCTTGATTGCATGCAAAAGCTGTGCTTTTGCGCTGCATAAAAAAAGAAGTAATTCTATAAGAGAATTGCGGGCTACCATTTGCCATAAAGTGTGTTATCTTTATACGGTTAAATAATTTGAGCAATTATTTGAAAATGTAAGTTTTGGTTGAAGTTTGCCAAGCTGTATTGTTAATGAGAATATGGCTCTTGGTAAGGATGAACCGAACCTTTTAAAGTGTGTGACTAAGGAGAGTACTTATAATGGCTAAGAAGAAAGCAAAGAAAGCAGCAAAGGTAATGAAGAAACCAGCTCGTAAAGCAGCTCCCAAAGCTAAACGCGGTGCGGTAAAACGCGCAACAACAAAACGCGCAGCTAAACCAGCCGCAGCAGCGAAAAAATCTTCAGGCCCTGTTTCAGTTGGTCGTAAACCTTTCAGCAAATCACAATTAGTTGCTGAAATTGTTGAACGCACTGGCGTTGCTAGAAAAGATGTTGTTGCGATGATGGAAGTTATCGGCACCATCATTGATGCTCACTTACAAAAATCCGGCCCAGAAGTGTTCTCATGGCCTGGCATGTTCAAAATCCAAGTTATCAAAAAGCCTGCGACCAAAGCGCGTCAAGGCATCAATCCTTTCACTGGCGAAACCATGATGTTCAAAGCAAAACCTGCTAGCCGTCGTGTAAAAATTCGTGCATTGAAACAACTTAAAGCAATGGCTGCTTAATTGCTGATTCTTCACGAAAATAAAAAGGGGGCCTAAGCCCCCTTTTTTATGTCCGCAAAATGATTGGCGTGGGAAAAAGTCTGGGCATAAAAGTACGCGCGTAATATCGAATACCGAGTACCGTCGCTATCGCTATACCAATCCAGGTGCCTACCCAAATGCTAGATGTTAGCGGATGATTTACAAAGGTGGCACATTGGTAATAAACAACGGCCATGGCATAGGCAAGCCCTGTTGTCCAACAAACTGAAAAAATAGTCCAACCTCTTTGAACCTCGCGCGCCATTGCCGCTGTAGCAGAGACGCAAGGAAAATACAGCAACACAAATAAAAGGTAAGCAAAAGCATTGGATTGACCATTAAAACGTCGCACCATTTCACCATACACATGATTATCTAATTGTTCAGAGGATGAACTCGCCAACACAGGATTTCCCCAAGCATGGGAAAGTGCCATAAAATTCTCGGGTATTGTCATCAGTGCTTGTTTTAAGCTCACGCTCAAATGAAATTCGTTCTCAGGTTCAACGTCGCTATTTGGCATATACAAAGAATTTAATGTTCCAATCACCACTTCTTTTGCCAAAATACCGGTAATTAAACCCACCGCTGCTGGCCAGTTATCTTCTTCCACTCCCAAAGGTTTAAAAACGGGTACCACTGATTTACCAATACTTGCTAGCACCGATGTTTGATCTGGCTCTTTTAACCAAACGCCTTGGGCACTGATATTATTTAACACGCCAATCAAAATACACACTGGTAAAATCAGTTTACCGGCATTCATCACAAAACGACGCAACCGATGCCAACAATGAAACCATAAGGATTGCCAGTGTGGCCATTGGTATTCAGGCATCTCCAAGATCAATGGCGCAACTTCACCTTTGAGTAGCGTTTTTTTAAGCATGAGTCCTGTTAACACGGCCATACTAATGCCAATCACATAAAGTAAAAATACGATATTTTGTCCGCCTGTTGGGAAAAAGGCCGCAACAAAGACTGTGAAAATGGCAAGTCTTGCACCACAGGACATAAATGGGCTCATCATAACCGCTAAAATGCGATCGCGTTTGTTTTCCAGCGTGCGCATGCCCATGATAGCTGGCACATTACAACCAAACCCCACAATCATTGGCACAAATGATTTGCCAGGCAATCCTATGGCACGCATCAGTCTGTCTATCACAAATGCTGCCCGCGCCATGTACCCGGAGTCTTCTAAAAAAGCGAGCGCTAAAAACATAGCGCCAATCACCGGAATAAAAGTGAGAATAGTACTGATGCCTTTACCAAGCCCTGACACCAGCAGCGCCATAAGCCAATGGGGCGCATGCCATGTTGTTAAAAGTGCAGCGAAACCTTGAACAAAAAATGCATCAGAGCTTAATTCAAAAAAGTCTTGAAAAGCGCCGCCAATATTTATAGCAAAGAAAAATAACGCATACATCACCGCTAAAAAGAAAGGGATCCCAAATACACGATGACAGGCAACACGATCAATGTAGCGCCCCATTTGAGATGGCTGTTTAGTAGGAAGCTTGCAGGCTTTGCGTGACTCGCTCACTATCTTTTCAATAAATTGATATCGACTCGTCGCAATGAGAATATCGGCTTCCTGCTCAGTCTTGCTCAAAATCTCACTTTGCGCCTTTGCAACCAAGGGATTATCACATGGCTCCCCTTCTAACCAACGAATCACTTGATAGCGCTTGGCCTTTGTTGCTTGTTCAAGCAATGTTATCTGCTGTTCTACAACGCTTGGGTAGTCAATACGACAACCTTCAACGTGTTTTTGTTGAGAAACAATCTCTTTAAGGCCTTCAACACCAACACCACTTCTGGCAATGATAGGAACAATTTTGCATCCAAGTTGTGATGCCAAATGATCTATGTTGATTTGATTGCCGGATTTTTCCATGAGATCCATACGATTCAGTGCTATCACAACAGGTAACTGTTGCTCTAGCAACTGCAACGTCAGATATAAATTGCGCTCGATATTAATTGCATCAACGACGTTTAAAATGATCTGACAAGGGTTAGCAAGTAAAAATGTAGCGGTTAACGTTTCATCTTGAGGACACTCTATGCTTGAGCGTGTGAGGGTGTAAGTACCTGGCAAGTCGATAACTTCGATTTGTCCGCGATGATGATCAAAATGTCCCGATTTACTTTCAATCGTCACACCAGACCAATTACCAACACGCTGAGAAGCACCGGTCAAGGTATTGAATAAAGTCGTTTTACCGCAATTAGGATTCCCGACTAGCGCAATCTGCAAGTGCGGATCCTGAGGTGTTTTTTTCTTGTCGGTAACTTTTGGCATACTCAACTTCTATTTGTTGACATTCTTTTTTACGTAAGCTGAGGGTATACCCTCGTAATAAAATTTGAATGGGATCCCCTAAGGGTGCGACTCGAACAATGGTTAAAAGCACGCCAGGCGTTAATCCCATCGCTAAAAGTTTGTGCCTAAAACCCACTGCGGATTTATAAAACCCTTTCATGCGAACTTGCTGGCCACTTGGTATGGCATCCAGAGTTAGCAAATTTGATTCCCTTTGGTTACTGATGATGGCTTAATATTAATGATAATTATTCGCATTTACAAGCAAAAAAAGGGGGGAATGGTTACATTCCCCCCTTTTTTGCCTGTCCTGCTCAGCCTTCAGGAGAAGCAGGGCAATTATTTGGTTATTTACTGCCGGTAACAAAGCTTCCAACAGCCGCACCACCCGCATAAATACCGTTACCAATGGTGGCTGCCACGGTATAGAGGCCATACCCAACATAATAAAGAGGTGTGTAAACTACATAGTAAACCGCAGCGCCAACACCTGCGCCAACAGCAAGAACTGGTCCACTAACGACACCAGCTGACATGCCCGCTGCTGTTGCATAGCTTGCCCAAAACTTATCCCATCCACTCATATCTTCAAAGCTAGCGCCGCCAGATACTAAATTTAGTTCACTAGATTTCAAATCACGCATTTCTGTTTTCCCATAACTTCTGAGATTAAAAAAGCTATGTTACTCAAAAAAATAAAAATTACTAGCTATAAAGTGAACTTTATGTGAGATGAGGCTTTGAAACATAAACCGCAGACTGCATTTCAGTTAGTCTGCTTATTGTTCTTTGGAATTCAAAAGCATGGCGCCCACCCTGGTATAGCTGCGTAAAAGGAACTTGTGCGCTCATAATTAACGTCACATGACGCTCATAAAATTCATCTACCAGGGCAATAAAACGCAAGGCAACATCATCAGTATCTTCATTCATCATAGTAACATCACTGAGAATCACCGTTTTAAAACAACGCGCTATTTCAATGTAATCTATTGTTGCGCGGGCACTTTTGCACAGCACGTCAAATGAAAACCACACGACCCCAGGGGCCCATAAAATACTCACCATAGATCTATCGTTGATGGTGAGTTGTTTATTTTCCTCGTGCTCAACAGGTGCCAGCTCGTTAAAATAACGTTGCAAAGCATAGCGAGCCTTTTCATCTAAAGGATAATGGTATAAAGATGCAGATAAATGTTTTAACCGATAATCTTCTAGTCCTTGGATTGCTATCACTTTTGTATGCGCACGGATGAGTTCAATGGTTGGTAAAAATTTTTCTCGCTGTAGTCCATTATCATAAAGATCTTCTGGCGCGATATTGGTGGTCGCTAACAAAGTAACCCCATGATGAAATAAGTAATCAAATAGCTCTGCCATGATCATCGCATCAGCAATATCTTTAACGTAAAACTCATCAAAACACAGTACCCAATATTGCGATGCAAATTCACTGGCTATTAATTTGAGAGGATCTTTTTGACCTTGATGCTGGGTGAGCGCTTTATGCACATAGTGCATAAAGTGATGAAAGTGCAGGCGAGTTTTTTGTGTAAAGGGCAAGGATGAATAAAACATATCCATCAAAAATGTTTTACCTCGCCCGACATCGCCCCATAAATACAAACCTTTAACCGGCACCTGTCGCAAGCCTAAGCTACGAAATAAGCGACTTTTCGTTAATGAAATAACATCATTTTTAGAAAGCAAAGCCTGATATATGTTATCTAATTCAACAACAATGGCATGCTGCGCTGGATCAGGTGAGATTTTGCCAGTCTCAAGATAATTTTCATAACGTTGCAAGGGACCCATTAATCACTCACTATCGCTTCTTCAACCAGTGTTCGAAGCAATACCAGTTTGCCATGAAAAAAATGGGATGCGTCCGGAATTTTATGTAATGTAAAATTGTTCTGCTGAGCCTTTCGACGCTCAAACCAAGCATAAATCTCATCAGGTGAAATCACTTCATCCTTCATCGGCGCAATTACCACCCAAGGGCAATCAATTTTTCCAACCTCTGCATGTGATAAAATCGTCACGGCGGGAGCAACACTAAAAAGTTGTTTGCATTGCGTTTTTGCAGCACCCATCGCAGCGATATAAGCACCAAATGAAAAGCCTGCTAAATAGATAGGCAAATCTAACACCGATTTTGCCCAAGCAATCACTGCCATTAAATCATCTACTTCACCAATGGCGTCACCATATTGGCCTTCACTTTTGCCTACGCCACGGAAGTTAAAACGTATGCTATGAATATCCTTATGAAAAAAGGCGCGCGATAAAGTGTGTACCACTTTATTGTGCATAGTACCTTCATGCAAAGGGTGAGGATGACAAATAATAGCCACGCCTTTACTTGATGCTTTTGCAGTTAAGGTGAGTATTTCTATATTACCGGCGGGACCTTGAATTAAGAGATTATTTTCGCCGTCAGGGAAAATGGTTGGAATTGTTAAAGTCATTTGTTTTTAAGACCCTAACCCTCTCCCGCAAGCGGTAGAGGGGATCAGATTCATGGATTTTCACCCTCTACCGCTTGCGGGAAAGGGTGGATGAGCGCCTGAGCTTGCGAAGGCCTCATCTGGGTGAGGGCTGCCCTCATCCGTCGCTACACGCAAACTGGAAAATGATCTTCCATATTTTAAACAGCAACTCGCTTGATGGTCGCTCCCAATTGTGCAAGTTTTTCTTCAATGCACTCATAGCCTCTATCGATATGATAAATTCTATCCACCATAGTGGTACCTTGCGCAACAAGCCCCGCCAATACCAAGCTTGCAGAAGCTCTTAAATCTGTGGCCATCACAGGTGCTGCCGTTAAATGGGGAACGCCTTCAATAATGGCTGTATTGCCATTTAATTGGATATTAGCACCCATGCGTCTTAATTCATGCGCATGCATAAAACGATTTTCAAAAACCGTTTCAACTAACGTGCCTTTGCCAACCGCAACTGTATTCAAGGCCATAAATTGCGCTTGCATATCGGTTGGAAATCCAGGGTAAGGTTCGGTATAAATATCCACGGCTTTAGGACGTTCGCCTCTCATGTCTAAACTTATCCAATCGTCGCCGGTGGCAATATGTGCGCCCGCTTCTTCTAATTTTAATAATACAGATTCTAAAATGTTACCGCGGGTTGCTTTGGCAACAATACGCCCACCTGTCATTGCCGCAGCGACCAAGTAGGTGCCGGTCTCAACACGATCAGGTAAAACGGCATACGTTGTGCCCGATAAACTTTTCACGCCTTCAATGATAATGGTTGATGTGCCATGACCTTGAATATTAGCGCCCATTTGATTCAAGAAATTAGCCAAATCTTGCACTTCAGGTTCGCGCGCTGCGTTTTCAATAATGGTCGTACCTTTGGCGAGCACAGCTGCCATCATTAAATTTTCGGTACCAGTCACAGAAACAATATCAAATGTCAAGCGAGCACCTTTTAAGCCATCTTTAGCAACAGCTTGAATGTAACCGCCCTCAACCGTAATGTCTGCACCCATTTTACGCAAGCCATCGACGTGAAAATCAACAGGTCTTGGTCCAATCGCACAACCACCTGGCAATGAAACTGTGGCCTGACCGTGTTTAGCAAGCAGTGGTCCTAATACCAAAATAGAGGCACGCATGGTACGTACTAATTCATAAGGTGCATAAGGTTGATTGACACCTCGGGCTTCCACCTCAATCGTTAAACCTTCTGAAATAGTTAAGTTAGCACCCATCTGACCCAGCAATTTCATCATGGTGGTCACATCGTTAAGATGAGGCACATTCTTAATGGTGACGCTTTCATCGGTCAGTAAACAGCCCGCTAAAATAGGCAACACGCTATTTTTAGCACCAGATATTCTCACGTCGCCTTGAAGGGGAGCTCCCCCAGTAATTAAGTGCTTATCCATAATTAAATTTGTTTCTCTTTTTCAAATTCACTAGGGGTTTTAGCTTTAATACTTAAAGCGTGAATATTACCGTTGTGAATGTTATTTCCTAATGCGCTATAGACTTGTCTTTGACGAGCCAACAACCCCATCCCTTCAAACTGCACAGTAATCACCAGTGCTTCAAAATGTCGACCATCTCCGGTCACCGTCACACGTGAGTCTGGTATGTTACTTTCTATCATTTTTTGAATATCTTCTGGCTGCATACGGCTGTTTATTTCCATCTGAATTATAACGAGGTCATGAACTTAATGCGATGTTTGCATTGCTCTCTTTGAAGCCTTGCTCTTTCACTAAATTGTTTAAACAAGCATCTTGCTGCAAAGAGGTTTTATTTATCTTATAAGTTACAAAGCTAAACCTATTAGGTGCGTACGCAATTTTATCAAATGCGCTTGGGCAAGCAGCGATAACTTCTTGTAAAAGACCAGAGCCTGGACCATCGATGACATTTTCACTGACAGTAAAAACATAGTCTGGGTTTTTTCTTCGAAGCTCATCTACTAAGGCCGCTTGGTTATACTTTTCATAGCGCGGGTAATCAGGTGTGGTTAATTGTGTATGTTTATAGAACAAACCATAAATATAGCGAGAAGGAACCCACAATAAAGCATTGGCATCTGTATAAACGGTGTTATAGATAAAATCTGCATCTTTACCAAAATAGCGTTGCAAACTTAAGCGCCCGCCTGAATAAAGGCTTATTCTGCCTTTTTCTACCCATGCGCCTTGCACAAACAACAAGCCGCCCATTATGACGCTAACGCCAACGATGCCAAAGAAGCATTGCTTTTGTCTTTGTGCAAGCCAATTCCAAAACCGATACCAACCTTCCCAACTTGTCACTTTAGCAGGTAAAGCATAGCCACTTGCCGCAATCACAAAAAAGGCAAAGGCAATCAAGTGTTGGCCTAAGCGTAAGTGATAAGCGCCAAATAAAAACCAGCACAACATACTAGGAATCATAAAAAGGATAACCATGTTGCGCAGCGTTCTGTCGGTTCTACAGCTAATCCACGAAATCAAAAATAAAACAAACAAGAAAGGTTGATGAATAAAATATTTATTGATAGAGAACATTAACTGCGAGAACAAATCTCTATCTTTAAAGGAAAGCCATATCACACCGTGGTTATGATGAAATTCTCTGCCCTCACCTAATATCCACCATAGTCCGCCCGCAATTAAAAGAACGGATAACAAACGGTAAGGCCACTTCGATGTGGTCTTCACAGCAAATGCCAACATCAATGGCAATGAGAATAAAACCCACAATAAAGCAGGTTGTTTCGCATGCGCGGCAGTGATACCACACAGTGCCGACCATAAAGCCAACATCCAGGGGTTGATATCCAAATGAGGCTTTTGTTGGCTTTGCCAAAACAAAGCAACCGAAACCAATAAGCAGCCACTCATCACTGGATCAGCATAGCCATCATCAAAAAATTGCTCGAGTCCAACAAAGGCAAGCACATACAGTAATAAAACGAGATAAGTGCCTAAATGTGCTGCCATACGTTGGCGATAAGCCATCGCTATGGCGGTGAGCATAGCCCAAGGGAAAATAACCAACGTTGCGCGTACCGGTAACTGTAAATCAAGATTGCCAACAATGTGATAACAAAAGGCTAAAATTTTAGGAAAAAGTTGTGGGTAAGGCGCAGCTGTATGAGAAAAATCGATGGGCTCAAGAAAATAATGTTGAATCGCCCAAAAGTTCCAACTATAGATCTCATCACCACGTTCAAAAGCATGGGTGCCAAGCTTAATGAAATAAGGAAATAATAAAATGCCATGGAAAATGTATATAAAAGCATCAATGCTAGACCAAGTAAAAGTGCCTTTTTCAATCACACCTCGAAGACGCCAAATGGCAACCGCGCCTAAACTAAGCGCAATACCTGTGGCAATAGGTGTTGTTAATAATCCCGCACCGATAAATAAAGTAGATAATAGGTAGATAACACAAACACTTAAAATCGGAATGGCGAACGCAGTACGAGGACTGGTGATAAGTTGCGGAAAAAATGCCAGGGATGGCAAGCTATATACAAAAACCCAAATAAGCAAACAGTAGATAATATACATGGCTTAAGGTTCTGCTAATGGTAGAATGTTTTCCAAGCCACTTACCCTACTTATTTGCAACATTTGCTCAGGTAAATGCGAAAAGCGAAGTTGAACTTCTTTTCCTTTGCCTTCGCGCAGCAAGGCCGTTAAGAAAGCAACACTAGCGCTATCACATCTTGTTATAGCGCTAAAATCGATGTCCATGTGGGTACGAGGCACCAGCAACTTGCAACATTGTTCTAATGCAGACATCACCGTGTCCTGGGTCAAATCCCCAGTGATATATAAAATATTATCTGTCTTACGAACCGTTACAATATTCACCGTAGTGGCTTTTCATTATGTTGGTGTAAACGATCACTGAGAGAATCTAAACCTTTTTGTTGGACTTCTTGGGCAAATTGAGATTGAAATCCTTTTAATAAACTCACACCTTCGATACTAATATCATAGACCAGCCAGGTGTCGCCTTTCTTTGCCATACGATAGGTCACTTTGATGGCTTCTCTATTGGGCTCACGAATTAAACTCGCTACCAAAACACGGTTTTTGCCAGCAATGCCGCCACGGATTGGTAAGTATTCTATCGTTTGATTGTTATAAGCGCGCAACGTGCTCGCATAAGTGCGCACCAATAAGTCTTTAAATTCCTTACTAAAGCGTTGTCGTTGCCCATCGCTTGCACGATCCCAAGCATTACGGCCTACAACCCAATGCGCCATCGCATCCCAATCAATATGTGGCACCAAAATTTTATCGATGATGGGATAGATACGATTAGGATTGCTGCGTAGTTCTGCATCATGATTTCGCAACGCAGTAATCATCTCTTGGGTTACCCGATTTAACATCGTATCAGGTGCTTCAGCAGCGAATGCAGTAAAAGTTAGCATTAACGAAAGCAGCATCACAACAACACGAGAGACTATAAAATGCATAATATACCCTTAAATTTACGTAACGGTTTACTTTAAACCACTCGCTTGACTGGAGAAAAATTTAGAAACAAGCTCTTCTAATACAACAGCCTTATTCGTATTTTCTAACGGGATATTGTCTCCAGATTTAAGAAATTCTGTACTAAACCCTGGGCTCAAACCAATATAATTGTCGCCTAATAAACCCGAGGTTAGTATGCTTGCCGTTGTGTCATCGGGTAAGTTGCTCACGGATTTATCAATAATGAGCGTTACCACAGCGACATATTTTTCGTCATTAAAATCAATCGAAACAACACGGCCAATCGGCACGCCAGCAATACTTACTCGCGCTCTTGGTTTTAATCCACCCACATTTTCAAATTCTGCTTTGAGTGGGTAACCATCCGTGACGTATATTTCACTGAGCCCACTGACCTTGATTGCCATCATCATAAAGGCAGCAATGCCTAACAGAAAAAATAAACCAACGGCTATTTCAATGGTCCGCTTTTGCATTATCCCACTCCTCCAAACATCATTGCTGTTAGCAAGAAATCAAGACCTAATATTGCCAACGATGAAAACACCACGGTTCGAGTTGTGGCACGACTTATCCCTTCAGAAGTTGGCTGGCACACATATCCTTGATATACCGATATCCATGTGACCACTGTACCAAAAACAATACTTTTAATAATGCCATTCAAAATATCATCATGAAAATTAACTGAGGATCGCATATTAGACCAAAAGGCGCCATTATCAACCCCTAGCCATTGTACACCAACCATGTGCCCGCCATAGATAGCAACACAACTAAATATTAATGCAAGAATAGGCAACGAAATTTGTCCTGCCCAAAAACGGGGAGCAACAATCCGACGCAGGGGATCAACCCCTAACATTTCCATGCTAGATAACTGCTCTGTTGCTTTCATTAAACCAATTTCAGCTGTTAACGCGGATCCCGCTCTTCCTGCAAATAATAAAGCACCTACTACAGGTCCCAGTTCGCGGACTAAGCTCAAGGCAATTAATTGTCCTAATGCCTGCTCGGCACCAAATTTAACTAAAATGGTGTAACCCTGAAATCCTAGGACCATACCGATAAAAAGACCGGATACGACCATGATGATCATGGACATGACCCCAACACTGAAAATTTGGGGAATAAGTAATCTAAAGCTTTTTCCAAAGGTGGGACGTCCAATAAGCGCTTGGCCCAAGAAAAATACTGTGGTTCCTGACACGCTTAAAAAACTTAACACACGATGCCCAATGGCTTGAACGCTATCTATCAAGCTCTATCCTCCAATGAGATCAGTCTGGTAATTTTGCGCAGGATAATGAAAGGGTACAGGACCATCAGGAAAACCATGCATAAATTGTTGCACCCATTCTGAAGGATGTTGTTTTATTTCTTCTGGCGTCCCATGGCCTACCACTTTACCTTGCGCGATAACGTAGATGTAATCTGCAATACTGGCTGTTTCAACCACATCATGAGAAACAATGATGCTTGTTAAGCCAAGTGCATCATTGAGCAAACGAATGAGTTTCACTAATACGCCCATCGAGATAGGATCTTGGCCGGCAAAAGGTTCATCATACATAATGAGTGTGGGGTCCAGGGCAATCGTTCGTGCTAATGCGGCGCGACGCTGCATACCACCTGACAATTCACTGGGCATCATGTCTCTGGCGCCACGTAACCCTACGGCATTGAGTTTCATTAATACAATGTCGTGAATCAACTCATTAGATAAATTGGTATGTTCCCTCAAGGGGAAGGCCACATTTTCAAAGACAGTTAAATCTGAAAACAGAGCGCCACTTTGAAACAACATGCCCATTTGCCGGCGAGCGCGATAAAGACTGGCCCTATTCAAGGTAGGAATATTTTCGCCATTCACAAGGATGGTCCCGGTATCAGGGAGAAGTTGCCCGCCAATTAATCGCAACAGCGTTGTTTTGCCACTGCCGCTGGGTCCCATAATGGCAGTTACCTTTCCTAAAGGTACATCAATGTCCACATTATCAAAAATGATACGACGATGGCTGTTGTTTCCCCAACCAAACGTAAGTCCCCGAATTTCTACTGTATTTTGCAAAGCTTTCATAGCTCGTTTTTTCTCAAGCGCTCATTTTCTTGTGTTTGAATACTATATAATTATATGCGGCATATTATTCTAGCACAGCCCAAACATAATTATTCTGAAAAAAATTCTCTTCTTAGTCCTGTCCTGGGGTAGGAGATGATACTATTAGTTTATTTTTGGTCAACAAATGCTATATTTCCAATTGGCAACCAATATGTTTGTAAGTAAACTAAGAAATAAGAATAAGGCATGATGGCGGAACTGCTCTCCTTAGAAGAAAAAATTATCCACCAAGGCAAGAAAGTTATCGAACTAGAAGCTCAAGCTATCTCTGCTCTCATTTCGCGTATCGATAAACATTTTACCCAAGCTTGTCATCTGTTGCTCTCATGCGTTTCGCGCAAGGGTCGTATTGTGGTTATCGGGATGGGAAAGTCAGGTCACATAGGGCGCAAAATTGCCGCTACGCTCTCCAGTACCGGGAGCCCAGCTATTTTTGTTCATCCGGCTGAAGCAAGCCATGGCGATATGGGCATGATCACAGAAAATGATGTTGTCATCGCTATTTCCAACTCGGGTGAAACAGAGGAAATATTAACCATCTTACCTTTAATCAAACGATTAGGTGTTCCGCTGATTAGTTTCACCGGCAACCCACGCTCCGCTTTGGCAAAATTCGCTTCTGTGAATATTGATATCAGTGTCGAAAAAGAAGCTTGTGCCTTAGGTTTAGCGCCCACGAGCAGCACCACTGCCACCTTAGTCATGGGAGATGCGATTGCGATTGCGCTTTTAGATGCACGTGGTTTTAGCAGCGATGATTTTGCACTCTCGCATCCTGGTGGCAAATTAGGACGTCGTTTGTTACTAAAAATTGATGACATTATGCACACCGGTGAAAATATCCCTTTTGTCAAAGATACAGCAACCGTCAAAGAAGCCTTAATGGAAATGACGCGCTGCCGATTAGGTATGACTGCCATTTTAGATGAGGCTGATACTTTAGTGGGGTTGTTCACCGATGGTGACTTGCGCCGCGCCTTTGAAAATAATATCGATTTACATAAAACCAATATTACCTGTGTCATGACACGGGGCGGCAAAGTAGTTGAAAAAGGGATCTTGGCAGCAGAAGCCTTGCGTATTATGGAAACCCATAAAATAAATGGGCTTTTTGTCGTAGATAAACAACGTCGCTTACTCGGTGCATTGAATATGCATGATCTATTAAGACAGGGAGTGCTCTAGTGCAAAATCTTCTGATGAAGATTTCTTTGCGCACTTATACGGTTGTATTTTTGATACTCACCAGTGCTTTTATTTTTTTCTCTTATCAAAAAACAGCCTCAACGACTTATGTTCCACAAGCCCAAGTGAAGATCATTGACCAAGCCTTAAAAGGTGTCAAAGCGACTCGCTTTGATGAAAACGGAAATATTATTCAAATCCTGGGCATGACCTCATGGCAACATCTTCAAGGAGATCTCCAAAGCGCACTTGTCAACCCACACTTGATTATCTATCAACCCAATGGTGAACATTGGGATATCCGTGCCAAAGAGGGACAAAGTAAACAAACGCAAGTGCACGGCAAAATTGAAGCCCTCACACTCTCAAATGATGTTGTTGTGACGAGACTTAATCCAAAACAAGATTCAACGTGGGCATTAAAAACCAAACAATTGGTTGTTCAGCCACAACTTTCTCTTGCAACCACACAAGAAAATGTATTGATTGAAGGACAAGACACGCAGATTGAGGCCAAAGGCATGCGGGCCAATTTAAAAGAACATACCATCCAACTACTTGACGATGTGAAATCACATTATGTTGCACCCAAAGTTTAACTTAACATTATTGCTGTTCTTGATGACAACGCCTGTATTAGCGTTGACAACGCCGCGCTTAAATACGCAAACACCAATACAAATTCAATCTGATGTCGCTTCTTTTGAGCAACGCTCGCAACTTGCCACGCATGAAGGCAATGTGGTGATGACGCAAGGAGCCAATATTTTGCACTCAGATAAATTGACGGTTAAAAAAGACAAAGGGCAACTGACCGTGATTAAAGCCACGGGAAACCCAGCAACATTCACAGGAACTTTTGAAAATGATCCTAAACCCGTGCTTGCCACGGCCAAAATTATTTATTATTATCCAGATAAACAACTAATTGTGCTCGAAGGTATGGCAACCTTGGACCACCATGAAGACAAATTCAAAGGTCCTATGTTAAGCTATCAAATCGACAAACAGGTAGTTTCTGCACAGAAGCAAAGTAATGAGCGGCCAACTATCACCATTCATCCTCGCGTTAGTAAAAAATGAACAAATTAACGGTATCTCACTTACAAAAATCCTACAAAAAACGCGCTGTGGTGAAAGATGTTTCTTTGGAAGTGAAAGCCGGCGAAGTGGTTGGCTTGTTAGGCCCCAATGGCGCCGGAAAAACCACCTGCTTCTACATGATTGTGGGTCTTATACCCTGCGATAGCGGCAAGGTCATGCTCAATGATAAAGATCTCACTTTTTCACCAATGCATGTGCGTGCACGCTCTGGGATTGGCTATCTGCCACAGGAAGCTTCTGTATTTAGAAAGCTAAGTGTTAAAGATAACATCATGGCAATTTTGGAAACCCAGTCACAGTTAAGTAAAAGTGAAAGACTAAATAAGCTGGATGATTTACTGAATGAATTTCACTTAACCCACATTCAGCACACCAACGGCATCAGTTTGTCAGGTGGCGAGCGCCGCCGCGTCGAAATTGCACGCGCCTTGGCCTGCTCACCCAAATTTATCTTGCTAGATGAGCCCTTCGCTGGCGTTGATCCTATCTCCGTTAATGACATCAAGCACCAAATCTCTCTGTTAGCCAAGAAGCAGATAGGCGTGTTGATAACTGATCACAATGTCAGAGAAACACTGGATATTTGTGGACATGCCACGATTGTAAATGATGGCAAAGTCATTGCCTGTGGGCCTCCACAGCAGATCCTTTCAAATCAACACGTTCGTGAAGTCTACCTTGGTGAAAGTTTCAGCTTATAGCTAAAATCCCCAAGCATTGGAACTCAAATTGCATTATGATAATTAAAAGAATGCCTATAAGAGCCGTGTGCTGTGAAACCATCGCTTCAATTAAGAATTGGTCATCAACTCACGATGACCCCACAATTGCAGCAAGCCATTCGTTTACTGCAATTATCTGCAGCAGATCTGCAAACTGAGATCCAAGAAGCTTTGGAAACTAACTCAATGCTTGAGTTAGAAGATAAGTCCTCTGTCGATAAGCATTTTGAAGAAAACGAACTACAAACAGACACACAGCATAAAACCGAAGAGCATTCACACGCTGATCTCAGCGACGAAAGTGAAACGCTCTCTTTTGAATTCCAATCCATGACCCGCAATTCTTTTCGTTACCATGAAACACAAGGTAATGAGTTAGAAACACTTAATGGAACCCAAACGACGCTTCGCGATCATCTACTGTGGCAAATGCAATTAACGCCCTTTACTGATGTCGATAAAATGATTGCTACGATTATCATCGATTCTATTAATGAAGATGGTTTTTTAACCTCATCTTTAGACGACATCTTGGCCACTGTATCGACCTCTGCTTGTGAAGTAGATTTAAATGAAATTGAAGCCGTTCTGCATCGTGTACAACGCTTTGATCCGGTAGGTGTTGCGGCGAGAAATCTTAGCGAATGTCTTAAAGTTCAACTAGAACAACAAGCCCCCTCGCGCTGGCGCAATAAAGCCAAAGAGCTGGTCACGCATCATTTAGAATTGTTAGGTAAAAGAGACTTTCCTGCACTTAAGCGTCGCTTAGGGTTATCCAACGAAGACTTGCGCGAAGTGATTGCTTGCATTCAAGCTCTGAATCCTCGCCCTGGTACTAAGATCGGTCAACCTCATCCAGAATATATAGTGCCTGATGTTTATACCTTTAAACGTAACGGTGTCTGGCAAGTAGAGTTGAACCCAGAATGCACGCCTCATTTACAGATTAATCCTTATTATGCTTCACTTATTAAAAGAAGTGATGCCAGTAAAGATAATCAGTTTATGCGTAACCAATTACAAGAAGCACGTTGGTTTTTAAAAAGTATTGAAAATAGAAATGACACCTTGCTTAAAGTAGCAAGATGTATAGTCAACGCTCAACAGGGTTTTTTAGAATATGGCGAAGAAGCCATGAAGCCCATGATTTTATCTGATATTTCCAGCGTTCTCGAAATGCACGAATCAACTATTTCACGGGTTACAACGCATAAATATTTGCACACCCCCCGTGGCACCTTCGAATTAAAATATTTTTTCTCAAGCCATGTCAGCACAGATGAAGGTGGCGAATGTTCTGCTACAGCCATTCGCGCATTAATTAAAAAGCTGATCAGTGCAGAAAACCGTAATAAGCCTTTAAGCGATAGTAAATTATCGAAAATGCTGTCGGACTTAGGTATTAATGTCGCAAGACGTACTGTTGCTAAATATCGCGAAGGAATGACTATCCCTCCTTCAAATGAACGAAAACAATTAATCTAACGAAAAGGAAAAACAACAATGCAAATCAATTTAACAGGACATCATGTTGATATTACCCCAGCACTTCGCGATTATGTAAATAATAAATTCCAAAAAATACAACGCTACTTTTCGAATATAACCAATGTCCACGTTATATTGAGTGTTGATAAAAAATTCCAACAAAAGGCTGAAGCCCGTCTTCACCTGGCTAAAGCAGAAGTCTTTGCAGAATCAGAAGCCGATGATATGTATGCAGCTATCGATTTATTAATTGATAAACTGGATAGACAAGTTCTAAAACATAAAGAAAAATTAAAGCAACATGGCGATGGCGAAGATATGGTTTAGCCCACTGCCCTATCAAATCTTTTCCTTGTGGGGCGGATATTTATCCGCCCGCTAAAAATAAAAATACAATAAATTAATTTTGAGAATTATCTTCCATGATTCAGCTGAGTGATATTTTATCTTTAGATCGTACCGTCTATTGTGCAATTGCCAATAGTAAAAAGAAAGCTCTTGAACTCATTGCACAAACCTTTTGCTTAAGTGTACCTTCCTTAAATGAGCATGATATTTTCGATGGCTTAGTGCAAAGAGAGCGCCTAGGCTCTACAGCCGTTGGTTATGGCTGTGCTATCCCACATTGTCGGGTCAGTGAAACAGAACATGCAATCGCATCCTTTATTATGTTAAAAGAGGGCATCGATTTTGATGCGGAAGATCACCAAGAAGTAAACATGTTATTTTCTCTTATCGTACCTATGGATGCACAAGAAATGCATCTAGAGCTCTTAGCAACCATTGCCAGGCTTTTTCGTCAAGAAACCTTCCGTCGACAACTGTATCAAGCAAAAACACGCGATGAACTCTATCAACGACTTATCGGAGCCTAAAAACTTACACGGGGTATTTCTCAATATCTTCAATAAAGGGATATTGTTAACCGGAAAAAGTGGCGTGGGCAAAAGCGAATGCGCGCTTGTCTTGCTTGATAGGCATCATCAACTGATCTGTGATGATGCTCCTCTTTTCGAAGTTAAAAACAATCGGTTAATTGGCCACGCCCCAGATGAAATTGCCCACCTATTAGAGGTGAGAGGACTTGGGATCATCAACGTGCAAGAACTCTTTGGCAAGCAAGCTATTCAAAAGCATTATGCATTGGATCTCATTATTGAACTCATTGCCCCTTTAGCTATTGATGAACCAAGACGCATCAACAAAAAGTTGATTAACAAACAAATTATGGGGGTCTCTATCCCCCACTTAACAGTTTCTGTTATGCTCAAACATCATATGGCTATTCTGATTGAAACCGCGGTAAAACTCGTATTTTCGAGTGATAAAACTGCGAAAGAAGGCCCCCTAGATCTTGTGGAAACACATTCATGAGTATGAGACTGGTAATTGTAAGTGGCCGCTCGGGCTCTGGTAAAACGATCTCTTTACATGTGTTAGAGGACTTAGGTTATTACTGTGTTGATAACCTTCCTGTTGATATGCTACCTGGCTTAGTTTCAAAATTAGAAACCGATCATCCACGGTTGGCAGTCAGTATTGATGCACGCAATTTACCCACTGATGTGAATGTACTAAAAGACGTGATTTCAGAATTGCGACAACCTGGTTGCGAAATTATCTATCTCGATGCTGATCATAAAAGTCTTTTAAAACGATTTAGCGAAACCAGACGTCGTCATCCGCTTACCAATGACAAAGTCTCTCTACAAGAAGCCATTGAACGCGAACATGCCCTACTGCGCCCCTTGGCAAGCATGGCAGATATCACCATAGATACAAGTCACTTAACTCAGCATCAATTATGTGCATTGATACGTGATCGCGTGGCCAGAGAAAATACTTCACGTTTACAACTATTAATTCAATCATTTGGTTTTAAAAATGGGATGCCTGCAGATGCAGACTTTATTTTTGATGTCCGATGCCTGCCCAATCCCTATTGGCAATCTGATCTTCGCTCTTTGACTGGCTGTGACAAAGCTGTGGCAGACTACCTAAATGGTTACCCAGTGGTTAAACAAATGGTTGAAGATATCATTAAATTTTTAGACAATTGGATCCCCCGGTTTGAGGCAGATAATCGTAGTTACCTTACTGTGGGGATAGGATGCACTGGCGGACAACATCGATCCGTCTTTGTAACGGAACAACTCGTCCAACTTGCCAAGCAACTCGATTTAAATGTGCAAGTTCGGCATAGAGATCTAAAATAAGATTATGAGCGTTGGCATATTATTAATTACACATAGTGGTATTGGTGGCGCCTTGTTAAACGTGGCGTCTGGTACCTTCGGTCGTCTTCCTTTAGAAATTTCTCAGCTGTCTGTCAGCCGAGATCCCGATCCTGATCAACTTATCGAAAAAGCAGGCTATTTAGTAAGAAAGCTTGATGCTGGTCAAGGGGTATTAGTCTTAACTGATATGTTTGGCTCAACACCAAGCAATGTTGCGCAAGGCTTACAACAACAAGGTTTTGCAATTTGTGTTGTTACAGGTCTTAATCTTCCGATGTTGTTTCGTGTTTTAAATTATCCTCACCTTGAATTATCCCAGCTTGCCAAAAAAGCCGTTAGTGGCGGCAAAGAAGGTATCTTCGAACCACTCACTGGTCGAGACATCCTTGAAGCGCAGCATCTACAAGCGGGCAAGAAAAAACATCACGCAAAATTAACCCGTCAAAGACGGGTATTGGTTGTAGAATAAATGTTGCGAAAAAAACTCGAAATTATCAACAAGCTTGGCGTTCACGCCCGAGCGGCGGCTAAATTAGTTCAAACCGCTTCTCGCTATGCCAGTGAAATCATTATTACCAAAGATGGTAAAACTGCGAATGCCAAAAGCATTATGGGCGTGATGATGCTTGCCGCCAGTCAACACACCTGGATAGAGCTAGAAGTGCAAGGCGAAGATGAGGACACAGCACTTGGCGCGCTGGAAAACTTAATTGCTAATCGGTTTGGGGAAGAGAGATAATTTAACCTAAACGTTGCGATTCTTTCTTTTTTGGTTGCTCTAACTCAATCCCTTGCGCTTTAACTAATTCTTTTACTTTATTAAGCTTTTCATTCGGTGTTGCTTTAGAGTTTTGAACGCTTTCAATTTCGTGCATCACCTTGTCAATTTTAGTTTTCTCTTCGGGAGAAGCTTTACTTCCCATTTCTTGCAATTTACTAAGAAGCTCTTGTAATTCCTGTGGTGGTGTCATTGGAAGACCAGGGAAATTTCCTTTAGTATATGAGTAAGTTAAAGGTGGCTTTTGAGCTTCATGATTCACCTGCGCTATTAGCGAGCTTGTATTGACCGAGCTTATATTACTAGTTGCACTAAACCTTGACGACGGGGGTGGTGGTAAATTGGGTTTATTTACCACTTCGTTCCCACTGATAAGTCGATTGGGATCTGGCGGGAGTGATTGGTTTTTAGAGATTTGCACGTTTGGATCAGGCGGCAATACAGTGCTCGTTGTGCTACTAGATAAACGCATTGCTTGATCCGACAGTGATTGATGCTGAATTGGTGATACTGGTGGTGGTTGAACGGTGTTGTTTAATGAATTTGAGTTAGAATCTCTGTTAGTCAGGTCTGGATTTTCACCTGTTGTGACATTATGGAGTTTATCTTCTATTTTATTCATCCTGTCCTTGTCTTCTAACAATTTTACATCGCGATCAACACCGACATAAACTGCTCCCCCTCCCACTATACCAATTAACCCAATTCCAACCGCGGCACCACCCATCACTACAAAGGGGGTTGCAGCGCCTAAAGTTGCAGCGATAATAGCGATACCCACAATTGCACAGACAGCAAAAATTGCACCGCCAATTATTTTACCTTTGTGTCTATTCCAAAAAGTATTTTTCTGAGGCTTGACCGGTTTAGGGGGTGAACCTGCAGATGCATGCGATTGAGGTAATCCCATATCCTGCAAAAAAGATTGCGCAGTTGGTGCTAGCACAGGTGAGCCTTGATTTGCATAAGAAGCAGAAGATGCGTCCAAAGATCTATTATACGTAGTTAATGTAGGTGGTGTAGCTTGACGAACGTTTTTAATAGATTCTCTAAATTTACTTGAAAAAGAAGAATCATTTGAAATAGATTCCAAACTTTTATCCAATTTTGATATATTAACTTGATTTTTATTATTAGAAAGTACATTTATAGCTTTTAAAAGATCATCTATTTTTTTCTTTTCGTCTTTGTTAGTTAAAACTCCTCTTAATCTATTTAACCTTTTTTGTAGTTCATTAAAGTAATCGTATGGACCAGCTTTCATAACGACTCCAAAATAGGTGTATTTATGCTATGAGAAACACAAGTATTACTTTTTAGATTAAACTGGCTTTAAAAAGTTCAATATAAATGTAGATTATTCATTACTTACGCAGATTATTAACAACCACGTGTTTTGGTGCATTAGCAGGTATTTCTAAGTCCCCTGGCTTGAAATCAACACCTTCTCGTTTGCAACGCTCTTGAATAGCTTTTAATAAACCTGCCCTCATAAGAGCATTTTGTGCATCTGTTCCAGGCAAGGAGAATTTATCGCCTGGTGCAGCTGAATCTACAGCAATTTTACAGGCACGTTCAATTGAAGCAGGTGTCAAAGGTTCTTTAGATGAATATTCTAAGCCGCCGTTTTTTGCTGGACCAACATTTAAATCTTGTGTTTTAGATTTATCTGTAAAGGCGGCACCAGCTCCTGGTGTTTCGGAATACAATTTAATTGTTAGATGATTTGCATCGCCTAATAATTTTTTAGGTGTAATTGATTTAACACCATAATCATTCATCTTCTGCATATCTTCAACCATCTCAGGTTTACCGGCAGATTCACCCTCTTTTTGGAAAAATTTCAGAATACTATTTAAAGAGTTACTATTTTGAACGAGCAATTGTTCAACCTTATCTGGGGTATGGCTCACGATAAGAGATGCTTTCCGGCGATCTTGAAGAAGCGTCGGACTACTTTCACCCGCTGGAGCGCTTATCGAAGGTGTTGAAGCAGGAGATACGATTGAAAGAAGCGGTGCCACATCAGGCACACTTGGCATAGTCGTATTTTCATTTTTTGCTGCTTGTAAAACATCGGCAGAAATAATTTTCGCAAGCTCCACACTCAATGCAGTATTTTCATGCGCGAGAATATGCTGAGCAATTAATTTATCCACTGCTGCGAGTTGGGTTTGAGCAAGTTTACTTATCTCATTGTTGGGATGCTCTTTGTATTTAACAAGCATGTTTCGTAAATTAGTTACATTCATTAAAAATGAATTGTTTGCGTCTTCCTTTTGTTTTTGCGGAGAAACACCTGAGATCGTACTTAATTCACCTTCAGATCGTTGTAATTTGCGTTGTATTTTTGTAAGAATGGAAGGCTCGTTTGCAGAACCATTTATAATTCTTTCAATTATTTTAATATCAACAGCAGTCGCACCAACACTCGCTGCAGTCACCGTAGATGATTGAGCACCAAGATCTGTAGGGGCTGAATCAAGCGGTGGAGGACTTCGTTTATCAAATCTTTCTCTTGCTTTTTGGAGTATACTTTTTTCTGGAGCAAGCTTTTTAGCAAATTCAACATCAAGAGGGTTAATTGCCTTAAGTAGCATGTCTCGTTGCAACGTTGAAAGGTCTTTCATAATTTTATCAAGATCAGACTTTAATTTAGGATCAGGCTCAAATTCACGCTTAGATGTTTCAACATATTTAATAAATAATTCTTTGAGTAAATTATCATTTGGCGACTTTTTATAAGCTTCTACTTTATACCTAACATCATACATTATGGCTTTTGATATTTCTAAATCATCATTTTTCTCTTTAAGCGTTTTAATAGCCGCCGCCAACGCTTCATGCGTTTTGATTTCTCTAATTACTTTAAATATTTCAAATTTAGGTCGATCTTCTTCAAGCACTAGATACTTTTCGTGCTTTCGATTCTCATAACTTTCATCAGGCGCACGAACAACGTGTTTTGGCGCTTCAAGCGATTCATCTACACCTTGTTTTTGAAACTGATCATATTTTTTTGAAACACTTTCGAGCAAAGGAAGATTTTCCATGATCAAACTAAACAATGCTGGATTTTCAAAAAATATAGGTTCAATATTTTGCGTGTTGCCTTTCATAAGAGATTCTTTTGCACCACGCAAAGCCAAACCTAATGTTTCATAATCATTATTTGCCTTTTCTAAACCTTTAAGCTTTGAAGACGCTTCAACGTGCTCTTGTTTAAGAATGGATAGCTCAGCGTTAATATTATTGAACTCATCAATTTTAATAGCCAGCGGATTTTTAGGATCATCTATCTTGTCTAAAAATTGATTAAATGGAAAAAGAATATCTTCATTATCCTTGTTCTCATTAACAAATTCCCTAATTGCTATAACAAATACATTAGGATCAGTTCTTTGAGTAAATTTAAGTGCATTAAGCATTGAACTTAATTTATTTACTGTATTTTGTGATAAAACAGGAACTGTTTCATTTATTTTCAACATGTCGGTTACTTGACTAATAAGTGCTTCATATTCCTTGTCCATCATTTTGGCAAGATCTAAATTAACAGGCTTAAATTTTGACTCCAATTCTTGAATAACTTTCTTTTGCTTTTTAATATCCTGTTCAAGATTTGATTTTCTAGTCAAATCAGGGATTTCATGTGGGTACAATAACTCTGATATTTGGCGATTGAGTATCTGCAACTTATCGATTTCACTTTTAGATAAGAAATAATTAATATTTTGTCTAGGTCCCCTTATTGCTCTTGAATTAAATACATTTGAATCAGCAACAAAAGTAGCAAATCCTTCTCTCATTTGATCAGGAGCAACTGAAAGATCGACTTTTCTTGCTACT
This sequence comes from Uncultured Candidatus Berkiella sp., assembly GCA_964606325.1. Classification (GTDB taxonomy): domain Bacteria; phylum Pseudomonadota; class Gammaproteobacteria; order Berkiellales; family Berkiellaceae; genus Berkiella. The sequence continues at coordinate 25,818 of CAZSGE010000002.1, forward strand.
AGGTTACGACTTCGCTTAATAAAAGCTTTACTAAGATATGGTGAAACCACAGCGGCTAGTGTCGGTGCCGCCTTTACAAGTGCTTCTTTATTTTTGGCAATTTCTGCTTTGATTGCTCCTTCGAAAGTATTTTTTAGATCTGCTTCTTGAAGGAATTTTTGCCAAACTTGTGGATTAACTCTAGGAGAGGAAAGTGCCAATAAACTCACCAACGATCGACCATCTTTTTCAAATTGCATATTAGGCGAGAATCCTCTAAGAGCTAATACCGAGTTCACATCCATTTTTTCAACCGCTTCATAGAATTTCAAATTCAATGATGCTTTTTCTTCCTCAGTTAATCCCTCATAGATAGGTTTCATGTCAGCGACTTTTTTGTTTGAATTGGCAATAATTAAACTGTAGAGTTCATAATCTTGCGCTAACAACTCCTTAAGCTTTTCAGTGCCTAAAAAGTCAATTCTCGCATTTGCAATAGCGCTTTTCTGAGCAGGCTTAAGAGAGCTTGAAGCAGACATAACCGATCGTAATATTTTCGTGCCATTTTCAGTATTAAATATTTGATTGATAGTACTATCATAAAATTTACTATCTTTAATCGTAATTTTTCTATAGTCTAAGTCATTAATAATTTTCACAAAATGATTATTTAACGTCTTTTGAGACAATAGCGATGACTTATTATCAAAATCAGCAAATGCAGTTTGAACGACATAATCGACTTTACGTTGATTTGTTTCCTTTTTAAACTCTGCACCAAGTTCAATTTTCTTGCCATCAAATTGAATCACCATATCAACTTTATTGTAATTTTTGAATAAAGAATGCAACTGTTTTAATGCGGGAAGCTTATTCAATTCAGCAGGTGTCGCTGAACGCGGTTTATATAAATATTCAAATTGCGCAAAAAAGGTAACTAATGCTGTCTTTTCTTGTTGATTAAATTGAGCTGGATTATTCAACATGAAGTTAATTCTATCGACATAGGCTTGTAATATGGTATTTCTTTCTGCAGAATTAAATTTAAATCCAAAGACTTCGCTTAGCTGATTGATTGCCTCATGTGCAGATGACAATGGTAAAACAGCAATTGCTGGATTAAGCGCTTTAATTTGCTCTGAAATATAGTTAATCACGTCACTCTTTGATGATTTTGGAAAACTATGTTCAAAGAATTTCTTATGTCCTTTTAATTCAGAGATACTTTTCAATACATCTTCGACCTTGGCATTCGCTAAATCTTTAATTTTCCATGGACGGTATTTATGTTCTATACGTACTATATCTTTGAATTTTGCTTTTAATGGCGCAAGTGCATTTTCAGCAGTCACATTTGTTTTAAGATCTATCTTATGTTCAGCTTTTACATTTTTAAGTGCTTTTTCAAAATCAACTTTATTTTTAGTTTTTATTTGATTCTCTAATTCTACAAAAAGATAAGTGAGTAGGTCTCTTTGATAGGGGGTTTGAGAATGTATAAAATCAGGATCGGTTAGTAGTTTTCTGAGCTCATCTACTACTTTATCATTCGCTACTTTATATATAATGTAAGGGAGTAATTCCTCGTTGGTAGGCTTATAACCCTCTTCTGCCTTATCAATTAACTTTTGGATCTGAACTATTTGACCACGCTTACATTGCGAGAAATCCATTTTATCTATTATAGGTTTTAATTCCTTCGGGCTCAAAATAGCAGGAGAGCCACCATGTTTCTGTAAAGCTATTGTTAATAATTCCAATACTACATTAAAATTTCTTTTACTGGTATTTTCACGATAAGCATTACCAGCCATTGAAAGTTTTACAACAAAAGCACTCTTTTCTCTTTCACGTTTTTGCTCATTTATTGCTTGTGCTAAGGTTTGGCAGCGTACATGAGCTTCATTGAATGCTGCATTGTGAACGCCAGTTGAGTATTTCGTCAACTCTTTCAACAACATTTCGTATCTTGGGATCCGTTGAATAGGTGTAATTAGCACAGATAAATCAATACCAACATCAATGAGTAATTTATTACGTTTTAATTGGAGTTCTTTCTCACCACCATCAGTTTTAGGGATAAATTTTGCATGAGCATCGATATATTCCATATAAGCTTGCTTTGCTTCTTGTACTACATCCATCCATAGAGAAGGAGATGGCGAGTCTAATGCTTCTCTCACTGCTAACTGCTTATTGTAAACTTCTTGAAGTTTAGTGAGTAATTCTTTTACTTCATCAACTGTAATACCATATTTCTTTAATTCTTTTTCGTTATCTCTACATTTAGTCAATACACCATCAATATTTGTATACTTACTTAATCCTTTTATATAAGAATTCTCAGTATTTATTAATTCATGGTATACTTTTGAAGCATTATCTTTACGAGCTAGCTCTGTATCCGAATCTGACACCAGCTTTTCAAAGCCCAAAACATTAAGTACATTGCTCATATTGAATGCAGCATAATCAAGACCTAAATTAATTTTCTTTTGAACTTGACAATATTTTAAAATATCAAGATTATCAGGCTTAGATAAGATTTCTTTAATAGTATCTAAGGAGCGCTGTGCCTCTGCCTTAGCTAATGAATTAGGTTTTGCCAAAACTCCTTGCAATTGATTAATAACATGCGCTATTTCATCACCTATCTTATTACGTGCTTCATTATTTTCTCCTTCGATTAAGCGATATCTACTTATTAAAATTTGAATTTGCTGTGTGGGAGAAATGAACTGATCGACAGCGCGTCGTCTCGTAAACCCTAATACAACACTGAGATCCTTGATATCACTATTGAATTGTTCAATGGCTGTTTTGTAAATTGATTTAAATTCTGTTCGCTGATCGTTTTTAACACTTTCTTCAAGAGAAGCTACTCTTGCTTTAAGATAATCAATTTTTGCGGGGATTGAAGATATTGGAACATCTGGTGCAAAATGATTAATGACAAATCTTGCTACTACTTCTTTTTTCTTTGGATAAGAACCAGGCATATTTGCAAGCAAAGCTACAAAATCTGATAAGGTTGCTTCTTTCTCTTCTTTGGTTCGCGATTTGTCTCTTGATAAAGCTTCCATTGATTCTAAACGTAACATTTTAGGCTGCTGATGAACACTTTGGATAGCGCCTATCAACTCTTTGAGCTTGTTTTCGCTGTCTTGTAAAGGACTTTCGTCTTCCTTCTCACGTGAAAAGGCTCTGGCTGCACGAGTTAGTATGTTTTTATCTTCTTGTTCAATTTCTTTTACATGCTTTTCCTTCTGCGACTTCATGTTCGCTTTATGTTGTCTCAATTGCACAAAGGCTTCTAATAAAGCCTTGTTCTGATCCTTAACTTCTTTAACTGCTTCTTTAACCTCTTCAAATTTACTTTCCGCATGTGAATCCAACATAGCCACTAGTGCTTCGATTTCATTTTCTTTATCAACCAAAGATTTATCATTGAAGGGAATATCTTTGGCAGCTAAAACTAAATATTCAGTGATGAGTTTATCAAGCCTATCAGAGAAAGAACCTACTAGTTTTATATCTGCGATCCTAAGTTGAGGAATTCTTTTTAGAATGTCATAGCCAGCAATTAGAGCTGCCCATTGCACAACCTTAGGATTTTCATCGTTCAAATATGGATAAACGCCTCTTGCAATGTCATCAATTTTTGATTTGTTATCACGTTCTTTTGCCAATCTATCAAGTGCAACAAATTTATCAATAGTAGACAATGCCATTTTAGCATTATCTGCATTATCACCTTTGTTTAAAATCATCACGCCTTTACGAAAAGCTTCAAGATTTTCATTAAGTTCTTTTAATCTTTGTTTATGTGGTTCTTTATCTTTATCAGCTGAACGTTGGATCTGTTGTCTTTCGATAAGTAGATTTTGATACTCTTGGACTACATCATTTAACTTTTTCCCAGCATCGTCAGATAACTGTTTAAGAAACTCTTCTCTATTTTCGAGTGCTTGATATTGCTCTGCTTGGGCTCTAATTCCAGGATTTTTAGATTTTAGCTGACTTGCTACATCATCTTGATAAGCGCTCAACTTAACTAAGTCACGATATACTTTTTCCTTTGGCAAGTCTGATTTATATTCTGATTGAATTTTTTTAAATTCTTGGGCAAGTGATGTAAGTTTGTCGATTTGTTTTAATTCAAAGGAAATATTAGAGGCATATTTTTTAAGAGAAGCATCTTCGGTTTTATTTTCAATCTCTGCTAGTTTCTTTTTAAGCTCTATCCTTTCTTCTTCACTTGTGGTCACATACTTTTCCATAAATTTGCCATCATAAGGAACCAATGCAACCATAAGATCACGTTCTGCATCTGATGGTTGAAGTTTCTTTTGAATCGCCTCTACTTTTTCTTTTAATTTACCATCATAAATTCCATTATCTATTGCCCATTTAGCCATTGATCTTAAGATCTCATTTGCTTGTGAGTAAGGATATTTATCCATTAACTGAACATTTTCGAAAAGGGGCAAGATGATTTCGATTAATTTTAAAAAAGCTTCTTTACCTAGATAGTCTGTTCCTTCTAAAGACACTTTTAAATTAGTTTGAATTTTATCATGAGGAAATAATTTGAGCGCATCTTCAAGTGTTTCAATATTATCTAGTTTTACCTTACCATAGAACATAGCTGAATCAGCATTGATTTCTGATTCGAGAACCACATGAAGATCAGCTGAATAATTTGTGATTCTAGGAACCACATCATAAGCTTGCACATCTTGATAAGTTTGACTGTGTGATAAATGAAGGTTACCTATTAATCCTATTTTTTTATCATTCAAAAGTTCTCCTCTTTCTGGATTGTCAGGATCAACTTTTTTGTCTGGGTTACCATCATAAGTAAAGGTAAGATCAGTGAGTAATTGATTCATAATAGGTACAGGTTGTTTATTTTCTTTTTTAAAATTCTCCAACTCTGCGCGGTAATTAGCGTATCTGTTAGATGGCTCAAATAGAACTTCTGCTCTCTTGATAACTTTCTGTAGTTTCTCATCCTGTAATATATAATCTAATCGATATATCCCTGATAGCCCAAAAGTAGATCTAATAGCGAGCGCTGTTACAAAATCTCCTGAATTTAAAGCATTTTCTAAGGTTTTCACATACAAAGTAACAATTTGCATTTGATGCGCAACAGATTTAGCCTGTAGTATATCTTGCGCTATCGTATTGGTCAGATTATTAAAGTCCGTAGTATTCGCATAAACTGCATTTATAGCTACATCCTGATTTTTCTTTCGACTCCACGCTTTATCGTGGAGTTCGGTAGGTTTCATTTTTAACAAATGACCAACGAATAAATTTCTAAGATCAACAGACAACATGAGTGCTCTCGCATTGATAGCATCTTCTGTGATTTCACTCTTTGCTAAATCCTCTTTTATGAATTTTCTTAAATCAAATAAATTTTGAGAGTTAGAATGTGCTTTTTCACTTTTTTGTATAGCAATATCAATATTTTTAGCAACATCGAAAGATGCTTGCTTGACCGTTTTGGACAATCTTTCTAGTAGTTCAAGTTCGCGAGGGCTTATTTTTTTAGCGCCCTTAAATTTTTCTAGCATCGAATTAAATTTCATTACATTTTCGTCTTCACTATTTCCAAAATTTGGCAATAGTTCCTGACGAAAATCTGCTCGGATAATTTTGTCTAAAATAAATGTTGCGTTCTTTAGGATAGCTTCTCTATTTTCTGGTTTTTTCTGTGCATCATAAAACTCGAAAAACTCTTTCATAAACTGTTCGGGTTTAACATGTTCAATTAAACCGCTTGCTCGTTTATTAAGATCTTCTTCAGTGTATATTTCACCTGGACTAGGAGGACTTTTAGGATCAAAAATTGTCGGATCCTTAAATCCAGATAGTAATTGTTTTACATACGAATTTTCTGGTTTTCCAAAAATCTCAAATTCATTCATTATCTTTATGGCTTTTTCTCGCACTTCTTTATCGGCATGTATTGCAGCTCCTCGCAATGTCGCTTCCATTTTTACTAAAGCTTCTTTAGATTTTTGATCTTTAGGATCGCTTGAAATTTGATCTTGCAAGCCACGATAAGAATTCGCAAATCCTCCCATAAAAAATTTCAGTTTATTTGTTTTAAAGGCTTCATCAGATGTTCTTATTACAGATTCACTTGCTGCTTGTGCTGCTGCCTTATCTGGCTTTGCAGAACGTTTTCGTACAACAGGTGCTTTTTGCGCATCAATTAAAGCTTGAGCTAATTCTGCTGGTGTTGGTTCATGGCTTACAGGTAATTTACCTGCTGGTGAGCTAGAAGTAGCCATGCCGGCAGACTTGGAACCGATTGATGCAACTGGTGCAGGTAATTTAGCTTTAGTTTCATTAAGATTTTTTTGTACTTCACGTGCTTTATCTACTAAAGCCCAAGCTTTTTGAGCAGCGACTTTCGCAGTTTCGCTCTTATCTTTAATCTGTTGATATTCAGGATTGTCAGTTGATATCGTAGTCAAAAATCTATTTGCAGTCTCATATAGATGTTGAGATAGCCTCGCGCTTTCAAGGACTGCCAGGATGGTTTCACCTTTGATAAAGTCCTTACGTAGGGTAGCTATTTCTTGCGCATCAAACTCCTTTGCTTCTATTTTATGATTCACTATGCCAATCAAGGCTTCTTTAGCATTTAAACTATCTGATAATTCTTTTAGGTTGCTTTCTGCTGTTGCATTTACTCTATCAATCCAATTAATTAAATGCAATTCTAGTTTTACATGGGGTTTATTCTGTCTTATTTCCTCCATGCGAGCCACAGCGGTTTTACTATCAAATATTAATGCCGTTTCTTGCATCCTTTTTATGAGAGGATTTTCATGCGCACTTGATGGATCATATTTTTCTTGTTGAAGATATGCTGAAATTTTATCTTTATCTAAATAGTCAGTCATTATGCGATCCATGATGGATTTTCCATCCTCAGTGAGTTCGCCTTGGTGATCTAAATTTCCTTCATGTGCAAAAGTTAAATCATTTAATAGTGTTACAATGCCTCTAACAATAGGACGTTCAGGAGGCGCTTCTTTTTCAAAAGCTCTTTGATATTTAAATGATGAAAATGGGACTGTGATCTTTTCTGCTAAATTTAAAATTGGAATAATATCTTTCTTATCAGGCATGGTATCATAAATTTTCAAATGCGCAATTTCAGGCCCCACAAAAGCAGAAGATATGGCGTAAATTATCGCCGTATCATGATTTTCAATAGCCGCCGCCAGAATGTGACAGTAATTTCTAAAGATGTTTTGTCGCTCGTTGTTGTCCTTCGCTAGTAATATTTCTTGTTTAACCAAATCAGTAAGCCTAACAATTTCATTTGATATTTTATAAACATTGGGCGATTTTTCTTTCGCATCTTTCTTGCTCCAGGCAAGACCTTCGAATTCTTTTTTATCAATATCTTTTATTATATTGAAAAAATATTTTCTAACGGCAGTTTCGTCATTCTTGCCTTTAGGATTTTCACCTACGATTTTTGAGACAACTTGCTTTTCATAATCTTTTATTCGCGCTTGAAAAATTCTATCAAACAGCGTCACATCAGCATCTTTTTTGGGATATGTTTTACTAAGATGGGCAGCAATTAGTTCCTGATCGGAAACTGAGAATGATGATTTAGAAAATTGCAATTTAATATGATTAGCAGTATCAACATCCTCATTTAAATTTCTCATGAGATCATTATTTTTTTCAATATTCACTACCTCTGCTAATATTTTTTCTAAGGTTTGCGAGTCAGGTCTTGATTGATAAGAACGAAGTAATCTAAATAAATTATTCAGCTGTTTATGATTTGATTTTTGATCTTGTTTTAATTCGTCATCTTTACTTTTTATTTTAAGAGCGCTACTTAAAATTGCTCTATCATCACTTTTACCTTTAAAAATAACTTGAAGTTGATGAATTTCTTTTTCACGAATTGGTTGCAAAACATTTGTATCCAGTCTTTTGAAAATGGAATTTGGATTTTCCTTACCAACACTCAACGTTTCTGGTACATCTCCTAATATCTCTGCAAAAAGAGGCATTTTATCACCTAGTAGTTTACTAAGCGTATCTTTATCTGTTTCACATATTTCTCTTGCTACTTCTATTAACGGACCAGAATTTTTGATAGCTGGGTTAGCTGGATTAAAGTACTTTTCTTTCATCAATTTTAAAAGTGATAATAATTCATCCGGATTTTGACCATATCTTTTCTTTACTTGATCAAAGAGAGTTCTAGCTTTAAGGATGTCTATCATCAAATATATATCTTGTGAATTACCCATTGCGATAGATAGTTGAGCTATTGCAGGTGCTATAATTTGTCCTCGAGCGGAAGCATTTTTAATCATACTTTCTAATATGTCTTCTGCTTTTTTAGTTAAATCTTTCTGGTCAACAACTTTAATCCTGCGTGCAAGCTCGTCAAAAATGTCTCGCGCCGAATAATCTTGATCCTGTAGGTTTTTACCAAGAACCCTTTGCTTTACAAGCTCCATCAGGCTTTTTTCAAATATTTTTTTCTCTTTTCCTGACTGAATCATATCCTTAAATTTCTTCATTTTTTCAACAACATTGTTTTCTTTGTTTTCTTTTGATTTATCTTGTCGTTGGCTGGATAGCGCCTGTAGGGTAGGCTTAGATAGGGGTGGTTTTGTAACAACGGTACCTTGTGTTGCCACTATTTGATTCTCATTTAGAGCAGGTAATTCAGTGGTCACCTGATACCCAGCTGGCACTTGAACTTCTTTGTCAATTTTTTCAAGGGAAAAATCATCCTTATATTTATTAATGAGGGTAGGATCGTTATTTTTCTCAAAATCTTCAATAAGATATAACAATTTTGCGGCAACACTACTGACAAATGGATTTTTATCATTCGACAATTGCTTAAGGTTTCTCTTGCGTTCTTTAATTCTAACTTCTAAACCTTCTCGAGCAAAATCGCCCAAATTGAGTTTTTGTTTTTCTATGTCACTTAGATGATCTTTTAAAACCGAGTTTAATTGATTAATTATGTGAATAGGTGGATTCATTGACATAGTTAACCCCAATTAATGCTTATCAGCATATACACGTATTTACTCTTCTCCATATATGGTGAGAGGCAAACCATGGCGGAAAAGTTCAAATAAACGCTAAACTCAACTCTGTATAAATTTAACTTAGGATTTCCAGTCTTTTTTAAAGAACTCTGTAAATTTACTTACAGGCTGCGGTTGGGAGAAATAATAACCTTGAATTTGATCGCATTTATGCTGTTTTAGATAGCGTAATTGAGCTTTTGTTTCAACGCCTTCGGCAATGACTTTCAGATTTAAACTATGACCTAGCTCGATAATACCTTTGGTCACGGCATAGTTTTCTTCTTTGCCTTCTTCGATAATTTTCACAAACGAACGATCTATTTTAATTTTGTTTACGGGGAACTGCATTAAATAGCTTAATGATGAATAACCTGTCCCAAAATCGTCCAAGGCTAGTTCTACTCCTAAAGAACGAAATCCTTTCATAATATCAATAGCTGTATTTATGTCTTGTACTAATGCACTTTCCGTTAATTCCAGTTCAAGAAGATCTGGCGGTATTTTAGTATCGCGAATAACCCGACGCACTACATCGACAATATCGCCTTGAAATAGCTGGCGCGCAGATACATTTACACCCACTTTGATTCGATGTCCTTGGTGTTGCCATTTAACTGCTTGTGAACAAGCCTCTCGCAGAACCCACTCACCTATTGGATTAATTAATTGTGTTTCTTCAGCAGCTGTCATGAAGAAAAAAGGTGAAATAAATCCCTTTTGCGGATGATTCCAACGAATTAAGGCTTCACAACCTATCATTTGATTATTTTTGAGCTGAATTTGCGGTTGATAATATAATATAAATTGTTGTGCATCTAATGCACGATGCAAATCTGTGATGATGTTTCTTTTAACTTGTAGTTGATCAATCATGCCGCGCTGGAAAAATTCGAATTGATTGCGCGTACTGCTCGTTCTATTAACAGCAAGTTGCGCGTTTCGTGTCAGTATATCAGGTGAATCACCATCTCCAGGATAAAATGAAATTCCCACGCTCAGTGTAATAAATATATCATGTTCAGCTACTTTATAAGGCACTGTGCATTTTTCAATCAGCGACTGGACATAAGAAGCCATCACTGAGGGTTCATGGATCTCTGGCTCAATTACCCCAAATTCATTTTCACTAATTCTAGCAACAGTAGCACGACCTGCAATAAAATCGACAAGCCGGTCTTTGAATATGATTAAAAATTTATCTGCAACAACTTGCCCATAGCTATTTGCAATTTCATAATAGTCATCAAGTCTTACAATGATAATGCCTAGCTTTACTTGTCCTTTTCTAGCATGGTTTATTTCTAAGGCCATATTTTGTTCAAAGATGGTTCTATTAGGCAATTCGGTGAGCTCATCCGTGGTTGATCGCTTTTGTAATTCTTTTTCAATTAATTTACGCTCAGTGATATCCATACCAAAGATGCCTATCGTCTCAACTCCCATAGGCACAATATTCAATGTGAAGTATTGATTGTGACAATTGACATCTACGATCTGATCTTTTCCAGATAAAACAACTTGTCGAATTACTTCGCGCCATTGCGCTGGGATCTTCTCATTGAGATTCACGTTCCATGAAACCATGATGGGAGCACAGGCAGGGTTTGCAAAGGTTAGAACCCCCATTTTGTTCACTCTCATCACAGGATTGGGATTTGCAGCAGGAAAGTCTAAAAGTTCTGAATAAGCTTTTTCTTCTCTTACTAAACTCTGTTGCAATGCTCTTTTAAGCAAAACAACTAAGTACCCACACAAGCCACATGCTGCGAGCAAAGCAAAAGCCACAATTTGCCAAATAAGTATGCTCACCGTCTAAAAATCCAGATCATTTGCATGAAGGTATATTATTAGTAATTATAGGGGGTTTCGATGGGACTTTTCTGCTGTACACTATTGGGTATCATACACCTATGCTAACTAAAATAGAGGGATCTATGCTGTTAAACAAATACGTTATCGCTGGCATGTTATGCGCTTTACCCCTTGTAGGTTCAGCCAATAACGGCGCCAACACGTACTCACCGCAAGGGCTAGCCTGCCTAGAAGAATATGACCTTGGCAATTTCTCAACAGCCTATCAGCTATGCCGACCTTTGGCTGAAAAAGAAGATCCACTGGCACAATACGTAGTAGCCATGCTCTATAAACGCGGTAAAGGTGTAAAACAATCCCAAGCTCAAGCCCTCAACTGGTTAACCCGCTCAGCGGATGGCGGCTATGCTGCATCGCAGCTAAGATTAGGTAAAATACTCAGTGCCGGCATGCAAACTGGTTCAGATTATACCAAAGCGGTTTATTACTTTTCCAAAGCAGCCAATCAAAATGATAAAGAAGCACAGTTTCTATTAGCGCTGTGTTTCCAAAATGGGATAGGCGTTACTCAAAATAGCCAAACGGCTTTAATGTGGTACAACAAAGCTATTGAACAGGGATTAGATGCACCTAGTTTAACAACAACAGCATTAACCAATACCAGCAAGCACAATGCTAAAATCGCAACAAAAAATCCAGAGAATTTTGCTTGGCTGAAAATGGCTGCTGAAAATGGTGATAAAGATGCACAATTTGAAGTCGCTATGCACTATATCAACGGCCAAGACACAACCCAAGATGATGCACAAGCCATTGATTGGCTAACAAAATCAGCAGCACTAAACAACCCAAAAGCAATGAGTTACTTAGCGTGGATGTCGATGCTTGGGTTGGGAATGCCACAAAATATGTCACAAGCTATTAAATGGTTTGTTCATGCACATCAACCAAGTGATCAAGAAGAATCGCTTTTTTCACTTAATTCTTCATCAACCCAACTAGAAGCGCAAACACGAGTCAATACGCAATTTGAACAAGCAAACACCTTGCTAACTCAAGATGATACCGCAAGTGTAGAACGAGGCTTAGATCTCCTCAAACAAGCAGCACAGAGCAACCATCCACAAGCACAAGCTAAACTTGCCCATTTATATCAAACCGGCAAATGGTTAAAACAAAGCAAAGAAAACGCTGCCAAATGGTACGAAAGAGCCGCAAAAAATGGGAACTCTGATGCACAGTATGCCCTTGGTTGGATCTACTTTAATGGCGAAGGCGTACACAAAAATGTGGCGCAATCCTATTACTGGTTCAATCAGGCATCAACCTATGGTGGCAACCGTGCCAAAAGCGCAAAGCAATTTGTGCGCTCACAAATGAATGCACATGATCTTGCCCTAGCAGATAAAGCAACAGGAAAAGTTGCTACAAAATGAAAGCATTACATCAACATACACCCTTACTACTTTCTCATGCGTTAAGTAATCTTACCAAGCGCAATATCTATTTAAAATATGAAGCATTGCAACCCAGTGGTTCATTCAAAGATAGAGGCGTTGGGGCGTTGTGTTTATATTATGCTAAACAAAAAGTTAATGGTTTTATTTGCTCATCAGGTGGCAATGCTGGCTTGGCGGTAGCCTATGCCAGCAAAGCACTTGGGATCCCTGCTAAAGTGATTATCCCAAACACCACCCCATCTATTATGAAAGACAAGTTATTAGCAGAAAGTGTTGAAGTCATCATTGAAGGTGAAAATTGGAATGCTGCTGATTTGTTGGCTCGCCAATTATCCACTGAATTAAGCTATGCCTATATTCCACCATTTGATCATCCCGTTATTTGGCAAGGTTATATTTCGCTTATTGATGAGCTCCAGCAAGACAATGTTAAACCGGATGCCATTATTGTCTCAGTTGGTGGTGGTGGGCTTTTCAGTGGTTTAGCGCAAGGCTTACATACCATTGGATGGAAAGACGTTGCCCTTATCACAGCTGAAACTGAGGGTGCTGCCTCGTTGGCAGAATCGGTTAAACAACACCAACGAGTCAAGCTCGATAAAATTAACACCATTGCTGTCACCTTAGGTGCAAAACAAATTTGCGAACAAGCCTTTGATTGGACGCAAAAACATCCTGTATTTCCCCAAACGGTGACAGATAAAGAAGCGGTTAATGCATGTCTTCGTTTTGCGGAAGATCATCGTTTATTGGTTGAGCCTGCCTGTGGTGCCTCGTTAGCCTTACTTTATGAGAAACGTGCCATCATAGAAAAATTTGATAATATTGTGGTGGTTGTGTGCGGCGGTAGTGGGGTGAATTTATCACTACTTTCGCAATGGCAAAAGCAGTTTGGTTTGCCATAATATTTTTTTATTATCAATTTAACCTGAGCAGGCATCAAGTCTGCCCAAATTAATCTTCTAAAAAAGACATTATATGCTCTTTATGGTCTATCGCTCCAATAACAGCATAAAGAGGATATGAATGAATATTATCAAAAACAGAATAATTGTGCGTTGAAAATCGTATCCCATATGGCGATTCAGGATGTGTCTCTAAAAACATTTTCATACTTTGTAGATTGCCACCATGTCCGCTTTTTACTTCTACAGGAATGATTTTTGATCCAATTAATGATAAATAATCAACCTCAGCATTACTTGATCTTGCTTCTCTATGCCAATAATAAAGTTGTTGTTTTATTCTTGAAGAAGAATAAGCTAAAAATTCCTGGCCAACAAAACTTTCTGAAATATTTCCTTTATTCACCAAAGCGACAGTTGGCTCAATTAACCACTCTTTATAATTAAAGCCTAATATATTCTGGTTGAGAGCAACATCAAGCATCATTAGTTTAAATCTATCTACATTTGCTTGCGCTGCCAGCGGTACACCACTGCCAACTGTTTGAATAACTTTGTGAACTATACCTGCTTTTTCAAGTAACAATAAAGCTGGCTCAAGTTCTCTTTTACGATAAATCGTTTTTAAATTACTATATTTAATATGCTGGCATATTAATGTTGGTATTTGTTTAAATAATAATTCAACATATTTAATTTGATTTTTTTTTGAATATTTTTCAAAATCTTGCTCATAGGCGTTTTTAATATCTTGTAACACTTGGTTGCAGAGCTCAATATCCTGATTTTCTACCCACTGAGCTACAGACTGAGGCATTCCTCCAACAACCATATATTCACCAAGTAACTTCAATCCTTTTTGATGAATTACATCACTCATTAATTCACTTGGCTTATGATTAACAAGCTCCATCCCTAAAAGACGGTTATTCGTTGCATGAAGAAATTCAATAAATGACATGGGATACATGTATAAAAAGCTTATTCTACCAACCGGAACTCCAACTTTTTCAATAGCAAAATCTACAAGTGAACCTGCTGCAATTAAATGTAATGAGGGCATTTCTTCGTAAAAATATCTCATTGCAGTAATTGCTAAAGGCGCCTGCTGAATTTCATCGAAAAATAACAATGTTTTACCAGGCTCGATTTTCTTGTTTAATACAATGGAGAGCTCTTTTATAATTCTGGATGGACTGAGATCATAGTCAAAAATTTGAATTAAAGAGGGGTTTTTTTCAAAATTAATTTCAACAAAACTATCAAACGTATTTCCAAATTGGCGCACTAGATGCGTTTTTCCTACCTGTCTCGCCCCTCTTAGCAATAAAGGCTTGCGATGCGTGGAATTCCGCCATTCATTGAGCTCATAAATTAATAGTCTTTTCATCGAGTTATGGATCTTTTGGTTATAAATCTAGGCAATTATAAATCATGATTGGTTTATAATCAAGCCATTTTTTATGATTATGGTTATAATTCAACCCATATGACAATAAATAGGGTTAAAATTCCATGCTTTTTGATGCGAGGTTTACTATTTATGACCGTTTATATCAATCAACATTTTATGACATGAAATCAATCTCATCGTGATGAACGTTAAGGTTAAGAGGAAGAAATCCTTTAGTTTAGATACACTAGTTCATACCCCCGCTAAGGTCATTTCTTCTACCAACAACGATCCCGATTGAATGCTCCCGCGTGTATCAATATCACTGCCCACACAAATCAGCTGCTTGAACATATTCTGTAAGTTACCAGCAATAGTGATTTCATGAACCGGATATTGAATTTCTCCGTGCTCAACCCAAAAACCCGCAGCGCCTCGAGAATAATCCCCAGTCACTAGATTAATCCCCTGCCCCATCAGTTCAGTAACGACTAACCCTCTTCCCATGGATTTGATTAAACTATCAAAATCTCCATGTGTGGGTTTGATAAAAATATTGTGCGTCCCGCCGGCATTTCCCGTGTTAGGTAAGTTTAATTTGCGCGCGGAATAAGCACTTAGTATGTAGCTAGCAATAACACCGTCTTTAACTAAGTCCTTATCTTTGGTGGCTACACCATCGCTATCAAAGGGAGCACTACCAATACCACCCAAAATATGTGGGCGCTCAAAAATCTGAATGTTATTTTGAAAGATTTGTTTATGCAAAGAATCTATTAAAAAGCTTGATTTTCTAAATAATCTACCACCAGAGATGGCGCTTAAGAAATGGCTAATCACGCCTGAAGCCACATTGGCATGAAATAACACCGGAACGCGTTGTGTGGGTACTTTTTTAGCGCTTAAACGCTTTAGAGCACGGGTAGCTGCTTCCAAACCCACTGTCTGCGGTTTGTTAAGCTTGTCCTTTTGCCTTGAGACAGTGTACTGATAATCTCTTTCCATTCCTTGCGCATCTTGCGCTATCACCATGCAAGATAAACTATGACGACTTGCTGGATATGAACCTAAAAAACCATGGCTGTTAGCATAAACATGAAACCCTTGCGAGCTAGCTAATGTCGCGCCTTCACTATTCGTGATTTTTTTATCAAGAGATAAAGCGCTTTTTTCACAAGATTTGGCAATGGCGACCGCCTCCTCGACAGAAATATCCCATGGGTGATATAAATCAAGCGGTTTTATATCTGTAGCCATATCAACGGCATCGGCTAACCCTGAGAAAGGATCTGCTTCGGTTAACTTCGCTAATCGACAAGCAGCTTGGACTGTTGATTTTAAGGAGTGTTGACTTATATCCGTGGTACTTGCCGAACCTTTTTGATTGCCAAAATACACTGTAACGCCAACCGCTTTATCACGATTAAATTCTAGTGTCTCGACTTCATCTAAACGAACTGTCACGTTTAAACCAATTGAAGCATGTAAAGCAACCTCTGCTTGCGATGCACCACATTCTTTTGCAAAACCCAACATTGTTTTCGCAAGCTCGTGATAGTGTGCTTCGCTCACAAATTCTTTGAGTTGGGTTGGAAGTGCTTTATCCATCATCTTACCTTATTAATTCTTAGTGCCGCCAACAGTAATGTTATCAATACGTAATGTGGGTTGTCCCACGCCAACTGGCACACTCTGACCTTCTTTGCCACAAGTTCCGATCCCTGAGTCAAGTTTAAGATCATTACCTACCATCACAATTTTGTTCATGACATCAGGCCCATTACCAATGAGCGTAGCGCCTTTCACAGGTCGCGTTATTTTACCATTTTCAATGAGATAAGCCTCATTGGCGCTAAAAACAAATTTTCCAGAAGTAATATCAACAGATCCGCCACCAAAATTTACCGCATACAAACCTTTTTCAACTGAGGCAATTATTTCTTCTGGTAAATGCGGCCCTGGTAACATAAATGTATTAGTCATGCGTGGCATCGGGATATGGCTAAAAGATTCACGTCTACCATTTCCTGTAGGCGCAACCCCCATCAATTTGGCGTTGAGTTTATCTTGGAGATAACCCTTTAAAATACCATTTTCAATCAGCACCGTGCGTTGTGTTGGTGTACCTTCATCATCAATGGTGAGCGATCCTCTTCTTTGCGCAATCGTCCCATCATCTACAACCGTACAAAGTGGGGACGCCACTCTTTCACCAATGCGCCCACTAAAAGTTGAGCTGCCTTTGCGATTAAAATCACCTTCTAAGCCATGCCCAACTGCCTCATGCAGCAAAACGCCTGGCCAACCAGGCCCTAGCACGACTGTCATATTACCCGCGGGTGCATCAATAGCTTCTAAATTAATTAATGCTTGATGTACAGCTTCTCTCACATAACTAAATGCGCGATCTTCTTCCATAAAATATTGATAGGTAGTTCTCGCGCCACCACCAGAGGAACCGGATTCTCTTCTTCCATTTTCCTCAACGATAACGTTGACATTTAATCGCACTAACGGTCTGATATCGGCGTTCAACGTACCGTCGCTTGAAACAACCAAAATGGTATCGTACACCCCCATTAAACTGACCATCACTTGAATGATGCGTGGATCTTGTTTTCTAGCATAGGCATCTATTTTTCTTAAAAAGGCAATTTTATCTTCCGTGGATAATGAATCTAATGGATTATCATCAGCATAAAGCGGTTTTATAATTTTATGCTCCCAGGCTTTAATCCCCATGCTGCCACCTGATTGGGCAATGCAACGAGCCGCTTTCACCGACTGCTCTAGCGCAGGCAAAATAATATCATCAGAATAGGCAAAACCTGTTTTATCTCCACTGATGGCGCGAACACCAACCCCGTGATCCAGGTTAAAACTACCTTCTTTGACAATACCATCTTCTAGGCTAAAAGATTCATGTTGTACACTTTGAAAATATAAGTCGCCACCATCTACCCTGTGTCCCAATAATTGACTTAAGACCCGCTCAAGATCATTCATCGATAGTCCAGCGGGTGTTAACAATCTCGCTTGTGCTAAATCTAGCGCATTTTTCATTTACTTACCTCATTTGCTAATGCTTGCAGCACATTCTTTTGAACATGGTTAATAGAAGGAAACTGCTGCCTAGTATTTAACAGCTTTTTAAGATCAATATCGGCAATCACAACGCCTGGGTCATCCTCAAGGCTTGCTAAAATGTCGCCCCAAGGTCCAACAATCATAGAGTGACCATAAGTAAGACGATCGTCACTGCGTTTTCCACATTCGCCTGGTGCAACCACATAACACAAATTTTCAATAGCACGTGCTCGAATTAAAATTTCCCAATGTGCAAAACCTGTTTGCATAGTAAAGGCACTAGGCAAAACCAAAATTTGCGCACCCTTTAACATTAGGAGACGAAATAGTTCAGGAAAACGTAAATCATAACAAATACCCAAACCAAGTTTTCCAAAGGGGGTATCTACCACCACCACATGCTGGCCAGCGCTAATGTTATCAGATTCTCGATATTCATCTTTGCCAACCTTCACATCAAACAAATGCATTTTATCATAGCGTGCAACGCACTCGCCTTGGTCGTTCCATACCATGGTGCTTGAGAAAGGGTTCTGGGCTTTATCTTTTACTAATAAGGTGCCACCAACTATCCAAACACCTTGCTCTTTGGCCGTTTGTTTCAGTCTGTTTTGAATGGGGCCATTTCCAAAATCTTCCATTACCTCACGCTTTTCTTTTGGCGTTAATCCTAAGGTGACAAATTCTTCTGGTAACGCAACCAAGCCTGCTCCCATTAATGCGGCTTGTTTAATGAGATCACAGGCCATATCAACGTTTTTTTGCACGTCTTTGGTTGAGGCAACTTGCAATGCAGCTATTTTCATCACTCTTATCCCTTAAAAGGCACTGGCACTTCATCTACTTTAGGAGATGCCCAAGTTCCGAGCACCTTATAACGCATACGATGAATTTGTTGTATTTTATTACCAAATAATTTATCAACCACCCAAACTGCGGCGCCCACCGCAGGATTGCCAGCGGCAATAGCGGCTGCAACTGGTAAGCTGCCGGTCACATTCGGCATAACAACCATTTCACCATCTAAACCTTGGTTAGCTAAATCTGCTTGCCCAAAAGCTTCAATCTTTGCTGAAGGGCCATTCAATATGACTTTATTTGAGCTCACTTTGCCTTTACCAAATTGAAATTTGCCACTGAGTTCATCGAAAGCAAAACCTTTTTTGGTGACATCGCTAAAATCTAAATTTAACCGTCTTTTAACATTATCTAGATTTAATAAACCAAGCACTCGTCCAATACCAGGATTCATACCCACAATAGTGCCTTCTTTCAACGAAAAATCGGCTAAGCCTCCCAATGAAGCAAAGTCGATATCAAATGGGGAACCGTTCCAGGCTAGAGAAAAATCAAGGGTTCCTTTTGCCTTTTGCACAGTTCCTTTTAGCCCTAGAGCACTTAATGTCTGGCTAATATTTTTTGTGGTCATTTTACCCTGTGCTGAAATTTTGCTAACTGTCGCTAAGTAATCCCAATTACCAGACAGTGTGATTTCAGTATCTTTAAGTTTGGCACTCACGTTCGGGATAAAGTAGCCCTTCCAAGAGGGCTCTAAACGCGCTTGAATGTCTGAAAATGATTTATTTCCCCAGGTAAACTCTTTGATCTTGATATCGATAACTTGCAGACTTGGTACTTTTGACATTGTAAAATCGGATTGCGCCAATTTTTTGGGCAGTAGTACCTTTTGCAAATCGACAACCACGGCGTTGGCATCATTTTTAGGAACGATAATTTGACCTTTCAGGGTTTGTCCATCAAACAACAGGTTCCATTGGCTTAACATGGCATCCCATCTTGCCTCAACGCGTTGATTTTCAAATTCGGCCCCATATAAGCTAAAAGATCCGATATCTAATTCAATCAATGGCTCAAGCTTAGTTGCTTGATCGCCAGAAGCGAATAAACCACTGCTCGTTAAAAATGTTTTCCATTGCAAGTAATCAACTGAAGGAAGATTGCCATCTATTAGCAAAATTTGATCTTCTCTGAATTTGGCAACACGCTTCTCGCCAAAATGTAGGTGACCACCTTTACTATGCCATTGCTGATCTCGTAGCCCCAGACTATAAGCAAGTGACATATTATCACCAAACTTTCCTGCTACACGTAATAGTTGATTTGGCTCTAAGTACATTTTGAGCTCAATAGGATTGATGTCTTCTTCAGTTTTAGCCAATGGCGCCGGTGCATCAATCATGATGCCTTTTAATGATGAACTGAGCGTCAGCGTGGCTTGATTAGTATGCTGGGGTGAGATCCTCAAGGTAGCCGCGTAATCTGACTCGCCTCGAACATGTTTTAGTTCGGGTAAGTTTAATAAAGTTTGAACTTTGCTAACTTTAATGTTTCCGATTGCAGTTAGTGTTATTTCACTTTCAAGTGGCGTAATAACGCTTTCGATAGAAAACTGCGCGGGTGTATCAAATAATACACCTGATAAATTTTGTGCTGTCACACTGTCTTGAGTAAAAGAAACATCGCCTTTTAGCTTGGTGATATTATGAGGACTTTCCTTTAATGCCACGCTGGCATCACTTACCTCAATTAATCCCCTCACTTTAACAGGCACCGTTGACTGGCTACTGAGTGGAACTTCAAGTCCTAATGATAACGCCATATCACCTTGAAAGGTTAAAGGATCCAAAGTCTTAATTAAAGCTTGTGGTAATGGACTTTGCGCAACCACTTTCATACCTTGAGATAACGTGCTTACAAGCTTAGTATCAACAATCAGCTCTGGCATCTTAGTAAAGAGATCAGGGATAACCGCATCAGCATCAATTAATTGCCCATCAAGAAGATGGCCACGTTCGGCGGAAATAAACAAGGCTCGATTACGAAAGTGCAAACTTGCTTTTAAGTCCTCGATGGCCGGCCAACCAGGATGATAGTCAAAATGCATATGATCTATTTCTGAATAAACTTCAAAAGTTCCTTCACCATTATCAAATGGGAAATCGCTTAAGTTTCCTCTTAGGACAGCGGTTGTGCCTAAATGCTCACCTTGGTTTATGGCACTCTTTAACCAAGTTGTTAAATCTTTATCCATGTGATTCATCGGCAACAGCGCTAAAATAGTTGCCGAAGATGATTGATCTAACTGAAACAGCAAATCAACATCAGGTAATGATTTATTATTTTGAAAATGAAACTTTGCTTGAGCTTTTATTGGCGTATTTAACACACTGGCATGAAAATTATCCACGTTAAAGACAAGCCCCTCATCAGCTGTTTCCCAATTCATGACTAATGCTAAGTTATTTAACGAAAGTTGTTGATCATAATAACGCTTATCATTGATGTCCAAAGCACTACTTTGAATAATTGCTTTACCTTGTTTATCATTGAGCGTAATAGCGCCACTTGCATTTGAAAATGAAGGATAACGCGCGCAATCAAGTCCCGCCTTTGAAAAAACAATATCCGCATCAATAACTGAGAACTTATCTTGCTTGGCACTCAAAGCTATTTTCGCGTAATCTAGATGTCCACTGAGTACATTGCTTCGATCAATAGATGGCAACGAAGGCAATAAGCTTTGTAGTCTGCGCTGCCATTGCGCTAAATCAAAATTCCAAAGCAAAAAATGCCAATCAGTATGTTCGCTTTTATTGAGACGTTTTAATGCGAATCGAACCATTTCTTTTTGATTGTTTTGCTCAATGTTAAACCCTTTGGATTCTATAGAGCATTGTTGTGCATTGCACTTGGCAAATAGTGGCCCTTCAATCTTGGTAAATACAAGTGGATCATTTGAAGCATGTTTTAACTGTACATCATTCAATAAAAGGGTCGAACTTAGTGAAATCTGCTTGTCTTCAATATCGCCCCATAATTGTATATCGGCATCTTGGTGTTTAATTTGATAGGCAATATCAGGAAAAAGTTGTGCAATAGTGTTTAGATCGCCATTTTGCCAGTGGCAATAAAAGCGTTGGATATTTTTAAACAGCGAGATATCTGCATCAAATTCAATATGCGCATCTTTTTTTCCTGCAACAATAGCCTGCGCTCGAACTTTTATCTGACTTCCAGTTTCAACAAGCATATTAACTTGTGATAACGCAAAGTTTTGCCCTAGATCAGTTTTGACCTCAATCGCACTATTTTGTATGAATAAGCGATTGAGCAATAATGCATTTGTTCCTGGATTTTGTAATTGAAAATTGAGATCCTCTAATTTGGTGATAGCTATGCTTTTTGATTGATGGTTGTAGGTGATACCGCCCACTACGCCCTCTAGAACTAGCTCTTCAACTTGCAAACGTTTAAACAGTAATTGAAATACATTCAAGCGTAATTTTATTTTTTGAACATGTAATGCAGAAGACTTTTTGTTTTTAGTTAAAATTTCAACATTGTAAAGGCTAACTTCAGGGCTAAGGCCATCCCAATTAAGCTTGATATCTTGAATGAGCGTCGGATAACGTAATTGGCTTGCAACCCAATCAGATAATTGTGGCACTTGTGGAGTTAATAACGGTGTGACATAACGTAAAATAATCAAACCACAGGCTAAAACAATGCAGGTATAGCCAAGAATTTTGTATACCCAATTAAAAAACTTAACTTTCATGCATCCCCATCACATCAACACGACGTCAAATTGTTCTTGAGTGTAAAGACTTTCCACTTGAAATTTGATGGGTTTACCAATTCTTTCTTCTAATTGGGCAACACTCGCAGATTCTTCATCTAACATTCTATCGACCACTTCTTGTGAGGCAAGCACAAGATAACTTTTAGTGTCATAGGCCCTAGCTGCGCGCATTACTTCTCGAAAAATTTCATTACACACAGTCTCTGTGGTTTTTATCATGCCACGCCCAGAACAAACCATACAAGGTTCACATAAAACATGCTCTAAACTTTCTCGCGTTCTTTTACGAGTCATTTCTACCAAACCCAGCGATGAAACTTCGCTGATGCTATTTTTGGTATGATCACGCGCTAATGCTTTTTCTAAAGCCCTGATGACCTGACGCTTATGTTCTTCATTGGTCATGTCGATAAAGTCAATGATAATGATCCCACCCAAATTACGTACCCGTAATTGTCTTGCGATAGTACTGGCGGCTTCTAAATTTGTTTTGAAAATGGTTTCTTCAAGATTACGATGGCCAACAAAGGCGCCGGTATTCACATCGATGGTTGTCATGGCTTCTGTTTGATCAAATACTAAATGACCGCCCGATTTGAGCTGCACTTTACGGTGTAGTGCTTTTTGAATTTCATCTTCAACGCCATATAAATCAAACAATGGTCGCTCACCGCTATAGAGCTCTACTTTCCCCGTCATAGTGGGCACAAAATCTTCAATAAACGGTAAAGCACGCTCGTATGCTGCTTTGTCATCGAAACGAACACGCTCAGTCTGCGGTGAAATATAGTCTCGAAGTGCACGCAAAAATAAGGGGAGATCTTCATGGATAATATCGCCACTTTTAGCATTCAACATTTTGCGTGAAATGGTTTCCCAAAGTTTGATCAAATAAACTTGATTTGCTTTGATCTCAGCAGCACTTGCACCTTCTGCTGCTGTGCGAACAATATAGCCACCCTGATCTTCTGGCAACTCTTCTTCAACAATTTTTTTAAGCCTATCCCGTTCTATTTCATCTTCGATGCGTTGGGATATGCCAACATGAGTAATTTCTGGCATAAATACCAAGTAACGAGAAGGTAGTGAAATCCGCGTGGTTAGTCGGGCCCCTTTTGAGCCGATGGGATCTTTTATCACTTGCACTGCGATGGTTTGCCCATCTTTGAGTAAATCGCTTATTGATACTTGTGCTTCCGTTACTTCATCTGTTGGCTGCAAGTATTCGTCATTCACTGACAACATATCTGAAGCATGCAAAAATGCCGCCCTTTCTAATCCCATTTCTACAAAAGCAGCTTGCATACCAGGAAGAACTCTAACTACTTTCCCCATATAGATATTGCCGACTAAACCACGGCGACTTGAGCGTTCAACTAAAATTTCTTGCAGTACGCCATTTTCGACGATGGCACCCCGTGTTTCGCGCGGGCTGACATTAATGAGGATTTCTTCAGACATGTTATTAACCTAACAGGGCGTAATCTGCCAAGTTGCAGATCCGCTAATCAATATTTATTAAAAGTAATAGAAATATTATATGCTACGTGACGATAGATGGGCGACTTTTTGAGAGGATTTTACTCCACCACAAAGCGCAACTAATACAGGCCAGCATAGGCAACTGGTGAGGGTGCCCATCCAATACAGCAAAGTGTGAGGATTTTGTCCTATCAAGGCATGAAACCATAAAATCAAAATCTGCCCTAAACTGACCAACAAAAAGATTTTACCTAATTGCTGCCATAGCGGCCTTAGTAAAAATCGAGGCCTTAATAGAGAAGTTATGTAACATACAATCGAAAATACCAAAGCATGCTCGCCTAACGGTGTTTCTAATAAACTATCGACCAAAAGTCCGCCAACCCAAGCAAAAATAGGATTAAAGTACCTAGGATGTACTATCTGACAAAATATAAAAAACAGTAATACCCACTGGGGTCTAAACCATTGCCACGACAAAGGTATAGGCAAAACAGTTAAGGCAGCACAAACATAAAATCCGAAGACAAAAAATAACCACCATCTAATGGATTGCCACATCGTTATACTCCCTTCCCTATCTGACTACTGGGGTAAATTTCCGGGACAGCTGACACCGACTTAACATCGGCACGCTTTTTAGACGCGGTCACTCTTTTGCTATGGTTTTTTCCAATCATATGCTCTGGTGTGTGTTGTTTTACCAATAATACATGACGAAACTGACCTAATTTTGCACTCGGACTAACACCTATTAGCGTAAACCGTGTACTAGGATCATGCTGAATAGAGGTAATCACGCCAACAGGATATCCTGCGGGGAATCGTCCACCCAAACCAGACGTTACCAGTTCATCGCCTTCCATAAAATCAGCCGTTCGTGGCACATAATTTAATCGCAACTCACCGCCAGTACCACTGCCAACGGCAATGGCTCTTTCACCACTGCGCACTGACTGCACAGGTACAGCAAACCCCGTATCTGTTAACAACAAAACATGGGATGAGGTATCGGTAGCACTCAAAACAACGCCGACCAATCCTTTGGCATCGATGACAGGTTGTCCAAGTTCAACGCCTTGCAATTTACCCTTATTGAGCAATATCTGCTGGCGAAAAGGATCAAGGTTAGCTTGGATAATTCTTGCTTCAGAGAAGGATTCTTTTTCTTGACCTATCGAGGAAAGCAGTTCTCTTAATTCAAGATTTTCAGCCTCCAAGGCACGAAGCTTTTGCACTTGCGCTTGAAGATAAATCTGCTGCTGTTTGAGGCTGGCATTTTCTGTTAGTAAATTTAAGCGCTCTTTAAAAAAGACTTCCGTCTGCTCAACTATGTAGCTAGGCATGTCAACGGTTTTTTGGATAGGTAAAACTACTTGTGAGAGGGTTTGTGAAAGTAACGATGCACCCTGCCACTGACTATGAGCAATCAGTAAAATGGTTGACGCTATGATTGGTATCACTAGCGTCCAAACATTCGGTCTAGTTGGTTTAAATGTTAGAGAAATAGTACTCTCCCCCGATTTTACTCAGTTGTTAAGAGCCCAACACGCTTATCATCTTGCATTTCTAGAGCTTTACCACCGCCACGAGCAACACAGGTTAAGGGATCTTCTGCAACCGTTACGGGCAAGCCAATTTCTTCCATGAGTAATCTGTCGATGTGACGCAATAATGCACCACCACCTGTCAGCACAACCCCACGCTCAGCAATATCACCTGACAATTCAGGTGGCGCTTGTTCCAGCGCAACACGCACCGCCCCAACTACGGCAGATAGCGGTTCTTGAAGTGCTTCTAAAATTTCATTACTGTTTAAGGTAAAGGCCCTTGGGATCCCTTCAGCAACATTTCGACCACGAACTTCTATCTCGAGCACTTCATTAGCAGGATAAGCTGTACCAATTTCGGTTTTAATGCGTTCTGCTGTGGTTTCACCAATTAGGCAGCCATAGTTACGACGAACATAGTTGATAATCGATTCATCGAATTTATCACCACCAATTCTGACTGAGGCTGAATAGACAATACCGTTCAAAGATATGATAGCAACTTCTGTTGTGCCGCCACCAATATCGACAACCATGGAACCTGTGGCTTCATGGACAGGTAAATTAGCCCCCAAAGCGGCCGCCATTGGCTCTTCAATTAAATAGACTTCTCTTGCACCAGCCCCAATAGCTGATTCGCGTATCGCTCTTCTTTCCACTTGGGTTGAGCCACAGGGGACACACACCAAAACGCGGGGACTTGGACGAAATAGTCGAGAAGGTAGCACTTTGTGAATAAAATGTTGCAACATTACTTCAGTCATATGAAAGTCAGCTATGACACCTTCTTTTAAGGGTCTGACTGCCGTCATGTTTTCTGGTGTTCTACCAAGCATACGCTTGGCTTCAATGCCAACGGCAGCAACTTGCTTATGCCCATTGGGGCCACGTTCCTGACGTATGGCTACAACTGAAGGTTCATTTAAAACGATACCCTGACCGCGCACGTAAATAAGCGTGTTAGCTGTGCCGAGATCAATAGAGATGTCGCTTGAAAAAATACCTCGAATAGACTTGAGCATGGGGTTCTTCCTACAGGTTGCTTGCGTCGTAATGCCCGTGAATTATTTTTTATGAAATCAATATGTTACACAATATACTCTTTGCAATGAGCGATTATTCATCGCAACCGCGAATTATTTGACACAAACCCCGCCTAACTTATTTTAGCGGAAATTTCTGTACTTACGTTACTTTATAACAACGTCTACCATTTTGGGCAAGGCGGCAGCTTGTGATACATTAGCCCCCTTAACCATTTAGTTCAGTCTTAGTAAATTGACTTAGTACTCGTCAGATTAAGGGAGTTATTATGCCTTTAGATCGTAACGAAGTCGAAAAAATTGCGCACCTTGCAAGATTATCGCTTAGTGAAGAGCAAATTCCGTTTTATGCCAGTAGTCTATCAAAAATTTTAGATCTCGTAGCACAGATCAATAATGCCGATACCGGCGATATTGAACCCATGGCACACCCTCTAGAACATCTCACCCAAAGAACACGCGAAGATGTGGTGAGCGAAACGAATGAAAGAGAGCTTTTTCAAAGTATTGCCCCTGAAACTGAAGCAGGCCTTTATTTAGTGCCAAAAGTAATTGAATAATCATTCAGGGAGGAAGAGGATACATCATGACAATTCATCACATGACCTTAGCAGAATTAGCGCTAGGTTTAAAAAATAAATCATTTTCCAGTGTTGAAATCACCCAGCATTACATCGACAGAATTAAACGCCTTGATAAAACCTATAACAGCTTTGTGACGCTCACAGCAGATTCAGCACTAGCTAAAGCAAAACAATGCGACGAAGCTTTGCAAAAAGGTAATACTCTTCCCTTAATGGGCTTGCCAATCGCTCATAAAGATATCTTTTGCACCAAAGGCGTTAAAACGAGCTGCGGCTCAAAAATGTTAGACAATTTTATTGCGCCTTATGATGCAACGATGGTTTCTCAAGTAGAGAAAGCTGGCATGGTCATGTTGGGTAAAACTAACATGGATGAATTCGCAATGGGTTCGTCTAATGAAACCAGTTTTTACGGTCCTGTGAAAAACCCTTGGGATATTGAAACTGTCCCCGGCGGCTCATCTGGTGGCTCTGCTGCTGCTGTGGCGGGTCGCCTTACACCTTGCTCAACCGGCACAGACACGGGTGGCTCTATCCGTCAACCAGCAGCGCTTTGTGGCATTACGGGATTAAAACCAACTTATGGGCGCATCTCTCGCTATGGCATGATTGCTTTTGCCTCCAGTTTGGATCAAGGCGGTCCTTTTGCACAATCAGCACAAGATTGCGCCATGCTGTTAAATGCCATGGCAGGATTTGACGAGCGTGATTCCACCTGCGTGAACACACCTGTCCCTGATTATACTAAAAACTTAAGCGACAAAATTGCCGGAAAATCTATCGGTATTCCCAAAGAATATTTTGATAAAGGTTTGGATAAAGCGGTTGAACAACGTGTTCAAGAAGCCATTGGCGTTTTTGAAAAACTCGGCGCCAATATTAAACAAATTTCATTACCTTCAAGTCCGTTATCAATTTCTGTTTATTATGTTGTTGCCTCTGCGGAATGCTCCTCAAACTTATCTCGTTTTGATGGTGTTCGCTTTGGCTATCGTTGCAAAGATCCCATGAATTTAGAAGATCTATATAAGCGTTCTCGTGGTGAAGGTTTTGGAGATGAAGTTAAACGCCGCATTATGGTGGGCACTTATGCTTTATCATCTGGATATTACGATGCTTACTATCTCAAAGCACAAAAAGTGCGTAAATTAATTTCTGACGATTTCAAGCGCGCCTTTGAACAAGTCGATTTTATATTGGGGCCAACTGCACCAACGCCAGCATTTAAAATAGGTGAAAAAGCCAACGACCCAGTGAGTATGTATCTTTCAGATATATATACTATTGCCACCAACTTAGCCGGATTACCAGGATTAAGTATTCCAGCAGGATTTGTGAACGACCTTCCAATTGGGATCCAGCTAACTGGTAAACATTTTGATGAAAGCGGACTCTTAAATGCAGCCCATGTGTATCAACAAGAAACTGATTG
Source organism: Uncultured Candidatus Berkiella sp. (assembly GCA_964606325.1). Lineage (GTDB taxonomy): Bacteria > Pseudomonadota > Gammaproteobacteria > Berkiellales > Berkiellaceae > Berkiella. Next base: position 54,255 of record CAZSGE010000002.1, read on the forward strand.
GCATAAAAAAGTGCCTGCCAGCTGCGCCTAAGGAGACATAAAATGGAATGGGAAGTCGTTATTGGTTTAGAAGTCCATGTGCAACTTAAAACGCACTCAAAAATATTTTCAGGTGCCTCAACCGCCTTTGGATCGCCACCAAATACCCAAGCTTGCGCTATTGATTTAGGCATGCCAGGCGTATTGCCAGTTTTAAACAAAGAGGTAGTGCGTATGGCAACGTTATTGGGCCTGGCTACGAACAGCACCATCGCTAAGCGTTCAATCTTTGCGCGCAAAAATTATTTTTATCCTGATCTACCTAAAGGTTATCAAATCAGCCAATTTGAATTGCCGATCGTTCACGATGGTTATCTGGATATAGAATTTGATAATCAAATTAAGCGTATTGGTATTACCCGTGCCCACTTAGAAGAAGACGCTGGTAAATCATTACACGAAGAATTCCATAATCAAACCGGTATAGATTTAAACCGCGCGGGCACACCGCTTTTAGAGATCGTATCAGAGCCCGATATGCGTTCAGCCACTGAAGCGGTCGCCTATCTTAAAACACTACATGCCTTGGTATGCTATTTAGATATTTGCGATGGCAACATGCAAGAAGGGTCTTTCCGTTGCGATGCTAACGTGTCTATTCGACGTCCAGGGGAACCCTTTGGAACGCGAACCGAAACCAAAAACGTCAACTCGTTTCGCTTTGTAGAACAAGCCATTAATTATGAAATCGAGCGTCAAAAAGAAGTGCTTGAAGGTGGCGGAAAAATTATTCAACAAACCATGCTCTGGGATCCCGTTAAGCAAAAAAATCGTCCCATGCGAGATAAAGAAGAAGCCAACGATTATCGTTACTTCCCTGATCCTGATCTCTTGCCTGTCATTATTGACGACAAGTACATTCAGGATGTTAGGAGTGTTTTACCTGAATTGCCTTCCCAAAAGCGACAACGCTTTGTGGACGATTATGGGTTAAAAGCATACGATGCCGGTGTATTGACTTCAGATAGAGACTTGGCTGCTTTTTATGAAACCGTAGTAAAAACCACCAACAAGCAGGATCCTAAGTTGGCTGCCAATTGGGTGATGGGTGATTTATTAGGTGCGCTTAATAAGGCGAATTTAGAATTAAACGCAAGCCCTGTCAGTGCCGAGCAACTAGGTCAACTACTTGCACGCATCATTGATAACACCATCTCTGGCAAAATCGCTAAAACCGTTTTTGAAGCAATGTTCAATAAGGAAGGCTCTGCTGATGAAATTATTGAGAAACAAGGCTTAAAACAAGTTACCGATTTTGGCGCGATTGAAAAAGCGATTGATGAAGTTTTAGCGCAAAATGCTGATCAAGTTGCTGAATACCGCTCAGGTAAAGACAAAGTGTTTGGCTTTTTGGTAGGTCAGATTATGAAAGCAACGAAAGGTAAAGCTAATCCTGCGCAAGTGAATGAGTTGTTGAAGAAAAAATTGTCTTCATAAGACCTAAAAATCTGATCTGAGTAGGGTGGACAAAGCGTAGCGTGTCCACCCTACATAAGCTCCTCTTACCGTATAAATCCACAACCCCTGTTTAAGTCTTTCTAAACTCTGCCGAAACAACCATTAGAAGAACTGTATTTTCTAGGGGTTAATTTTGCCATGAATAATCAGACACCTGTTCCAGTTGAACCCATTTTATATGATGGAAAATTAGGTGAACAATATAAAATATTCGTACTGAATGTGTTCTTAGGCTTAATCACCCTGGGTATTTATCATTTTTGGGGCAAAACAAGACAACGCCGTTATACAACGTCAAGTTTTAGTATTTTTGGTGATCGTTTTGAATACACAGGTTATGGTGGTCAATTGTTTTGGGGAATGATCAAAGCATTGGCTATTATTCTTATTTTTTCCATCCCCGCCTTTTGGGCGTTTCATAATATTGACGTAATTACCACAGAATACAAAAATACCCACAAAGAACAAACACCTGAATCAACAAAAGCACAAGAGTCAAACATAAAGAAAGCAACAGAAGATTTCAAAGAAGATGAAATCGATATTGACAAACTGTCAGCAGAACAAAAAAAAACCTACCTTATTTCATTATCCATTGCTAGTTTCTACGTCATCTTCTTCTATGCATTTTTACCTTTTGTCGCAGTTTACGGATCATTACGCTATCGTGTCACCCATTCTAGATGGCGAGGGATCCGTGGTCATATGGGTGGATCTACTATTTTATATGGCTTATATGGTTTATTGCATTTATTTTTAATCATATTCACATTTGGTATATGGATCCCAATGGCAGATGCTTTAAAGTATAAATATAAAATGCATCGGATATCATTTGGCAATCAGCAAGCTGTTTTCACTCCCGATTATGGTCAATTGTTTGGTATTCACCTACTGTCATTTTTCGGCGGAATGTGCGTTGGGGTGGGCATCGGTGTCTTTGTCGGCTTTTTCACCTATTTTTTAATTCCTCAAGCTCACGCAGCTGCAGAAACCTTCTCGCCAGCAATGGAAGAATCTGGCATTGCCTTTGGAATTGGTATGTTTGCATTTTTTGTTTGTCTTTTCATGTCGCGATTTTGGTATAAAGCAGCTTTCGTCAGAATGAGATATAACGCTTTAAAGTTTGGAAATATAGGCTTTAATTGCAAAATTTCAGGTTGGGGTTTGTTTAGACAAACCTTTGGTAATGCCTTAATTTATATTTTCACGTTAGGTCTTGGTTATCCGATTGTTTTACAAAGAAAAATGAAATTCTTTTGTAAGCATACCACTATTACGGGTGACATGAATAGCTCACCTATCTTACAAGCAATTGGTGAAAAAGATACACAAGGGGAAGGCATCAGTTCCATATTAGATATTAGCATTGGGCTGTTTTAAAGCGCCATGAGCCGTACCTTTATTACTCGCTTTTTCGATGGGGCAAGTTTAAAACCGCATATCGCAACGGTTGAAATACATGAAACGCATTTGTCGATAAGCGTCACAGAAAACGAACTAGAAAAAAAAACCATTTGGCACTGGGACAAGCTGCAAGTCATGGAGCCTCCTCATGATAATCGCGATATTGTCCTTGGATATAAAGATCAAATGGGCGCCAGACTCATTATCAAAGATCAAGCCGAATATGATGACATTATTAAACACATTCCGATTGGGCACATTAAACTTTCTAGCGTAAACCACCCTTGGCATAAAGTCATGGTTGTGGTTATCATTTGTAGCGTACTGTTAGTGGTGCTCTTGGTGGGGATCCCCATTGCAGCACCCATTATTGCTAAAATGATCCCTGAAAAATGGGATGATAAATTGGGGCAATTTGTTATCAAAGAAATGAGTGATGCTAATAAAGAATGTGTTTCGCCTAAAGGAAAAGCCGCTTTGGAAAAAATGGTTTCCAAGCTTAGTAAAAACAGCGGTGAAACATTTGATGTTAAAGTACTAAACACAAGTCAAGAAGATATTAATGCCTTTGCAGTACCTGGTCATCATGTGATTATTTTTAGTGGATTGATTGATTATGCACAATCACCAGATGAAGTTGCGGGTGTTTTAGCTCATGAAATGGGACATGCCATTGAACATCATCCCACTCAAGGACTTATTCGCACCATGGGAATTAATATTGTAATCGCAAGCTCTATTGGCTCATCTGCGGATTATTTAACGCAATTATTTCATTTAAAATTTAGTCGCGATAATGAATCTCAAGCTGATCAAATTGCAGTGAATTTATTAAAACAAGCGAATATTAGCACAGTCGGTTTCTCACAGTTTTTTGAACGTTTTGCCAAAAAAAATGAACTACTCACAGAACATGAAAAAGTCTTTGAGTATATATCAAGCCATCCTGGTATGAAGCAACGCATGGAACATGTCAAATCACAAGGCAATACACAATCAACACAACCTAGTTTGACTCAACAAGAATGGAAAGATTTAAAAGATATTTGTAGTAAGACTAAAAAATTGGAATTCGGCAATTAGAACTTAAATTTTTCTTCCTATCGTGACTCTGTCTTTACCAGCATAATCTTGAAAGGTCTGAATATCGACAAATCCCGCATCTTCTAATAACTTGGTTAATTGCTCTCTTTGATCAAAACCATGTTCAAAGGCAAGTAAACCTTTGCTTTTTAAATAGTGATGGCAATTGGCTAAAATTGTCACAAATGCCTCTAAGCCAGAGCGGCCTGGGGTCAAGGCAATTTCAGGTTCAAACGGTAAATCACCATGAATCAAATGAACGTCGCCGCCTCTAATATACGGTGGGTTACCTAGGATAACATCGTATTCCTTAACAGGTAAATTCTCAAACCAGTTGCTTTGAAGAAATTTAACATTTGAAAGATGTAAATTTAGCGCGTTTTTTCTGGCAACGATCAGAGCCTCAGCACTAATATCAAGACCAACAACTTCCCACTGAGGTCTGATGTGGGCCAATGTGCAGGCAATAACGCCACACCCTGTACCCAAATCAACAACGGCTTTTGCAGTATCATCTACCTTATCTAAAACAGTCTTTACTAATAACTCAGTATCGGCTCGTGGGATAAGCGTATCTTTGGTCACTTCAAAATCAAGCGACCAAAACTCTTTATGCCCGGTTAGATAAGCAATAGGCTCATGGTTAAGGCGTCTATTAAGGAGTGCAAGAAACTCAGCTTCCTCTTTTGAGGATACTTCTTTTTCTGGCCAAGTATAAAGATAAGCGCGTGTTTGGCCTAAAACATGTGCTAGTAGCACTTGGGCTTCAAGTTGAGGAATATCTTGGCTTGCCTTTAATTCTAACGTAGCAAAGGCCAGAAGCTCTTGTATGGTTGCCACGTTATTCTGCCAATGTACTTAATTGCTCTGCTTGATGTTCTTGACGTAGCGCTTCAATCACGTCACCCATTTTCCCTTCCATGATTTCATCCAGCTTATAAAGGGTAAGATTAATTCGATGATCAGTTAAGCGACCTTGGGGGAAATTATAAGTTCTGATGCGCTCTGATCTATCTCCTGTTCCTACTAAACTTTTACGGGTAGCAGATTGCTCTGCCGCCTGCGCTTCTCTTTGTGCATTGGTAATTCTTGATTGCAATAAAGACATGGCTTTGGCACGATTTTTATGCTGCGAACGTTCATCTTGGCATTCCACCACAATACCGGTGGGTATATGGGTAAGACGAATAGCCGAATCGGTTTTATTTACGTGCTGTCCACCTGCGCCTGAGGCACGGTAGGTATCGACGCGCAAATCTGCTGGGTTAATCTGAATGGCATCAATTTCTTCCACTTCAGGCAAAACCGCCACGGTACAAGTGGAGGTATGAACGCGGCCTTGAGATTCTGTGGCCGGTACGCGTTGAACGCGATGTGCACCTGATTCAAATTTTAAATGGGAATATACATTTTGGCCTATGATTCTGGCGATAACTTCTTTGTAACCGCCGTGCTCACCAAAGCTTTCATTAACAATCTCTATTGTCCAACGTTTACTTTCTGCATAACGGCAATACATCCGAAATAAGTTGCCAGCAAAAATGGCGGCTTCGTCGCCACCGGCACCGGCGCGAATTTCAAGGAAAACGTTTTTATCATCATCGGGATCTACCGGAATTAAGAAAACTTGCAGCTCACTTTCTAGTTTTTCAATTTGAACTTTCACATCTTCAAGTTCGCTTTGTGCCATAGCTCGCATCTCTGCGTCATCGTCTTCTAATAATGCTTTGGCTGACTTTTCTTGCTCCAAACTTTGTTGATAGCGATTAAACGTTTCTACCAAAGGCTGCAGATCAGAATATTCTTTGGAAAGTTCACGAAATTTTGTTTGGTTTTGTATAACGTCTTGCGCAGATAATAACATGCCAATTTCTTCATGGCGTTCGGCAAGCGATGCTAGTCTCGTGAATATGGAAGGTTTCATGAATGTTTACTCTATATCAAATAGTTCTTTAACCAATGCAACTTTGTCATGATGCGCCTCTTTTAAACGCAATGTTGGCTGGTGCATTAATTTTTGTGTCAATTGGTGTGCGAATTGGGTTAATACGTCGCTAGGGTCATCACCACGCTGTATTCGTTTAAGCGCTAGTTCTAAGGTTTCATTTTTAACCTGTTGCGCTTTATGGCGCATCGCTATCATGGTACGTCTTTGTTCGGTCATTGTGGCCCAACGCATATACGCTGCCGTTGCTTGCGTAATAATTAATTCGGCATCAAGGGTTGCAAGCTCTCTCGTTTTGAGATTTTCACTGACAATATCCTGCAAATCATCGACCGTATAAAGATAAACATCCTCATGTTGAGCGAGTGATGGTTCAATGTTTCTGGGGACGCCTAAATCTACCATAAAAATCGGACGGCGTTTGCTTTTTAAAAATGCTTTTTCCAGATGCCTTTTTTCGACGATGGGTGTTGGGCTGGCTATAGAGCTAATTACAATATCAGATTGTGATAAAGCATAAGGTAAATCGCTCAATTGCATACATTCTCCACCATATTTACTGGTTAGAGCCTGTGCATGCGCATATGTGCGATTAACAATAATAATGCGTTGTACACTTCTAGCTTTAAGATGCTGTAAGGTAAGTTCGATATTCTCACCCGCACCTATTAACGTAACTGTTGCTTCCCCTAAATCGCTAAAAATTTGTTTAGCCAAATTCACGGCAGCATAAGCAACTGAAACTGGATGTGAGCCAATTTGCGTGGTGTGCCTGACCCTTTTAGCCACTGAAAAGCTGGTTTGAAAAAGTCGCAATAATTTTTTGCCTAAAACACCATTTTCATTAGCGGTTTGAAAAGCCGTTTTGAGCTGTCCTAAAATTTGTGGCTCCCCAAGCAGCATGGAGTCCAAGCCACTGGCAACACGCATCATGTGAGAAACAGCACCTGCATTTGAATAAGTATACAGGTAAGGTGCTACTTCAAAGGAGGTCGCGTTGTATTTTTGCCACCAGTGCATCACATCTTTGGAGAAGCAGGGATCATGACGCATGGTACTGCAATAAAGTTCAGTTCTATTGCAGGTTGATAAAAGAGCCACTTCATCAACTGACACGTCATTTACCAATGTTTTCAATGCGTTCGGAATATGCAATGGAGAGAAAGCCAGTTTCTCTCTGACCTCTATCGGGGCTGTTTTGTGACTGATCCCAAGAGTTAATAACACGCTGTTGCCATTCTTATTTTTACATCTAAAAAATTCACTCTCGAAGATCCTTATTGTGCCGACAAAGTTGTTAGCTGGTTAACATATTGCGGCTAAAAAGTTTGACGCATCGCGTCAACGATAAGGACTAAACATGAAGCAGGCAGCTACACTTTTTATCCCACTTCTTATTGTGCTCCCAGGGCTCACCCTGACAAGTGCCGATAATAAAGCATCCAAGCCTTTTGCACCGATACATATTACAGAAAAAACCGTTGATCCCAAAAGAAATGGCCTTCCCGCTCAAAGTCTTTATCAACTATTGGCAGCTGAAATGGCACTGGATCGCGAGCTTCCTGAAGTTGCGCTGGCGAATTATATCGCTGCAGCCAAAGAAACCCAAGATGCTGATGTGGCTGCCAGAGCAACTCAGATTGCTTTAACCGTCTCATCTTTAGAAACGGCTGTTGAGCCGGCCATGATTTGGGCTAAAGCTGCCCCAGATAACTTAGAAGCCCAAATAACCACTGCGGCTTTGTTTATCCGTCTGGATCAAATAGATAAAGCACTACCCTATTTACATCAAGCGGAGCTTTCCAATTCTGAAGAAGCGTTTCAATACTACCTCATTTTGTTTCGACAACTTCAAAAAGAGGAAGACAATAAACGCGTCGTCGCGGCACTTGAGAAGCTTGCCTCGCAAGAGAAAAAAGCTGTCAGTGGCCAGTTAGCTTTATCAGAAATTTATCTTTTTCAAGGGCAGGACGCCAAAGCACTGCAATATAGTGAAAAAGCCTTAAAAATGGATCCGAGCTCCGTTATTGGGATCCAGCTCGTCACTGAAGGTTTGTTACGCAAACAAGGTAAAGATGTTGCTAAAACCTTTTTAGATAAGCATGCAACAGAAAATCCTAAAAATAATCTTTTGCACCAATATTATGCGCAGTTTTTATTAGACAACGGCTATAAAGATCAAGCACGTAAAGAAATTATCTTGCTGGTTGATAACCCTAAGATAACCAATGAAGAATTGTTGCAATTTGCGCGTTTGTCCATGCAAGCCCAATGGTTTGATATTGCAGAAAAAATTCTTCAACGCACCAAAGAAATTGATGAACAAAAAGATCTATCCCACTATTTCTTGGCGCGCATAGCTGAAATGCAAGACAAAGATAGCGAAGCAATTGAATGGTTTAAACAAGTTTTGACCGGACCTTTCCATGTGCTTTCACAAATTCGTGCGAGTGTATTGTTGTCTGATAAAAAGCACTATGATGAAGCATTAGTCGTACTATCTCATGCTCAACCCAGCGATCTGCCAGAGAAAAAGCAACTCATTTTATCTACCGTTGAAATATACAATCTTACCGGTCGTTACAATGAAGCATCAAAATTGCTGGATGAGAATATCGTCTTAATGCCCACTGAAATTGATTTACTCTATGCAAGAAGCATTGTAGCAGATCGTTTAGATAAATTGGACATAGCAGAGGCAGATCTCAAAGCCATTCTCCAGATACAACCTAATCATCTAGATGCCCTTAATGCCCTAGGATATTTACTTGCGAATAAAACAAAACGTTATGATGAAGCGCAAGAATACCTCTCTACAGCCTTAAAATTATCGCCTAACAATGCTTCTGTTTTAGACAGTTTAGGCTGGTTGTACTTTAAAAAAGGCGAATATCATAAATCGCTTGAAACCCTTAAACAAGCCGCTGAAATTATGCCAGACGCTGAAATCGCAGCCCATTTAGGTGAAGTCATGTGGTACATGAAAGACTTCGATGGCGCTAAAAAGGTGTGGAGCACAGCCATGGAAGCGCACCCAAAACATGAACCCGTTATCAAAACCATGAAACGCTTAATTCCTGCTGGTGAGCATAAAGGGTACTTTAATGAAAAGCCGAAGAATAAATAGTTTATATCTTGATTTTTGATTTCGGTACAATTATCATACAAAGATTAATATTTATTCTTCGAGTGACAGCGGATGTCTTATCAAGATCACAAAACTTCTCATGGATATGATCATGCGCTGAAGTTATTATTTTCCCATCCAATCATGATTGAATCCTTGGTTAAAGGTTTTGTGCCACAAGCTTGGACAAAAGATCTAGACTTTTCAAGTTTGGAAAAAGTTAATGTTAAACACACAACTGATGATTTAAGAACACGTGAAAGCGATCTGATTTGGAAAATAGCCTTTAAAGAACAGCCTCTTTATATTATTTGCTTATTGGAATTTCAATCAACCGTTGATAAATATATGGCTGCACGGGTTTTAACTTACATCGGATTAATATATCAGGATCTCATTAAACAGAAGCATTTTGTGCAAGCAAAGCAAAAATTGCCCCCCATATTTTCGTTAGTATTTTATACTGGCTCAAAAGCCTGGGATGCACCTACAAAATTGAAAGATTGTTTAAGCCTTGCCATACCTGAAAGCCTGGGAAAATACCAACCAAATATTGAATATATGGTGTTGGATGTTGGTCAAATTGATCTTGGGGAGTATACTTTTGATGAGAATAACGTTGTAACTTCTTTCGTTGAACTGGAAAAAGTTTGCAACGTGACAAACACAAAACAAATCATAGACAAGTTGACTAATCAACTACAAGGTGAACAGTTTAATAGCTTACGAAAAGCATTTATTGTTTATATCAATAGGGTATGGAAACCGCGAAAACGATTTGCAAGCAAAGAATTTATTGATTTAAGTGAGGTTAGTGCCATGTTAAGCGAAAGAATTGATCAGTGGGAAAAAGATAAAATCCAAGAAGGTATGCAGCAGGGCATGCAATACAGCACATTAAAACTGTTAGAGCATAAATTTCCCGCTTCAGCTTCGTCATTTAGAGAAAAAATTGAAGAAATGCCATATGACGCGCTTGAGATATTACTAGATAGAATCATCAAAGCAAAATCAGTAGACGAACTAGCAGATATTATGATCGTACACGAATATTAGGACCACAATTAGTTTAAAAAATACAGTTTCTTAAGTAATCTCGTCCTTGAGATCAAAAGACTGATGAAACAAGACACACGCCAAAAACTCCAATTCATATTCGATGAAACCATTTTAAATGCCACCAAAATGACACCTGGCCATGACAATACCAATGATGTCTATGCTGTTCAAACAAAAAATGGGCGCTATATTGTTAAGATTGTGAAAGATCCCTTAATGAATGGCACCTTTTGGAAGGGATTAAATTTATTATTTGGCACAACGCATGAAATAGCGATTGAGCATCAACAAGCGCTAGCAGAACATTTAAACCGCTTTATCCCGGTACCTGCGGTTGTAAAATTTCAATCTGACTCAAACAACCCGCTTAATAAACCTTACATAGTGATGGAGATGCTGCCGGGTAATCCCGTAACAAAGGAAAGCGATATAGAAGCACATATCATGAGTGATCCGGACTGTGCCTACCAATTAGGCGCCATTTTAAATCAAATTCATCAACAAACTTTTAGTTTTTTTGGAAACCTCGAATTAAAAGGCTTACCCTTATCCGAATTTCCAAAAACGCTCGCATCAACGATTGAAGTGTTAGCCAACAGCAAAAAAGCAAAATCTAGTAAAGAAGTTCAAGCGTTACTGCCCTACTTTCTGAATAAAGCAAGTAATATGCCTGCTCCAACATCCGCTGGGCTTATTATGTTAGATCTTTGGCCCAGTCAATTTTTAGCTACTGAAAAAGATATTACTGCGCTTATCGATATTGAAAGCTATGTGATAGGGCCGATAGAAATGGAGTTTACCTTGTTGGAGCTCTGGTTAAGAAAGCGTAGCAAATTTAAAGAAGCCTATTTGGCCAAACAAGTACATTGGCCAGATTATGAGGAAACCAGAGAAATATATCGATATTTCTTATATTTACTTTATGATTGCCCGCCCGCTGGATTGAGTGCCTGCTTAGATGCGAAAAAATTTCCTCAAGGGGATAGGATCAGAGGCCGCTTAGGTGCGCCTAAACTAAGACAGGGAGGAAATATATTTACGCCCTTTAATGAAGACGAAGAATAAATTATTATCTTCATCGTTTTGCGATACAGCCTAATCATTATTCGCTGAGCAACAAAGAGTGTCCACCATCTGAAACCTCTTTTAACACAGAGAAGATGGTAGAGCATAGCCTGTCCACCAACTAAGAATTAACTTCAAAGAACCACCGCACTTACTCTGAAATGCCGTTTATTGACACCTTATCACTAAAAGGTGTATTACGTTGCCCCAGTATTGTTGATTATCAAAACACGGGGGATCCTAAAAATGCTACATGGCGTTGAAGCACTTTTATCAGAATCAAAACAATTTTTTGCAAAGCTAAGCGTCTATTTGCAAGGTCAAATTGAATTGTTAGAAGCTAATGCACAGGCTGATTCAAGATTCATTTCAGCATTCTTAGATAGAGTTGCCAAAGCAAATATTGATCGCACGATAGAAAGAATGGATGCACATTTTGAAAAACCTTCCAAACCCAAGTTAACTGATGATGAGCTATTGATGAAGCTTCGAAGCAACGTCCAACGTGCGCTAGTATTCCTAGAAGAACATAATAGCAATGTGCAAAAAGGTGCTTATTATATTCCTGTGCCATTTCATAAATCTCAAGCGATAATCACTCAAGGGATCCTTGATGAGTGCAAAAAACTATTAGAAAAATTTCCATTAGAGAATGCCAATAGCAAAAATATAAAATCGTGGTCATCCTTATTTACTGATTTGGCAACGAAATTGATAACTGTGAGAACACTGGCATTTGGCTTAGATAAAAACCCTCGTTTTGGCTTACCAAGCGCGCAAATAGAAAAAATGCGAGCTGATGCCTTAGCGCAATTAGCACAAACCTGTCAGGAATTAGTAAAGATAAGTTCTACATCACAGGCATTAACTAACGTATCCAAAAGGATGTTAGGATGTGAGAGTTATCAAGATCAACCTAAACAACCTGTCTGTTATCAGTATTGTCCGGATAACATACCAGCAGTGATGCAAGGCTTTGCCGAATTTATGCGCGTCACGCCCCAAGAGCAATTAACCAAAGCAGCTGTTCATGAGAAAGTAAACACTGCATTTCCAAGACCCACAGGGATATAAAAAAGGTAAACGCCAAACATTCATGATTTTCTGATGTAGGGTGGCCCCATCTACGCTAACAGCTTCGCTGAGCAAGTAGCTGTCACCCTAACATCTTTGTGCGCGTCTGAGTTTAGCGCATTAATCTGGCGCTGCGCCTCTCGCCTTTCTGGTTAGTCTTGCTGCCTAAATGTGAGCGATTGGTTTGATAATTAAATACCAAAGGTTTTGGTTGTAGTAGCAACAAAGCAGCAACTGCATTTTTGAGCAAATTATAGCCAAATTCTGAAATCTGGTTGAGACCCGCCCTTTGACAAAGCCATAGATTCACTTCACCATTTTGCTGTTTTGTAAATCTTGCATCCGCTTGTGCAAATTTAGGCTTGGGCCATTTTTCATAACAATGTGGAAATTTTTCTTCAAGGGCTGCTTTAATTATTTTCCCTTGTACGCTCTCCCACAATCCACCGCCGAGCCATGACGAAATCATAAGCGCTTCAACAGATCCAAAACGTTGATGTAGCATAGCGGCGTTATAAGGATTGTTTGGAAAGTGTTTTGCTAGCAATACAGAAAAATGCCCATCCATCAGCGGTGAACCGGGTTTTATGAAAGTACCTTTTTTATAAAAGCCGATGTCTTCGTTTTGAATACCAAAAAAGGGAAACCATGTTCCAGGATGAGTAGAATATTTTCCTGAAGATTGATAAAAAGGTGCCCCCTTTATTGAAGTAATTTTCCTTTCAACGGGGTCACCATTTTCATCATTTGAAATATAAGATATTTGATTCAGCATAATCCTTTAGCTTTACAAAAATTTGGATCGTTTTAACCACTTATCATCAGGATAATAAGCAAACACTAACGAGCCTTCTTTAATCGTATTGATAATAGGCGTAGAAAGACGCGTATCTAAAGCAGGACAGCCCCATGAGCGTCCTAAACGTCCTAAATTTTTTGCCATATTATCGTTCACATAGTTCGCACCATGCACCACAATTTTGCGACGCTCTGCATTGCCGTTAATACCTTGCTCCAAACCATGCAAGGTTAAAGAAAGGCCATGCTTACCTTGATAGGTTTTTCCTGTGACAAACACACCTAAACTGGTTTGCAGACTACCGGGCTTATCTGAAAAATGTTGAGCAACATTCCCGCCGCTTCCACTACCATGTGCCACTAAAGTATTGTAAATCACTTTATTTTTATTCATATCCACAACCCACATGCGACGCGCGGTTGAAGGCAGTGAATAATCAATGATTGTCATCGTGGATTTTTTGGCAACCCCCATGGCATTTGCTTTTTGGTGAGCTTTGAGTGCTAATTGTAAAACGCGCGGATTAATGCCTTTGATTTGCACGTTCTGCGGTGTCGCTGCTTTTGGGGCTGTTTCTTTATAGTGTAAAAAAGATTGTGTGCTAGGCTTAGCAAAACCTGCCACACTTACACCGAGTAAAAGGCAGATAAACAATCGTGTCGAAAATGCTCGTCGTAAAGAAACCTTAGTTGGTTTGATTACATTATTTGGCATTGTTGTCATTTTTTCTCCTATAGCTTTAGAGCACGAGGCAACAAGTGCAATTTAATGGCCTTGGACTATAACAGCTATGCAGCTCAAAACAAACCCAAAATGACAATTTGGCTGAAATCATCAGCATAATTGTGTTTCTTGACTAAAACACCGCTCATAATATTTAGCTCAACAACTAAATTTTATTGCGCCCAAAAATTTGTTATTATTTATTTAAGTGTAAAGCACCTGATTCCACATTGCCTTTGATTAAGAAGGATACGATTGTGTACATAAGAATTCTGTCAATTATTATCGCCCTGATACTGACAGGTTGTGCGCAACAACCTAAAAAGCAACCAATGTCTCCTACTAAACCACAGGTTACACAAAAAGCAGTTGAAACAGAAATAGAAGCCGATAAAGAAACAACTAAAACACCTAAAATACAAAAAACAGCATCACCTGCAAAAAACTGGCAGGCGCGCGGTCGTCTTGCCGCTTCTAATGGTGGCAAAGGCGGTAATGCGCAATTTGTTTGGACACAAAAAGGCGATTCTTATCAAATTAAATTATTTGGCCCATTTGGATCAGGCAGTGTTTATATTACAGGTCACCCCACTTTTGTTGAGTTACAAGAGGCAAATGGCAAGAAAACGCGCGCACAATCTCCTGAACAACTTTTAAAGAAAATTGCTGGCTGGCAAGTACCCGTCACCGGATTACGTTACTGGATGCGAGGCATACCTTCTCCGCATTCCCAAGCCAGTTCTCAATCGTCGAATGCCACAGGCAATTTACAACATTTAGCACAACAAGGTTGGCATATTGTTTATGAAAGTTACCAAGAAGGTAATCCCGCTTTGCCTAACAAACTGAGATTACAAAACGGTAAAGTAAAATTAAAAATGATTGTGACAGAGTGGGAAGCAATCTAGAAATGTCCTTGACCTTCCCATCACCAGCCAAAGTAAATCGCTTTTTGCACATCACTGGACGGCGGGAAGATGGCTATCATTTGATACAAACCCTTTTTCAGTTTCTTGATTACGGTGACGAACTTAGCGTTGAGTTGCGCCAAGATAATCAGATTTTTCTTTCTCCACAAACGCAGTTAGGTATTGCGCAAGAACACAACTTGATTTATAAAGCGGCGGTTGCGCTACAAAAAGCTTCCGATTGTCCACTGGGAGCCAATATTCAATGGCAAAAGCGTTTACCATTGGGAAGCGGTTTAGGCGGAGGAAGCTCAAATGCGGCTACTTGTTTATTTGCGCTTAATTTGCTGTGGGGACTAAATTGGTCTCAAGAGCAATTGATGGCATTAGGCTTAACACTTGGCGCTGATGTGCCTGTTTTCCTCTTTGGCCATACAGCCCTGGCGCAAGGGATAGGCGAAGAATGCGTGGCGATTAATATGCCACCTAGCTGGTTCTTGGTCCTGACACCTGACTGCAAAGTCGAAACGGCAAAAATGTATGCAAAGAGTGAATTGACAAGGAACACGCCAACCCTCAGAATAGGGGCCCTTGCTGAGGGTGGAATAGAACAACAACTGTCCCACTATAGAAACGATTTTGAGCCAGTGGTACGTCAACATTATCCTGAAGTTGACGCAGCATTAAAGTGGTTATCTAACTATGGCGAAGCAAGGTTGAGTGGTTCAGGGGCGAGTGTTTTTGCTTGTTTTTCTTCACAAGAACAAGCGGAAGAAATCGCTAGATGTCTGCCACCAACAATAAAAGGATTTATTGCAAAAGGGATGAATCAATCCCCGCTCATGCAAAAAGCAAAGAGCGCAGGTTTTAAATGTAACGATTGGGGTGTCGCCAAGCGGTAAGGCACAGGGTTTTGATCCCTGCATACCTAGGTTCGAATCCTAGCACCCCAGCCAACTAATTTTACGGCCACTACCGTGACTGATATCGACCAACAAATAGGGTTTCCACTATGACTGACATGATGATTTTCAGTGGGAATGCTAACCCGCGCCTTTCAGCTGATGTAGCTAAACGTCTTAAAGTACCTCTTGGTAAAGCCTCTCTTGGCCGCTTCAGTGACGGCGAAATCATGGTCGAAATTCTTGAAAATGTTCGCGGCAAAGATGTGTTCATCATACAATCCACTTCTGCGCCAACCAATGATCACCTCATGGAATTATTATTACTGACGGACGCCTTAAGACGGGCGTCTGCATTACGCGTGACGGCAGTTATTCCTTATTTTGGCTATGCCAGACAAGACCGTCGCGTACGCTCATCAAGAGTACCTATTTCCGCCAAAGTTATTGCAGACATGTTGGCTGCCGTTGGCATAGACAGATTATTAACCGTTGATTTGCATGCAGATCAAATCCAAGGGTTTTTCAATATGCCAGTCGATAATGTTTATGGTTCGTCTGTGTTGATCACTGACATGCTGAAAAAAGATTACGAAACTCCTGTGGTAGTATCACCCGACGTTGGTGGTGTTGTTAGAGCACGCGCTATTGCTAAACGCCTAAATGACACTCACTTAGCGATTATCGATAAACGTCGCCCACAACCTAATGAAGCTCGTGTGATGAATATCATCGGTGATGTTAAAAATCGTATTTGTATTTTAGCTGATGATATCGTCGATACAGCCGGCACCTTGTGCATGGCCGCTGAAGCACTTAAAAATGAAGGTGCAACTAAAGTTGTGGCTTA
Source organism: Uncultured Candidatus Berkiella sp. (assembly GCA_964606325.1). Taxonomy (GTDB): domain Bacteria; phylum Pseudomonadota; class Gammaproteobacteria; order Berkiellales; family Berkiellaceae; genus Berkiella. The sequence continues at coordinate 70,694 of CAZSGE010000002.1, forward strand.
CGCCACCCACCCTGTTTTATCCGGAAACGCGATTACCAATCTTGAAAAATCCCAGATTGATGAATTGGTCGTCACCGATACCATTCCTTTACAACCCGCAGCCATGGCTTGCAGTAAGATTCGTCAATTAAGCATCGACGCGATGCTTTCTGAAGCTATTCGCCGTGTGAGTAATGAAGAATCTATCAGCTCCATGTTTTCAGTTGTTTAGCAAACTACAAGCTAGTTCCTACTGATTCTTTGTTGAATGGCCCTGTTGTGATAAACTCCCCCGCTCCCAGCCCTATAATAGGCTGGGAACCTGGGCTTTATGGTCGCGATAAAGCCTCATATTTATTAATTTTTGGAGTGATGTCATGGCAAAGTTTAACTTTGAATTAGACGTTGAGCCACGTGAGACGCTTGGGAAAGGTGCGAGCCGCCGCCTGCGTAAACGTGACAACAAGGTCCTCGGTATTGTGTTTGGTGGCGATGAACAATCCCAACCCATTATGATTGATCATCATGTGGTGACCAGAGCTTTGGAAAACGAAGCAATCTACTCACATATTCTTACCCTCAATGAAAAGGGTAAAAAACTTAAAGTGGTGCTCAAGGATATTCAAAGACACCCTTATAAGCCTCGTGTAATGCATATGGATTTCATGCGCATTAACGAGAACAAGCCTATTCACATGCATGTGCCTTTACATTTCCCAGGCCAAGAAAAAGCACCTGGCGTTGTGTTAGGTGGCGGTATCGTCACTCACCACATGGTTGAACTTGAAATCAAATGTTTACCACGCGATTTGCCTGAATTCATTGAAATCGATCTAAGCGATGCTGAGATGGATACAGTAATCCACTTGTCACAAGTTAAACTGCCTAAAGGCGTTGAAACCGTTGCTGTTGTTCATAGCGCAGAAGACGATTTGCCTGTTGTCAGCATTCATAAGACAAGAGCTGTACTTGAAGAAGTTGAAGAAACTGAAGTGCCAGCTGGTGAAGTTCCTGCAACTGTAGCAAAAGATGCAGCGAAGAAAGACGCAGCGCCTGCTAAAGATGCCGGTAAAAAAGACGGCAAAAAGTAATCCGAAGCCTTAATAGCGGTTGTTACTCCCTTTTATATATTGATATAGAAGGGAGTTTCCCGTTTGATGGATAAACATGTCTATACAATTGATCGTAGGGCTTGGTAATCCCGGGCCGGAATACGCAAAAACACGCCACAATGCAGGCTACTGGTTTATAGAAAAACTGGCAGAGCAAACACGTGCCACTTTGCAACATGAATCCAAATTTAAAAGCTTAACCGCACAGATTACCCTCAATGGCCACACCTGTCGTTTGCTGCAACCGACGACTTATATGAACTTAAGTGGCGAAGCAACTTTGGCTGCAGCAAAATTTTATAAAATAAAACCTGAAGAAATTTTAGTGGTACATGATGAACTCGATTTGCCCGTGGGTAGCGCGCGCTTAAAGTTAGATGGTGGCCACGGTGGGCATAATGGCCTACGAGATATTATGTCGCGGTTATCATCCAACCAATTTTACCGATTAAGACTTGGGATAGGACATCCTGGCAACAAAGACGATGTCCATGATTATGTGCTGCATAAGCCCTCCCTCAGTGATATGCAGCTTATTATTGAAGCTATTGATAAATCATTATTGGCTTTGCCTGATATTGTGGCTGGTAACTTTAATAAAGCCATGAATTTTTTACATACAAAATAAATAGGAACTCAAGATGGGATTTAAATGCGGCATTGTTGGCCTACCCAATGTGGGAAAATCTACCCTTTTTAATGCCTTAACTAAAGCTGGCATTGCTGCTGCAAATTATCCTTTTTGCACCATTGAGCCTAACGTAGGCATCGTTTCTGTGCCTGATAAGCGCTTAGATCAATTAGCCGAAATTGTTAAACCACAAAAAACTATTCCCACCATTATGGAGTTTGTGGACATTGCCGGGCTAGTCAAAGGTGCCTCTAAAGGCGAAGGTTTAGGCAACCAGTTTTTAGCCAACATTCGTGAGACCGCAGCCATTGCCCATGTGGTACGTTGTTTTGAAAACGACGATGTGGTTCATGTTGCAGGTAAAGTTAATCCTAAAGAAGACATCGACACCATTAACACTGAATTATTGCTCGCTGATATCGACACCATCGACAAATCCTTATTGAGAGCCCAAAAATTAGCTAAATCTGGTGATAAAGGTTTAAAACATCAACAAGATTTATTAACCAACCTACAAGCGCATATGAATTCAGGAAACCCAGCACGGACTTTTACCTGCTCTGACGAAGATATGCCTTATATTAAATCGATAAACCTACTCACCATGAAACCAACCATGTTTATCGCCAATGTGGATGAAAAAGGATTCAACAATAATCCGCTTTTAGATCAAGTGATAGCCATTGCAAAACATGAAGGTGGTGTAGTTGTTCCGGTATGTGCTGCGATGGAAGCAGAAATTGTCGATTTAACCGATGAAGAGAAAGTCGAATTCTTGGCAGAAATGGGCTTAGATGAACCAGGCCTTAATCGCGTCATCCGCAGCGGACATAGCCTATTAAACTTACAAACCTATTTCACCGCGGGAGTCAAAGAAGTACGCGCCTGGACGATTCCAGTGAACGCTACAGCGCCTCAAGCAGCAGGCGTTATTCACTCTGATTTTGAAAAAGGTTTTATTCGTGCGGAAGTTATCTCGTTTGAAGACTTTATTGAATACAAAGGCGAAGCTGGCGCAAAAGAAGCTGGCAAATGGCGTTTGGAAGGCAAAGAATACATTGTGAAAGATGGCGATGTGATTCACTTTAGATTTAATGTCTAAATAAATTTGTTGGACGAATTTCTAAGTTATCTATAACTTGACAATACGGGGGCTAATCGCCAAAATGGCCCCCTTCAGTGTGAAACCATTTTGCAGATTCCAGCAAAGCAAAATGGTGTAAATATTCGAACTAGTTTGATTTTAGGCTAGGCGTCGAGCTACTGAGAAATAGGAGTGTACCTTTTGTACATGACTGTTTTGAGAGAGCGAAGACAACAAAGCATAAAATCAAAATAGGAAGAATTTATGGCTACGTAGCTCAGCTGGTTAGAGCGCGGCACTCATAATGCTGAGGTCGGTGGTTCGAGTCCACCCGTAGCCACCAACCTAATCAAACACTTACGCAAACTCTTCATCAACCAACTCATTTTCCGATAGCCGCCTATATCAATCTTAAATGCTCTTACAATTATGATTGTTATTCTGCTCTATAGCTTCGAAACAATAATTTTGGAAAATGCACATAGTCTGGGGTTTGAATCCTGGAGGGAAAATACTTTAATATCAAAGCCTGCCAAATTTGAGGTTTATCAAATAACTCCTTTAAAGCTCTTCTGGTTCTGAGAATATATTACGAACATTTACACCTTTTGTACCTTTCATATTCCATTTTGTTCCTTTTATCGACTTTTTAAATCGTTAACGCCACCATTTTGTTAAGCTATAAAACAAAATAGGGGACCTCCATGAAAATTGATGCAGATTTTTATCAAAAAAACGGTTTAGAGCCGCTGTTAAATCAGGTCATCACAGCAACAAATGTGCAGCAATTTGTTAATAGCTTGTTCCAGTCTTTTCCAAAAAATGAATTTTGGCGATTTTTTGTTGATGGCGTAAAACAAAAAAAAGATAGCTGGGTAGGGTTTGAGCAAAGAGAGCCTGGATATTTACAAGCTATGTTCAATGTCATGTTTACCATGTTGAATGATATCAACGAACCACTCAATGTGAAAATGTTGCTCTCATATCATAAACTTGCTACAGAAAACGTTCACATTAAAAAATTAGATGAAAAGCTTCGAGGTACATGGCGAATAGCGGATGTCAATTTTGCTTTGGTAGACACAAACGTAACGCTTGAAGGTGTGTTGACTTTGCTAAGCAGATTAGACGAAGGTGATACGCATTTTATGCTAGCAAGAGACGGTGTTGCTTGTTTAGATGAAATTGAATTATCCAATTACGATATTATCAACTCTCATACCTTTAAATACATGTTTGATCAAAAAATGGAATTTATTGTTAGACGCTACCAAAAAGATCCCAACGATCCTCAAACTAAAAAAATAGTCATGAATCAACTCGCCGATTTTATTGTGAAAAATAATTACTTTTTTAGAACTCAACATGAAAAAATATATGTGATGGATGATGATGGCCAATCTGTTAAAATAATCCCGCCTGAAACACCCTTGACAGAAGTTGTTCCTATTAAAGCAACACAAATTTTAGCGCGTTATCACAAACTTAAAGATCTCCATCAAAAAACTGAACAAAAATTACTATTAATTGCCCAAACTATTCAAGATCTTGAACAATTGCACCCTTTTAAAGATGCGAACTGCAGAGTTTTTGTTATGGTAATATTAAATAAATTGTTAATTGAAAATGGCTTTCCTCCTTGCATGTTATTTGACCCAAATTGTTTTGATGCATTTTCACCTTCTCAACTTGTTGATGAAATTAAAAAAGGCATGCTAACATTTCAACAAATTATTCAAAAAAATAATATAAAAACAATTGATGAAAGTAAAATTGATCCAGCCTTGTTGGATTATTTTACAGAACTTCACAGCAAGTTAGAGCAAAGATTACCTACTTTGTTCTTATTAGAAAATCATAAATCAATGACGGCGACATTTGAGCAAAAATTAGCCTCATCGCCTAAAAACTCCCTTTTCCCCTCTTTAACAATAACGACTCTCGGGGGGCATTCACTTAAAAATGCAGAAAATACTCCAGTTAATTTACGGGTTTCTGGGTTTAATTTGATTTAACGTGAATTTACATTCTGAGGACATTTCTAAATTACCCCATCAAAAGGACATTGTTATATCGAAAAAAATCTAACCTTGAAAATCAAACAAAATATACTGAATTTACAGTACTTTATGCGCTTTATCGTTAAATAGGATAAGTGAAACTACCCGCAAAAGTAGTATTTAATCTATCGAAATAACATTACTTGGCCCCATTAAGGTGTTATAATAGGTCATCAATTTGCTGATATACACACTAGGATTTCTAACAATGAAACAAATCCTTGCTTTTGCATTACTATTATTTAGTACTACTAATTTTGCAAATCCCGTCATCGAAAATACACAAGGCTGTTCTATGAAAGATCTTCCTGTGGTTTGCGAAAATGGCGATAAAATAAAATTAGATGTTATTCGCAGTCATGATGAAAGAGGCGATATTTATCTAAACATTAATACTAAAGATCAAATAGGCAACTCTCTTGAATTATCTATCGATGGTAAAACACCTCAAGTGTTAAAAATAGAACATGGTTCAAAAGGCGCCTATATTCCAAGAAATGTAATTCTTAAATTAAGATCAGCATCGTCAGTTCACTTCAAAATAAATATGCACAAAAGCAATCCAATTGCCGGTCAACTTAATGATGTTCATTTTGAATGGCTAAAGCTATTTGGAAAAGTTTGTAGTTAATAGGATTGGGACAGCTATTGCTGCCCCAACGTATTTTATTTTTCAAATTCAATAAACCTTACGCCACCGAGCAAAAATATCAAACAAATTTTTTATCTTTACGAACATCATTATCACATGGCTGAGATCTTTGCATAACAACTAACGAACGTTCTTGAAGATGCATGTGATAAGCATCCATAGATGCTGCAAAAGCATCGTGCTTTGCAACTAGGATTTCAGCAAGCTTAACTTCCGCTACAAATGGCAACTCACTACATAATGCCTTAACGACATTCAATAACGCTTGCGCATTGGCTTGCGTAGGGCTCAGTTGATAGCTTGCTATATGAGAATTGATATTATCGTTTTGGTAACTCGATAGTTTCGCTCTTACTTCATGAAAAGCTTCATATAGATCAGCATATTTTAGCAAACGAATTTTCAACAACTTATGACAGCCCATTGAAACAACTGAATCTCTATAAATTTTAAGCATTTGAGCATCATCTAATTGATAGAGCCGCTTCACTTTTTCCCACTCCTGACCAACAGAGCAGCCTAGTGCTGATGGTCTGAAATCTTCAGTGGGAAAATCAGCATTTTGAACACGGTTATTCCAAAATTTGGGATCATCTGAATTAATAGAAATGCGTATCCCCGCTCTGATAAATTCCATAATAGGGTGATGCGCTAAAGCGTTAATATTTTCGATAAGCAGTAAATTACTCGTCAACGAGAGTTCAACGCATAAAGGCTGAAAAAGATATTCTAGACATTCTCTCGATGTTTTATCTTGAAATTGTTGTTCAAGTTGGCTTTTTAAGTTAGCTTCATCGACATCATTTTCAAGAATGCCATTTCTAGATAATTGTTCTAATAGCGCACGCGTATTTTGCGCTAATCCTTGCTGCCTTAAAAAGTAGGTTGCAGGATTACTCAAATTAAATAATCTCTGCATCGCTTCCACATCTTTGGGCGCCGTTATTGCATGCCCTACACGACATAGTGGACCCATTTCTGTTAATGCATCATGAAGAAATTTAGGCGGCGCAAGTTCGCAGACATGGGGTGCTATTTTCAAACCGAGTTCTGTCCTGGCACGCGCAAAACACGTTGAAAATTTAGCGGCAGGATTATTAACTTCATCTCCCGCCAATCCTATTGTCGTGACATGAGGATTAGGATGACGCTGTATATGATCTAAAAGCTCTTGCGCTTGCTCAATAGGATTGTGTCGTAATATCACCATAATAATTTCAGCAGAAATACCCTCAACCAAACCTTGTTCAATAGCTGTTGACACAGCATCAACATATTGCTCATAGGTTAGGTTAGCAGGTTTTGCCCTTGCTTTTAATTTGCGACGAACACTGTCTGCTGCTTTTTCTACTTCAGAATAGTCTGCTGGTGTCTTAGCGAAATCAATAAATATATCTCGCTCTGCTTTGGTATGATCATATGAGCAAGTCAGCGCTACATGTGTTAAGCCCTCATTTTTGCATCTGCGCAAGTAATCTAACACCATTTCGGTTACATCTTCTGGCGTATTAATGAACAAAGATATCAAATCATAAGCGGTCAGAAATTCTAAAAAATTTTTGGCACTAAACTGATAAAGAATAGGTTTGAGTTCTTCAAAAATGTCGAGCAACTCATTTCTTTTGGCCATTTTTTCTAATAATTCTAAGCTAGTGGTTGCCTCTATATGTACATGCTGCTCTGTTTTTGGAAATTTACCAAAAGAAATGGGTAATGGTTTTTGACTAAATCCTAACATTATACTTCCTTATTTTGTTTAGCGAACAGCTTAAATCGCCACTATTTTATCATAAGTGGTAAATGTAAAAAATATATTTTACTCGTTTGTATTTCTTTACACACATCATACATTTACTGTGTTTATTCCAAGAACACACTTTGATTTTATTGACTATGATTAAAATGAGTGAATCGTGATTGGTCAATTTTATTAGGCATTTTTGCACTAATAAAAACCAAGCTTAAGGAGACTCGTTATGGTCGGTGAAAATTTCGCTGTCAAAATTTATACCTCCGCTTTAGAGTATGATTATCAAGCCCCCTGGAAAGCTCCCACTATCTCAAAATGGACCGGATCCGGTTTTGTTATTGATGGTAAAAAAATTATTAGTAATGCGCATGTTGCGGGAGGCTCAATTTTTCTTGAAATTCAATTAGCCAATGACTCAGTAAAATATCATGCCTCCCTAAAAGCGGTAAGTCATGAAAGTGATTTAGCTGTTTTAGAAGTCGATAATGAGGAATTTTGGGCAAAAACCAAAGCATTAAAAATTGGCGACACCCCTGCACGTAAGCAAAAAGTTGAAGTTCATGGCTTTCCCATGGGCGGCGAAGGATATTGTGTTACCGATGGTATTGTTTCTCGACTTGAAAATGATACTTATGTACATGGTGAACAAATATTATTGAGCACGCAAGTGAGCGCTCCTATTAATCCTGGCAACAGTGGAGGACCTGTTCTCACTGATGGTAAAGTTGTCGGTGTTGTGCATCAAAGCATTAGAGGAGGCCAAAGTATTGGTTATATGATCCCTGCTAGTGTGCTCAAACATTTCATTGAACAAGTTCAAACCAATAACATGGGGTTCCCCACTTTAGGGATTTCCACTCAGACGCTGGAGAACCCTTTCTTAAGAGCGCATTACAAAATGACATCACGTCAAACTGGTATTGTTGTGCTAAAAGTCCCTGAACTTTCATGTGTGAAGGATAAATTACAACCAAGCGATGTTATACTTAAAATTAACGGCATTCAGCTTTGGAACGATGGCACCGTCCATATTGAGCCGATGAAGCGTATTGATTACAAATATCTTATTAATAACAGCAAACTAGGCGATGAGATTGTTTTCGATATTCTCAGAGAAGGCAACCCCCAAACCATCAAAGCAACTTTAACCAATTCTTTGGGTTCTATGAACATCATTCAGCCTTTAGCTTTTGGCAAACAACCTACATACTATGTTATTGGTGGAGGTATTGTCATCCAACCCGTCTCAAGAAATTTCATCAATGATGCTCATACTTCTTTTAGTAATAAACAAAAGGAAAAGCCACAAGAACAATTAGTTGTCATTAACACTATTTTGAAAAGTGAATACACCCAAGGATATGATGATTTTAGTGGTGAATTAATAGCCAAAATAAATGATAAGGAAATAAACTGTATTCATGAGGCAATTAAAGCAATCCAAAGTAATCATGAGAAAACTCATAAGCTTGAAACGCAATCAGGTAAAATTGTGGTGCTACCTAGATTATCCAATAAAGTGAGAAATGACATCTTACATGCCTATCAGATAAATTTTGATAGATCTCCAGACTTGATGAGCCATGCCAAACCTGAGGCTGTGTTACCCACTATTGTGGCTGATAGCAAACCCCTTATCTTTTCTAGTGCACCAAAGTATGAAGTGAAGCAAGATTATCATCACAAAGCGCCCGTAGTGACACAACCCGCCGTCATGCGTTTTAGCGCACGTTTGTAGGGAATATATTGAAGGGCATCCCCTTATCTTTCTTGGATGCCCTGAAATGAGATCAATTAAACTGTATGGATGTTTAGTAGTTGAAAAGTTTCATTTGTGTATACTTTCGTAGTATTTTTTACTACACATTTGGGAACGTTAATGACTGACATTCAAATCGTTATACTTTTTAATGGTACTAGCAATGATGATAAAGATCCGGCTGTTACGAATGTGGTTAAACTGCGCGACGGTCTAAAAAAAGATGATACTCAGTTTGTCATCTATCGCGATGGAGTCGGTAATGATCAAGAATGGCATTGGAAAATTGCCCGATATTTTTCTGAAATAACAGGTTATGGTGGTGGTTGGATCATGCGCAAAGCTTATCAAGAGCTTAAAAGCACCATCAGCAAAGCCATTTCAGATGGAAAAATAAAATCTGGGGATAGATTAAATATCTCTGTGGGTGGCTTTAGTCGAGGTGCAGCGATAGCCAGACACTTTGCTATCCATAACATTCAAAATCAACTGGCTAGTGAAATGCCACAAATGCTAGAAAATATCAGCATTAAACTCGAAAGCGAATACTTATTCGATACCGTAACTTCTTTTGGTATCCCCATAAACATCTGGGCCTTAACAAAGCTTGGTATTTACAATCAGCAAATTGATCCAGGCTGGGATTTTGGCATTCCCGAGAACGTCAGAGCTTACCAAACATTGGGTATGGATGAGCACCGTGACGCTTTTTCTCCTCTTTCTATTAATCAACACAATGAACTCACACAAGAAGTCTGGTTTGAAGGAGATCATTCCAGCGTTGGCGGAGGACATCTGCCCCCCAAAGAAGGCGCGGTTATGCAAGATGCAAACACTTTACGCTACATGGTTCGTCGCGCCATGGAAAATGGTTTACGCTTTAAACAATCGTTTTTAGAAGAACATCATATCCATGCTACGCAAGGCAATCCGCTTGGCTTTATAAAAGCGCCGTTATATAAAGAGCTACCGCCTACACAAAGATCTGACCGAAAAATCGGGGTACTAGAAAACGATATGCCTTCAAACAAACCACCTCTTATTGCACAGAGCGCTATCGAGCGTTTGCATGAGGATTTTGAATATAGACCGGCTAACCTTAAAGCGTTGAAAGCCTTTGATGTGCTTAGGGAAGATGGTTCAGTTGAATCTTATTCACCCAAAAAAGTGCAAAAACTCTGGACATCATTAGAATCTAAAGTTTTACGGTTTAGCACAGATAATAGTAAAGAAGAAAAAGTTGCTTCTCATGAAGTAGAACTTCGACGAAAGCGTATGGCGAAATCCTAAAACGCACAAAAAGGACAGGCATTAGATTGTCGGTCCTTTTACCTTGCATAACCTGCTTTTGATGCCCCCAAAAGGACAGGCATCTTCACTAACGGTCTTATTAACTCTATATTGATACTATTCAAACAATCCATAAAAGAAAGCTAACTGCTTTAACATTAAGACCATCATGAATATTGAATTTTCCAAACGCTCATTTGTCGGCGCGGCCCTAGGCACAATGATTGAGTATTATGATTATTCCATTTTAGGAATTTTCTTACCGTTGATTTCGCCACTTTTTTTCCCTGGCGACTCGGTCTACGATTCTTTAGTGAAAGGCTTTTATGCCATGTTGGTGGCCATGCTCGCGCGTCCTCTGGGCGGCATTTTTTTTGGTTACCTTGGCGATAAATATGGACGTAGAAAAGCGCTGCTTTGCTCGATGTATGGCATTGCTATCGCCACTATTATAATGGGTTTCACGCCCACATTTTACACTATCGGCATTTGGGCTAGTGTTTTAATGGTCGCTACTAAATCTGTTCAAGTTTTTTGTTTTGGCGGTGAGTATAATGGTGCCGGCATTTATGTTGTTGAACATGCACAAAATAAAAATGAAGCTTTTATGGGTAGCCTATTAACCGCCATGATGCTGGTAGGAAGTTTATTTGCTTCTGTTATTGCATATGTAACAACATTAGAAGGCATGCCAGAACACAGTTGGCGGTTTGCATTTGTATTTGGTGGCATCATTGGTATTTTGGGGATCATTTATAGAAAAAACTTAGATGAATCTCCCTCATTTAAACCAGCCAAAGACCATGATCTTCGCTTTAGCACTTTGCTCAAAAATTACCCTTATCAATTAATGGCAGGCGTATTTATGGGTGGCTTTGCAACTTTATTGTTTACGACCATCTTATACTTTATTAACCCCATTTTAATGACGAAAGGAATTATTACAAAGCAAGAATTAATGCTTCAACAGTCTGCAATCATCTTGATCGGGATTTTTGCTTTACTAACGGCAGGCAAAATAGCTGATAAGAAATCCCCCATAAAGGTGATGCGCTTTGGTGCTTTTATGCTGATTGTCCTTAGTTGGCCATTATTGTGGATCATCGACCAAGGTTATTTTAATTTAATGTTTCTTGCCCAAACGATATTCATTATCATCAATGAATGTGTACTTGGTCCAAGTAATGCATTGCTAAAAAATATGTTTCCAATGCAATTTCGCTATCGCGGTGCCTCTCTTAGCTTTACCTTGGGTTTGTCTTTAATTGGAGGCTTGACACCCATTGTTGAAAACTATTTATACAAAACAACCGGTTCGTTTAGCAGCATTAGCCTTTGGCTAATCGCTATTGCGCTGGGCACATACTTTTCAATCAAAATTGCTGTTGTTAAATCGCAACACTCTTTAAATAATGCACTAGCATTTGGAGAAGCCCGTGGGTGAAAGTAGCCTATTATTTAAAACATTTGTTTTTCTTTCAGCAGCCTGTTTAGTTGTTCCTTTAGCCAGCCGTTTTCGCTTGGGATCTGTGCTGGGTTATTTGCTGGCAGGGATCTTAATAGGCCCATTTGGCTTTAAGCTCATTACCAACAGTAATGAAATCATGCATTTTGCAGAATTCGGTGTGGTAATGATGCTATTTGTCATCGGTCTTGAGCTCGAGCCTTCTCGTTTGTGGAAAATGCGCAAATCTATCGTTGGACTGGGTGGTTTACAGGTTATCATTACCACGGGAGTGTTAACTGCAGTTGGCATCGCGTTAGGTTATAACTGGCAAGCAAGTCTTGCCTGCGCCATGGCGTTGAGTTTATCGTCTACTGCGCTGGCATTGCAGATGCTGCAAGAAAAAGGATTACTTCAAACCGAGGGTGGTGAATCCTCATTTGCGGTTTTACTTTTCCAAGATATCGCCGTTATTCCTATCCTAATTATTATGCCCTTATTGGCAAGCAATATCAGTGCTCCGCCTAATGCTCATGAGCAAATCGATTGGATAGCATCTTTAAGTGGTTGGCAGCATGCCCTTTTAATCCTATGTGTAATTAGTGCCGTCATCATTACTGGTCAGTTCCTTTCTCGATTCTTTTTTCGTTATATTGCCAAAACCAATTTACGCGAAGTGTTTACCGCCACCTCGCTTGCATTGATAGTTGGCATTACTTTATTGATGGAAATCGTTGGTGTCTCACCCGCTTTAGGTGCCTTTATTGCAGGCTTGGTATTGGCCAACTCTGAATATAAACATACGCTAGAAGCAGATATTTCGCCCTTTAAGGGATTGCTCCTAGGGCTCTTCTTTATTTCTGTAGGCATGGGAATGAATTTTGATTTATTGAGCGAATATACCACTTATGTGTTGAGTGCGGTTATTGCGCTTATTGCTATCAAACTTGTCATTTTGTTAATACTGGGTCGATTCTTTGGATTAAGTTTTGCTCAAAATGCATTGTTTGCCGCAGCCATCGCTCAAGGCGGTGAATTTGCTTTTGTATTGTTTCAATATGCCGGTAGCTTAGAAGTTATTGAGCAGGGAAATGCTGCATTTCTTACACTGACGGTGGCTTTGTCGATGGCGACAACGCCCTTTTTAATGATATTAAATGAAAGGTATATCTTATCCCGCTTTGTTTCTATTTTGCCTGAATATGACGCTATCCAAAATACTGACAACCCCGTCATCATTGCGGGCTACGGTAGATTTGGGCAAATTATCGGCCGTTTTATGGGTGCTCAGGGTATTAAAATAACGATTTTGGAAAATGATCCGGATCAAATTGAGCAGATCCGCCGCTTTGGGAATAAAGCCTATTTCGGGGATGCTTCTAATATGGAATTACTACACAGTGCAGGCATAGAAAAGGCTCGTTTGCTCGTCATCGCAATTGATGATGCCGATAAAGCACTTGAAATGGTTTATTCGGTAAAACAACACTTCCCGAACGTCAAAATCTATGCCCGAGCCCGAAACCGACGCCATGCCTATAATTTACATAAGGCGGGAGTTGATTATTTTCGTCGCGAAACATTTGATTCAGCCCTAAAGATGGCCATAGATGCGATGAAATTAATGGGCAAAAGTGCCGATGAAATGAGACGCAAAGCAAAGCAATTTAGACGTCATGATGAAAAAACGTTGAGATCCTCTTTTGATTTTTTCGAAAAAGAACCTGAGCTTATCAGCTTCGCAAAACAAGCTAGCAGTGAGTTAGAGCGGATCTTGCAAAACGATATCACGGATGAAGATAAGCATCATTAACTCACTACCTAAGGAGTGAGTTAATTACTACTTACGGCACGTGCGCTTTGGATTTTTTCTATTCACTTTGTCGGATACTGCTGGCTTCTTACCTGAATCATTTGCAGCCAAAGACGCAACTTCGCTCGACTGAGGTTTATTCGCTTGCGTTAACGCTGGTTCTTTATGTAAGTGCAAAATGACTCGATTTCTTTTTAATACAGCCTGTAAACATTTCTCTCTTTTATCTTCTACGGTCATTATTTTAGGCTTTGGAGTATCGACTTGACGTAAACCTACCATAAAGAAAAAGGGATGCTTCAAATATTTAAAGATGTGATAAAAAGGCTTTGATTTCCCAGCCATAAAAGCCTCGTGTTGCGGCGTGTTCACTATGCTATCAAGGTTTTCCTTTTTCTCATAAAATTCACTCTGTTTATTCAACATATTTAAAACTGCCTTGGTTGCAACTGCAACACAAATGAAGACAAATGCCAGCGCAATCAAAAGACTAGAGGGTATAAAGCTTGAAAAAAGATAAAGCATAGCACCGAGTCCAGCTAAAAAGTTAAAAATACTCATATCTTTGTTGCGCTTTACTTTATCTCTCTCTCTCAAGGTATCAAGTGAATACAGTGACACATTTAGTTTCGCATGCTGCTCTTTACTCATTGCCGAATGCTTTTGGGGAACATTGTGTACCAATTGTGGATTCGCAATCATAATGTCAACAATGCCATCTAGCACAAAATCAGGCAGAGTCTGAACAAAATCATTGCGAATAAAACCTATTTCAAATCTCAAATTTGGAGATTTGCAAAGCGCTTGAACCGTTTTATCTCGTTTAAATAGAGCAAATTCCTTCTTAAAAGCATCAACAAAAGAATGTTTGTCTTTAAAATGTAACACTTTTTCCATTTGCATCATTGGCAAAGGTACGGAGGGATCTCTAAAAAGTCCGCCAATATTATGGTTAATTTCAAATCGAATGTTATCCCTTCTGTCCACCCTACCAATGTCCTTGGCTTTACTCCCTGTAGGATCAGCCATAGGATGAATAGATGGTTTGCCAGGGGAACCATTAAGATAAAATGTATGAAGGTGAATTTTTACTGAAAAAGCCATGATATTTTCCAATTTCTTTCGAGCCAAGCAAGCAGTTTACCATACCTTTCTAACTAACATAAGATATTTAGTTGACAATTTTGAGTTGAACAACTGAGTCATTACCTTGTTTGTAGAGAATATTTAGTAAATGGAACCACAAGGTCTAGTCAATATTATTGAATATTTATCCAACAAAAGTTAGAATATTGAATACATTCAAGAAACTTAACTAAGTTAAATGCTGTACTTATTTATTAGTTTTAGTAGGCGTTCTTTGGATGCTTATGAAACCTACATACTCGCAAGAGAAGCCTACTGTGCCCTTGGCAGTGTCAAGGAGCTGTGGAGTAAGGAATTTAAAGAAGCCTATTCGCTCAAATTAAGAATGGCGATTTTAATTTTTTACGTCTTGCACATTTCGCTTTTAGTAATGGCGAACGCTCTGATCGTTTATTTTTTTGGTGAATTTCTTTTAAGCGCTTCCATAGCCTCCCTTCTTGTTAATTTTACGACGATTGCGAATAGCATGGTTGAACACATCCATCAATTTTACCAAAACTATATACGTAAAAAAGAACGAGAAAAACTTAAATCAGAGCTTGGTATTTTGGATATTAATTTTGAACAAAACGCTATTTTTTTGAAGGATTTTACTGAGCAGAAATCAGAAATAGATGCTTTAAATGAACAACAAACTGAATTAGTGCTTCTACTTAGCGAGTTAGAATCTCAGAGTACTGAAGATACCAAACATTACTTTAGACAATTAGAAAATATTGCCGCTATTATTAGAGCGAAATGTGATGCTATCTCAAATGAGCAAATGGTAATTGATGCTTATTATCAAAAGCATGGTTTTGATATTGATGAACAAAAAATAATTTGCGAGACAAATATAGAAATAAAATTAATTCAAGAGCGCAAAAAGGAAATACGCTTAGCAATTTCAGATCTTAGATCTCAACGTAAATATGACGGTAACCCGGATGTTATTCTTTATAAAAATCATCTTAAATCTCTGGACACCAGGATTCAGGAATGCGCTATCATCAATCAGCACTTTTACAAACTCTATAAATCAAAAAATGTTTTGGAAGAAGTTGAAAAACAAATAGCAAGTTTGGATCAAAAATATTTAGCTGCACCATATATTCATTACCATAGCGTAGAAAGAAACCAAAGAAAAAAGATTGAATTAGATTATTTAAATGAAAGAAGAACAGCCTTAACTAACTTTATTCGCCAACCAGTGCAACCCAAATCCACAACCCGAAATCAGGCTAAGTTCGACATCAGATATAATGCAATTGAAGGCTTAAGGAGCTTAGAGGAAAGACAAAGCCAAGCAACGTTAAAAAATATTTTAACTTCACAAATTGCGACGCTTGAAAATCTTTTAGGTGAAGCGAATAAGGAATTGGATAGAAAAAAAGTTTTTCTTCAAGCGATCACCACTGATCCAAAAAGTGACATTAAACATGATTTCAATAAAATTGCCATTATTTTAAATAAAATAAATAAAATAGATGGGGAAATAAAATTATCTAATGAGCAAGAAAAACATAAACTATGGTCTACCTACATCAGTATGGTAGCGGCCAGTGTGGCAATTTTAACTAGCTACTTTTCCTATCATATCAACTCTGATCTTGCTGATGGCATCAGTAAAATCTTCACCATTATTGGTGAAGGTTCAGCATTACATGCAAGGAAAGAAATTAAAAAAGCTAAAGAAAACCAAAAACGTGAAGAGCAAGAGGAAGCATCGATAATTAAGATAAATTTACATGCAAGAGCTGAAAATCTATTTGACCTAGAGCTACGGGAATCATGTATACGACGTATAAATGAGGTTTCACAGGAATTAGAAAGAGATTACCCCGTTGGTGAACAAGCATTAAGCAGATCACGCTCTTATCTTCCCAGAGTATCAAAAATCACATCTCCCAGAAGTAACGTTGCGTCAAAAAATAAAAGCAGTTCAACTAAATCCCGTTTGGCCATCTAGTTGTTATTATTGTCAATCGCTTCTTGAGCAACATCTCTGTCTTTTTGGGTGGCATTTTGGTTATTAACCACCATACCCATCCACGTTTTACTGATCTCATCATTCCCAGCTTCACATTCTATTTTAGCCATTTTTTCCGCTGCAACAAAATTACCTGAAACAGCCATTGCTCTCATACCAACCGTAATACATTCTTTTAATGAGGCCCCATCTGTTACATCTTGTCTTTGCTTACATTGATTTTCAAAATTCTCAACCATCTTTGCCTGTTCAGAAGTCTGGGCGTTATGAGACGGCAGTTTCGCTAAAATCGTTTTACAGTCAACTGCTAACAAGACTTTAGGTGTATTTAATACAATAAATAAACTGCCAACAAGTATTTTAGTTTTGTACGACATCATTCATCCTCATTAGTCTGGCTTATATAAATAGTAGCCGATTGCCTAACGCCCAACCTTTGATTTTTTTACAGTAATATTTACGCCTGTTTACTTACACTTTTATTTATAAATTTTTAGTCTATGTTCTCTAAAGTGCGTTTTCATTTCAAGCTTGATATATAAACAGTCATTGGGGGCATTATGAAAAAAATAATTATCGCAACTTTATGCAGCCTTAGTTTAGTGTTGATGAGCACTGTTGCTATGGCTAAACAAGGGTGCAAACATTATGGTCATCATCATCACCAGCATTATGGTCATCATCATCACCAGCATTATGGCCATCATCATCACGGCCATCATTGGGGGCATCATCACCATGGTCATTGGGGACATTATCATAAACACTACGGTCATAAACATCACAGTCATAAACACCATGGCCATAAACACCACTCAAAACAACAATCAAAGCACAATCATAAACATCACTAAAATCTAAATTGCGCCTACAAAGGATATTTAATTATCCCTTGTAGGCATTTCCCACCTAATTAATTCCTAAAATTACTGATCGAACTCACAGCAATAAACTTTTGAACCTTTGTCAAATAGCTTAAGTCTCATAAACGTCGCAATTATATAGCGAGGAGATATCATGAGAACTTTACTATTTATCTTTCTAGTCGTTTTTTCTACAGCATCGCTAGCTCATAAACATAAGCATTGTCACTATGGGCATGGACATCATCATCATCATGCACACTATGGTTACGGTTATACCAATTTCTTCTTTGTTCCAGGAAATGTGTATGAACGTGATGTTTACCGTGTTCGTGGAGGTTATGTTGTAGAAAGAGACTATCCAGTTGTTCGTTACTGGCCCTATCGAACCAGAGTCCATTACGACTACTATCGTCCAGTTTACAACCGCTATTGGTGGTGGTAAATCAACCTAGTGGGCATTCTTCGCGCATAGGCGTCCATAAATGCCCACTGTCCCCTTGAAATAAGCAGCTGATTCAATAGAATAAGGATATTGTTTTAACAGCTGGATAAATAACATGCCCATCGAACCAAGTGTCATCGGTTTTGAAGATTTTCTAAAAATTCAAATGTGCGCAGGCATGATTATTGAGGCATCGATAAACGAAAAAGCTAAAAAACCTGCTTATCAACTGACTATTGATTTTGGGCCGTTAGGAATTAAAACAAGCTCGGCTCAAATCACAGAGCATTACGCCCCTTCAGATCTCATAGGCCAACAAGTGATTGCTGTGATGAATTTTCCAACTAAGAAGGTTGCAGGAGTAAATTCCGAAGTACTAGTACTTGCCTGTGTATGCGAACAAGAAGGCACTATCTTGCTACAACCTACAAAACAGGTTTCTAATGGTGCACGTGTACTTTGAAAGGCTTATGATTAACACTACACTTGAATAGAATCATTCACTTTTGGATACGGCATGAGCTATATTGCCTCAACATATTCACTTGCATTTAAGCTATTTGCCAATAGCTTCCTGGCGGTTTTGCCTTTTGCATTCGTCTATATCATTGTCGACTTATCTTTAGAAGCATTAGTTTCCATAATGTTACCCAAAATTGATACTAACTATGCTGATCATTTATCTGTAATATATTTTCTCGTCATTGCTCTCATCACAATATGGATATTTAGTTGCATTCTTATAGGAATGTATCAAAAGCATCACCAACTTCCCTTTCGCTATACCAGCATTTGTCTAACCAGTATTCAAAAGTTCTTGAAAATTGTGACTGCGATAATAATTATCATGATCCCCATTATCCTCATGAGTTTGCTACTTCATTTTATTAGTGGGATCCTTGAAACTCTCGCACAACCAAATGATCAAGAACTAAATTTGATAGCTATCATCATGATCATCTTTTTAGCATTATTTTGCATATGTATGATAACTTGGTCTTTGATATGTATCTATTTTTATTTAATACCATTACTTATCATGATTAAAAATGAAAAAGTAATTGACAGCATAAAGCAAAGTCGGAATTTAACCAAAAATTTTTGGTTGAATACTTTTTTGTTACTATTTTTATTTGTATTTATTACAGCGCTGCTTCAAATTGCACTATTTTTAGTAATAGGTCCACTAAGTGAAGTGCTGATTTCAATCTTTATACTCCCCTTTAGTGCAGCATTAATGATTATTCATCACGAAAAGCTTGAAAAGATCAAAAAAATTTAAACATGTTTTCGCTGCACCTCAATAGCAAGAGCCCTATCATCTTCTTCTTGCTGTAATCTTTGCGCAAGATCACGATCAAGCTGTTCTTGGTACCAAGAATTGTCTTGAATTTTTTTGGTTTCAAATTGAAGAAGAATTGCTCCATTTGGTTTATCCTTTTCTTCAATAAGCCGATTATCTTCATCTCGCTTTGGGCTACTTTCTTTTTGCCTTTTACTTTCAGATACGGCCGCTTTTGGCGATATCGGCCTAACAAGAGTTTTGTTTGATTTGCATACTTCTTCTTTAATACCCTTTAAGATAGATAGAACAATATCACCTATTACAGCATCTGATAATTGTTCGCCATCCTTTTTACAACGCGCAGCTAACGTACCTGTCTTTTGGTATGATTGTGCATAAACATGCTCACCGCCTATTGCCAACACGGCTGCATTATTATCATCAGCAAAAGGACAGTCTGGACTTTTATTTAATCTGTACTCATGTAAAAGTTTATAAAGAATAGTATAAATCGTTTCAAGATCATCTTTATCCACAGAGTCTGGAAGCAGCGATTGAACTTTAATACGAAGTAATAGATCTTCTTGGGCTACAGCTTCGCCAATCGGCAATTTTTTAGTATCGTTATCATAGCTGCTTAAATCTAAACAAATTAAATCAAGCAAAGCGACAAAGGTTGCCTTACCATCATTTAATTTTATGCCCTCTAAGGATTCAGATAGCATGTTAGTGTAAGCACGCACTTTTTCTTCAATTGCGCTGCGCTGATATTTTGTTGGCGCTTGAATCATAAAACGTCTCTTTTTCAAAATGTAGATTTGCGGATAACTTAAGGAATATTGCCTAAAACGACAATCTTTATCCGATAGATGGCAGAGTTTGAACGCTATGATGAAGCAAAAATAATATGTTTGATGACTTACTCTAAAGATATGAAGACATTAATATTTCAATGACCGCGTTTTAGAACAAATGTTTTTTAAACTTTCCCATTCACTAGGCGTAAGGCTGGGTTCGTAGGGTTTAGATTTTTGATTTTTTTCAATTAACAGAATGCGATCTTCATGCGTCGGGTGATCAACCAAATAGGCTTCTAGACCTTTAAATTCACCCGAGTCTTTTGCTAAATATTCCATGGCTTGACGAAAGCCTTTGGGATCAATATTGGCTTTTTGTACCAACTCAACTGCAATTTTATCTGCTTGCATTTCATAATCACGTCTAAATTTTAAATTAAGATAATCAAAAGCTATATTTTTATCTGACACACCTAATACTGCATTATAAAATGCTTTGATGCCCATCTCATTAATAAAACTTGCAATCACATGATGCTGCATAGAATGTCCCATTTCATGAGCAATAACGCCTGCAACGCCATCTGGGGTACCAATCTTAAATAAGCCACTATAAATAAAAATATGAAATCCAGGTGTAGATTCTGCATTCACAAAATCTGGCGCATTAATCACTCTAATATCAAATGGATGTTTAGGATTTGCTTGCTTGACTAATTTACTTACTATTTTATCAAGTGCCTTTTTGCCATCATCACTCACACATTCTTGCTCGCTGGCAAATCTTTGCTTTACCTCATTTTCCCAAATATCTTCTTCCCAACTAAAAGGAACTAAATTGGCAATCCCTAATGAAACCAGTGGAAAATGCCAAATGGGCGTCACAATTAACAATAATGCAACAACAAATAACACCCATGCGACTCGCCAAGGATAATGAATATGTGACAATTTGATATTACTTTTGGGAATTAAAGGCAAAATAGATTGAAATGCCTCCATATTTTGCACTACCAAACGCGCACCCAACATAGTTTTTGAACCTAGGATTGCTGGTTTGTCACCATGAGGTCTTTCCATTAACTGCAAACTGTCTTTAGGCCATTTAATTTCATTCGACTGGTTATTATTTTCAACAGACAACCTTAATCCTTCAGGCAATATTTCAACCAGAACATCTTTTGATTGAATGTTTTGTCCATCAAAAAATCTTGCGCTAAACCTGAAGCTCATGCATTCTTTCCTAAATTAAACCTATTTCCAAATTCATCACAGAAGCAAAGCCTCCACCAAACTTAGTTTTTTCACCGGGTGCTTGCTCTATTGTAAGTTGATTTAAATCACCTATAACTTGCACGTGACGACAGAAGAATTTCATCCTGCGTTGCCAAATTAAAGGAACCCCTAGTGATAGAGTACAGATAAATATTAAATCATTAATGACAAATAACTTTAAATACTCATATCCGGAGACATTACATGTAAATCCTATATCACCAAATTTTAAGTTATTGTATCTTCCTCTTAAGAGTGTGGCTCGATACCAATATCGAGGAATATAGCAAATCCAAATTAGTATCAACAAGCAAAGAAAATAGCCTTCTTTAATAAGGGTATACACTAGTTTTTCTATTAACCAACCTTCTTGAGGAGCACTTTGCGCAATGTAGGGCAAAACAAAATAGCCAATCAACAACATTAATCCAACAACATAAATTGTTGCACCAATTGTCGCTAAATTCACCACAATTAGGTTTTTATAGGAAATATTAAATGAAGCTTGTTGATTGCCAAAAAAGAGTTTTTTTAGCTTATATTTATTTAACATAATGTCACTGATAGGGATCCAAAAACCGAGAGTGACAACTTTCAAAACAGTGT
The DNA here is from genome assembly GCA_964606325.1 of Uncultured Candidatus Berkiella sp. Lineage (GTDB taxonomy): Bacteria > Pseudomonadota > Gammaproteobacteria > Berkiellales > Berkiellaceae > Berkiella. Next base: position 92,654 of record CAZSGE010000002.1, read on the forward strand.
GCACAACACCTAACAAAGAATATAGCACAGCTGAGCCTTCTAAATGGCCTCTAATACCACGCCATCGAAGCCTTGAGACACGATAACGCAAAGAACCAAATACAATCACAAACGGTAAGCACACAAAGAAGAATACAAGATAAAGAGGTGTTAATATGATGGCAAATAACAAAGATAGATTTTTCTTTGGATTAAATTGTGCATCTAAATTTGAATTAAATGCGCCAAAATCTAGACGCCATTTAATGTCAATGATACCTTTTTGATATTTATAGTAAAGCCCCTGATCATTAAACTGCACAACAAATTGAGAAAAACTTACAAAATCTGCTATTAATTTGTTTTGATTAAAGGCATCACGCTGTTCAAAATGGTGAACTTCTGATTTTTCATCCGTGTCCGCTTGAGCTTGATCATCTTGCTGTAACTTGATAGGATTTCGCGCGTAACTTTCAATTTCATTTTGCGCCCAAAATAATGGCAAGGAACATATTGCTACTAATGTTAATCCAATCATTAACCCTATCAATAATTCTTTCGCATAACCTGTGTATTCAAATCTATCGTTTTCTAAAATAAATGATGAAGTGATATATCGACGTTTTCGGGTTTTTCCCCAAAAATGATATAATCCCAAAGTTAAGATACTTAAAGAAATACTGAGTGCATAAATTTTATACAGCTCACTGATCTTACCATCATATCTTAAAGGGTGTACGTTTGATGATTCTGTTGACATTATATGTACTTATTAGAATTCCTCTTATTGTTATATCGCATCAATATGCAAATGCTTGATGAGATAGGAATGCCTGTCGCATATTACTTGATTGACAGCATAGTTAAATTTCAATATCGTAATAATTAGGAATCAATTTAATCTCAGCTGTTTTTTTATCCCACTCATCTGCTGTAAGGCCTTGTATAGTCATCAATCCTCAAGGAGTGAACGATATGACCTACCCAAAAGCACTCATCGACAACACCATTAATTTTATTGTCAAAACATTAAAATACCAAGAAAAAGCAAAATCAGGTAAGACTGAGCTATATGAATTATCCGGCAGCCAAAAACATCATGCGACGAAAGACTTGCAAGAAATATTTTCACCCATTACAAAACGCAACCCTCATGTCATCATTGTTCTTCATAAACCTAATCAAAATCCATTAAATGAAACCATCACGCCACCCACAGTTTTTAATTATTTAAAAAGTGCAAATTATGTTTTTCCTGTCAATTTTAAAATAATTATTGAAAAAGGTAGAAGTTTTTATAGAAAAGATGGTAAGGAAATTGAGATTTACAACCATTACAAAAGTAAATCCGAACAAAGAGCTCAACGGAAAAAAGAGATATCAAGTGAATTAAATTATGGGCTAAAAGAACAAGGTGAAATTGATGATAATCTCATGTCTGCCATGAGAACGCTATCTTTACAAAAGAAAGCGAATATTCCTTATGTATCAAAAGAATTAAGTTTGGAGGAGCAATACGCCCCACCCCCGCCAGCTTTGTTATGGGATTACGTCCAGCAAAAGATATCAAATAGTTCACATGAAAAATCCAAATTCAAACATGTAAGTCCATTTAGCAAGCTACATTTTTAGTCAATTAGCGATTGATGCCCACGTTCTGATAATTCTGTATACTAGTATGATTGGGATTGTTCGGAACGTGGTATGATGTTGACGCTTTTTTAACAACGCATCTCACTTCATTGCCATCACCTAAATACTCAACCTTATCAAAGCAAATATGATTGGCAAAGGCAATACCTCGACCATGATTATCCATGGCACGTGTTGCATCAAAATCTAGATATTTGTTGTAGTCAAAACCATCACCTTGATCTTTGATGTGCAATACTATTTCATCATCATTTTTATGAAAATCAATGGTTACAAACTTATCTTGGTTTTCAGGAAGATTTAATCGCTTGTTAATTTCTTCTTGCCATTTGCTTGCCAAATTTAAATCCGTTTTCTCATCATAGGTTATCTTTAAATTACCGTGCTCTATCGCATTAATCAGCATTTCAGAAATACCCAAAATAACTTTGTCAGGATGAGGAAACAAGCTCGCCAAACTGGTGCTAATTATGTTGGCATCATTGATATTCTTAATCTTAAAATTTGCCTGATTAACATATTTGAATAAAGTTTTAGTATTTTTAACTGCTTTTTGCATTTCTTGCTGTTTGGTGTAAAATTCGATAGCCGCTTTAACAATCGAATTAAAAACAGAAGGTGAATACGGCTTTGCCAAAAAGTGATATACACCCAACTTAAAGCTTTCACAAATATCACTCTTATCTGTCGAAGCAGTTTGCATGATGATTGGAATTTTATTGAACTCATCATGTATTTTCATTTTTTGTAAAAATTCCATACCGGACATAATTGGCATCATTTTATCAAGCAAAATAAGATCGATAACATCGTGATGTGCAACAAGTGCGTCCCACCCTTCTTTACCATTTTTACATTTAATGACGCCATGTTCACAATTTGTGCCTAGTTTAAGAAATCCTTCAATAATTTCCATGTTGTTTTCGTTATCTTCTACCAATAAAATTTTTCTTGACACAACGTTTTCCTTTTAATGATATTACACTCATTAATATAAATTAGGATGCAATTAGGAAAATATAGTTTTAAAAAGCTATTATATACCATTAAATATTGAGAATTTTTGGGCAGAAAATAATCATAGTGCTAGATATAATTAGGTGTAAAAATGAAAATTGAAATGTTTCATTACAAAAACAACAAAGGATGGTCTGTTAAATCATTTCCTAATCTTGATTCAGAGAATACGTTGATATTCGCTTTTTGTGCACCTGAATTTTTTAACAATACAGTGCCATTGCTAGAACTTAAAAAGGCATACCCGTCCTCAAAAATTGCGGGATGCTCTACTGCAGGCGAAATATATGGCGACACGATAAACGATCACAGCATCAGTGTTGCGGTTGCTAAATTTGAAAAAAGCAAAGTAAAAATAATCACTGAACAAATAAATGATGTTGGACAATCTCAGATAATTGGAAAAAATTTAACTAAAGCTTTAAAAAGTGATGATTTAAAAGGAATTATTGTTCTTTCAGATGGTTTGTTGGTCAATGGCAGCGCACTAGTAGAAGGTTTAAAGGAAGATTTAGACCCAAAGGTTGTCATCACCGGTGGATTAGCGGGAGATGGTAATAATTTCAAACATACATGGTTGTTACAAAATGACAAGCCCGTTTACAATTGCATTACTGCTATTGGGTTATATGGCAATGACATTGAAATTGGATACGGCTCTAAAGCGGGATGGGATATATTCGGCCCTGAAAAGCTTATTACACGTTCACAGGGAAACATATTATATGAAATTGACGGCGAACCTGCCCTAGCTGTCTATAAAAAATATCTGGGAGAAAGAGCAAAAGATTTACCTGCATCAGGCCTATTATTTCCGTTGTCGATACGTGAATCGACGGCTAGCAAAAATAAAGTAGTTCGTACAATCCTTGCGATTGATGAAAATAATCAAAGTATGACGTTTGCAGGAAATATTCCTCAAGGGTGGTACGCTCAGTTGATGAAAGCCAATTTTGACAGGCTCATTGAGGCCGCTTCAATTGCAAGTAAACTAGCCACCTCTGAAATATACATGCCACAAAATACTCTCAATTTAGCAATCAGTTGCGTCGGCAGAAGACTCGTCCTAGGTGAACGAACCGTTGAAGAAGTAGAAGCCAGTCTTGAGCACTTAGGAGAAAATCCCTCTATGATCGGTTTTTACTCCTATGGTGAGATTTCACCAAGCGGCCTAGCAAGCTGTGATCTGCATAATCAAACCATGACATTAACAACCATCAAAGAAAGTTAATATGCAAGAACATAAGTTTCACCATTTATTAAAGCGTCAAATGAAAAATGCTGGGATTTTGGAAAGCGATCCGATACCAGATAATTATTTAAAATTACTATCGCACATCAACACTGCTTATATTGAAGCTGACCAAAGTCGCTACATTATTGAGCGATCCATGGAGATATCATCACAAGAAATGCTTCACTTAAGAGAAGTATTACAAAAGGAAAAGGAAATAATTCAAGCGGTCATATCTGATGGTTTTTGCGTACTAGATCCATTCTGGAAAATATCAAGTTTGAATATGACTGGCGCCAAACTTTTATGTTGCTCTAGTGATGCTGTTATAGGAAAACCTTTTTATGAAATATTTAAATTGTACGAGGAAGAAAAAGATAATCTAGCTGAAGTTAAACTACATCACTTACAAGAGCAATGTGCGAGAAATGAAATATATCACTGTGAGAGAGGACGAATCAAAACCTACCAGGGCGTCAATCACGCCATTTCCTTTTCTATCAATCCCCTTCCTCTTATTAACAATAAATTGTTTGGTGGAGCAGTGCTAATTTTGCATGACATCACCAAACAAATTGAAACGGAAACTTTATTACAAACTTCTTTAAAAGCAGCGCAAGAATCTAACAAATCTAAAGCCCTGTTTTTAGCTAACATGAGTCATGAAATACGTACACCAATGAATGGCATTTTAGGTATGTTGCAGTTACTAATGCATACACCTTTGGATGATACTCAAAAAAATTACACGAACAAATGCTTTGATTGCGCAAACTCTTTGCTACGAATAATTGGTGACATTTTAGATTTCTCTAAAATTGAAGCAGGCAAAGTTGACTTTGAAAATAAGGAATTTAACATAAAAGAAGAGTTCGAAAACTTAGTCATTATTTATGGTGCTCAATCTAAAGAGAAAAATTTAAATCTGAAGCTTATATTTGACAAATCAATTCCTGACCTTGTTAAAGGCGATGTGTTTAGAATTAGACAAATCATCACAAATTTAATTAACAATGCCATTAAGTTTACACCTAATGATGGTCACATCACAATTGAGGTTTCACTGAAGAATACTTATAAAAACAAACTTGTTTTACATTTTTCAATTCAAGATACCGGGATTGGCATCAAAAAGGAAATGCAATCAAAAATATTTGAAGCATTCTCGCAAGCAGATGAATCTACCACACGAGAATATGGTGGAACAGGCCTAGGATTAGCAATTTGCAAACATTTGGTAAATTTAATGGGCGGCGAAATCACTGTCACATCAACACATGGCAAAGGTAGCACTTTTTCATTTAACTTAGAATTAGAGAAAGCATCTAAGCATGTTTGCGAGCAACCAGAAAACTATTTACTAAATTCTATTCCGCAGTTTAAAGCACATGTTTTGTTGGTAGAAGATAATCCCGTAAACCAAACCGTTGTGAATGATATGTTAAAAACACTAGGTTGCGATATTCATATTGCTCAATCAGGAACTGCGGCTTTAGAAGCTGTTCAAAAAGAAAAATATGACTTAATCTTGATGGATTGCCATATGCCAGGCATGGATGGCTTTGTTGCCACTGAAAAAATTCGCGAGCTAGAAAAATCGACTGATATTCAGGATGGCAAAAGCATCATTGTCGCTTTGACTGCAAATACTTTAAAAGGAACAAAAGAGCGTTGCCTTTCAGTGGGCATGGACGATTATTTATCAAAGCCTATTAATTATTCTCATCTGTGTACTGTACTATGCAAACACCTTCCCTATTCACAAATATAGGCGCTTTCATTGTTTGGCACCTATATTATTTTTCACTTTACCCAAGCAAAATATAAAGCTTGAACATATGATCCCAGCATAGACCATCCAAGCCAAATATTGCATTGAATCAGTTTTAACAAACGTAACCAACAGCGTTGAAAAAACACCAAATATGCTCATATAAGAAGAAAATATTGCCATTCTTCTCCCCATAGGTTCCGTGCACGCCTCTATCGCAAATCGACTTAGGGGACCAAAAGTCATTGCTAAGCCAAGCGCAACAAACATCATACAAATAATCATCACATATAGCGGGGATGTCGACAAACAAGCAAGTACAAAGCCAGTAGATGCTACCAATGCCACCAATAGACCTATTTTAATCAGCATAATAGGACTAACGCGATTCACTGCAAATCCTGTTATTTGGGCACCAATGATAAAAAAACCAAAAACATATAACTGTATCAATCCATATGCGATTGTAGATTGATGATAATGCTCAACTAGTATGAATGGGCTTTCCACCACCCAGCAGATGAGAGACAGAAACATAAAACAAAAGGGTAGTGCAAAAGTAAGAAATGCTTTTCTTGTACCGATGCGCCAGTAGTCTTTAAATATTTCTCTAAGATGTAAAGGGTAGTTTTCTTTTTGGAGGCCTGGCATAGCAAAAACTAACAACAGTAAACTTGTTACCCCGCCTAGAGATAATATATTAAAAATCATACGCCAATTTGAAAATTCAATAACCAGCGCTCCTAATATAGGGCCAAAAGCTGGCGCTAGAATAACGACTGATCCCATCAATGCTATGATTTTAATGGCGATTTTGGTTTCAAACGTTTCATGCACAGCTGCATAGCCTGCTACCACGACAGAGCTCACTGAACAACCTTGAATAAATCTGCAGATTAAAAATATGAAGATACTGGCTGTGTTTGCGCAAATATAACTTGCGCCTGTAAAACAAAGCACACCAAATATCAACACTATTTTTCTGCCATATCTATCGGACAGAGGCCCCATCAAGAGTTGCATCGATGCTGAGCCTAAAAACCAATAAAGCAAAGTATCTTGGGCAAGATGTTGTGAAATGCCAAATTCAGCCATCAGCATTGGCAAACCTGGCAAGTACATATCATTGGCAAGGTATGTAAATATTTCAAAAAATACAATTGCTAAAGGAAACCAATATGAAATTTTAGCATGTGGCATAAATAGTAAACTTATATAAAAATGGATGTGATAATATTGATTGCACTTTAAATTTAGCTAACCAGTTAATTTGGTTTTATTTACTCTTAAATTGCATTCTAACTTAAAATCACAGAAAATGTCGGTTCCCTTTCCAAAATTGAGTTGAACCAAAATGCAATTATTATCCCGAGCACAAATAGAAAAAGTAAATGGTGGCAATAGTGAAACGGATGCTGATGGTTTCACGGTATTGATGCTAGGATGGCTGGCCGCACTGATTATCCAACCGCAACAACAAACGCCTGCTCTAGCGGCTGTAGCCTATACAAGCGGAAATGACTGTCTGTATAAGCAAAGCGAGCCTTGTTTGTTAGCTCATGAGAACGACCATACTCTCCAACAAGGATAATCCTTGTTGAATGACTAAACTATCTTTTCTTCAAAAAATACTATAGTATTTTTTGTTGGAAATGCTAACAAATTCAAAAGGACTTACATATGAAACGCGCGATCAAAGCTATTTTGTCTATCAGTCTTTTAGCCTTTTATGTCCAAGGTTACTGCGATACCGCCCCCCCTCAGGAAGCAATGGCAGCCTGTGCTGACAAAGAAGATGGCGATGCATGTGAATACACCAACAAAGAAGGTACATTGTTAGGCGGCTTTTGTCGCATCAATCAGAGTAGCCAAGGTAAACTGGTTTGTGTACCTTCTCAATAACCCAAACAAATTAGAAAAATGACTAACAAAAGCCACAACAAAGTGGCTTACCCTCTCAAAAATCGTTAGAATTTGCCTTTTCTCGTTGTACCAAGTGAGCCCTCCTCTGTGGAAAAGCAATTGTATATAGAAACCTGGGGCTGCCAGATGAATCAGTATGACACTAAACGCATGGCGGAATTGCTTGAAGCTAGCCATGGTTTGAAGTTGTCAGACTCCCCAGAAAATGCAGATGTTCTTTTGATGAATACTTGCTCTATTCGTGAAAAGGCGCAAGAAAAGGTGTTTTCGCGTTTAGGCCAATGGCGTGAACTAAAAGAAAGCAACCCCAAGATAATCATTGGTGTGGGTGGGTGCGTTGCAAGCCAGGAAGGCGCCGCGATTCGATCAAGAGCGCCTTACGTTGATATCGTGTTTGGCCCGCAAACGTTACATCGTCTGCCCACATTACTAAATCAAGTCAAGCGCAACGGGCGACCAGCCATCGATATAACATTCCCCCTGATTGAGAAATTTGATTGTTTGCCCGAGCCTAAAGCAGATGGCCCAAGTGCACTCGTTTCTATTCAAGAAGGTTGTAGCAAATATTGTTCTTATTGTATTGTTCCTTACACACGAGGCGAAGAAGTTAATCGTCCCTTGGATGATATTATTGCTGAAGTGGCCCATCTAGCCGCTCATGGCGTCAAAGAAATTACCTTGCTTGGGCAAAATGTAAATGCCTATCGAGGTTTAACGCACGATGGCCATGTGGCTGATTTAGCACTACTTATTCGCTACGTCGCCAAAATTGAAAGTATAGATAGGATTCGTTTTACAACCTCTCATCCTAATGAATTTTCACCCAGTTTAATTCAAGCGTATGCTGATATTCCCGCGCTTGCGAATCATTTACATTTACCCGTGCAAAGTGGTTCAGATAGAATTTTAGGATTGATGGGACGTGGACACACTACCTTGGAATATAAATCAAAACTTCGCCGCTTACGCGAAGTAAGACCCGATATTTCTATCACGTCTGATTTTATCGTGGGTTATCCAGGTGAAACAGAAGATGATTTTGCGGCTACATTAAATTTAGTCACAACTGTGGGGTTTGATTTATCTTATTGCTTTATCTATAGCGCCAGACCCGGCACACCTGCAGCGTCACTTGATGATGAAGTACCGCTTGAAGTTAAAAAGCAGCGATTAAGCATTTTGCAAAATGTCTTAGCAGAACAAGCAAATAAAATAAGCATGAACATGGTAGGCAAAACCGAACGGGTTTTGGTAATTAGCCCTTCCAAAAAGAGTCCTGAAACTGAACTGTATGGAAGAACGGAAAATAACCGTGCCGTACATTTTAGAGGTGATAAGTCTTTAGTGGGTCATTTTGTGGATGTACACATTATTGAAGCAAGGCCCAATTCATTGCGAGCCAAGCTCTGTGACCAGATGGTAAGTGCATGATTAATATAGATTATTTGTAAAACTAGGAGCAGTGCTTTGCAGGTCCTTCATTAAGAGTTATGCTTAAAGATGAACCCCTTTTTATAAGGCCACCAGGAATTCAATTGAGCGATAAAGTTAGTTATTGCGAAATTTCATTATTACCTATCGATAACCGTAGATTAATGAGTCTATGCGGTCATGTTGATGAGCACATAAGACTAATCGAGCGTCGCATTGGCGTGGAAATAAGTAATCGAGGCAATGTCTTTCAAATCATGGGTGATAAAGAATCCGTCCACATTACACACAATCTTATTAACACGCTCTATGCGCAAACCGAAAGCGGTATTGAGCTCTCTCCAGAAAGTGTTCATTTGGCAATACAGGAAAGTGTTCAAATGCTAGATAAATCCAAAACGCATCGTCCTCCTGCGCCTTTAATGCATGAAAACAACGATCTTATACTTAAAACACGAAATGGTTTAATCAAACCCCATGGTAAAAATCAACTTCACTATCTTCAAAATATCGCCCTGCACGATATTAATTTTGGCATAGGTCCTGCTGGTACAGGTAAAACCTATTTGGCTGTTGCTATGGCAGTAAAAGCCTTAGAAGCAGAAAAAGTTCGACGTATTGTTTTAGTTCGCCCGGCAGTGGAAGCTGGAGAAAGATTAGGATTTTTACCTGGCGATTTAAGCCAAAAAATTGATCCCTATTTGCGACCACTATACGATGCACTTTATGAAATGCTAGGCTTTGAGCGCGTCAGTAAATTAATGGATAGAAATGTTATTGAGCTTGCACCTTTAGCTTATATGCGCGGCAGAACATTAAATGATGCTTTTATTATTTTAGACGAAAGCCAAAATACCACCCGCGAGCAAATGAAAATGTTTCTTACTAGACTTGGGTTTGGCTCAAAGGCCGTGATCACAGGCGACATTACCCAAGTCGATCTTCCTAAAGGGATTGCCTCTGGTCTTAAACATGCTGTTGCTGTCTTGAAAGACATCCCAGAAATGAGTTTTACTTTTTTTGAATCCAAGGATGTTGTGAGACATCCTTTAGTACAAAGCGTGGTTGAAGCGTATGAACGCTATGAAAATCAACCCAAAGACGAGGGTTAATGAAAGGTATTGATGTTCAAGTGGTTACTAAAGTTCCTTGCCCTGCTAAAAACGAAATAAAGAGTTGGGCAAAAGCCACTTTAAACCAACAAAACACATCGGGCTCACTGGTGGTGAGAATTGTAGATGAAGCTGAAATGATATCGCTCAATCACCAGTATCGAAAAAAAGAAAAACCAACGAACGTATTATCTTTTAGATGCGATTTACCCACTCATATTCGGGGTGACATTTTGGGCGATATTGTGATATGCGCCAGTGTTGTTGCAAGTGAGGCGTTGGCCCAAGACAAAACCGCACAAGAACATTGGGCGCACATGGTTGTCCATGGGGTTTTGCACTTGCTTGGCTTTGATCACGAAAATGAGCAAGATGCCACCAAAATGGAAAATCATGAAATAACGATTTTATCTGAGTTAGGCTTTGCCAATCCTTATAGAGTGACTAAAATGCATGAGTGACGATGAGACTAATCTAACCAGTACACCTTCATGGTTAAAACGGTTAAGCAATGCCTTGGGCAAGAACCCCAAGACACGAGAGGAACTACTTGATCTGCTGCGAGACATGCAGCATGACTTGCTCGATCCCGATTCATTAAGAATGATAGAAGGTGTCTTGCAAGTTTCGCAAATGACGGTAAGCGAAATTATGCTACCAAGAGCGGAAATGGTGGTCGTACAAAAAGATTCATCTTACGAACAAATTTTGCCTATCGCTATTAAATCTGGTCATTCGCGTATACCCGTCATTGGAGAAAACAAAGACGAAGTGATTGGAATATTAATGGTTAAAGACTTATTAATTTTCTCACTTGAAGGTGAAGATAAGTTTTCATTAAAAGACATCTTAAGGCCTGCCGTGTTCGTACCGGAAAATAAACGTCTGAATATGTTGTTAAATGAGTTTCGAAAAAACCGGAATCATATTGCTATTGTGGTTGATGAATATGGCGGCGTTACAGGGCTCGTTTCAATTGAAGATATCTTAGAACAGATAGTGGGGGATATCGAAGATGAACATGACGTTGAAAAAGATGTCTATATTCGTCAACATAAAGATGATACCTATTCCATTAAAGCGATTACCCCCATTGAAGATTTTAACCGCTTTTTTGGCACCACACTCAAAGATGATGAATATGACACCATTGGTGGTTTGGTTTTGCAAGGGTTTGGGCACTTACCCAAACGGGGCGAAACAATTATGGTAGAAGAGATCCCGTTCAAGGTTTTAAGAGCCAATAATCGACGGATCCAAGTGTTACAAACCAAATTGACGCCAATAGAAAAATAAATTCGCATATTTAAGGGAGCATCATGAAGGATCTGTATAAAAAAATAAAACCCTATCTTCCCTATCTTGTCGCCTTACTGAGTGGTGGCTTATTAACCTATGCTTTTGCGCCCTATAATGCAGGCATCGTCGCTATCATTTCACCGGCACTGCTACTGTGGTGCTTAGTAAAACAGTCTCCTAAAAAAGCGCTGCTGATTGGCCTATGCTATGGAATTGGCATGTTTGGCATGGGCGTTAATTGGGTTTATTACAGTATTCATGTCTATGGCAACACGCCTCCTTGGTTAGCGGGGATCATTACCGGTTTATTTGTTCTCGTGATGGCAATTTATCCTGCCATTATGAGCTGGATTTTAAATAAATTTTTCAACAAACATGAGATTGTACGAACTTTAGTTATTTTTCCTGCCCTGTGGACAATATTTGAAATTGCCAGAGGCTGGATATTAACGGGTTTCCCATGGCTTTACGTTGGCTATTCTCAAATGAGCAGCCAGTTGCAAGCATTTGCGCCAATTGGTGGCGTTTTTGCGGTCTCATGGGTAGCTGTTTTAGTGGGCAGTTTGCTTTTCAGCATTGTGATGTATTATTACGAAAATAAAGATAATGCTAAGCTGCGCAATCAATTGTTTGTTACCTTGGTTACTGTATGGGTTATTGCTTTTGGTGCAAAACAAATCAAGGGAACAGAGCAATCCGATCAATTGCTCAGTGTATCGCTTTTACAAGGTAATATCCCCCAGCTCATGCGCTGGGATCCGGCGCATGTTGCAAATATTGTACAAACCTATCGCAGCTTAACCGATAGCGTATTAGCAACCTCGCAAGTTATCGTATGGCCTGAAGGTGCTATCCCTATCCCCTTGCCATTGTCACAAAACTTTTTTACTGAAATGGGACAGCTTGCAAGTCAATATCACACCGCCATCATCAGTGGCGTTCCCAGCCAACTTCCCGATCAAACGCACTATTATAATTCACTGATTGCTGTTGGCGCAGCTGGATCAAATAATGCAGGTTGCGAAAATTATACCACCCCAGGCTGCAGCTATGAAAAAACAAAACTTGTACCTTTCGGGGAATATGTTCCTCTAGAAACTGTGTTACGCGGTGTGATTGCTTTTCTGAATTTGCCGATGTCGAGCTTTGTCGAAGGTGAAAGCGGTCAGTCACCGTTAATCGTACAAGGTTTTCGCTTTGCGCCTGCCATTTGTTATGAAATCGCTTATCCTTTTTATGTTCAGCACCATGCTAAAGATGCCGATTTTATTCTCACCGTGAGTAATGATACTTGGTTTGGCGATACCATAGGTCCATTACAACATTTGCAAATCGCGCAATTTCGCGCACTTGAAACAGGCAAATATGTTATCCGCGGCACCAATACAGGTTACACCGCGATCATTTCACCTAACGGTAAACTGCAAGCAGTGGCCAAACCTTATAAAGCGGAAACCCTCACTGGAGATGTTTATGTAATGACGGGGCAAACTTTCTGGGTTCGATTCGGCTATTGGCCATTGCTGAGCGCCCTAGCCTTAACCTTGGCTGGTGGTTTTGCTTGGCAAAATCGAAAGAAGAAAAAGAAATAATACTCACCTTTCCTACGTGCCGTGGCTGTCCACGGCATCCAGGAAATTATCTTCGTTTGTTTTGAGAAAAATCAAGAAAATTGCTTTAATATTCTTTTACATTGATTGTTTATGACTTTCCTAACACGTTGCAAGGCAGGAAAATTACCATATTTGTTTTGAAATTCTTCTTCTAGAGGAATGAGTGTATCATTAAGCTTGACAGACATTTCGCGGATTAAATTCATGAAATAGGGTTCTCTTACATTACATTCCTGGGCCATTCTTAGCCAATGATCCTTTGAAATTAGATCGGGGTTAAATTCTCCTCCTACAGATAATGCCAGTTTAGTATCTATTCTTTCAACAGCTCTTGTGCAGACTAAATCATAAAAAGGAGCAAGCTCAGGTTGATGATTTTGACTATAAAGAAGCGAAAGATTTTTGGCATGACCATCTGAGTTTCCTGCAAGCACATTGAAAATTTGCCATTTTAACAAATTTTCAAGGTCCTTTATTGGATTAATAACAACTTGTTGAATTAACTGATAACATTCTTTGAAAGAAGGTCCACCTTCAACCTGGTATTTTTTATCATAACCAATACCAAGCGCCTGACAAAAGTCTTCCTGATGCAATCGCACGACAGGTTCATTAGGAACTACTATACGATCATATCTTTTGATCAATAAAAAGAGTTCTTTATGATGTTGATGTAGTTCAACGTTCGCAACAGGCAAACCAACCGCACCTGCTATATATGTAGTAAAACACTCATACAATGGAATATTTCGATATTCGGCTACTTCAAATTTTATGATATGCGAAGAGGGAGATGCATTTTGTGGTAACAAATAGTCATTACCACTATACAAAATAGGACATTTATCATGTGCACCAGCGAGTGATAATCTTGGGCGATCGCTCTCTGAGCTGAATTGATAAATACCGCCTTTTCTGATTAGAATTCTAGTTAACTCCTCATCAGATAATTTTTTATACTGATCAATATCGCTGGGTCTTAGTGATATAGGTAAAATTGATAAGGCGCCAGCGCATTCTCCCCCAATCGCCTTTAACAATTCAAAATCTGAATTAGAGATTTTTAAGTCTCTAATAATATGAGATCGCGCCTGCGCTTCTGGTAATAAATTAACAAAGAACAGATGGGCTTTGCCCACTTCTGGAATAAATTCTTCTTTATCAAAAGGTAATTGTTGAGAAATTGGGAAACCATGACGTTTCCATGTGTTTTCATAACGAAAGCCTATCATACCAACTGCATTACGCCAGATTTTCCCTACAAGTTTGTCTGTATACCAAACATTTAAGTAATCATTATTCATCATTTTTATTCACATAGCCACGAGGTTGAATGATAACTTCTAGCCCAAGCATGTTGATTGCTTTGATAACCTTACCTATTTCTGCAGTTTCTTTGCCCCGCTCAAGTTCGGATAAAAATCGCAAACTTAAATGGCTAAGATTAGATACTTTTTCTAAAGTGAGCATTTGGCTTTTTCGATACGCTCGGATGAACTCGCCCAACTCAGCGGTGGAGGAAATCGTAATATGCTGTTTCATTTGTGGTTTCGATTAAATTTTACCGTACGGTAAAAATAGCGCTCAAATACCATACAGTCAAGAAAATTTGTACCGTACGGGATAATATAAAGATTAATCGATTAATAATGGTAATATTTTACCGTACGGGATAAATTGAGAGCTGATATCAATATAAACCAACTCAAAGTTGATTTATATTGATATCATGATTACTGTAACTTATTGTTTTTATTATAATATATTGCAAAAATTAAGGTACCACATTTCCTTCCATCATACCCATCCCCGCGGCCGCGCCGATAGCAGCCGCCACTGCCACGCCCACAATTTTAAGAGGCAAAAGGGCAACAGCGAGAACGGCATTTGTTGTGCTTGCTTGTTGTGAGGGATTGGAGCCTGCGCCAAAACATCCCTGAAGCAATATCAACATAAAAATGACACTTAATTTTCTTCCTTTATGCATGTGAAATCCTTTGATAAGTGTTAAAATACGATATCTTAACTAACTTTAGATTAATAAAAATAAATACTATGCAAGAGCATTATCATCCAGAACACATTGAACAAGAAACCCAAGCTTACTGGGAACAACATCATAGTTTTACAGTTAAAGAAGATCCGTCCAGGGAAAAATTCTATTGCTTAAGTATGTTCCCTTACCCAAGTGGTCACCTACATGTCGGCCATGTGCGTAATTATACGCTGGGCGATGTCATTGCCCGCTTCCATCGAATGCAAAATAAAAATGTGTTGCACCCCATTGGTTGGGATGCCTTTGGCTTGCCCGCAGAAAATGCAGCCTTACAACATAAAGTACCGCCTAGTGTGTGGACCTATGACAACATTGCGCATATGCGTAAACAATTTAAAAGTTTAGGCCTTTCATTTGATTGGTCTAGAGAAATTGCTACTTGCTCCCCAGAATATTATCGTTGGGAACAATGGTTCTTTATTAAGATGTATGAAAAAGGGTTAGTGTACAAAAAGAATTCAGTGGTGAACTGGGATCCAGTTGATCAAACCGTTTTAGCGAATGAACAAGTGATAGATGGTCGCGGTTGGCGATCGGGCGCTAAAGTCGAACGGCGCGCTATTCCTCAATGGTTTTTGAAAATCACCGACTATGCACAAGAATTACTAGATTCGCTCGATAATATGCCAGGCTGGCCTGAGCAAGTGCGCACCATGCAACGTAATTGGATTGGTCGCTCTGAAGGGGTCACTTTCCAATTTAAAGTAGAAAACGAAAATATTGCGCCAATTGAAGTGTACACGACTCGTATTGACACCTTAATGGGTGTGACTTATCTCGCTGTAGCGCCACAACATCCCATCATTGATCTTGCGGTTAAACAACAACCCGAGTTACAAACCTTTATTGATGCATGCAAAAATCTCAAAGTCGCTGAAGCGGATTTAGCAACACAAGAAAAAGAAGGCAAACCCACCGGTTTATTTGCTTTACACCCTATTACCCATGAACGCTTACCTATTTGGGTGGGTAATTATGTGGTGATGGATTATGGCACAGGCGCTGTGATGGCCGTGCCCGCACACGATCAACGCGATTATGAATTTGCTAAAAAATATGACCTTCCCATTAAAGAAGTGATTCGTCCTTTAGATGGTGCATCCGTACTGGATAAACAAGCTTATACGGCATTGGAAGGTAAATTAATCAATTCAGGTATCTATGATAATTTAACCCCTCAAGATGCCTTAGTAAAAATTGCACAAGATTTAGAAACCAGTGGCACAGGCAAACGCCAAGTCAATTTCCGTCTTCGTGACTGGGGCGTTTCAAGGCAGCGTTATTGGGGTGCGCCTATTCCAATGATCGAATGCCCAACCTGCGGCACCGTACCTGTTCCCGAAAAAGATTTACCGGTGAAACTCCCTGAAGGCGTTACACCTGATGGTGCCACTTCCATTTTGACGCAAATGAAAGAATTTTATGAAGTTGATTGCCCAAAATGCCATCAAAAAGCGCGTCGCGAAACCGATACCTTCGATACTTTCATGGAATCATCTTGGTATTACTTGCGTTATGCTTGCCCTGATCAGCATGAGAAAATCTTAGATGAAAGAGCACAATACTGGACACCTGTCGATCAATACATCGGCGGGATTGAGCATGCTATTTTGCATTTATTATATTCACGCTTTTTACATAAAGTCTTACGTGACTTAAAGCTTGTTGATTCTAATGAGCCGTTTACCAATTTACTTACCCAAGGCATGGTGCTCAAAGACGGTAGTAAAATGTCTAAATCTAAAGGCAACACAGTTGATCCACAATTGCTGATTGATCAATTTGGCGCCGACACCGTTCGTTTGTTTATTATGTTTGCGGCTCCTCCTGAACAATCCTTAGAATGGTCAGATACTGGCGTGGAAGGTGCGTTTCGCTTTTTGAAACGTTTATGGCGCCTTGTGGCAACCCATGTGGCTGAACACGGTCTAACAGAGACTGCACTTGTCGGTGTTAGCTTAAACGAGAAGCAAAAAAACTTATATCGCCATATAAACGAAACGATCCTCAAGGTAACTGACGATTTAAAACGACGTTATACTTTTAATACGGCTATCGCAGCTGTCATGGAATTAGTCAATGCGGCTTCGGCCTTTACAGTCAATGACGCAACGGATGCCAAAGTTAAACAAGCAGCTATTGAAGCGATAGTCTTAATGCTGTCACCTATCGTGCCACATATCACCCATGCTTTATGGCACCACCTTGGTAAAACGGGCGCCATCATGGATACGCCATGGCCATCCGTTGATAATCAAGCGTTAGTCAAAGATGTGTTCCAAGTGGTTGTGCAAGTTAACGGTAAAATGCGCGCGAATATTGATATGGCAGCCAATACCTCTGAAGACGCCATGAAAGAAATTGCGTTAAACCATGAAAACATTACGAGGCATATAGAAGGCAAAACCGTACGCAAAATCATTGTGGTGGGACAAAAATTAGTGAATATCGTAGCGAATTAGTTCATGAGCATACGCAATAAAATGAGATTATTCAGTGTTGTCTTGATTGCTATCATGCTCGCTGGCTGTGGATTTCATCTGCGCCACAGCCAAGCTGACTTAAGCAAAAAATATCCAACAATTATTTTAACTGCCTCTGGCTCTAACACTTTGAACCAAGGGCTCTATCGCGCACTGATTGCGTCAAAGGTTCATGTTGTTGAAAATAGTGACACCGTGATGGCGCCACGCTTGTCGGTGGCATCACAAGAATTAACTTCACAGCCTCTGGTATATGGGCCAGACAGTGAATTACGCCGTGAGCGCTTAAAAATGTCGGTGGTCTTTACATTTGGTGCAGGCAACACGCAATCTATTGAGCTTGCTACTGAGCGCGATCGCCAGCTTAACCCTAACCAACACTTAGGTGATAATGCTGAAAAAGTGGTTATTGAAAGAGAAATGCAAGCCGACATTATCAGCCAACTACTACGCTATTTAGCGACGAAGCCTGCTTAATGAGATTAACGCCACCTTCACTCTTACAACATCTTAACAAAAGCCTGGCCAACCTTTATCTACTGTTTGGCAATGAGCATTTTCTGGTGGAAGAAAGCTGTAAAGCTATTCGAGCGCGTATACACCAATTAGGTGAAGTTGAGCACCACATTCTAAATGACGCATCTAGCGAGCAGGTAAACACGCTGATTGAACAGCGATCCTTGTTTGCGAATGCAAAAATCATTGAGATTAAAATTAACAAGTTTAATCCTGCTTTGATTAGCACCCTACAGGCGTTATGCGAAACACCTTTAACTGACTGTTACATTATTATTCAAGCGCAAATGCTCACCCGCGCCCAGCAACAAGCAAAATGGTTCACAATGGTCGAGCAAATTGGGATTGTGGTTGCTCACTGGCCACTAACAGGCGCTCAATTTTCACAATGGGTAGATGAACAGGCGTCCCAAAAAGGCGTGACGCTCACCCCAGAGCTGCGTATGCGTCTTCTTAGCTACACAGAAGGAAATGCACTTGCAGCGGCACAAGAAATTGATAGGCTGCGTCTAACAGGCACAGAAATTTACTTTGAGTCCATGAGCAAATTTGAGCTCTTTGAGCTGATTGACGCTGCACTTTCAAGACAACCAGCGCGGGTTATTAAAATTGTCAGTTATCTAAAAAATTCTAAAGAAGCACTGCAATTAGTGATATGGTCTTTAGGGCAAACCATACGCGCCCTTAATCGCTGCGCAAATGCCTCTCCCGCGCGCCACACCAGCACTTTATCGCAAGCTGGGATCCGTACTCAGAGCCATCCGCTTTATTTAAGAGCCCTCAAAGATACGCCAAATACACACTGGGTTTCTTTACTTGCATATTTATTCTGCGCTGATAAACAATTAAAATCTGGCAACGAAACGAGCGCCTGGCAAACGGTGCTAGACCTTAGTTTACGATTGGCGAACTCGCCAGTTTTTTAGCGCCTTGATGCAAAAAATTTGAAAATATATCACCCGATACTGTTAACCTTTGACGTCTAGGTATATAGTAAAAATAAGGAAGAGATAATTTTAAGGGGGAATATGCAACAAATTTGGTTCAATGCAAAGAAGGGGCGCGAGTATTGAAAACCAATAGAAGGCCAACTATGCATATAAACGAATTACTCCATTCCGTTCTCAATGATCTTAGCGATCTCAAAGCCGTTAATATTACTCCTCTAGATGTTCGTCAAATCACTTCAATAACCGATTACATGGTCATCGCTTCAGGCAACTCAAGCAGACATGTTCGTGCTATTGCAGACAACTTAATTCACAAAATGAAAGAGCGTTCACTCCAACCTTTTAGTATCGAAGGCGATACGGAAGATGAGTGGGTGCTGGTAGATTTAGGTGATGTTGTTGTCCATATAATGCAACCTAGAACACGAGATTTTTATAATCTTGAAAAGTTATGGACTGATTGCAATCATCATTTAAAAGCATCATAGCCTGATATGCAGTGCCTTATCATTTGCGTTGGCAATAAAATGCCCTCGTGGTGCATTGAAGCGTGCGAGGAATATTTGACTCGATTGCGTCATTCTATGAAATGTGTATTGATAGAGATCCCAGCGGCAAAAAGGCACAAAGCGGGCAATGTAGCACAATACAAAGAAGAAGAAGCTTTAAAGATTTTGCAAAAAATCACGCCCATGCATCATGTGGTGGCATTGGAGGTCACTGGCAATGCTTGGTCAACCCCAAAAGTGGCAAATGCCTTATCATCTTGGCAGCAACTTGGCAAAGATGTGGCTTTTTTGATTGGCGGCCCCGATGGATTATCAGAGAAATGTTTGGCACGTGCCAATCAACAATGGTCCCTTTCAGCGTTAACCTTTCCGCATCCTTTAGCACGTGTCGTGTTACTTGAGCAGCTTTACAGAGCATGGAGTATTTTGTCGAATCATCCGTATCATCGGGAATGAGCTACAATCTAATATTTTTGAGGGCAGACACAAGGTCTGCCCCTACAACATTCTTTTCATTTTGGAAACAGAAAAATAAGCTCAGCGCGTAGGGGCAAACCTTGTGTTTGCCCTCTTTGAACAGCGATAAATTAATCCGTCTTAGCCTTCTCGTTAGTTTTCTCGTTATTCTTCGGTAAATATTTCCAAACAATCGCCATATATTGTTTTTCATGTTTCTTTAACAATATTTCACCAATCCGTTGGGTTTTAAGTTTTAGTTCCGGATCCGCTTTGATGAACTTTGCACCCACTGGGCTTTGATAAAATTTAATCAGATCGTTCATGTCATCTAAAGTGAAATATTGTGAATATAAAATAGAAAGTTGGCTAATGGTTTCTGGAGAAAGAAATAATTCATAAAAAAATTGTTCTAAATCAGCAAGCATCTCTTTTGTCACCACTTGCTTCATTTTGGGATCATTTTCCATTTCTTGTTTGAATTTGCCAACAATCACTTCTGCGGCATTTTGCGCAAAGTTGGTTGTCTTTGCCCATTGCAACACCATTTGGTTGTAAACCGGACCTGGATCTTCTCCAATACTGTCAGGCACTTTTTGTTGATTGCTTTCAGGTTTGGCTTGGGGTTTATTTTGGGGCGCATTGGTGCTGGCACCGGCATAAGCCTGGGTTTGTAAAAAGAGTACGCTGACCAGCAATAAAGCTTTGCCTGTAGACATTCTAGATAAACAACTAACATAATGTTTCATTGCTGCGCCTCAATGCCACTCAGTTTTGGCAAATAGTTTTGTTAAAAGGTTAACTCATAAATAGTAACGAGCCTTATCTAAAAAATATGCTAGAAAGTGCTTGTACACAATCACTTTCTCACCCAATTTAACAGTTATCAAACTTTCTATTGTACTTTTCTACGGATAAAACCTTTTAAATAAGCTTAAAGCCTTGAGCTCACTTTTAGTTTGCAAGATACTGTGGCAGATGAGATACAAACACCACCATTTGCAATCAAAAGCCCATGAGAAAAACCTCACGTCGGCACGGGCTTTTATCGGCATTATTTTTATTGGGTTTATGATAGCAATTTTGCTGATTCGTGTAGCTTATTTACAAATAACCGATCACCAAAAATATAAAACCCTATCGAACAAAAATCAGTTACGGTTGGTCCCCATCGCTCCCGCCCGAGGGCTCATCTACGATAGAAATGGCAAACTGTTGGCTAAGAATATGCCCGCTTTCCATTTAGCGGTTATCCCTGATGACATAGAAGACATGACCAGTACCCTAAATGAAATCAATAAAATTATTCCGCTTGATGCCCAATCGCAAAAAGCTTTTTTAGATAAGGTAGAAAATAGTCCCTCTTATCAACGGCAACTCCTTAAAATTAAATTGAGCGAAGAGGAAGTAAGTCGATTTGCCGTTAACCAATACCGCTTTCCAGGAGTGTTCTTATTGGTCGATCTCATTAGAGACTACCCTTACAACGATCTGATGGCGCATGTGATTGGCTACGTGAGCGAAGCCAATAAAGATGATTTAACTAAAATGGACAAAAAACGCTATGCAGGCACCTATCAAATCGGCAAAACAGGCCTTGAAAAATTTTATGAAAACCAGCTGCAAGGAACGCCTGGCTTTCAACAAATGGAAGCTGATGTATTAGGTCGCGAAGTTAGATCCTTGTCTACCATCCCTGCCACTTCTGGACAGGATTTACATTTGACCATCGATATTGAACTGCAAAAGATTGCCACAGAGGCTTTGGGAGAAAACAAAGGGGCGATTGTTGTCATTGATCCTAACAATGGCGAAGTACTTGCCATGGCAAGTACGCCAAGTTTTGATCCAAATCACTTTGTGCGCGGTCTGGATCAACGCTCTTACAACCTACTTCGCCAGGCTAATGATAGACCCTTATTTAACCGCGCCTTACAAGGACAATATCCTCCTGGCTCTACCGTAAAGCCTATCGTGGCATTAGCAGGATTAACCAGCCAAAAAGTCAACACCAGTCAGAAGGTGTTTGATCCAGGTTGGTATCAGTTGAATAATGCTGGCCGCTTTTATCGTGACTGGAATAAAAAAGGCCACGGTTGGACAGATTTAGAAAAATCCATTCGTGAGTCCTGTGATATTTATTATTATCAATTAGCCGAGAAGTTAGGTATTACTCAACTTTCCGCGGCGTTTTCTGAGGTAGGATTAGGGAAACCTACTGGTATTGATTTGCCTGGCGAACAAAAAGGAATTGTGCCATCCATTGCTTGGAAGAAAAAAACCCTTGGTGCAGTTTGGTACCCAGGCGAAACCATTATTACAGGGATAGGCCAAGGCTATACGACAGCAACCCCCTTACAACTTGCTGTGATGGCTTCTTATATTGCCAACCGTGGAACAGCCTACAGTTTACACTTAAATAAAGCGCTCGCCCCCAAAAAATTACCGCCATTAAAAATTGCGGATGACAAATACTGGGATGCCATTATTGAGCCTATGCATCAAGTCACTCAGCACCCTCAAGGTACTGCATTCAAATATTTTACCGGCTTTAAGATTGATGTAGCAGGCAAAACGGGTACCTCTCAAGTGTTTGGCATTAAGCAAAATGAAACTTATGATCACGATAAAATTGCACAACATTTACGAGATCACTCCCTTTTTGTTGGGTTTGCGCCTGTTAGCCATCCGACCGTTGCGATTGCGGTTTTATTAGAAAATCAGCGCGCAAGCGCCAGTGTCGCCAGAGTCGTGTTGGAAAAATACTTTACGGAAATCAAGCATGTTGAACAAAGCGAAATACCCGAGGCATCTTAATCCTCCCATGTGGCGGCAAATGCCAGGCGTTAGACTCCTTGGCCATGTGAATTGGGATGGCTGGTTGTTTATGTTAATTGCGCTTTTGCTTGCCTTGAGCTTTGGTCTTATCTATAGCGCCAGTGGACAAAAACCTGCAATCTTGCTCAGACATGGCATCCATGTGGGTATTAGCTTTATTGCCTATTTTATTATGGCGCAGATCTCTCCTCGCACCATTAAACAATGGGCACCCTTTTTGTTTGGCTTTGGTATCATATTGTTGCTTGCTGTCTTTGTGGTCGGTAGCGCTAGTAAAGGCGCTCAACGTTGGGTAAATCTTGGTCCAATCCGTTTCCAACCCTCTGAATTTATGAAACTCGTGGCGCCTTTGATGCTTGCTTATTATTTATCTAACAAGCCCTTGCCAGTGGATAGAATGCATCTTGTGGTCAGCCTTATCATTATTTTTGTCCCAGGATTGCTTATTGCCAAACAGCCCGACTTAGGGACAGGCTTATTAGTAATTGGCACAGGATTTGGTGTGTTGTTTTTTGCTGGGATCCGCTGGCGATTAATATTTAAGATGGTTGGCTTAGGATTAGCTGGCTTACCATTGCTGTGGTTTTGTTTGCATGATTATCAACGTCAACGGGTCATGACCTTTTTAAATCCAGAAAGTGATCCCCTCGGTGCTGGCTATCATATTATCCAATCCAAAATTGCGATTGGCTCTGGTGGTCTCTATGGCAAAGGTTGGTGCTTAGGATCACAGGTACAATTAAATTTTTTACCCGAGCGCACCACCGACTTTATCTTTAGCGTATTAGGCGAAGAATTTGGCTTCATTGGTGCTTGTGTATTAAGTGCCTTGTATTTTGCGGTTATCTACCGTGGCATTCAAATTATGACCCAAACCGAAGATCTGTTCAGTCGATTAGTTGCTGGCGGGATTGTGTTTGGTTTCTTTATTTGTTTTTTCATTAATATCGGCATGGTCAGCGGATTGCTCCCCGTCGTGGGCTGCCCGCTACCGTTAATCAGTTATGGTGGCACTTCCCTGGTGACGTGGATGGCTGCTTTCGGTATGCTGGTATCCATTCAGTCCCAACAAAAGAATTCGCCAAGGTAGGCAACATGCAAAAAAGTAGTATGACAAAATTATTCACGACAATCTTATGTTTGTTCACCCTTTTAAGCGCACGAGCAGAAGATAAACCTTTAAGTGCGCGACCAGAAGTAAAAGCCTTTATTCAAATGATGGTTACAAAACATCATTTTGATAAAGTGCAATTAACTAGTTGGTTAGATAGTGCAAAAATACAGCCCAGCATTTTAAAAGCGATTTCCAAACCTGCTGAAAAATCAACGTGGGCACGTTATGAGCCCATTTTTCTCACGCCTAAACGTATCGACGAAGGTGTGGCTTTTTGGCAGCAAAATAAAGCAGCACTGGCCAAAGCTGAAAAAGAATATGGGGTGCCAGCTCAAATCATCGTGGCTATCATTGGGGTTGAAACCTTTTATGGTAAACAGACGGGACAATATAGTGTTCTTGATTCCTTAGTCACACTCGGCTTTGACTATCCACCTCGCGCCAAGTTCTTCCTATCTGAATTGGAAGAATTTTTATTATTATCAAGAGAGCAAAAATGGGATCCTACTCAAATTAAAGGCTCATATGCGGGCGCTATGGGTAAACCTCAATTTATTTCTAGCAGTTATCGCCGTTATGCAATTGACTTTCATAATAAAGGCCAGCGTGATCTGCTCAATAACGTCGATGATGCCATCGGCAGTGTCGCCAACTATTTCAAGCTCAACGGTTGGAAAAAAGGCGAGCCTGTTGCTTTTAGCGCCAAAGCCTCTGGCGATAAATTTAAAGCAGCAATAGCTGCATCAAATAACCCTAAACCCGACACCAGTTTACAAAAGTTGTCTGAATTGGGTATCAAACCTGTTTCTAAACATCTTAAAGATCCTAAGCAAAACTTTGCACTGATTGGATTGGAAGGCAAAGATGGCTTCGAATATTGGCTAGGTGCTAATAATTTCTACGTGATTACACGCTATAACCGAAGCAGTTTGTATGCAATGGCGGTATACCAGCTAAGCGAAAAAATTAAAAATGGATATCAGACCAAGACTGCTTAAAGCTTATTGAATGGAATCAATTATGAAAAATCACTTTTTGAAAGGTTCTATTGTGCTACTTGCCTTAATACTAAGTGCTTGTAGCCAAACGGGCCCACGTAAACCCGGTAAACCGATTAAAGGTCCGCTTTCTCAAATTGAAGAAGCGGTTCATGGCGATGGACCACCTGATTCAGAAATTGATGTAACGCATATCCCTAATGCAACGCCCAAAGTAGAGCCCATCAGTCGTTACGGCAATCCTCATAAATACGAAGTATTCGGCATACATTATCATACCATGCCTCACAGCAAGGGTTATGCCGCAGAAGGTACTGCCTCGTGGTATGGCCGAAAATTTCATGGGCAACGCACCAGTAGCGGCGAACCGTATGATATGTATGGCATGACCGCAGCACATCGCTCATTACCCTTACCTACTTACGCCAAAATTGAAAATTTGCGCAACGGCAAAGAAGTGATTGTGAAAATTAATGACAGAGGCCCCTTTGTTAAAGGTAGGCTGATTGATCTTTCTTATGCTGCCGCTAAAAAATTGGGTATTCACGCAACAGGCACTGGCAAAGTCCGCATCACGGCGATTGATCCTGTGGCCTGGCATAAGCAACAGAAAGACGGTACTCGCTTAGCGAAAAACTCCAAGAAAGGAAAGTCTGGCAAAAAAGCTACTCAGCTAGCCCAGGCTGATAAACCTAAAAAAGCAGGCGAAAAAACTTCAGCAAAAGCAAACTCACCCACAAAAGCCCAAGCTTTGGCTCAAACAAAAGCAGCGCCTAAAGCCAAAACGGCTACCGTGGCCCAAGCCAAGGCGCCTGCAAAGCCTAAAGCTAAAACCACGCAAGTAGCCAAGACCGACAAACAAATCTATATACAGTTAGGCGCATTTATTAAAAAGAATAATGCAGAAAAATTAGCTAATAAAGCTACCACGCTCACCGCTGCTCTGGATAACGTAAACGTTAAAGTCGTTGATAGAAAAACAAGCAAAGATGCTTATAAGGTGCGTGTTGGCCCCTTAAAAGATGAGCAAGCAGCTAAAACATTACAAAAGAAGCTGGTCGCTCTGAATGGTGCCAGCCCTAAAGTGGTCTACGAATAACCCCATTTTGACGGGACAGGCATCTTGTCTTGTCCCTCTCCTCTACGGGACAGGCATCTTCTTTCACCAACCTTTACTTGGGGACAGGCATATCTATCCCCTACTGCTAAATAAAAATCAAATCACGTGTTAAAATGTCCCCAGTCTGCCGTTTTTAATAATAAGAGTGTGGGGTAACTAACATGCGTCGAGTCGCTTTTTTGAGGCTAATTTCTTTGTTCTTTTGGGCACCACTTTGTGTTGCTGCAACGGCAGCTATTCCAGCTGTGCCACAGGCACCTCAGATAGCTGCTGAGGCCTATATTTTGATCGATTATATGAGCGGTAAAGTCTTGGCTGAAAAAGACTCCAAAAAACGAATCGATCCTGCCAGTCTCACCAAAATGATGACTGTCTATGTTTTTGATCACGAACTCCAAAGCGGCCACTTCACCTTAGAAGATGAAATCGCCGTCAGTGAAAATGCCTGGAAAACCGAAGGTTCCCGCATGTTTGTGCCCGTAGGCAAAAAAATCCAAGCCAAAGACTTGTTGCGGGGAATCATTATTCAATCCGGCAATGATGCTACCGTTGCGCTTGCTGAATATGTGGCTGGCTCAGAAAAATCATTTACTGATTTGATGAACCAATATGCACAACGCATTGGCATGAAGGACACACACTTTGCTAATGCAACAGGCATACCTGATCCTGAACATTACACAACCGCTGCAGATTTGAGCTTGTTAGCTTCTGCCCTCATCAGACAGTTCCCAGAAACTTACAAAATCTATTCTGAAAAATGGTTTACTTTTAACGGCATTAAACAGCCTAATCGTAATCGTTTGTTGTGGCGCGAACCATATATCGATGGCATCAAAACCGGTCACTCCAGCACCGCTGGTTATTGCTTAGCGGCTTCAGGTCAAAAAGATAATATGCGTCTAATTTCCATCTTGGTTGGCGCGCAAACAGAAGCTGAAAGAACAGAGCAAACTTTACAATTGCTCCGTTTTGGTTTTCGCTTTTTTGAAACCCATCACCTTTTCCAAGCTAACACCACACTCAATGAACCCAGAGTATGGATGGGCGATAAAAAGACATTATCACTTGGGGTTAACAAAGATTTATATATCACCATTCCCCAAGGTCAATATAAATCCCTTGATGCGAAAATGAATATTGATAAAAGCCTAACAGCGCCCATCTTAAAGGGTGAAAATCATGGCAAAGTGGTTGTTAAAATTGGCGACGAACTTATCGCTGAAATGCCTCTCGTTGCCTTAGAAGATGTGCAAAAAGGCACTATGTGGAATCGCTTCTCTGATTATGTCAGCTTAGGGATCCATAAAATGCTGAATCCTGCAACCGCAGCAGAAACAGTTGCTCAAGGTGCCTAATGTCTGAGGCTAATACAGGTAAACTCACCTTTCCGTGTGAGTTTACCTTTAAAATAATTGGGCTTGCCAATAACGACTTCGAAGCGGCAGCTTTAGGCATTTTACATAAGCACTTCCCCCATATGGGGGAAGGTGCAATTACCACCAACCCAAGCAAAAATGGCAAATATTTGGCATACTCAGTGACGGTGAATGCCCTTAGTCAAGATCAGCTCGATGCAGCCTACAAGGACTTAAGTGCGCATCCCTTAGTATTGTTTGCCCTATAATAATGAAACCCGCTATTCAAATTAAATCCTTCGATTCACATCAAGATTATCAAAGTATTTATCACCAAATGCGAGAATACACGCATCATCGAGATCATCATACACCTGATGCTATTTGGTTATTAGAACATCAAAGCGTTTTTACTCAAGGACAAGCAGGTAAAGCTGAGCATATACTTGATGCAGGTAATATTCCAATCGTGCAAAGTGATAGGGGTGGTCAAGTCACTTATCATGGACCTGGTCAATTAATGATTTACACCTTATTTGATTTAAAGCGTGCCAAATTGGGTATCAAAGCTTTTGTACAATTGTTACAAGACAGTACCATTCGCCTACTGGCCAACTATGGCATCAATGCGCACACACTTTGCGATGCCCCTGGTGTTTATGTGAACAACGCCAAAATATGCTCTATGGGATTAAGAATTAGGCACCTTCGCGCCTATCATGGGTTAGCGCTGAATGTCAAAATGGACTTAAGCCCTTTTTCTAGAATTAACCCCTGCGGGTTTAAACAATTATCTATGACACAAATCAGTGAATTTGTGCCTGATATCACCATTCAAAAAGTAGCGCAGGATTTTGCGCCTTTATTTATTCAACAATTTAGCAGTGAAGCCATGCTGGGAGAATGTCATGACCGATAAACAACGTGGTGAAGAAAAATTTGCCAGAATTCCCATCAAAATAGTGCCAACTGAACCCGCACAACGAAAGCGGCTTCCTGAGTGGATCCGAATTCGTGCGCCCATTACCCCTGCCGTGAGCAATTTAAAAAATTTATTGCGTGAGCATAAATTGGTGACGGTTTGCGAAGAAGCGGCTTGCCCAAATCTCAGCGAGTGCTTTAGTCATGGCACAGCGACTTTTATGATCATGGGCGACAAATGCACGCGACGTTGTACTTTTTGCGATGTCGCGCACGGCAGACCTGATGCGTTAGATAAAGATGAGCCTCTGAATCTGGCCACTGCCTTAGGCAAAATGGGTTTAAAATATGTGGTGATCACCTCTGTTGACAGAGATGATTTGCGAGATGGTGGTGCCAGCCACTTTGCAGAATGTATTAAAGCGGCACGTGAGCATTGCCCTACCACTAAAATTGAAATCCTTGTACCTGATTTTCGGGGGCGCATGAATGTGGCCTTGGACAATTTAAGCGTCGCCTTACCTGATGTGTTTAACCATAATATGGAAACTGTTCCCAGGTTGTATAAACAAGTCAGACCAGGCTCAAATTACATTGAATCCTTAAAGTTGATCCAAGCTTTTAAAGCTCGCTTCCCACATATTCCTACTAAAAGTGGCATTATGTTGGGTCTTGGCGAGACAAATGAGGAAATTATAGAAACCTTAAAAGACATGCGTCAGTATGATTGCGACATGTTAACGTTGGGACAATATTTGCAGCCAAGTCGTTTTCATATGCCTGTTGATCGTTATGTTTCCCCACAAGAATTTGATCTGCTTGCAAAAGAGGCATACAAACTAGGGTTTAAAAACGTGGCCAGTGGACCATTGGTAAGATCATCTTATCATGCGGATAAACAAGCTAAAGGCGAAGTGGTATCTTAAGAATTCTTGTGCAGGGACGCCTATCCGCCCCTGCATAGGATCTAAATTAAAATTTTCTATTTTAATTTCTCACGCCGAACTCCAGGATCAGAATGAACCATCATCTCTCGGTTGTCCTCATCATCTGAAGCTTCGCTTTGCGCATTATCTGGATCTAAATCTAAAGTAACGGCTTCTTGGGGTTGCGCTGGTGCATTTTGTATAACCGATCTTCGTGAATCTCCCTTTAAGGTTAAAAAGAAAATTTTCTCTACATTGAGAGCATCTTTCACAAACTCATGATAACGATTACGCTCAGCTTCATCCATCGATGCAACAGCGTTTGATCTTTGTGGCTCCTCAAGTTTTAAAATAGCACCAAATTTTTCAACTTCAGCAGGTGTGTATTTTTGATCAAATTCTTTTTCTGCTAATTGCGCCGCAGTTAGACCTGTCTGTAACATAATTTTACCCCATTGTGAAATGTGAGTAATTATAACAGTAAAGGTAGAGGGTATAAACTAGCTATAGAGTGCGGGGCTATACACAATACATTAAGGGATCTCAGAGCACTTCATATATTGTTGGTATTTTGTGGTGCCGCCTTGTGCGGTGACTTTGGCTTCCCACTTTGACATGGCTTTGGCATCTTTAAAATGCTCACCTAAATTAACCAAATCGGCTTGAGCAAAAATATTTCCCTGCTCTGCTAAGGGCGTCATGTTTTCTACCAGACAAAGATTTCTATCATTTTCAATTTTATCAATTTGAGCACGATTTTGTGGTGGATTATTTTTTTCACTATCAACCCATTGTTGATAACATTTTGCATACACTTTTCTAAGCGCTTTTTTATCATCCATTTGACAATGTTTAGCATTATATTCAATATCTTTTGTTTCCCATTCAAGATATTTTAAAAAAGCAACATACATCAAATTTTTCTGTTGCTTTGCTAATTGATCAAGCTCATCTTTTTTATTAAGTATGCATTGTTCATCAAATTCACATTGACACAAGATTTCAATAATCGTGTATTTCCCTTTGATTCTTTTTTCTGGATCGGCCACATGTTCTTCAATGTTGTCTAATTTTCCCAATAAGTCCACTTCCACATTGGCAGCAAGCGACGCAAGACAATAAAGCGAAAACACAACCCCGAGCAATGCACGCATTAGCATATGTCACCTTTCATACATACCGTTATCTTAGAAACTTAGCAAAATAGCAGTGGGTATGCCATTTGTCTTTGTTTTCTTAGCTAATCAACAACCTCCAGCGTCATGTAAAACATGTAATAAAAACAGTATTCTGCTCGTTAAAACAGCAAAGCGATTATTTATGGTTTTCATTAAGCTTTAACTGTGATAAAAAGCCTCATCTTCTCTGAGATACTGAGAAGTAAGACTAAAACCTTTAGTCTTTGCCTAGGATGTTATAAGAAGGAAATTGACTATGTACCACATGTTATCTAACGCTATATCCGATTACATTGTGTCTCCCCTCTCAGAATATGTTATTTCACCACTGTTAAATTTTGTTGGCAATTGGGGCGGTCGTACCGTCGTCAATTTTATTGCGGATAATGGTGGAAGAGCTGTTTTAAATTTTGTAGGAGATTGGGGCGGAAGAGCAACCGTTAATGCCGCGCTCAATAATCCACATGCTGTTATTGGTACAGGTGTCGCTTTAGCTGGTGCTAAGTGGGCTTATGATAAAGGTCACACACCTAAAGCTGCTTTAACAAGTTTTCAAAATTATAGAAATAAAAAGGGCGATGTTAAAAATAGCGGTCAAAATGATGGTGCTCTGAACAATCCTGGTGCAGCTGCAACTGAAAGCCGTGGTAGAACGGATTCACCAGAACAAGTCGAAAAACCAAGATCCAGAAGCGCAAGCCCTAAATTGGGTGGCAAAGACTCCTCTAGCGAGTAAGAAAATAAAGCCGGCGTTCGCCGGCTTTTTTCTTTATTCCACTTCTTGTACAGTTATTTTCCGTTGTTTGTTTTCTTCAATCGCTTTTGGCAAATGAATCGCTAAAACGCCTTGCTTTGCCTTTGCGGTTATCTTATCAGCGTCAATTGTTTCTGGCAGCGTAAATTGTCTATAGAACTTGCCGCTGGTTCTTTCTTGACGATAATAATTTTTCTCTTTTTCTTCTTTGAATAATTTCTTTTCTCCTTTTACGGTTAAAGTATTTCCATCCATATCTATTTGAATATCTTTAGGATCAACACCTGGAATATCAGCGAAAACAATAAATTCATTCGCCTCTTCTTTAATATCCACTTTCGGCGCCCAAGTATGATGCGTTAAATCCGCGGTTTGATGTTGATGTAATCCTAATAATTCATTTTGTAATTCACGAATAAATGATGATGGTTTTACGTAACAATAATTCATAGATTCCTCCACTTACGATTTTGTTTGCGAACTATTCTGCGTCCACAATAACTAGATGGGGCCGGCTTTTTAACTTTCAAGGGGGGGATGGTATCAATCTCTAAATTTGGTTATGAAACTGTGTGTATTTACATCGACTAGAATCCCATGCCAAATAAACCTATAATAAAGCGCTAACTTACATCTTACCTAGTTGGTTGTATTCATGAATAAGATAAAGTACCTATGACACAAAACCGATTTTTGAACACCTTACGTCTTGTTCTTAAAAGAGTTGGCCTCCCACTATTTCTACTCCTTATCTTAATCATTCCGCTCTATGTAGGGCCTCATGTCTCGGTGCAGACTAAAGCGGTGCTGTATTCAATTAGCTTAAGCATTAAAGATGTTTTGCTTTTTATTTTGCCGTTAATTATTTTCAGTTTTATCTTTGCTTCCATATTAAACCTTAAGTCAGGTGTATTAAAATTTATCCTGACGTTAGTGGGAATGATATTCATTTCTAATTGCACAGCTATCTTTACCGGCTTCACTGTCGGCTCACTAACACTCACAAAATTATCCATTCCTGCACATATTCCGGTGGATCCTAATACCACACTGAATGCACTGTGGAGTTTGGGGTTGCCCAAATTAATTGGTAATCAATATGCGCTGATCACCGGTTTTATTTTAGGGATTATTTTTTCTTTTAAAAGAAATGCTAGCGTGGAAATCTTTGCCAAAAAATTACACTATTTGGCTATTACTTTTTTAAAGAAAATTTTTATTCCATTGCTGCCCGTTTTCATTTTGGGATTTGTCTTTAAGCTTGAGCACGATCAGCTGCTAGCCAAAGCATTAAAAACCTATGGTCCGGTGTGTTTAATTGTGGTGACAACCCAAACTTGTTATATGTTGCTGCTGTACTTTATCGTCGCCAGATTCAATTTTAAGCGTTTTATTAATTATATTAAGAACGTACTCCCCGCCACTATTACTGGTTTTAGCACACTTTCTAGCGCTGCCAGTATGCCCGTCTTGATTCTATGCACCGAAAAGAATTTAAAAGATCCTGAAGTGGCTGAAATTGTTATTCCTGCCACCATCAACACGCACACGCTTGGTAGCGCATTGGGGATCACCATTTTATCCTTAACAACCTTGCTGGCTTTTGGACATACCTTGCCAACACTGCCCGAATTTTTAGAATTTGGCTTTTTGTATGCATTAGCTAAATTTGCGGTAGCTGCTGTCCCAGGTGGTGCTATTATTGTGGTAACCCCCCTGCTTGAAACTTACTTACATTTTTCAAGTGAAATGATTGGTTTAATTACAGCAATCTATATGTTGTTTGATCCCTTTGGTACCGCAACCAATGTGACTGGCAATGGCTTTTTTGCCATCGCGTTTTCTAAGATCTACAAATTCAATAAAATTGATAATACGCCTTCGCCTGATTTAGAGATGGAGTGATCCGCCCATATCATTAAATCTGCTCCCCTCTCCACTTGCTTTTAAAGCTTAAGGTGAGGGGCGCTTCATCAAGAAAACTACTATTAGTTGCCTAAATCATAGCCACTTATCCAATATCTGAACCCTCTTATCGCAAACAAATAGCTTGTCTAATAGGTTTAGCTAGAATCGATTTATTCTAAAAATCATTCAGCATCGTTAAGGGGAAGTCATGGCAGTTAGCCCAGATCATTTAATTGAAAAATTTGCGAGCATGCTTGAAGAGGGTGAACATTTAGATTCATCCGCTTTTGCCGATCGCGCATGTGAGATCATTGCCATGATTAGCGTGGAGCCTTCCTTAAACGAAACGCTTAACCGCATCAATGCAAAACTACATACTTTGGCGTCTAACCCCTCAAAGGTTCAGTTTAATGCGCTAGAAACAGGCACCAATCCAAAAGCTTGTGCAGCAAATGAACTTCGCGCGCTCAAGCAAAGCAAGCGCGTTGATGTGATACATTAATCACAAAATATCCCAAGCGAAGCTGTTTAAGGGCCAAGTGGCAGTTTACAGTGGATATAAGTTGATATATATTTAAAACAACATTTAATTAATTTGAGCAACTTAAGAAAATGATGGCAATAAATTCCGTTTCTCTATTTAGGTTTAAGCCCTTTAGTTCCTATCGATTTACAGGCTATCGATTTGCCCTGTTTTATCTTATGAACACTGCTTTAACCAAATTAAATAGAGAAAAGTTATGCAAGCCAAAACAACGAGATCACCAAGACAACCAAACACCACACTAATTTCCTCCTTTCTTTACTCTGTAAAACTTTCCATCATATCAAGGACTTATTCAGCACAAGGTGATCTCCTATGAACACTTTGACGTTGCTTGCTGCACTGGAGATAGGTCTTATCTATGCTTTGGTTGCCATCGGGGTTTATCTTAGTTTTAGATTGATTGATTTTCCCGATCTCACTGTGGATGGCAGTTTTACCTTGGGCGCTGCTGTGAGCGCGGCGCTGATTGTTACAGGCAGCAACCCCTTGCTGGCCACCTTCATCGCTTGTTTGGCCGGTGCCATGGCCGGAATGGTGACAGGCTATCTGCATGTGCGCTGGCAAATTTTTGGCTTATTGGCCTCTATTCTCACTATGACAGCACTCTATTCACTTAATTTACGCATTATGAATAAGCCCAATATTGCACTCCTCAATGACGCTACCATTTTCCACGGCAATGTGCTGTTGACCCTCGGGGGATTGGTGCTCATTTGTTCCCTTGTATTAATTTGGCTCTTTAACACGCATATTGGCTTAAGTATTCGCGCAGTGGGTATTAATCCCAGGGTAAGCAAAGCCTATGGCATTAATGTGGGTAAAATGAAATTAGCAACCCTGGCCTTAAGTAATGCGATGGTTGCATTTAGTGGTGCGCTATTTTGCCAATCTCAGGGATTTGCTGATATTTCGATGGGAACTGGCACCATTATCATTGGGCTTGCATCAGTGATTATCGGCGAATCAATACTTGGGCCTAAAAAAATCTGGATAGCGTTGATTGCCTGTATTATCGGCTCCATTTTATATCGTATTGCGATTGGGCTTGCGTTAAATACGCAACATTTGGGCTTGCAAGCAACCGATGTAAATCTGCTAACCGCCCTACTTGTGGTGCTAACCATGATCCTACCCAAATTAAAAAGGGGCAACCATCATGATAAAGCTTAAAGATATTCATGTTATTTTCAATCAGGGTACCTCACTTGAAAATCACGTCCTCAAGGGAATTAATCTGCATATTGAACAGGGTGAATTTGTGACTATCATCGGTGGTAATGGTGCTGGTAAATCTACACTGATGAATATTCTGGCCGGTGAATTAATTCCCCACAAAGGCAGCATTAGCATTGATGATAAAAATATCACCTATTTACCAACAGAAAAACGCGCGCCATTTATCGCTCGTATTTTTCAAGATCCGATGCTAGGCACATTTGCGGATTTAACCATAGAAGAAAATTTAAGTTTAGCGTACAAACGCGGGCAAGCACGAGGGCTCTCTTGGTGCTTAACCACAGCACTACGAAATAAATTTAAAGATGCTTTAAGTGCTTTAAATATGGGATTAGAAAACAGATTGCAAGACAAGGTAATGAGCTTGTCGGGCGGGCAACGTCAAGCGTTAAGCTTAATTATGACAACCCTGCAAGAGAGCGAATTATTGTTGTTAGACGAACACACGGCGGCTTTAGATCCTAAAATGGCGCAAACCATCATGGAAGTGACAAATATCTTGGTGCATAATCGCCGATTAACTACCTTAATGATTACCCATAGTATGAACCAAGCCATCAATTACGGCAGCCGCACGATTATGCTTTATCATGGTAAAGTTTTGCGAGATTTAAAGGGTGAAGAACGAAAATTGCTTAAGGCGGAAGATTTGTTAGCGTTTTTTGAGGTTTGAATTCTTTCATTAAAGGTGCAGAACCAAGATCTGCACCTTTGCGAGAGAAAATTTATTGACACTTCATCTCGCCCACATTTACTTTCAGTGGACGTGGACCAATAATTTTAGTTTCAGGCTCAAGTTCGACAAGCGTTACGCTTAAAGTGCATTTTTCTGAGCTCAATTCATACCCATCTTTAGTTTCTTTGAGCGATGTAATCCAATTAACCGCGCCTAACTTATCATACACATCATGTGAATCCATCACAGCTTTAATACGACGCATACTTTCTGCGGTGGGTGGCAATGCAGCCATGGCGGAGGTGTTCACTAACAATAACAAAAATAAAATCCCTTTCTTCATCCTGAATATCCCCATTTTTTACTTAACTGATGCTCAATACCAATATTATCTAAAATCCTTGCCACCACAAAATCAACCATATCATCAACGGATTGTGGGTTAAAATAAAACCCCGGGCTAGCTGGCATAATACATACGCCTAAGCGTGAGAGTTTTAACATATGCTCCAAGTGAATGGCTGAAAGTGGCATTTCACGCACTAATAATATTAATTTACCAGATTCTTTAATAACCACATCCGCGGCGCGCTCTAATAAATTATCACTCATCCCCTGCGAAATAGCGGCTAAACAGCCAACACTACAAGGACAAACCACCATGGTTTTGGGTGCGCTATTACCGCTGGCTAAGGGCGAATACCAATCATCTTTTCCAAACACTTTAAGTTGGCCAGGTTTAGCTTTAAATTTTTCGCTTAAGGTTTCATTCACTTTTTGCACATTGCCCGAGAGCTTGAAATCGGTTTCGTCGTTGATAACCATCAAGCCAGCGGTCGAAATCACCACACTCACTTCCCAGTTAGCCAGAATAAGTTGTTCTAGCAACCGTAAACCATAAGGGGCGCCAGAGGCGCCAGAAAAAGCGATCGTGATTTCTTTTTTCATGCCGTCTCAGTTTGATTTAAAGCATTGAGCAAACGTTGATGAATGCCATCAAAACCACCATTGCTCATCACTAGTATATGATCATCTGGCTTCACCTGTGTCATCAAGCCATCGATAATATGTTGCGTGTCTTGCGCAATGACAACCGGCTTTTGAATGGCCGCTAATGTTTGATTTACATCCCACGCCACTTTAGGCGATTGATAGACATAAACTAAATCAGCGTCTTTTAATGCAGCGGGAAATTCATGTTGATGGGTCCCCATGCACATGGTGTTAGAGCGAATATCCAACACCGCAATTAATCTTTTCTTACCGATATTGGCGCGAAGTCCTGCTATGGTTGTTGATATGGCAGTAGGGTGATGTGCAAAATCATCATAGAGGGTAATACCATTGACTACGCCACGTACTTCCATGCGACGCTTAACCGATTTAAATTGTGACAAAGCCTCTATGGCTACCTCAGGTTTAATGCCGGCATGCGCTGCACCTGCAATCGCTGCGAGTGCGTTATGAACATTGTGCTCACCCATTAGTGGCCATGAGACTTGGCCTATTAATTTGCCATTGAAAGTCACATCAAACACACTGCCATCTTGTGCCTTTAATATGGCCTGCCACATACCATCAATACCAAATGAAATCACTTCACTCCATTTGCCCATATCTAGGACAGCTTGCAATGCTTGATCTTGCGTTGGCACAACTAAGGCGCCTTTACTTGGCACCGTGCGCACCAAATGGTGAAACTGTTTTTTGATTTCATCGAGGTTATTAAAAATATCAGCGTGATCAAACTCTAAATTGTTCATAATGCAAGTTTTTGGATGATAGTGCACAAATTTGGATCGCTTATCAAAAAATGCACAATCATATTCATCAGCTTCAACCACAAAATAAGGAGAGCTGCCCCACTTGGCTGAGATCCCAAAATTTGCAGGAATACCGCCAATTAAAAATCCGGGATCAAAGCCTGCATATTCAATTATCCAGGCAACCATACTGGAGGTGGTGGTTTTACCGTGAGTACCTGCTACGGCTATCACCCATCTGTCTTTTAATAAATTTTCTGCTAACCACTGCGGTCCTGATTGATATTTAATGCCTTCATCTAATACATATTCAACAACATCAATGCCTCGTTTTAGAGCATTACCAATGACAACAACATCTGGTTTAAGCTTTTGCAAATGCTCGCGTTGATACCCTGTCTGTAAGGTGATGCCTAGTTTTTCTAATTGCGTGCTCATGGGTGGATAAACATTTTCATCACAACCAGAAACGGTAAAGCCACGCTCAACCGCTAATGAGGCAATGCCTCCCATAAACGTGCCACAAATCCCTAGAATATGAATATGCATCTTAGTCTCCTTTTAAGAATCTTGTTGTGGCATGTTTTGCATTAAATAATCGCCGAGCACAAATTGAATAGGCATCGTTGATAAAATTAATATACCAAAAGTCATTAACAAGGCACTGGGCATTTTCATGCCGGTGGCACTCTTAAAAATATAGGCCTTGATAACAATGTTCCAGGTAAAAAATCCAATCTGTAAAAACGCTTGAACATAGCGCGCTTCTTGCAAAACAGTGGGCGTAATAATGAGAATCAATTTTAAAATGATGGTAAGTACTAATTCAGAACCAAACCATGCAATTAAGACTTTGGGCAATCTATCTTGCACTTTACGCTGACTTAATAACAAAAAAATCAGTCCGACTAAAAGTGTCACCGATAAACTTGAGGCAAGAATATTTTCCCCCCATGTCACATCTTTGATTTGGCTAAACGTATATAGGTTTAATCCTAGCTCGATTAAAATGAGTATCGCCAACATGATATAGGAGAAAGGCAAGTTTGCAGGGCTGCCTCTTAGGCGGCAGATATTAAAAAGCGTATAAAAAGTTTGGTATAAGGTATTGATCATTTTCTCTACTATTTAGTTTTTTAACTTATCACTTCACTAGCAATTCTGATGCAAAAATTGTAACCTGCATTGCTTCAATTATCTTGAGAGGTATCAAAACTTATGACTCCCAAAAATGCATTTTATGCTCAATCTGGTGGTGTAACAGCCGTTATTAATGCTTCAGCTTGCGGCGTTCTTGAAACTGCCCGTGCAAACCCCGATAAAATCGGTAAAGTCTATGCTGGCAAAAACGGCATTATTGGCGCTTTAAAGGAAGAACTAGTTGATACATCAACCCTTTCTTCAACTCAAATAGCGCAACTACGCCATACCCCAGCGGGTGCATTTGGATCCTGTCGTTATAAGCTCAAAGGCCTTAAAGAAAATCGCGAAGAATACGAACGTCTTATTGCCGTTTTCGAAGCACATAATATCGGTTACTTCTTTTACAACGGCGGTGGCGATTCTCAGGATACAGCCAACAAGGTATCTCAAATAAGCCAAGAAATGGGGTATCCTATCACGTGCATAGGGATCCCCAAAACGGTAGATAACGATCTCCCATTCACTGACAGTTGCCCAGGATTTGGTTCGGTAGCTAAATACATCGCGGTTTCAACTTTAGAAGCAAGCTTAGATGTTGCTTCCATGGCTGCAAGCTCAACCAAAGTATTTATTCTAGAAGTGATGGGACGTCATGCTGGTTGGATAGCAGCAGCTGGCGGTTTAGCACAAGATGCAGCGAATGGCGCGCCACATATTATTTTGTTCCCAGAAGTTGATTTTAATAAAGAAAGCTTCTTACAAAAAGTTCAATCAACTGTTAAGGCCAAAGGTTATTGCGTGATTGTGGTGTCTGAAGGCACACATTATCCCGATGGTAAGTTCTTAGCCGAATCAGGCTTGAAAGATGCTTTTGGTCACGCACAATTAGGCGGTGTGGCACCCTTCTTAGCACAAATGGTTAAATCTGAATTAGGATTAAAAAATCATTGGGCTGTTGCTGATTATTTACAACGCGCAGCGCGTCACATTTCATCAACAACTGACGTTGAGCAAGCTTATGCGCTTGGCAAAAGTGCGGTTGAGTTTGCCATTGAAGGTAAAAATGCTGTGATGCCTATTGTGGTTCGGGACAGCAGCTCACCTTATCGTTGGCATATCGACTCGGTTGAATTGTCCAAAGTTGCTAACGTGGAAAAGACGTTACCACGGGAATTTATCACCGAAGATGGTTATGGCATCACACAAGCATGCAAAGAATATTTATTACCTTTAATTGCCGGCGAGGCTTACCCACCATACGAAAATGGCTTACCGCAATATGTGACTATACCGCTTGAAACGGTGGCAAAAAAACTTAAAGAAGAATTTGTTGCCTAATTTTACTAACCCCCAACGCAAGGTTGGGGGTTTTTTATGCTGATATACAACTATTTACGCACTTTATTTTTCGACCTATCACCAATCTAACTTATCTTGACTATAACAAGCTTTATATAATGAATTGATACCGACGTTTGTTGGGGGTTATATAATGCCAGTTCATCCACTTCAGAATTATGCAAATGAAGCTGTAAATGTGATTAAAAAACATAAAAATATTTTTAATCAATTTTATATAAAGGTGAACACTTGTAACATACCTGGCTCTGAGAATTTAAAGCAAAGCAGTTTAAAAATTTCATATAAAAATGGTAAGTTTGTTATTACCAGCTCATCCTTTTTTGGCAAGAATTTCAATAGCGGACCTATTTCGTTTAATCAATTTACAGACATTGTAAAACATTCAGGTATTAATTTAGTAACCCCCAAAGATCCTGAGCTTCAAAAAGTAACGCAAGCTCAACAAATTGTGAATCAGAATGTCAATCAACGTCAACCTCATCAACAAGCCGTAAGGCCAGCTTCACATCCGACTCCGCTCACACCTGTAGCGCGAGTAACCCCGCTGCCAGCAGGACAACCAAAGGGACAGGCTTCACAAGTAGTGCAACACCAAACACCTCCACCACCAGCGAATACCGCGGTTCGTGATAAGCGAAGCGCTAATCACCGTGATAGGCTAGAAAAACTAGTAAACCCTGCTCCACTACCAGCAGGTACGCCGATAGCATCATTGGCAACAAATCAAAGCTCAGCAACGACTGCACAGCCACAGTATGGAAAATTACCCGCTAATGGCACAAACACAATACAAAACTCAGCAGGTATTAACGAACCGGCCAAATCTCCTTCGATATTTGGCGCATTTTCTGCTGCCAGTTTTAGTGCTGCAACTGCGGGACAGGCATCTCCTCAAACCACACCTCGGAATCCCGTCAACAACGAACAATTGCCTCCAATAAAAGCAGCAACAGGACAGGCACCTAATTATGACGTAGTACCATCGATTACTGATCCCAGAAAAAGAGAAATGCCTAAAGCACCGACAATGGGTCAGGCATCTTCTCAAGCAGATCCAACAAGACCGTCTAGTACAAACACAAATCCTGCCACCTCAGTGAATGCTCAGGTAACAGCTCAACCATCCCAACCAACACCAACATCTGCCATGAGTAGAGAGAGGCAGATCCAAAAGCTACCCATACCACCAACAGCGGGACAGCCATCAGGTGTATCACAGCCAAATACCGACAGAAGGCCACAAGGTGTATTTAATGCTCAACAACTCGCAGCAAGTGCATCATCAAATTCAAATGTTGCGCCTAAACCAGCAGCCGTTAACCCCGGCGCGACTTCTGCTCGTGTGATGGGAAATTTAAATGATATTAAAGCGCCATCCACACACACACCAAAAAGCAAGTAACAACCAACAAGAAGATAACAGGACAGGCATATTTGCAAGGGACACACATCATAGTTAAATCATCAACTGAAAATTATGCATAAATGCATATGATATTTCTTGCAGTTTGAATTTCACTTTGCAACAATAATCAAATTGGCGCTGTAAACGCCCATATTAGCCCTATTTTGATTTGCATGTTTTGGTGAAATAATGACATCAGCGCGATCAACAAAAATAGATTTAAATGCCACACCGTTTTACCATTGTATTTCACGATGTGTACGTCGCACCTTTTTATGTGGTGTTGATAAAGAAACAGGTGTGGATTATTCGCATCGTAAACAACTAATTGCTAAACGCATGATGCAATTGGCAGATATATTTGCCATTCAAGTCTGTTCGTATGCTGTTATGTCAAATCACTATCACATGGTAGTGTTCGTTAATGAAAAGCAAGCTAACAGCTGGAGTGATAATGATGTGATGTCCCTCTGGGCAAAGCTGCATCCTTGTGACGCAAGCAAATACGCACACCTTGAGATCACAAGTGATCTAGTTGCAGAAAAAATATGTGAATGGCGTGCAAGGCTAGCTGACATTAGCTGGTTTATGAAATGTTTAAATGAAACCATCGCGAAGTTATGTAACAAAGAAGATGATTGTAAAGGCCATTTTTGGGAAGCGAGATTTAAATCCCAAGCCCTATTAGATGAAGCAGCAGTAATTGCCGCGATGGCTTATGTTGATTTAAACCCTATTAGAGCCAAAGAAGCTTTAACACCTGAAGCATCAGAATTTACATCTATTTTTGAACGGATCAAAGCATTAAAGAACAGTAATAAAAATAATCAAAAAGATAAGTTTAAAATTAACGACAGTATTTCAGCTCAGCCTCACAATCTAATGCCCTTTTTCGAAACTAAACCGAATGAAAAAGAACAATTT
Organism: Uncultured Candidatus Berkiella sp.; assembly: GCA_964606325.1. GTDB lineage: Bacteria > Pseudomonadota > Gammaproteobacteria > Berkiellales > Berkiellaceae > Berkiella. Next base: position 134,827 of record CAZSGE010000002.1, read on the forward strand.
CCATCAATTAATTTTAAACTTTCTGACTACATAGAATTAGTTGATACAACTGGTCGCATAATACGAGATGACAAACGTGGCGCAATTCCTGAAATGCTTCCACCTATTTTGCAAAGGCTTAATTTATCACCCAGGGGTTGGATGAGCCTGGTGCAAAATATAGAAAGCTTTTTTTACACTGGGATAGGACATGTCACCGCATTATGTAAATTTAGATCGCAATACCGCGAACATAACCCCAGAGGTTTAAGCGCTGCCAAGCAGTGCTACATTCCATCTGTTGCTTAAAATCTATTCTTAAGCCACCGACTTTGTTTTTAATTTAAAAACATTTCGTTTACTGTCTTTTTCTTCCATCTACGCGTTTATTCTCTATGAATTAAAGTTTACTTTACATGAATTGGGTATCTTTGAATATGCCTGTCCTTTTTTAACTTGTGTGTCCCGTTTTGGTTACTGGCCAATACACGCTTTTCTCTTGCCTGTCCCACATTAATTTTAAATTTACCTGACCTATATCCAATCTATCTTATATTGCCAGTCGTAAGGTTTATATAATGAATAGTCAACCACGTTTATTGGTGATTTTTTAGTGCCAGTAAACATAGTTACCCTTGAGAGGAATTATGATTCCAAAACACCCGAAAGTTCTGGCAAATCACGCGACGATTCTTTTTCGAATGTTGCCAAAACCAACGCTAAACAAAGCCTTGAAAGGAATGACTGGTGCTTCAAAAGGTAATGTACAGCCCAAACTGGTGAGTGTTGAATTTAATCAACAGACAAAGTTGTTTGATATAAAAGTTGGTAGCAAAATAATTCACCATAATATTACGCAAGAAGCATTAACTCAGGCAGTGAAAAACATTGAAAAAAAACTAACAGAGAAACAATTAAATTCATTAACTCACACTGAGCAAGTTGTTAAGCGTCAAAAATTTGCCTCTTCTTTAGAAATTTCACTTCAAAATGAGACACCGTTATTGGGTGCTGTATTGCGAACTGCCAATCAGACTTACAACCATGATATTTCAATTCTTTCTAAATCTATTTCAGTCAAATACAATGTCCAAAATGATACATATGACATTGCTGGCACATCACCCGATGGTAAGCCCATCGACATAAAAATTCCCCATGCTGCAACAAAAATCATTATTGCTAACCATCACGCAAAACAAGCTTTCGACAGTTTAAAGGATTTACCAGCTGAAATCGTTGCTACTTTATTCAAAACGAAAGCAAATGATTCCATGGCAGGCACTATCACGCAAGTCGCATTCAACAATCAAAATAAGTTATTTGAAGTCAGCATCTCGCTAACAAATGGTGAGCAAAAAAAATTCGCGATCGGAAAAATGGTTGATCTACAAAATACCATCCAACAAGCAAAAGGACTTGCTAAAGCTCCAGACCAATCACAATATCAATCAATACCAGTACAACCCCCACAATATCAAGCAATACCAAATCCTACAACTTGGGAACAAACTCCACCTGCAGCTCAATATGTATCCTTACCCGCTGATGCTGCCAAAGTTGTGCTACCTCCGCCTCCACCGGCACCATCCATTGTGCAAGGAAATTCAACTGCCCCTGCAGCTTTTGCTTTTCCACCACCGCCACCACCTATGCCTGGCGCTGTGGCTCCCCCTCCAAAACCGCTTATGAAAACGAATCACCAAATTGCACAAGAATTGCAAGAAGGATTTCACGGGTTAAATCAACGGCAGCTAAGTCAAGTATTGGGGCTACAAAAAAATGATTTATTAACCAGAAAACCAAATCTTATCCAAGTTAAATTTAAAAATCCTAATTTTGAAATTTCATTGAAGGGCTCTCCAGAAGAATCTATTACAAGAACAAAAAAAGATTTACCAAAAATCCGAAAAGCGCTTGCACAGGTAAATGCAAATAAGCTTGATGGTCTGGATAACACTGATTTGTCAACAGACAACGCTTCATCTACCCCACTGCCAGCTCCTTCCCTGACTGTGGCGTCTCGTGTAGCAGCCCAACTTCAGAAACAACAAGAACAACGTTCCGTCATTTTCTCCCAAAAACCTGATGTATTAGCTCAGGAATTTCTTCGACAATTAAAGGGCGGTTTACTTTCATCAATCGTTTCTGATTATAATAAACGAGAAAATACAAATTATAATTTAAGAACATCTGATTTAAATGTTGTTTACGATAGTGATAAGAATAAATTTAAAATCACGGGAAAATCTTTTTACAGAGGCCAAGATAGAACCATATGGCTTTCTGCAGATGAAGTAAGAGACGCTAAAGTAAATCCTAATAAACCCTCAAACGAAGTTCAAAACACCAACGTCAATCCAACGCCTCCTATTGTTGAAACATACGCCAGTACAGCTCCAATCCAAACTATGGAAGCTGCGCAACAACCATATGCTCAAACACCCAATAATGGGCAACTTCAATCAGGCGAAGGAAAAAATGCTTACAATAGCCCTGCCACCTCTCATTACGATGTGCCAGATGTGGCACGACAGCCAGCGCTATACGATGTACCAAAATTTAGTGCTGGCGCTGAACAATATAAAAAAATTGTTCTACCAGATATGGCAACTCAGCAAAATGCCGGCGTAGGAGTAAATACTACACAAAGTCAAACAGCGGCTAGCATCGAACCCAAAGATGCGCCCCAAACTCCCTATCAACAATTCTCTCAGAAAACAAATGAAAATAGATTTGGAAAGTTTCAAGATGGCGCTAATAAACCACCTGATGAAAAACGGCCTACCGCCTTCACACCGGCTGCAGCATCAACGCGAGCAACAACACCAACACTCGCCGCCGCTTCAAATGCAACAAAAATTGCGCCACCTAAGACACAACAAAATGAGGCGGCCAAAGTAGGCGAAGGCCCACGCAAACCAGGGGGGAAAGCGGCTTGGTAACGAACAATTAACTAAAAAAACGCCGCATTCATCGCAAAGCGATAAATATTATAAACAGCTAAAACTATCGTCACGAACCACGTTCCCATAATCCCGACAACGCGCCCCTTAGATCGACCTGAACTTTTATGTAAGCCATAGCTATGATAAACACGCGCTAAAACTAGCATAATGCCAAGCGAATGCAATACGATGGGCATCAATTGTTGTGATTCTGCGCAAGCAAATAAAATGAGCACCATGGGCACCCATTCAACGGCATTACCATGCATGCGCATCGCTTGGGTTAATTCAGGATTGCCACCATCGAGTAAGCCAACACGATGCTTCATGCGCAAGCTTGCAACACGATAGCCTAAAAAAATGATAATAAATGCAAGAATAGAAGCATAAAGACCCGTAATGTTTAACACGTTCATCCCTTAAAGTTAAATTCGATGCTTGCTCCATCATTGAATTGCGCTTTGTACATACCAGGTTTAGCAGGAACGACTCCGCCCAAAGCACCAGTGATCAATAAATTACCTTTTTCAATTGTCCAACCATGTGCCAATACTTGATTCACCAACCAACGCAAGGCTTCCCACTGATCACCCATGGCATCGATACCTTGACCTTGATTCACTATCACACCATCGTGCATCAAACTTACCGTAATCGCATTGATATCTTCACCATACCAATTGATATCAGGCTGTATAATGTAGGCCGTAGATGCGGTATTGGCAGCCACTAAATCCGGCGCATTCACTACCTTATGAACAAACCCCACGTCCGGCATCTCAATCACAGGCACTACCTGGCTTATGTAAGCTTTTAATTCTGCCGCAGAATTCACTGTTTCCCTGATAGGTTTTTTAGTAATAAACCCCAACTCAGTTTCGACAATTAATTGATGATATTGGGCCAAGGGAATGACTTTCTTAGTAGATAAATCCCCACTTTTAAATAACACACCAAAAATTGGCCTATTAATAGCAAATTGCGCTTGGGAGTCAGGGTTCGTTAAACCTGCCTTAAAACCAGCTACGCTGTCATTACGTAGGCGTTCCTTCACATAGGCTGCTTGGATTTCATAAGCATGGGACATGTCTATATTGGTTTCGCGCGATAAATTAGGCAAACGCTCATGATTTTCATGGGCGTGAACCAGCTTAGCCGACAACACATAAGTTGAATTTCCATGGGCTACTTGGCTTGCCATAGCAACCAGAGTAACTAATACCTTAAAAAACAAATAGTTAGGCATTCTCCCCCCTATTCTCTTCGCACGTTTTATGACGTACTCATCTAAGACAGGGACTCACAATGAGTCAAAAGTATTCGATTGAACTTTGTCTTTTGCAATCAAGTCAAAAGACATATAAATAATGCATTGCACAATAAGCCAAATAGGGCAAAACATCAATTTAAGCATATTAGTGTAATTACCCCTAGAGGTAGATTAATTTGACGGTAATAAGCCCATCAAAAGATGAAGGTAAACGGCATTTAACCCAATTACCAGTGAAATCCTTTGTGGTTGCACCTGGGGATGTTGTTGGCGGGCTCATTTATGTCATGGATAAGCCTTTGGGCATCGAAGAAGGCATGATTGGCATGAGTATCGATAGCCCAGGCTATCGGGACTATGTCAAAAATTTGATTCTTAGATTAGACAACAACAGAAAAATTAACCTCCATCCGCCAGAAGAACGACAACTGCAAGAAAAATATAACAGCTTGATTAAAAACCCCAATTTTAATTTTGCCACTTTGGAACCTGCCACTCAAAACATCTTGATTGATTTATTTTTACACCACCCCAACATTGCGCACTATATCGAAGGTTTAAAGGGAGATGAAAAAGCAAAAGTGAATGCGATTAAAGAAGAATTTTTAGTTATTAATCCTAAAGAACCTCTTCACCGCAAAGAGAGTGTGCCTTTGATGGAAAATTTAAGGAAACTATTTAGCAAAAGAATGCACGAAATGACCACCACCCGTTATGTTAATGTTGGCATGGGTGGGTTACTTTTTGCTAACTATAAAAAAGAATGCCAAATAAAAGACAAAGAACACTTTGCTGCTCATATCAAGAAACTGATGCATGCTAATAAGCCAGATCCTGTGAACAATGTTTACATGATAAAGCAAGATGGTAAATTAGGTGCATTTCATGGCACAGGGCCAGGTTTTAGTAAAATTTTAAAAACAAACACCGGTAAAAAGCTACAAGAAAATTTTACCATACCCAAAGTATTTACCATTGTGCTTCCGCTTTGGACATTAATTCGTGTCACGGGACAACGGATTGGTTATTTAATTAAAAACTCACCTGTTGACGTGAATACTGACGCCATCGCCGAAACCATGGCCACTAAATTAGCCACGAATCGTGGCATTGAAGCACAAGAAATTGAAACGCTAAAGGGTACCTATGAAGACGGTAGCCCAAAAGTCACCACCCTTGTTACCTGGACACCAGGTTGTCGAGATTTTAGTGGAACTGAAAAAGTTCAAGGAAACAGCCAAAAACATAAAGGATTACTCGTAGCGCAAACCAAAAATGGCGAAACGATTAAAATTGATAAAGAAGGCAATTTACTTCATCGCAAAGAAATTAAAGTAAAAGAAGAAGTAACAGGCTACCAATACTTTAAAAATGGTATCGAAGTCACAGATAAAGATAAATTAAAAGTCGTCACTCAAGCCTACACCGATGGCACCATGATGGCTGAAGATAGAGTCGATGGTTTAGGAGAATCACTCGTCACCTTAATTGCACAAGGCGACAGAGATGCCATAGGTAAAAAGGGGCAAAATAAAGCCTATGTACCAACTGAAAACGGCAGATTCAAATTCTACGGCATTGATTTTGGTAAGGCCTATAAAAATGATCCCAATCCCTTATTGGCTACCTTATCCGATGATTTTTCATTTAAGAGCCCAACGGGCACCGGTGATGTGTACTTTAGTAATTATACCGTGCTTTACGATAATCCTTTGCGCGACAAAATGAAGGGGATTTATCTTCTAGCTGCTTTAAGAGGTGAGTTAAAAGACCCCAGAAAAGCTGAAATCGCCGATGAGTTTGCAAACAAAGAGCCCAAAGATCTTGCTTTTGCACAAAAATTACGTGCCATGCCAGGTGAGTCTCCTGAAGAATTGATTGATGCTGAAATTGAAAAATACAGAGCTGAAATTAAAGAAAATCCCTCTAAAGAAAAAGAGTATAATGTTTATATCAAGAAACTCGAAGACATTAAAAGAATTGCCAAAGAAACAGATGATGGCATCCTTAGAATCTTCTCTCAACGCAGCCAACTACTTCCGAGCGAAATAGATGCCCTTGAGCGCATGGAAAAACTCACGGCTAGAAATGCAAGTATTACCAAAAAGGACAAAAATGTAACAATCATCCGAAATCATATTCATGTTAAAAGAAAAGATAGAATCGCATGGCAGTTTGAAAATGGACGACTTACTACCACACTAACAGCAGACGATGCTCCCAAAATACAAACCAAATTCAATAAAATGATTTCTTTACTTAAAGAACAAAAGCATTTGCTAGAACATTCCGACCCTGCTCAGGCCAAAACACTACAAGAAGTGATTAATCAGTTAGACTCTTTCACTTTCGTTGCTGGAAAAAACGCCTTGCCAAAGTTAGCAAGCGATGAGCATTTGGCTGCTTTTTGTCAATATGTCAGTGAGGACAAAATTGCCAAAGTACATGACCTCAAAGAATATAAAGATGCCGCCGCAAAAAGAGAATTTTCCGCCAAAAGGGATGCCATCGATAAACTTGCAGCAAAAGATAATCCTACTGTGACGCAAAAAGAAACCGCAAAACCTGCTGCCACTTTATTTGAAGTAGTAAAAGCCAACCCGCAACCTGTTCATCAAGCCCAGCATGCGCAAACACAAGAAAGAAGAAAAAAACCGCTCACAACCAGAGAGCCTGCTCAAGTTCCCCCCATCCCAAAACTTGACCAATTGGCAGAACAAGAAGTTTATTCTTTCGAAACATTTGATGCTTATACAAAAGCTAAACCTGATGATGTTTTTCGCTTTCATCATATTAATGAAATTAAACCTATCAAAATGGGAAACTTTCAACAACATGATGCTCGTGTCATATTCTTTGAAGTTCCCAAAGGTAGTGGCAATCATGCTACAGTATTT
>CAZSGE010000003.1:0-38367 GCA_964606325.1 Uncultured Candidatus Berkiella sp.
AAGTATTAGGCATATCTCGGCAAACGAACAAAGCAGACATTAAAAAAGCTTATCGAAAATTAATGAGCCAACATCATCCCGATAAATTGGTAGCCAAAGGCTTGCCCAATGAAATGATAAAAGTGGCGACAGAGAAAGCGCAAAAGATTCAGGCGGCATATGATCTGATCTGTAAATATAAAGCGTGGCATTAACTTGATATTGGGCCGGCACAGGGACCGGCCCCTACTTTGATATTGCTTAGCTCTGTCGTTTCAAACGAATTATTTAAAAACAATGTAGGGGCAGGTCCCTGTGCCGGCCCGTTGTACCCATGCGGCCCGAAGTCAGATGGACTAAAGATATTCAAAGCAAACCTTAATTAAACGACGCTCTATTACCTGCTTGAGCTTCTTGTTTTTGAACAGGTTTGTTGATTTCCTCAATGCAGCTTCTTACAGCTTTCGCTAATTCTGAATTGGGATGCTTTTTTTCAATATCATTTTTCAAAGCAACTAAGCTTTTTTTAATATCCTCTACTCTTTTATCTTTGGGCAGTGGTTCAGTATGATATACACCATATTCGCGCTCTGATTCTTTAATATTTAAAATATTTGCTAATCTGCGTGCAAAAGTTGACATATCATTCATAGATGAAGCCCCAAAAACTTGCGGTCGTCCACCTTTTCTTTCTTGTTTAGGATATCTTTTAATAAGTTCTAGCGCTTTTGCATGTTGATCATTAATAGCATTTAAAGTGTCTTCAAGCTGCGCTTGTGTTAGTGCGGCGCTATTTGATACTGCCGGTGTTGATGAAGCTGTTGGTTGTAATGCAGCTGGTTGTGGTTGTTGTTTTTGAGATGCCGCCTGATCAACCGGAGGAGTTGAAACTTCATTTATAGGTTGATTTTGCACTGCTGCAGGCGGGGCTTGTATCGGCTCTGCCTTGGCAACAGCCTTTCTTAAATTGAGTTTGTCACGGATTTTAGTTTGAAGTGATCGCTTTAGGGCGCTTTCGAGTTGTTTGAATATTTTTTTTGAATCTTTATCTGCATAAGAAGATAAGATCTTAAGTTGTGCTTTAACTTTAGCTTTATCTTTAGGGTTCATATCTTTAAGCTCTTGTTTGACCGCTTTTAAACCCTGCTTTTTATCTTCAGAAATTTGCAAAACCATGCCAATAATTCTTGAATCCATGTCATTTTTTGTGAGTGTTTCTTCAACGGCGCGATGGGCGGTGATTCTGCCATTTTTAAGCAGCTCAGCCATGTGTTTTAAATTTTCGCCAGATGGGTTAGCTAAGAAGGTTTGGGTTGCATAGTGATAAATAGATTTTCCATCTTTGCTTTTATAGCTGGCAACATCAAATCCACTAGCAATCAATTCATTATATAGTTCAATTGGCGCTTTTTCAATGTTATGAGCAACCTTATTGGCCGCGATAGGATCTTTAGATGCAGACATATCTCTAATTGGTGAAATATAAGATGAATTTTCTAAGGTAGACAATGTAAATTGAGCCTCAACAGCAATACGATTATCAACATGTTTAAGCCATTCTTGAACAATTACTTTGTCTTTTTCTTCAATTATATTAATTTCCTCTATCTTGTTTTTGAGTTCGCTTGGCTCGATTGAGCTTGCATTTCCCATTAGATTCTTTAATGCAGGGTTTTGAATCTTATTAATATTTTCTTTTTGAAAGTTCAGTTGCTTTTGTGTGGCGATTAAGTTGTAGCCTAGCAAAACCCCTCTAACAATATCATGTTCTTGTCGTAAAAAACGATTTCCGCGCGCTTCCCTTAAACCTTCTAAGATGGCGTTTAACTTTTGCTTTTGTTCATGTTCAGGAAGGGAGGTAATATCTTCTCCATTTTTGAATTGATCTAACATAACCATGCCGAACATCACAATACCAGTACGATCAATACCATCGGTACAGTTCACGGCAACCGGGATCCCTTTTGCAATCGTTTCATCATAAAATCGAATTAATTGCTCCATATCTAAGCCAAAAATTGGGATTTTTGAAGGATTGTTATTTAAATTGCGGTCACTTTGGATAACTAGGTGCTTCGCTATTTTAGGATTATACCCTTCATATGTTGCTACAGTTGGGATCTTACCTTTTTGCTCAGTTTTAGAAGTAGATACTACATGAGATGATGCCTCTACGGGCTTTGTTTTTGATGATAAACCAAATCCTATTGTTTCTGAGTGTTCGTGTCCCTCTATTGAAATGACAGCATATTGATCTACACCCATCTGGGCTGCTACACGCTCAACATGTTTTTGTCCAATCTCAGCTTTATAATGAAACAATATATTTTGAAGGTCTTTGAGATTAAATTTAACCCCCCCTTCATTCAAAATTTTCTGCACACCATATTCCATTCCATCATATGTATGAAATTCGAATCCTTTTAATTTATTAACAATCGAATCAGCATTGGAGTTATCTTTAAATAATTTCTCTTTAATTTTATCAATGTCGTCAGTATTTAACTTCATAGCCTCTTTCATATAATATTGATCAGGCGCCATGGAACCATATAATAAAGGCTTTTGATTTTGTTTTGAGCTAATCAAAGGAGCTGCTGTTAAACCTGGTGTTGGATCAGTATTTGAGCTAACAGGATAAGAGTATGATTTTCCTTTTAAAACTTTAACGTTCTCTGTACCAACAATAAGCCTTCCTGCTAATACTCTTTTGACGGTTACCTCCTTGGCTTCTTTGCCAGCCGCAGGCTCTTCATCATTCATCATCCACAAAAGTGAATTTTTTGAAAAATCAACCGCCATATTTAGCAAATTATCTTTTTGAGGGATGAGTTGCATCGAACTTTTAAATCGTGCAGCTAATTCACCTTCTTTTAATTGTGAAAAATTGCTCTCTTTGTCTTGTTTTTTGTTACCATATTTGATGAGTAGTTTGCCATCATTGACGTTATATAAAGCACCACTGATCATCAATGCTTCTTTCATTTTTTTCTCAAGAATGGGATTATCTAATTTACTTAAGTTGATTTCTATTTTAAGACTTTCAAAGTTTTGAATGATATTGTCTACATTTGTGATGTCGTTTTGTGTGAGAATTTGTTTAATTGCTTCAAATAATTCTTTAAATCGTTCCTCATTTAATTCCTTCATACTTTTTTGAGGTTGTGCTGATTGAGGCGCGACTTTAACCTCAGGCAATACCTCTGTCTCATTAAAGGTATTGAGATTTGCTAACATTATTTTTGCGTCTTCTTCTGATAATTGAAGTTCGGGATCAATCTCAGTTTCTGATTGAGGTTGCGTTTTATTTTGTGCTTTTGGAAGTTCTACTACTTCAATTTTTTGTGGTTGTGGATCAGGTATGGTCGTAAACTGCGCTTGCCTTTGTGCGTTTTCTTTTACGATGACTTTTTGGAGTGCATCAATTTGTTCGTTAATAAAGTTATGTGCTGATTGCATTTCCTTTGATCTTGGCATCTTAGAAATAAATTGATTAAGCTTTTTCGCTACGTCTAATTTTTGTGAATGCGTTAAATCATCTTCAACACCTTCATTTTCATTGAGATCGAGTTGTGGGGATAGATAAATAAAAATGCTATCTCTTAATTTACGGGTAAATTTAAAATCACCAGATTGGGGGGTAGCCATCTTGGAAAGCTCTTCATAAATTTCATTTGGACCTAGATTCATGGCATTACCTCTCATTAACTACGTTATGTTTCGTATTTCATTGAATATTTAATAAACTCCAGCCGTATCTTGTTGTGTTTAGATACAAATAATTAGCTGAGCAAATTTAGTCTGGCACTAATTATAATTCTTTTTGTTTTGTTTCCCTCTAGCCGTTTATGCCTTATAAAATTCCATTTGAGTTTCAAAATCATTTTGCATTGGTGGTGGGATCACACTTACCATTTTTCTTAATTTATGGACTAATTGAGGTGGAATAGCGTCACTAGATTCAATTTGGTAATCAGTTAAGATTGCTTCAAAATTAATCATAGTTTCAGGTTGCTTGGCTAGAAATACCTCATGTTGTTTGATTAATGCCTCCATCCCATCTTTTTGTATTTGAGTAGTATCTTCTATTAAATTATGTAAACCCGGTAAAGTGACTTTAGTTTTAGGTTTTTTGCTAGCAAGATCTTTTAAAACATCTTTTAATAGTTCAACTAAGGTGGTGTTATATTCGTGTACTTCATTTATTTTTTGATTCGTGGCGACTTCAACTTTTTGATCTGTTATTGCTACTTGAGCATCTTTTTGTGCATGAATAACGATATCTTTAGCCACATCTTGTGTGAAAGCGTTAGCAGCAATGGCAACAGGGGACCCCGGTGTTGCATTTTCAACTGCTTTATTTAATTGTGCGGCTAAAGCGATCTGCTCTCTAACTTTTTTTACGGTATCTTCAACGAGCTGCGCGCGCTGTTTACCTTCTTCACGAAATTTTAGTACATACTCGTATTCTTTTAGGCTATATTCAGGCGGTTGTCTTTCATCTGCTCTTTCAGAGCCAATGCCACGTGTATTAGCGACACCTTCTGGCGCTTTACAAGGTTGTTCTTCGTATTGATGTTCTCTGAGTTCTTTTAAATCTTCGTCAGTATATTCTCGAAGAGGATTGATTGAAGCTTTCATTTCCTCCTGTTTCATTTGTTCTTTTTCGGCCATTTCTTGTTCATAGTGTTGGCGAAACTGCTCTGCGATGCGAATAGCATTTACCTTAGTCAAGAAGCGAGGCGTGCCATTGTGCATTTCTTTATCTGCTTCACTAAAAGCGATAAGATGTTTTCTAAATTCATCTGGTGTTACTTCTTCTGGCGTTGTTTGTGCATCAAAATCTGCGCCTTTTATGCCGCCTAAAGGGTAATGATTATGATTGTACATCGACTCAAAAGGATCAGAGTGTAGCCTTTTGACATGCACTGAGTTGGTGCCACGATAGTATTTACCACACCCTCTATCTAAGGTGTTGTGTGCTTTGGATGCGCAAACATAAATTTCGTCACGAAATTTTTGGCTATCTTTATTCATTTCACCGAGTACAAGCCAATTAATGGAGTTTTTAAATGTCGCAACAACAACAAAAACTTGTGTTTCCTTTTCAAACTCAGGCGGCGTGTCAGGGCCCAGTTGTTCATAAATCTCGGTAGGCGCCATCTGTGTAGTTACTTCAATTGCAAACTGCGGCATATTATCTCCACTGAGTGAAAACGTATTCCTTAATCTTTATGAGGCATAAAAGTGTTAAAAGTTCACTTTTTACGTAATTTCTACATAATTGGGGGTAAATACAATTAAATGAGGGGCATTTCGTCTAAATTTACAGCCATTCAGGCTGTATCTAAATGCTTATTTAGGGATTTCTGGTATCATGGTTTAACCTCAATAAATGGCCGATCAACCTATGATAAATGCTTATTTTTCCAGTGCTTTCATTGATGCTATCAAACATGGCGAGACCCAAAAAGTGTATGCCATGCTTAAGGAAGCCCCAGCACTTGCAAATATTTTAGTAGATGATAATAGCCCATTAGTATTTACATTGAGAGACAATAAAATCTCTGCCCTTATGTTGGCTGCGCGTTTAGGACATAACGATATTATTGATCTATTATGTCAATTTGGTGTTGATGTAAATTTTTGTGATGAAGAAGGTCAAAACGCTTTATTAGACGCTGTACGTTTTGGAAAAATCAAAACAGTAGATCACCTTGTACACTATTATGGATTAGATTTAAAACATCGAAATATTCATGGGTTTTCAGCTTTGATGTGTTCCCTTTGGGCAATGCAGTCAGATATGGCATTATTTCTTTTAGAATACTATGCCTTTGATTTGAACTTAGAAGAGCAATCCCATAACGCGTTTGCTAACACTATCAATCAAATCTATCAATTGAAAGACTATGATCAAAATCAAGTAATTGCTGATTACAATTCGGGCATGATTAATTTGTTTGATGAAGGCTTAAAAGCAAAAGATTTACTTAATGAAACTTGGCGTCGCGCAAAGGTTCGCTTAAAAGCTAAATTAAATAGAATGCTAGATAATCAACTCCAAGAAAGCCCCTCTTATCAAGATAGCAATTTTTTTAGAAATCTTAAAAACAGATTAAACGCTTCACCAACTACTCTCGTAATAGATGAAGTCATTAGCGAGATTAAAACTTGTGGTTTATTCGCACATTCTTCTAAAGCTGCTCTTAGGCAGGATCTAGAGCAAATTAAACAGCTAGAATCAGTAGATCAATTACTTGCTAAAGCAAAAACATTGCAGGATTTCTTAATGGAGGGGGCTTTTTTTGAGGCGGTTCAGTATATAAAATCCCTGAAAGTATCTGAAATTGAGCGGGTTATTCAATGGAACTCCGTGAGTTCATTACTAAGCGCTCCATCCATTAGTCCACTTTTTATTAAACATTTGTTTGAGTTTGCCCTACAGCATCATTCTGTTGGCATATTAACGAAACTACTTAGCTTACGTCTTGTTAACGTTGACGAAGTTATCGCCACGTTAACCGAAGATAAAGATGAGGAATATACTGTTTTTTGTTATTTGTCTCTTACATTAGCTAAACAAAGTGATGCAACCTTAATCGTGCAAAATAATTTTGAAGCTTTTGAACCCAAGATAGAGAGCTTGTCCGGTCACTATGCTGATATGGCTCAATGGTTGCAAATTCACCATCAAATGTCTTCTTTTTCGCAAATCGAAGAAGCATCTGAAGAGAAAAAGCAGCAGTTGATTGAACAAAAAGTGAACTATGTTAAAAGCGTTTTTTCCAGATTACTTCAATTATCAGATAGAGATCATGATAAGATTGTGATGCTACGGCATTTTGCAGAAAGTGTTTGTCAAAAAGGTGGTGGTTTTTCAGGTCACTTTAGTCAATACAAGACGCCGTTTCTTTTGCTTTTAGAGATGTATGGAGAAAAATTGTTTTCTACTGATACTTTAGATGAATTAATTTCATCGAACACGTATCTGCCCTTGTCTGGTGCGCAGAGCATTCTAACCTCTGTGGAGGGAAATGCTGCCAACTCAAAACCGGTAAAAGATCTATCTGTTAAAATTTGATTAATAACATGTTTAATTTTTCGATTATAATAATGTGAATTTACATTCAGCGGACATTTCTAAATTGCCCTAGCAAACAAATTTTCAGTTAGACTTAACTTCTTTAGGTGGATGTTTTTACACGTAATTTTTATATTGACGGTTTTGGGTGAAAATTTAGTATGTCGCTATCAATATTCAATGAAATTTGATATCATTATGTCAATGTTTCATTATTTGGTGGTTTTATGGTGTATATACATAGAGAAATTGAAACCAAGCTCAATGCTACTTTGGCAGGTGAAAAAAGCATATTATTGCTCGGCCCACGGCAAACTGGAAAAACAACCCTGCTAAATCAATTAAAGGTTGATAAACGTATCTCCCTCGCTAATCCAACAGATCGCCTGCGTTATGAAAAAGAACCTTTTTTATTAACGGCTGAAATTGACGCTTTAGGAAAAAAAGATCAGAAAAAACTTCCTTTAGTCATCATTGATGAAATTCAAAAAGTACCGATTTTAATGGATGCTGTCCAAGATTTAATCGATCGAAAAATAGCTAAGTTTATCCTCACTGGATCTTCTGCGCGAAAACTACGACGTGGTGATAATGTGAATTTACTGCCCGGTCGCTTAATTCCACTACGGTTAGATCCGTTTACGCAACGTGAATTTCCGAAAGCATTTAGCAGCCTAGAAGCCATTTTATTAGATGGTGCATTACCAGAAATTGCACTAACTGCAGATGAAAGTGAACGCGAAAACTTACTTGATGCTTATGTCACTATTTATCTTGAGGAAGAAATTAGAGCAGAAGCCTTGGTTCGTGATATCGGACACTTTGCCCGCTTTCTCGAATTTGCTGCTTCTGAATCAGGTAAAATTGTTAATTTCACCAAACTTTCGCAAGAAATTGGTGTTACGAATATGACCATAATGAGCTATTACCAAATTTTGGAAGATTGCTTAGTTGCTGAGCGCGTCGAGCCAATTTCTATCAGCAAAACTCGACAAAGATTAACTAAAGCACAAAAATATATTTTTTATGATCTAGGTGTGCGGCGCATTGCCGCAAGAGAAGGACGCAAGCTTCCTAAAGAGCAATTAGGTTATATTTTCGAGCAATATGTGGGTTTAGAACTTATTCGTTACCTTCGACTTTTCGAGCCACGCTCATTGCTCAAATTTTGGCGAGATCCTGCTGGGCCAGAAGTTGACTGGGTTGTTGAATCCGGTGATAGATTGATACCAATAGAAGTTAAATGGACAAATTCACCTACGCCACAAGATGGTAAATATCTGCGTATTTTTATGAAAGAATATACAAAAGCTAAAAATGGCTTCATTATCTGTCAAACACCCAACATTATGAAAATTAGCGATAATATTTTTGCTTTGCCTTGGAATAAATTAAGTGAGATTTTTACGCTATGCGTACCAAGCTAAGCTTGCACGCTTTGCTTGGTACTCACTTTAGCCTGGTCCCACAGTGTAATCGCTTTTTCAAAACTTCTGCTGACGGTGTCAACAAAAGCTTGGTTGCTTATCATTTGCCCTAACCATTGATAAAGAGCTGTTTGGAACAAACTTTTATCTACTACAAATCCTTTGCAAATATCATGTTTGGCGCAGGGCGCAAACATTACAGGTAATTGTTCAAAAGTTGCTTGTTGGGTTAAGAGTAATATACCTTTGCAAAAACGATCATTCTCACTAATGATGCGTTGAATGTTATCAAAAGCACGCTGATCTCTTGGCGGGGTAATTTGCCACCAATCAGGGTAAATTCCGATTTCATACATGCGTTGCATGATATGGCTCATGGTACTTGCAGTAATTAAACTATTAGTAGCAGGGGCTAATTCAAGCACTAATTCGTGACCTGTTCGCCTTGCTGCTAAATACAAATGATTAAGTACAGATTCTTGTTGTTGGCGCAGTGCATATCTATCATCTGGATGATAAATGAATGAAACTTTTGCACTATGATGTTTTGGCCAATTAATTAAGGTATGTGTAATGTCAGGATCACCTTGAATTTGTAATGGCACAACACCTGGTACATCCAATGCTCTCATTAGGGTGTGTGGAGAGGGTAGCGCATCAATAATTTCACTCTCAGGATAGGCATCCGTCATCATGCTAACATTTGGATATTTCATAGCTACTTGTTGTATACCTGTCGCAATAAGCATTTTTGCTTTGATGATTGCGTCTTCATCCACATTGGATGCATTCACTATTTTCATCCACTGACTATGTGCGCCAAAGCTAAAGGTAAACAGTTGTTCATGGGTGTTCGCGCGTGTTGCCGCATAATGTATATGATCAAATAACGGTGTACGAATGGTTTGCACAACTTGGGATTGTGAAGAGAGAAAAATGGATAAGGCTTCAACACTGGGTAAGCTGTCGCTATGCTCTTCGCGAGATTGCGTAAGTGCATGGCATGCCATGGCATATTCACAACTTTTTTCCTGTGAATATCCTTTTATCCATCCGGTGACATATCCAATAATAAATGATTCTTTTGAAGTAAAAGGAATATTTTTATCAGCAATAAATCCAGCATGATGAGGTGCTGTTTGTAAATCGTTGGGTATTTGTGTGAAAACATAACAACCCTGTGAATTTTTCATCACAAATATGGCGCTACTGACATTGCGCAACTGTGTTAAAGCAACATGAGAATCCGTTTCACCAGCTAATTGATGAAAATCTTTTTCACAACCTATTACCAATGAGCAAAAGGGGAGTGTTTTAAGAATATGGCTCAGATTAGTTTCATTAATATCATCTAAGGCAAGAATTACTTTTGTTTGCTTTTCGTTAGCAGCATGCACGGCTTCTTTAATGATACGTTGACCATTTTTACTATTAAAATTTGAACTGGTAATGAATAGCGTTTGTGCTTTGCCAATGAAATTAGATGAGATATCGGATGCTTCTTCTAAAATATCAGCACATTGGCTTTTGTATGTTACTACAGGAAATGACATTCTGTTCTTAAGTGCTCTGAACATTAAAGCGCTGGCGTGTTCCGTGTCAATTTGAACTTTGCTAATATCTACTTTTTCATGCACCATCGCATCCAGAATAAATTGTCCCAAATCATCATGGCCAACCGATGAGATAAGTGCGGTTTTTAACCCAAGTCGAGAAAAACCGCGAGCGTATGCAGGCATGCCACCGACATGCTTTTTAAAGCTCATCATGTCTTTGAGATTGGCGCCAATTTGTTCGCCCAAAAAATCCACAAAAGATTGGCCCAAAGTGATAATGTCAAAAGTGTGTGTCGGTGTTTTCATCGGCGGTATCCCTGTAAGATATTTTTACTTTGCTAACTGGCTTTTTTGAATCATCGCA
Organism: Uncultured Candidatus Berkiella sp.; assembly: GCA_964606325.1. Taxonomy (GTDB): domain Bacteria; phylum Pseudomonadota; class Gammaproteobacteria; order Berkiellales; family Berkiellaceae; genus Berkiella. The sequence continues at coordinate 10,411 of CAZSGE010000003.1, forward strand.
GCCATTAGAAAAAAAAACAGATTAATAATTGTTAATCGTGAACGGAATCTATCATTCAATATAGTATGGATGTATCAAGGGGGAAAATGAAAAGTTGCGCCATGAGAACTCATGACGCAAAACGGGATTAACAATGGTGGTTTAGACAGTTGCTAACCATTCTTGTAAAGATTCACTTTGGCGTTCCATGTATTGTGGCTCTTTGAAAGTGAGCGTCAACAGGTTCATGCCTTGAATAGCGGCTAAATAGTAAGTGGCTAATTGTGTTGAACGTTCGCCTTTGCCCATTTCACGGAATTGAGATTCAACCCATTTAAGAATATCGGACATAAGTTTAGAAGCTGCCGTAGCAAGAACGCCACCTTGTTTGCCAAGTTCTTGGCAAAGGCTTCCGATAACGCAGCCGAAGCGAGCTAAGGTTTCTGATTGTGCATTGTTATGATGCAACAAAGCAGTTAAACGCTCTTTAATGTCTGGGATTTGTTCCCATTGTTGGAAAAGATTGCGCCATTCAGTCATGCGACGGTGTAAAACAGCATCCATGATGGCTTCTTTAGTTTTGAAATAATAGTAAACATTTCCTAGTGGCACATCTGCTAATTTAGCGATGTCGGCTAGTGTTGTGGTATGAAAAGTTTGCTCGTAAATTAATTTATCGGCGGCCTCAATTAGTCGCTCCCGTTTATCATTTCTTCTTGCTCTTGGCATGTCAGTCTCCCTTTACATCTATATACAGCCGATGTTAATAATCTAGTTAAGCGAGAAAGGCTGGAATATTAACATAAGTTGCTTTGCTTGTCATATCCATTTTTTAAAAATATGCAGGACTATGAGGAGGCCTATGTTAGCAAAATTTTAAAGAAAAGGTGGAATTCTTCAGCATACAAGTTAGACTCAAATAAACCCCTTTGATCTTAGGGACAAGAAAAAGGTGTTTTTAGTTATAATTCGAACTACAGCACTATTAATTATATTTCTTCTTTGCAAAGCTGCTCATGCAGACTTCGGTGTTGCATTTGGTAGTGGCCAAGGCATTCAAGATATTCAGCCCTATCGCTTAGCGGTTTCATGGGACTTTGGTCCTGTTTGGCGCAAGGAAGAACTTTGGGGACTGAATGCAGTATGGGAAAGCAGTTTTGCTATTTGGAATGGCCCACAACGTGCCAATCTTGCTCCTGATAGAGCAACTAATTTAAACGCTTTTACTTCAGGCCCCATGTTCCGTTGGCAGCGGCAACAAGCATTTTCTGGAAGTAAAATACTTCCTTATGCTGAGTTAGGAGTTGGACTTTCGTGGTTGTCTGAGACAGAGATCCAAGGTCGGATTTTATCTTTGCATTTTCAATTTGAGGATAAAGCGGGACTTGGATTTCGATTTGGTAAACAGCAACAGTACGATGTTGCCATGAGAGCCTACCATTATTCAAATTGTTCGATTAAAAGGCCTAATAGCGGGGTTAATTTGGCCATGGCTAGTTTTGGGGTATGGTTTCCAAAGTGATATACTCGAACCTGTTTGAGTTTATGCTTTGTTGCCTGCGCTCACTCACCCCAGTCATGTACCAAAGCGTACACTCCTGGGGCTTCGTTTGCTTGTCGCCGCGCCTAAATCTCAAACTGATTCGAGTATTATGTTTATCACTAACATCTTTTTAAGAAATAATTATGCAACCCTATGCTATAGCGCCTTCGATATTATCAGCAGATTTTGCCAGACTCGGTGAAGAAGTGAACACGGTATTAAAAGCCGGTGCCGATATCATTCACTTTGATGTCATGGATAATCATTACGTTCCTAATTTAACCATTGGGCCGCTTGTGTGTGAAGCTTTACGCAAGCATGGAATAACAGCGCCGATTGACGTGCATTTAATGGTACAACCTGTCGATGCTCTCATCCCTATGTTTGCTAAAGCAGGTGCAACTTATATTACCTTTCATCCTGAGGCCAGCAATCATGTTGATAGAACGTTGCAGCTGATTAAAGAAAATGGTTGTAAAGCAGGCCTTGTGTTTAATCCAGCAACACCGCTCACGGTGCTTGAACATGTTATCGATAAACTCGATATGATTTTGCTTATGTCAGTAAACCCGGGTTTTGGTGGGCAACAATTTATTCCAAGTAGCCTAAACAAACTTCGTGCTGCAAGAAAAATAATTGATTCTTCAGGTAAAAATATTCGTTTAGAAATTGATGGCGGTGTTAAAGTCGATAATATTGGTGAAATCGCCAAAGCAGGTGCGGATACGTTTGTGGCAGGTTCAGCGATTTTTCAAACCAATGATTATCAAAAAACCATTCAAGCGATGAGAGATGAGATTAAGAAAGCTGTAGGTTAGGTAGGATTTCTGTACCCTCTACCGCATTGTGCGGGAGAGGGTGACCGTCATTCGAACATTTGTGAGATGACGGGCGGGTGAGGGCAAGCAATCATGGAAGAATGTTATGGACCTGGACCGTGCCTCAATAGTCGATCAAAACTTCACCAAGCGAGTCCTCGCTCAAGAATTTCCTATTGCGAAAAGCCATACCACACCTAGTGAAGCCCAGCTCACCGTCGATGCTTTTTTAGAACTATTTGATTCGCAATTAATTAGTCGGCATCTCGATCTGATGGCGCGAATTTTACGCGAACAAAACAAAGGTTATTATACTATCGGCAGTAGCGGTCATGAAGGCAATGCGGCGATTGCCAAAGCTTTTAGAAAAGATGATATGGCTTTTTTACACTATCGCAGTGGCGCTTTTGTGGTGCAACGTGCAAAAAAAGAACCTACTATCGATATTATTTACGATCAAGTCCTTTCTTTAGTTGCTTCAAGTGATGATCCTATCAGTGGCGGAAGACACAAAGTATTTGGTAGTGTACCTTTATTTATACCACCTCAAACAAGCACGATTGCTTCTCATTTACCTAAAGCGTTAGGTACGGCTATTTCAATTACTACCGCTAAATCGTTGAAAGAGAATCAATTTGTAAAGTTACACCCTGATAGTGTTGTGCTGTGTAGTTTTGGTGACGGTTCAGTGAATCATTCTACGGCACAAGGTGCGTTTAATGCTAGTCAATGGGTATTTAGTGCAAGACGGACTTTACCGCTAGTGTGGATTTGTGAAGATAATGGTTTTGCTATTTCAGTGCCAACGCCGGCTAATTGGATAGAGCGTACTTTTAAAGATCGCGTAGGTTTGCATTATATTGGTTGTGATGGTTGCAATCTCGCAGATGTTTATAAGGCTTCATTGATGGCCCAACATCTTGCTCGCCATAAAAGTGAGCCCGTATTTTTACATATGAAAACCGTGCGCTTGCTTGGGCACGCAGGATCAGACATTGAATTTCAATACCGCGCTCAAGCTGACATTGAACAAACAGAAAGCGATGATCCCTTATTACATACCGCAAGAATACTTATTCAAGAAAAATGGCTTAAGGCGACAGAGATTGTTGATAGATATGAGCAAGTGCGAGAGCAAGTAAAAAAGGCAACGATACGTGCGCTGGCGACACCAAAGTTATTAAGTGCAGATGAAGTTATTTCAACGATCGTGCCACCTGCTCGCCCCATATCAGTGCTTGTGTCTAATGATCAAAAAAATCAAGTTCAAAACCTTAAAAAAAATATGGCGCAAAGCCTTAATTTAGCCTTAACAGAAATTCTAACTGATTACCCCAATACAGTAGTTTTTGGTGAAGATGTCGGGAAAAAGGGCGGTGTTTATCGCGTGACAGCGGATCTGCAAAAACAATTTGGAAAGTCACGAGTTTTTGATACGGTGATAGATGAACAAACTATTTTAGGCACGGCGATAGGTTTTGCGCATAATGGTTTTATCCCGATCCCCGAAATACAGTTTCTTGCCTATACGCATAATGCGATTGATCAAATTAGGGGAGAAGCATCCACGCTGTCTTTTTTTTCTAAAGGTCAATATACCAATCCAATGGTAGTCCGCATTCCGTCGTTTGGATATCAAAAAGGGTTTGGTGGTCACTTTCATAATGATAATGCTTTTGCTTTTTTGCGGGAGATCCCTGGCATTATCATTGCCTGTCCATCCACGGCGAGTGATGCAGTTAAACTACTACGCGAATGTGTAAATTTAGCTTATAACTCACAACGTGTGATCATTTTTCTTGAGCCTATCGCATTATATATGGCAAAAGATGCCTATGCTCAGGATGATAATCTGGCATTGCAGACTTATCCTTGTGCGGGCGAAACGATTGCGTTTGGTGAGTTGGGAATCGAAGGGGATTTGAACGCTAATATTGCTATTATCAGTTATGGCAATGGTATGGCGATGAGTCGTTTCGCTGCAAACACCTTGAAAAAGGAGCACAATATAAACGTCAAACTGATAGATTTACGTTGGTTAGTGCCTTTAAATGCCACCGATTTGTTAAAAGCAATCCATGATTGCAAGTTTATACTAATTGTTGATGAATGCAGAAAAACAGCAAGTTTGAGTGAGCAATTGTTGTCTCTTATTTTGGAAAAGAGCGCCCCTTTACCAGAGGTAAAGCGAATCACTGCCTTTGACTCATTTATTCCATTAGGCATGGCCTGGGAATTTATATTACCAAGCACTAAACAAATAATCGACGCGATTATATTTGATATAAATAAATAGGAAAACAAGATGGAAGATATTTTGTATTTGGATGAACAATTAACTGTTGAAGAAAAATTGACCAGGGATTCTGTAAAGCGATTTGTTGAAGATGAAGTCATGCCTGGCATTGCAAACCAATATGAAAAGGGAGAATTTGATCGCTCCCTTATCAAAAAAGCGGGTCAATTGGGGTTGCTGGGTATGACCTTGCCAGTTCAAGCAGGTGGCTCTGGCGCAAGCCAGGTTGCCTACGGATTAGCGTGCCAAGAACTGGAACGGGGGGATAGTGGGCTCAGAAGTTTTGTTTCAGTACAAAGTTCTCTTTGTATGTATCCCATTTTTGCTTTTGGATCAGATGAACAAAAAATTCGCTATTTACCACAGATGGCAACAGGCAGTTGCCTTGGTGCCTTTGGTTTAACTGAACCAGATTCAGGATCAGATCCCGCTAATATGAAAACCAATGCAAAAAAAGTGGATGGTGGTTACATATTAAATGGCGCTAAAATGTGGATAACCAATGCCACACTTGCAGACATTGCGATTGTTTGGGCTAAAGATGAATCAAATATGATCCGCGGGTTTATCGTTGAGAAAAAATTTGCAGGATATAAAGCGAATGAAATAAAGCATAAATTATCGTTACGAGCCTCCATCACCGGTGAAATTGTTTTAGAAGATTGCTTTGTACCAAACGAGAATGTTTTGCCCAACACCAATGGCTTGTCCAGCGCGTTAGCATGTTTAACTAATGCGCGTTATGGGATAGCTTGGGGTGCAACGGGTGCAGCAATCGCTTGCTATGATATTGCGCTCAAGTATGCAACAGAACGTATTGGTTTTGGTAAACCAATTGCGAGTTTTCAATTGGTACAGCGTGATTTAGCAGATATGTTTTTATCGATTGTGAAAACCCAAACCCTGAATTTACAAATTGGCAGGTTAAAAGATAGAGATAGAGCAAATTATGTGATGATATCAATGGCTAAAATGAATGCTTGCAAAGAAGCTTTGAACATTGCCAGAATGGCTAGAAATATATTAGGCGCAAATGGTATCAGCTTAGAATATCATGTGATACGACATATGAATAATCTTGAATCGGTGTTTACTTATGAAGGAACCGATAATATGCATAGCCTTATTATTGGCCGACATATTACCGGGATCAGCGCATTTTCTTAAAATTTTTTACTTAGCTGAGGGCTCTGTACTTCCAGAGGTTTTCCTATCGTTGAAAACTTGTTCACTAGCTGGTGTCCTGCACGTTGATGCATTTGAAGAAATGATGGGACGATACTTGCAGCTAAGTTAAACCCCGGAATATAAGTTCTCGCAATTTGCGACCAACTTGTATCGGATCTGTCATCTGAACTAAAGGTATTCAACGTGACAAGAGGGGGTCTTGGTTGATCATCACTTTCTTTTAAACTTCTTCTTCCTTCGCTCAGAATGATAACCTCCAGACTTTGTTTGAGCGATGGTGTTGTCGAAGTTGGAGGAGGCATTTCAGCTGTTGGTTTAAGATCGCTTGCTTGTGGGTTGGGTATTACAGCGACAGGTGCATTGAACACAGCATTCGTTGCTGGAGTCACACCTAGGGCTATTTGGGTGGGCTGCATATCTGCTTGTTTATCGATTGCATTTGGTTTTTTTGAATGATGATGATGACCATGATGACTTTTAGTTTCTTTTGCTTTATTTTTTTTATCTAATTTCTCTGTTTCTTGTACATGCTTGTCTTGCTCGCTTATTTTTTTGTGGTGATGCCTTTTCCTATGATGATGTTTTTCTTTACCTTTTTCTGACACTTGTTCTGATTCTGGTCCATCTTTTAACATGCTAACTCCTTATCCATGATGAAAAGGGCCCAATAAGAGCCCTTTAATATTTTTTAGAAAATCATTTATTCAAGCTTGTTAGATTCATTTTGTCCTTTAGGTTTATTCAAAGGACGTTTTCCAGCAATGACACGAAAGTCTAGTGTTTCGCCATTGCGCACCACGGTGATAGGGTAAGCGGCATCAGGCTTAAGCTTAGAAGTAATGCTCAATACTTCAGAAGGTTCTGTGGTTGTTTTTCCATCGACATTGATAATGATATCGCCTGGGCGAAGGCCAGCATTAAAAGCAGGACCTTGGCGAATGACGCCAGCTATGACCACACCTTCTCCTTTGAGGTAATTCAACGACTTACGAATTTCAGGGGTAAGTTTCGATACGGTAATACCCATCCAACCCCTGGTGACAAAACCGCTATCAATTAATTCTGCCATGACATCTTTGGCAAGGTTAATGGGAATGGCAAAACCAATGCCCTGAAAACCACCGTTGCGGGTGTAAATAGCGTTGTTGATACCAATCAGATTTCCATGGATATCAATGAGTGCGCCACCGGAATTACCTGGATTGATGGCTGCATCGGTTTGTAAAAAGTTTTCAAAAGTATTGATGCCTAAATCTTTGCGATGGGTTGCACTGATAATACCGTGTGTCGCTGTTTGGCCTACCCCAAATGGATTACCAATCGCAAAAACAATATCGCCCACTTTTAGGTTTTCAGAATCACCCATGGCAATGACTTTCAGATCAGGCAGATCTATTTTCAAAATAGCGAGATCTGTTTCAGGATCCGAGCCAATGACGGTTGCTTTGGCTTCTTTGCCATCGGCTAATTTTACTTTGATTTCGTCAGCATCATTGATGACATGATTATTCGTTAAAATATAGCCATCTTTAGTCACAATAACGCCTGAACCGATACCCGATTGTCCTTCTGGGGAAAGCCCACCTTGATTCCCAAAAAAATAGCGATAAACAGGATCACGCATCATAGGATTTAATTCTTTTGGGATTTCTTTGCTAGAATGTATGCTCACTACAGCTGGGAATGCCCGTGATATAGCACCCGCGTACGATACTGGCTCGGCGCCATATTGGATAGGATCATTTGCCTTTTGAAATTTGGGCGAAGCATTAGCATCTCCCCAAAATCCTAGTTTTGCCAAGAGAATAGGTGAAGCAACCGCAAGGACGGTGCACACCATGAAAAGTCTTGTATATTTTAGAAAAGCGTTCTTGCTTAACATAATGTTTGGCCCTCTGCTTGAAAAAACGATTTATTATGCCTTTAAGATGCAAGTCTTCGCAATTGGCGGTTTTGAGCGGTAGGAGGGGTAAAAATTGCTCGTCAGATAACTATAATGTAGGTATACTGCCAAGCTGCTGCCCAAGGGGGTAGTATCTAGGTAGTATATATAGGATGGATAGACATTGCAGAAACTCAAACTCCATGGCTTTAACAATCTTACTAAGAATTTAAGCTTCAATATCTACGATATTTGCTATGCCAAGACCCCAGAACAACGCCAGCAATATATAGAGTATATTGACGAGCAATATAATGCCAGAAGACTAACTGAGATTATGTCAGAAGTGACCCGTATTATCGGGGCGTATATTTTGAACGTTGCACACCAAGACTATGATCCCCAAGGGGCGAGCGTCACCTTATTGATTGCCGAAGAGCCAGTGGAAAAAAGACCGCTGCAGACAGAATCACCAGGTCCTATTCCTGAAAGTGTTGTAGCGCATCTGGATAAAAGCCATATTGCGGTACATACCTACCCTGAGAGTCATCCAGATAATGGGATCTGCACCTTTCGAGCTGATATTGATGTTTCAACATGCGGTCTTATTTCGCCTTTGAAAGCGCTCAACTATCTTATCCATACTTTTGATTCTGATATCGTCACAGTGGATTATCGTGTGCGCGGATTTACCAGAGATGTCAATGGTGAAAAGCATTTTATTGACCATCGCATTCATTCCATTCAAAATTATTTCACACAAGACACGCTGGATTCTTATGAAATGATAGATGTGAATGTATATCAAGAAAATGTGTTTCATACCAAAATGTTGCTCAAAGATTTTGATCTTGATAATTATTTGTTTGGCTGCAAAGCTCAGATGTTATCAGATGCAGAAAATCATTTGATTCGTAGCCAATTGAAACGAGAAATGTTAGAAATATTTTACGGAAAAAATCTTAAAATACCGGTCGTCGCTTAGTCGTCGACCAAGCTTAAACCACCTTTTCCACCTTTCCCCCCACCTTTGTTGCCATTTTTTGTTGTATCTGCGGTTGGCAGTAATGTTGACAAAGGTGTGGGGTCTTGTGTTTTTTCTATTTGCTCTTTGTCTTTTTCCTCTTCTTCAGGATTCTTATCTGTAATGGTTAATTTTAATCTTAAGTTATTACGAGAATCTGCATTTTTTAATGCTTCTTCAAGTGAGATTATTTTATTAAAATAGAGTTTTTCAAGCGCTTGATCAAAAGTTTGCATTCCTAGTGTATTTGATTTTTCCATGGCTTCTTTTAAGCCATCAATTTCGCCTCGTTGAATTAAAGAAAGCACAAGCGGTGTGCCCAACATAATTTCAAAGGCAGCAGTACGTTTGCCATCAATCGTTTGGACTAATCTTTGAGAAACAATCGCCTTAAGATTAAAAAATAGGTCGAGTAAAAGCTGATGTCTTCTGTCTTCTGGAAAAAAATTAATAATACGATCTAGTGCTTGGTTGGCATTGTTTGCATGTAATGTCGAAAGACATAAATGCCCCGTTTCTGCAAAAGCAATCGCGTGATCCATAGTTTCTCGTGCTCGGATTTCACCAATTAAAATGACATCAGGTGCTTGACGCAACGTATTTTTGAGTGCTTCTTCGTAACTTAGGGTATCCATACCCACTTCGCGTTGATTAATAATGGATTTTTTATGCGTGTGAACAAATTCAATCGGATCTTCAATCGAAATAATGTGGTTCGCTGTGTTTTCATTGCGATAATCGATCATAGCCGCGAGTGTGGTAGATTTTCCGGAGCCTGTAGCACCTACGACAAGCACCAATCCTCGGGTTTCCATAACGATATCTTTCAGAATCTGAGGCAACCCCAAAGATTCAATGGTAGGTATTTGCATTTGAATGCGTCTTATGACAACCGCTACATCAGCACGTTGAACAAAGATACTGACACGAAATCGACCAAGCTTGTCAGCAATGGCTAAGTTCATCTCCATCTTTTTTTCAAAAGTTTCAATTTGCTCTGTGCTCATTGTTTCATAAGCAAGTTTTTTAATTTCATCTTTATTTAAAGGAATATCATCAAGTGGTATTAATTTGCCATAAGCTTTGACAGATGCTGGTTTGCCTGTCGTTAAAAACAGATCGGACGCCTCCATTTCTTTCATTTTGATGAGGTACTTATCGAGTTCCATGCAATTGCCTTATCAGATGAATTAATCCACTTGCTATAATAATAAGAATCAATATACTAACTTTCTTACTTAAAGCTGTGAAAAAACTGTATTTTTCTATAGTAAATTCAGTTTTGAAACCTTATTTTCCTTGTTAGGGGGTCCTATGGATTTCGGTACTGTTGTCTTTCTTATCGTCATTTTAGCTATTTTCGTTATCTCCATGGGCGTAAAGCAGGTTCCTCAGGGCTATGAGTGGACAGTGGAGCGATTTGGGCGTTACATCCAAACCCTCTCACCTGGCTTGTCTTTGATCATTCCTTTCGTTGATAGAATTGGGTCGAAATTAATTATGATGGAACAAGTTGTAGATATTCCATCACAAGAAATTATTACGAAAGACAATGCTATGGTGAAAGTAGATGGTATTTGTTTTTATCAAGTGGTTGATGCAGCGAAAGCAGCTTATGAAATAAGCGAGCTCGATCGTTCTTTACGTGCGCTTACGATGACTAATATTCGTACAGTCCTTGGTTCGATGGCGCTGGATGAAGCGCTTTCAAATCGCGATCATATCAATACGAAATTGCTTTCAGTGGTTGATGAAGCGACTACACCATGGGGTGTTAAAGTGACTCGTGTTGAAATCAAAGACATCTCACCACCTAAAGATCTCGTCAATGCCATGGCAGCACAAATGAAAGCTGAACGTGAAAAACGAGCAAAAATTCTCGAAGCGGAAGGGTTTAGAGCATCTGCCATTTTGAAAGCGGAAGGGGAAAAACAAGCTGTCGTACTTGATGCAGAAGGTAGAAAAGAGGCAGCGTTTCGTGATGCTGAAGCAAGAGAAAGAACAGCATCTGCAGAAGCTAAAGCGACCGAAGTTGTTTCAGAAGCTCTGTCTAAGGGTGATGTGCAAGCACTAAATTATTTTATTGCGCAAAATTATGTTGGTGCATTAGGGAAAATTGCCAGCGCTGAGAACCAAAAAGTAATTTTAATGCCTTTGGAAGCTGCAAGTGTTATAGGTTCCATAGCCGGGATAGCAGAAATTGCTAAGCAAACTTTTTCTCATAAGGTGAAGGATTAAAAAATGGATGCCTTATTTTCACAACTCGTTTTTTGGCATTGGTTTGCTTTGGCCATCGTATTGGCCATTTTAGATGTCACGCTGGGCGCTAACTTTTTCTTTGTTTGGTGCGGTATTTCTGCTGCCTTTGTCGGTATTTTAAAGTTGTTGATCCCGATGATGACTTGGGAATATCAACTGCTCATTTTTGGTATTGGCGTGATGACAAGCCTCGTTTTTTGGCGTCACTATTTAAGCAAACATCCTAGGACTAGCGATAATCCCGATTTGAATCGTCGCTCTGCGCAATACATAGGTCGGACCTTTGCACTGACAGAGGCCATTGTCAATGGGCGTGGCAAGGTCCGTGTGGCCGACACTCTATGGTTGGTTACAGGCCCAGATATGCCCGCTGGCACAACCGTCAAAGTCGTGAGTGTCGATGGCACGATTTTGAAAGTGGAAAGGGCTTAATTTTACAGGGCCGTACCTCGTGCCGGCCCTCAGAGGCATCATGGAAGATTGCTTCAAAAACTATCTAAATACACTTCCCACTAGCATGAATAAATATTTGGTTCAAGCGTGGGAGCGTTATCAAGCTTGTGCCGCACAGTCACATTGCGAAATTCCTCGTGATGCTCAATTTTTACGTTCTTTATGGTATGTTTTGGCATCAAGTGATTATCTGACAACCCTCTTTTGCCAAGAACCTAGCTTGCCAATCGAAATGATGACGAAAGTAAATAAAGCTTATGATAAACAAGATTATGTGAATGAATGGCAATTTTTTTCAACATCAGTAAATGATGAGATCTCGTTAATGCGAGCCTTAAGGCAGTTTAATCGCAAGTCTATGGCACGTATTGCTTGGAGAGAGTTACTGAATTTGTGCAGTTTTAATACGCATATTGATGAACTTTCAAGCTTGGCTGATGTTTGCATTATTAAAGCAACCGAATATATATATCAGCAAGCGTTACACAAGTGGGGGACACCTTGTAATGAACAAGGTCAAATTCAGCCTTTTATGGTAGTTGCGGTAGGAAAATTGGGGGCAGGTGAGTTAAATTTTTCATCTGATGTTGATCTCATTTTCACCTATCCCGAAGATGGCGCGACCGTTGGTACTTCAAGAAAAATTACCAACCAACAGTTTTTCACTAAAGTGGGACAGCAGTTAATTAAAGTTTTGTCAGAAGTAACGATGGATGGGTTTGTTTATCGTGTTGACATGCGTTTAAGACCACATGGTCAAAGTGGCAATTTGGTACTTAATTTTAATGCGATAGAAAACTATTATCAATATCATGGGCGTGATTGGGAACGCTATGCCTTGATAAAAGCGCGTGTTATTACAGGAGAAAGTGCAGCGCCTAAATTATATTCTCTGTTGCAGCCTTTTGTCTATCGACGCTATTTAGACTATGGGGCGTTCGAATCTTTAAGAGAAATGCGTGATTTGGTATTAGCGCAAATAAAAAGAAAGCAGATTAAAAAGAATATAAAACTAGGTCCAGGTGGTATTCGGCAAATTGAGTTTTTAGCGCAAGCTTTTCAGTTGATACGAGGAGGGCAAAATAGGCAATTTCAACATCGACAACTATTAATTATTTTGTCACGTTTGGGAGAAGCAGGGTTCTTGCCAATAACAGTATGTCAAGAACTTGAAAAAGCCTATATTTTTTTAAGAAAGTGTGAACATCGATTGCAAATTATGCAAAATCAACAAACGCATATTTTGCCTAAAAGTGCACTCGATAGAGCCAGACTCTATTTTACGATGGGGCTGTCTTCTTGGGTAGAATTTCAGCATGTTTTGAAAAGGCATACCCATCAGGTTGAGACACATTTCAATAATATTTCATCAACCCCGCCAAATGAAAAAACCTTGGCGCATAAAGGTGAAGGTGATTTTATCTGGTCTAACTTAGGCGATAGCTCGAGCATTAAGCTACTCGAAAAATTAGGTTATCAAGATGCAAAAACGGTTGTGCATCTATTGACTGTGTTTAAAGAGTCTCGAACCTGTCAAAATTTAAAAAAGCATGCCAGCGCAAGATTAGATAAAATAATAGGTGTGCTAATTTTATCCATTGCAAGACAAAGTAATTCGACATTAGTGATGGAACGTATGCTGCGTTTAATGCAATCGATTGCCAGGCGCTCAGCTTATCTTGCTTTGTTATTAGAAAAGCCTAAAGCTTTAGAATACTTAATCAAAATTGCACATACGAGCGACTGGATTTTATCTTTGCTTTGCACTTATCCCGTATTGCTAGATGAATTGTTGAGCCCACCATTAATTGAAGAAGTCACGGATAAGCATTATTTAGAGCTGGAGTTAAGTCAACGGTTAAATTGGTTGTTGCCAACTGATTTAGAAGGACAAATGGATCATTTGCGTCAATTTAAGCTTGCGTGCTATTTACATGTTGCATTGCTTGAAATGGAGTCAACGCATCATAAAATTGATGTTAGCGCGGTATTAAATAACATTGTTGAAATTATATTAAATAAAATATATGACTTAAGTCTTGATTTTATGATAAGGCATTATCAACTTAATGAAAGTGCGCAAACCCTCAAAGAAAAAATTCCTTTTGGTATTGTTGCCTATGGCAAGCTTGGTGCCTGTGAATTATCTTACCAGTCAGATTTAGATTTAGTTTTTCTTTATAATACTTATAACGAATGTGTTTTACAGGGAAAGCATAAATCGATAACTTATGATGAGTTTAGTTTGCGTCTTGCTCAGCGCATCATACATATGCTAAGTACACACACTTCCGCCGGGACATTATATGAAGTAGATGTACGGTTACGCCCAGGTGGATCGGCAGGACTGCTGGTTAGCCATTTTGAAGCATTCAAAAAATACTTGCATGAGCAAGCTTGGACTTGGGAGCATCAAGCGCTTGTTAAAGCACGCATGGTCGTTGGAGAGCAATTGCTATTTGAAGCCTTTGAGCAGTGCCGAGAGGCAATTTTAATCAAAAAACGAGAGCCCATTATACTGGCAAAAGAAATCAGTAAAATGAGAGAAAAAATGCATGAGCAGCATCGTTTTATTAAAAATGAAATCAAAATGGTCAAAGGAGGGCTTTGTGATATTGATTTTATTGCACAATATTTTATGTTATTAAAATCACATCAATGTACTTCTTTGATTAAAATGAGAAGTAGTATGTGCATTTTGCAACAACTACAGGCAACATCGCTAATTGAGCCCTCATTCGCCGATTTATTGATTGGCGCGCTTGATTGTTATCAGCGACATATTCGACAAAAAATATTTCAACCCGAATTCGAGTTTAGTCAGGATAAAGCATTGAATGACTATCTCGCGCGCGTTTGTGATTTATGGGATAGAATATTTAGTGGTGTGTAAGTAAACCCACTATGACTATTTTCAATTTAATTGCGGTATACTCTGGATCACAAAAAAATGGTTAGCGAGGATCCTTTTTATGGCAATGATGTCAGACAGAGATGGCTTTATTTGGATGGATGGGCAATGGCTAAAATGGCGAGATGCTAACATCCACGTATTAACGCACTCATTACATTATGGTATGGGAATTTATGAAGGATTAAGGGCTTATCCTACGGCTAAGGGGCCGGCCATTTTTAGACTACAAGATCATACCGATAGATTTTTCCGCTCTGCGCACATCCTACGTATGCCAATGCCTTTTGATAAAGAAACGTTAAATGAAGCACATAAAGAAGTTATCACCAGAAATAATTTAAAAGCTGGTTATATTCGTCCTATTTGTTTTTACGGCAGTGAAGGAATGGGATTACGTGCAGATAATTTAAAGGCACATGTTGCGATTGCCGCATGGGAGTGGGGTGCTTATATGGGTGAAGAAAATCTCACTCGTGGCATTAAAGTGCGCACATCTTCTTATACAAGACATCATGTCAACATCATTATGACCAAAGCAAAAGCCACAGGAAATTATGTGAATTCTATGTTGGCGTTGCAGGAAGCACTTTCCAGTGGTGCTGATGAAGCTTTATTGCTTGATCCAGAAGGCTACGTGGCCGAAGGTAGTGGCGAGAATTTTTTCTTGATTCGCAAAGGCGTGTTACATACACCTCAACTCACTTCTTGTTTGGAAGGGATCACTCGCGACACGATTATTACACTCGCAACTGATTTAGGCATGAAAGTGATGGAACGATCCATTACCCGAGATGAGGTGTATGTGGCAGATGAGTGTTTCTTTACTGGAACGGCTGCAGAAGTCACCCCTATTCGAGAGGTAGATGGTCGCGTGATTGGCAATGGCGGTCGAGGGCCGCTCACAGAAAAATTACAAAGCCTATATTTTGATCACGTCTATGGTCGCACTGAAAAACATCCCGAGTGGCTAACTTATATTTAGTATCTAACGCTCCCGACATCCCGCACCCCGGTCTACGCCGGGGCAAGCTTATCTGTCCGCGGGGGCCATTGATGTGCATGATATCGGGGTGCTGCGCACAAAGTGCGGAAATTGTGAGAAAGAACCATCGTTAAAATAATTAAAGCAACTATCTTAAATTACATAAAACGCTTTCTAAGGGTGGGCTCAGTTGACTTGCGAATGTTACAATGCGTCCTTTATTTATAGAGGGATGTAGCGCATGAAAACGGGTGACGAGCAGTTGATCGCCAGTGCGAAAAAGCAATTTGAAGTCACGCATAAGGACTTGCCCTTATCATGTCCTATGCCCGATATGATCTTATGGAATGCGCATCCTCGCGTTTATCTACCTATTGAAAAAACTGGAAAAGCGTCTTGCCCTTATTGTGGGACTGCTTACATTCTGAGTGATTTTGGGCAAGATAAGTCGCATTCCTAAGAAGCATTTTACGGGCACAAAGTGCCATTGAGAGATAAATGAAGTCAACCTTGTCCGATAAAACATTAGTTGTCGGCCCGTCTTGGGTTGGTGATATGGTGATGGCACAAGCTTTATTTAAAGCTATCAAAGCGCAGTTTCCGCATACACAAATTGATGTGCTCGCGCCCAAATGGAGCAGCCCCTTAACAGAGCGTATGGCGGAAGTGTCCACTAGCATTGCTATGCCACTGACGCATGGGCAGCTGGATCTTAAAACCAGGGTTAAGTTGGGTTTAGAACTAAGAAAGCAAAAATACCAACGATGCTACGTGCTGCCAAATTCTTTTAAATCTGCATTAGTGCCCTTGTTTGCCAATATCCCACATCGCATTGGTTGGCGAGGCGAATGGCGTTATGGTTTGCTAAACCATATTCGAACATTATCTAAAAAAGCTTATCCGCTCATGGTTCAACGTTATTTGGCTTTGGCGTACGATAAAAACGATGTTGCGCCTCTTTCAATACCGCATAAGCCAAGTTTAACTTCGCAAACAGAGAATATTGCTCAAGCATTAAAAAACCACCAACTCAATTGCGATAAACCGATATTGGTTATGTGTCCTGGTGCAGAATTTGGTCCCTCTAAACGCTGGCCAGAAAATTATTACGCAGATTTGGCAAATCATTATTTAGCAAAAGGCTGGCAAGTCTGGATTTTTGGTTCGCCTAAAGACAGCGAAGTGGCGACCCTTATCCAGGCGCAAACCCATCAGGGGTGCAAAGATCTGACAGGCAAAACCAGTTTGGGAGAAGCCATTGATTTAATGTCTCAAGCCACCGTGGTGGTTAGCAATGATTCAGGATTAATGCACATAGCAGCGGCACTTTCTCGTCCCTTAGTGGCACTTTATGGTTCAACCTCACCGAATTTCACGCCTCCTTTAGATGATAAAGCCATCGTTGTACAAGAAACATTGCCATGTAGCCCTTGTTTTAAACGCGTGTGCCCATTAAAGCATCATGAGTGTATGCAACGTTTAAGTGTGCAAAAAGTCATCCAAGCGGTTTCACAATTGGTGACGCAATGAAGCGTGCCTTGATTATCAAAATGTCATCCATGGGCGATGTTATTCATACCTTGCCCGCCTTAACCGATGTGCATCGACTTTATCCTGATTTAACATTTGATTGGGTCGTTGAACCTTCTTTTGCAGAAATTCCTAAGTGGCATGTTGCTGTTCGAAATGTCATTAACGCACCACTGCGTCGTTTTCGAAATGCACCTTGGCAAACCTATCAAGCGAAAGAATGGCATCATTTAGTAAATCAATTACGTTATAGCGAATATGATGTGGTGATCGATGCCCAGGGGTTAGTGAAGAGCGCCTTGATTGCCAACTTTACCAAAGGACCGCGATATGGTTTAAATTGGCAAAGTGCAAGAGAACCAGTATCTAGCCTGGGTTATCATCACAAACTGGGTGTTGCCAAAAATCAACATGCCGTTGAAAGAGTTCGAGAATTATTTGCCCAAGTTTTTCACTACGCAAAGCCAACGTCGGCCCCAGACTATGGCATTGATAGAAATAAATTAACCAATATCTCCTATGGTGATAACACGCTTATTTTCCTCCATGGTACAACTTGGCCAACCAAACACTGGCCAGTTGCCTATTGGTGTGAGTTAGCACTGATTGCAGCAAAAGCCGGATATGATGTGCTGCTTCCTTGGGGTAGTGAAACTGAAAAGGAACGTGCGCACACTATTAAACGTTATTGCGATGAAAATGGTTTTACAAACACCGTATTGCCAAAACTAACGTTAGGCGAACTCACAAGCTTGATTGCAAAAGCCAAAGGCATCGTCGCCGTCGATACGGGGCTTGGTCATGTTGCGGCGGCCATGGCGACTCCGACAGTATCTGTTTATGGTCCAACATCTCCTGGTTTAACTGGGGCTTATGGACCCAATCAGCACCATCTTGCTGTGGATGCGGCATGTTCGCCTTGCTTTGGAAAGACCTGTAAAAAGGGTGGGCATTTTTCTGTTATGCCGCCGTGTTTTGAGAGTTTACCGCCAATTAAAATTTGGCAAGCTTTGGTAAGGGCAATGGATGCAGCCCCTTTAACTATAATGGAAAATGAATAGACATGATCTCAAACGCTATTACGCAAGTTAGGACTAATGTCATCGACTGGGATACCGTTGGTAAAACTTTTGCAATTGGCCTGGCTTTTTTTGTTCCTATTTCAACCGCCATCACGAGTATCTTGGTGACCTTGTTGTTGCTGACGTGGATTTTGGGGCCTAATCATAAAAAGAAAAAACAGATTTTAGTTCATCATCCACTTTCTGGATGGATATATCCTTTAGTTTTTTTAACCATGATTGGCATGTTGTATTCGATTGGCGACAACGAATCCATCAGAAGAAGCTTGGTCGATGGATTACGTTTAGGTTTAATTCCCATTTTGATATATTTTTATCAACCCAAATCGGTTGCTAAAATGGCGCTTTGGGCTTTTTGTGTGGCTATGGTGGTTACGCTTATTTTGGCCTTTCTTAAGGTATATGCAGATTTACCTATCGGATTGAAATATACCACGGGTGGCGTGTTTAAAAGCCATATTAAGACAAGTTACTTTATGGCGATGGCTGCTTTTTTTATTGCTTCCCAAATGAAAAGCCTATCTTTTAAAAATCGCATCAGTGCCGTTATTACAGTTACTTTAATGGTTTACTATTTGTTTTTTATGAATGAAGGCAGAATTGGCTATGTTACTTTAGTCATATGCTTGTTGATGCTGGCATGGCAATCGTATCGTTTTAAAGGAATGCTGTTTGCGTCAATGATAGCCGTTACCATGGTGGGGGGGGCCTATTTTACCTCTTCTATTTTTAGTGCTCGCATCAATTTGTTATCTCAAGATCTTGATTTATATCACCAAGGTGGTCGTCTGTTAGAATCTTCGTTGGGTTCACGTATACAGTTTGCGCGCTCAAGCAGTGAATTGGTCATGCAAAAACCAGTACTAGGATGGGGAACTGGTAGCTTCAAGCCTGCCTATGCTCAATTATTTGAGGGTCAGAATACCTTATTAACGGATAACCCGCATAATGAATATCTTCGTATTAGCGTTGAATTAGGGCTGTTAGGATTGGTTTTGTTACTTTTACTTTTTTATCATCAGTGGCGATTATCAAGACATTTACCACAAGATATTCGGGGATTTTGCCAAGGTGTATTGCTTACATTTATGATGGGGTGCTTATTTAACTCCTGGCTAAAAGATTTTTCAGAAGGTTATTTTTATTGTTTGATGATGGCGGTTTGTTTTGCATCCTTACCTCTTCAAACGCGTAAATCGCAGGTTTTAGCGACATTGCACTGAGGCAAAAGATGACATTACCTACTATTAGTTTAATAGTGACAACCTACAATTGGCCTCAAGCGCTAGCCAGAGTGCTCTCTGGTGTAGCGTTGCAAACCTACCAGCAGTTAGAAGTCATTATCGCAGATGATGGCTCGAAAGATGAAACAGCGACATTGATTAATGAATTTCGGAAAAATTTCCCATTCCCATTGATTCACTGTTGGCAACCTGATGAGGGTTTTAGGGCGGCAATGTGTCGTAATAAAGCTGTTGCCAAAGCTACAGGTGATTACATTATATTCATTGATGGTGATTGTGTTCCCTTGCCTGATTTTGTTGCTAGACATGCCAAATTGGCACAAAAAGGTTGGTTTGTTGCGGGTAATCGTGTGTTACTTACAGAATCTTTTACATCAAATATAATAAAATCAGGAAAAACCATTGAAAAGTGGAATGCGTTGCAATGGGCAAGAGCGTATTTCAAAAGGCAAACTAATCGATTGATGCCCATGCTGTATTTACCTTTAGGGTTGTTGCGCACAGTGCGTGCGTTGAGGTGGCAAGGTGCAAAAACGTGTAATTTGGGTATTTGGAAACAAGATTACTTAGCGGTTAATGGGTTAGATGAAAATTTTGTCGGCTGGGGGTTTGAGGATTCTGATTTGATTATTCGCTTGCAGCGTTATGGCATCAAGCGAAAATTGGGCAAATATGCCACAGAAGTCTTTCACCTTTGGCACCGGGAAAATAACCGCCAACAAATGCAAGAAAATAGGGCGCGTTTAGAAAAAACACTCACAAGTTCACAATTAAGAGCCACACTCGGGATAGAGCAGTATATCTAACATGGCGATTGTTCGTATTAATCAGTGGAGGCAGAGCATCCTTTGCCAGCAATCTTATTATACGCCAGCAATGCGTGCACTTTTGTTGGATATTGATAACACTATAAAAAATCCGCTCCAGGTGCTTAAAGATGATCCGACATCAACAGTGGTTGTTGTTGAAGTAGATGGCCATAAACTTGTTATTAAACGTGCCAACACCAAAGATTGGATGCATTTTATTAGAAGGTTTTTTTCACCTTCACGGGCACGTAAAAACTGGGATTTTGCCCAACATTTGTCAAAGATTGGGATAAACACATTTACACCTGTGGCAATAAAAGAAGAACGTTTTGGCCCTTTAAAAGGGCGATCATATTTTATCAGCACCTATATTGAAGGTATCGATGCGTTGCATTATTTTGCCTATGGCGCAAAAGTCGGGCCCCTTTTTGAATTAGTAGCCAAGAATATCGCCAAGATGATTAATAATTTAGCACAAAATTGGTTAAGTCATCGTGATCTCAATTTAAGCAACATTATCTTAGTAAATAATCAACCTTGGCTGATTGATTTGGATAGTATGCGTCGACATTACTTGCATGTTTTCGCTATGCGCGGAGCAAAGCGTGAGCGTGCGCGCTTTATGGAAAATTGGACAGAAGCGCCCAACGTATTACCAGAGACAGTGGCTTTATTCGAGAAGATTTTTGCCCAAGACATCTGAGTGAAATTGTTATTTTCTGTGATAGAATGAGCCGTTTTGAGAAAACATAAGAATTAAAATAGGATGAGCCGCATGAATTGCCCAGATTTTTCAAATACCAACATTATTGTCATTGGCGATGCCATGCTCGATAGATATTGGCATGGCGATACCTCGCGGATTTCTCCAGAGGCGCCAGTGCCTGTGGTGCGAATTGAAAAACAAGAAGACAGGGTCGGGGGCGCTGCCAACGTTGCTTTGAATGTCAAAGCACTAGGTGCCAACGCGGTTTTGGTCAGCGGTGTGGGCGAAGATGATGTTGGGCAGACATTACAAAACATGTTAAGTGAGCAAGGTGTTGCTTGTTCATTTGTTAAGTTACCCAACCTAAGAACAACTCTGAAGTTGCGTGTGATTGGGCGTTCCCAGCAATTAATTCGTTTGGATTTTGAAGATAAACATCAGGTTCTTAATAAAGATATTTTAGAAAAGTGCATTCCTCATCAAGCCAATGCCAACGTTATTATTTTGTCAGACTATGCCAAAGGAATGTTAACGCATCCCCAGGAGCTGATTGCTTTTGCAAGAAGCCATAATATAACCGTATTGGTTGATCCTAAAAATCCCGATTTAAGCGTTTATAAAGGGGCGACATTATTAACCCCAAACTTAGGCGAATTTGAAGCCTGTGTGGGTACATGTGCAAGTGTTGAAGAAATTGAACGCAAAGGCAAAAAATTGGTTCAAGATTTAGATTTGCAAGGATTGCTGGTCACCCGTGGTTCGCAAGGGATGACTTTAATTACCAATACGAACGAGATATTACATATTCCTGCTCAAGCAAGAGAAGTATTTGATATTACAGGTGCAGGCGATACGGTGATAGCGGTATTGGGCGCCTGTTTAGCCGCGAAATTATCAATGCGTGATGCCGCAAAATTGGCGAATATTGCGGCAGGTTTATCGGTTGGTCGTTTTGGGACAGCAACTATCACAGCACAAGAAATTAACAATGAGCTTGAACAAACACCCTTTCAAGGCGTTAACAAAGGTGTGATGACACTGGAAACATTATTGCCTGAAGTAACACGCCGAAAAATGTATGGTGATAAAGTGATTATGACCAATGGCTGCTTTGATATATTGCATGCAGGGCATGTTGCCTATTTACAGCAAGCGCGTGCATTAGGTAGTTGTTTAATTGTAGCGGTAAATGATGATGACTCTGTGAAACGTTTAAAAGGTCAGAGTCGGCCTATTAACCCACTTGATCAGAGAATGAAAGTGTTAGCAGCATTAGGTTGTGTCGATTATGTCGTGGCGTTTAGCGAAGATACACCGCGTAATTTGATTGCCCAAGTGTTGCCGCACGTTTTAGTGAAAGGCGGCGATTACAAACCAGAGCAGATTGCTGGGGCAGTTGAAGTTATTCAGAACGGCGGAAAAATTGAAATTTTACCTTTTGTCGATGGTTGTTCGACCACGCAAACCATCTCGCGCATGGTATTTTCTGTTAATCAAAATGAAATGAAATCTGAAGAAATTTTTGTTTAAGGTAGGTGTGAAGTGATTATCGTAACAGGCGGTGCGGGTTTTATTGGCTCTAATATTGTTAAAGCGTTAAATCAGCGTGGTATACAAGATATTATTGTTGTCGATGATTTGAGTGATGGCACCAAGTTTACTAATCTTGCATCCTTAGAGATTGCGGATTACCTTGATAAAGACGATTTCTTGGCACGTATTGAAAAACGCGATCATTTTAACAAAGATATTCAAGCGATTTTCCACGAAGGTGCTTGTTCAACCACCACCGAGTGGGACGGCCGCTTTATGATGAAAAATAATTATGAATATTCGAAAAGCCTTTTAAGCTATTGCTTGGAAAGAGGCGTCAACTTTTTGTACGCATCTAGTGCCGCAGTGTATGGTGATGGCAAGGTATTCAAAGAAGAGCGCCAACTCGAATGCCCTTTAAATGTGTATGGCTATTCTAAATTTTTGTTTGATCAGCATGTCAGAAAAGTATTGCCGCATGCCAAAAGCCAAATAGCCGGATTTAGATATTTTAATGTTTACGGACCTAATGAAAACCATAAAGGTTCGATGGCCAGCGTCGCTTGGCATCTTAACCAACAGTTACCTAAAAATGGGGTGGTAAAATTATTTGAAGGCTGTGATGGCTATGGAAATGGCGAGCAGCGTCGTGATTTTGTATATGTTGATGACGTCGTATCAGTGAACTTGTGGTTTATGGATAACCCTAAGGTTTCTGGCATATACAACGTGGGTACAGGTTCCAGTCAAACTTTCAATGATGTAGCCAATGCAGTGATAGCTTGGCATGGAAAAGGGAGCCTTGAATATATTCCTTTCCCAGAGCACCTCAAAGGACGTTATCAAAGTTTTACTGAAGCTGACATTAGCCATCTTCGTGCTGCAGGATATGATAAACCGTTTAAAACGGTGGAGCAGGGCGTAAAAGCCTATTTGGATATTTTAGCGAAAGCCTGAGTCACCAAAGAGTATGCAGTACAAAGGATTTGTCGCAAATTATCAATATATTCGTGATCTTGGGCTTTTTGTGGCCCAAGTTTACATCCAGCAAGATACCATTTCGTTTAGCGCGCCAACGTTACATCAGCTTGAAATAACGATGGCGCAGGCTGTGGAAGATTATCTAAGCACCAAATCCTCTGTGCCTCTCATAGAGAATCTATTGACGCCTGAAAATGTCTAGGCCTTCAATGTTGTCGTTATTGAATTATTATTATCAGGCTTTTGTAACATTTGCTCTATGTAATTTTTAATCGTTTCTCTGAATGGGATTTTATCCTCGATGAGTCTCCGATAGGCTAAATTATCAAATGGGGAAATTAAGGCATCAATGAAGGTGTTAAAAACGGATCTCGACTCAACGGGTCTTCGACATGTTAGCAAGAAAAATTGGCCTTTAAATTTTTTTTGCAGATAAATTGCTAAATCGGGAATCCAAAGTGAAAGCTTAAAAAGTTCCGCATTAGAGAGTGCGGCTGTGTATCCTTCATCTCTTAATATAGCGACTGCCTGCTCTTGTGACGAACACATTGATACAATGTCTTTGAGAGTAACGAAGTGTTTGTTTTTGTTGATGAATTGATTCCAGTATCGGCATACGGCTTGAATTTTGTGATGCCCATAAAAATTGGATTCATCACAATTATCAAAAATAAGTTTTAATATTTCATCTGGCGTATCGTAAAATTCCGATTGTTGTAATGCTAATCTTTGAATCGAGGTTGTTAGATCAAGGTCCTTGTTGCGCAAGGCGATGTCCATAGCAGTTGGTTGCGGCGTGGGCAGGAAATATTGTTTTATCCTATCAAATAGTGAAAGATTTTTATTTTTAATACTAAATTCAGTGACGGCACCTGCTTGCATTAGAAGGTTGATAATAGTTAAACGATTCGCTGTGGAAGAATTGATTGCAGCAATCAATGGCGTTACGCCATTGTATTCAAGATTGACATCGACTTGTCTTACTTCAATTAATGTCTTTATCTTGTCCAGATCACCTTGATGTATGGCTACCAATAGTTGTTCTTGCGGATGGTCACTCGTTCGTTTTCTTTTAGTGCCTTGCTCATTTTCAGTTTCAAATTCTCTAACGCCGCGCTTCATGTTTGCATGCCTCCCAAAATTGACCTAAAGTATGCCAAAAAAATAAAACAACTCATAATAATATGAGATAAATGGTTGAGGTGAAAAGATGAAAAATCATGAGTTTTCAAGGGGGGTTAAAACATCATGTTTAACATGATTAAAAATTAAATAGGGAAAATGCGACAACTTTGATACTAGGGACAGCTCCCATCAGTGACATATTGAACGCCATTGGGATGATTACTAAGATTGCCTGCATCAATAACAGCCTTATTGTTTCCAACACTCGCAGTGTTATTTGAGCAAACGGATTTTGATATTTTTACATAATTTTGGCTCAAAATTTCAGGAGTCCCTGCAGAGCCACCAATTAATAGCGCACCACCATTGGCATTGGGTGCACTATTGTTTGCAAATGTGCTGGTAGCAATATTGATATTGCTACCTAGTGAGGCGGCGATGGCGCCCCCCCCTGAAGCCATGGTGCTGACGCTGGCTAAAGGTTTCCCAAAAACATTGCTTAAAGCATTTGCAAAAATATTAAATATGAACGGGGTAGGAGGTTCACCAGGGTTGGCTCCCACAATGGTATTTTGCTTAAATTGAGAAGTTGAAATGTTAAGCAATGATCTATCATTAAGGCTGACTGGACCACTAGAGAAGATCGCATCGCCAAAATTAGATGCAAAGATAGCGCCGCCACTAAAATTGGCTTTATTGCCATTAAACACAGATTTTGAAATCACTGTGGGGATTGAATCAACATAAAGGGCACCACCATTAATAGCGCTATTGTCATTGAATACACAAGCTGAGACAGTAGCTTTAGAACCTACCTTGGGCTTAGTGCCAAAAATATTAATAGCACCGCCGCCAATAAAACTTGCTCGGTTATTTGAAAACTCTGATCCTATGACGTTCAACTGGTAAATTTCACCATCATCTAAGGGTACATGGAAGAAAATCCCACCACCACCAGCTAAAGCCCCCCCCACATTATTTTTAAATGATGAAACGGAAACATCAAGATTAGTATTGATAACGCCGATGCCGCCACCACTTTCATCGCCTATTGCGGAACCTGTAATGATATTATTTTCAAACTTACTAGCAGACACTTTTATTTTTTCAGCATCTTTGCCATGTATGCCACCACCATTGCGATCGGCAGAATTGTTGGTAAATGAGCTTAACAATATATTGACTGAAGATTCTAGTTTAGCGCTTATTGCACCACCATTACCTCCGAACTCATAGGCATTATTATGATCAAAGGAAGAAGCATTGATGATGACAAGAGTTGACTCATCCACAGCTGCAATAGCGCCGCCACCTGAGACAATTGAAGGGCTTCCAAGATCCTCATTTCCTCGTACTTGAGAATGAGTAGCATCCGAACCATTGTATTCAAATACCATGTTATTTAGTATGACTTGGGCTTGGTGTACGGCTAACAGACCTGCGCCACCGGAATGTAGATACGCAATTGATTCCAAAGTAATTTGTGGGCGACCGGAGGTTGTGCCTGCATCTGGACCGCTTGCAAAGCCTCCTGAAACAGTAAATCCATCAACAATGACACCTTTGACACCATCTGCCGTGAGTACATGCCAGGCGTTGTCGGATTTATTTGTTTTGGTATTTTGAGGATCGTTTATATCATCATTGTTAATATCGCCGCTCAAGACGGTTTTATTGTAACTAGGGTTTCGTTGGGAAGGACTTTTTTCATCCCCTTTAAATCCACCCAATAGTGCTACGTTATTGGGTAAATTAAAAGTAACTAGATTGGATTCATTGCCGGTATAACCGCCACTACTATATTTGATAGAAGGTTTATAAGTTCCTTTGGCAACCCAAATTTGATCGGGGCCAACAGTGAGTTTAGCCGCATTTAACGCGGCATCAATATTATTAAAAGCTTTTGCCCAGCTACTGCCATTGCCGTTACCAATAGCATCAGATTTCACATAAAATGTCGCCGCTTGAGATACGCTGATGGCGCCCACCGATAATAAGGCAAAAATGAGGCTTTTTATTTTAATGTTTTTAATAATTGCCATACTTTGCCCCTCGTGTAATTGCGCTGAATATTTCAGTATTTCTAGCATTTCTGTAATCGTGTTATTTCATCATACGCTTGCAGCATTTAGCAATCAAACATAATCTCAGAGTATAGCGATAGGTCAATGCAAAAAAGGTATTCTGATGCGTTAATCAAATGTCAGCGCGAGAGAGGCTTTTCCAAATGGTGCATTCCGTATGCGAATATGGTTGGGCACGCCTTGATTATCTTCATAATCAAATTGCTGCATACCAACTGCTATGCGTGGCAATAAATTAAAATGTGGTGCAATCGGGATGCTCTTATTAACTCCCACTTCAATATCACTTTGGGTAAAATTGCACACGGGTAGCGGGGGCGCAACACGAAGATCGCCACTGAGAAAAGGCGTAAATTGATAGCCAATCTTTAGCCCCAGATTCACACCCGTTACATTAAATGTTCTAGCGCCAAGAATAGGGCTTGAGTCATATTCATAGTGAAATTTCATAAAATTAGTTTGCAAAAAAGGAACGAGTGTCCAATCTTCAAAGAGAAAACGATAACCTGCGCCAAAAACAAAATAATCATATTTGAGAAAAGTAGACAATATAGCGCCAGCGGGTATGACTTTACCATGTGTGAGCAGCGTCTCTTTTAAGAGCGCATTTCCATGAGGTGCATATCGGGTATAGTTAAAAAATACATCATATTGAGCGAATTGAAGCACCGTGCCAAGCGTATAAAAGTGATTATTCACAATGCGTAATTCATTCAGCGTGGGGCGTTCAAAACTGGTCGAGCCGTTTGAGCCGCCTTGGGGCACTTGCACAAAGCCACTGAGATCGCTGTTACCAACTGATCCGTATACATTGCCTTGAAATTTAAATGCTGCCGCTAAAGGTGAGAGGCACAGTGCACAAGTTAGCAGCCCTATTTTTATTTTTATCATTTGCCCATCCTTGAGCGATATAATATTTTACTTAGATCGTAACCTATTACCCCAATACTTTAGCGTTAATTTATTTAACAGCATAGTGCTAATGGGTTTTTGTTGCGTCCATAATGGATCTGCATTGATTCTGTAAACAAAACGCTTTGAAAAATCCCAACCGACATTGAGTGCACTGCCAATGCGAATACCAAAGGCATAATATTGACGCACCATGTTGTGTGCGTGTTTGCTCATGCGGCCATAAGGATAAACAAAATTTGTTACTGGTACGCCTATTTTCTCTTGCAGTATTTTTTGTGAAAGTACTATTTCTTGCAAAAAATCAGCATCGTTATTAGCAAGATTTTGATGCAAATAGCCATGAGATGCAATATTGACTAAACCACTATGTGCCATTTCTCTCAGTTCTTTAAATGTGCAAAAAGGCGTTTTATTTGCAAAGCTGGGATCTTCCATGCCGGTGATATACGGCACACTTAAGCGCGTTGAAGCATCAACCAACGTATCATCAACAATATAGCCAACAGGAACAGCTAGTAAGGCCTTAATGTTATATTTTTTTAATAAGGTAAAAAAGATTGCTGAGATAGAAATACTGGAGCCCTCAATACGTACCGTCCTTTTCTTACCA
>CAZSGE010000003.1:38377-138600 GCA_964606325.1 Uncultured Candidatus Berkiella sp.
GTCATTAATGTTATATTTTTTTAATAAGGTAAAAAAATTATTATAAAAATCATAATAAGCATCATCAAAGGTTAGGCAAACGGCTGTTTGATCGGGAAGCGATTGTCCCGGTAATACAATTGGAAAATTATCCACAAGGTAGGCTAAATAGCGCTCGAAGGCGGATGGATCAAAGCCAATCGATGTATCATTTACCCGATGAAACATTAACGTGAGAACACGGGTATTTTTTTTCAATGCTCACCCGACTTTTGGGCTTGCCATAGATAGAACAATTTTAAATAACGATAATAGGTACCCTGTGCGTTACTGACGGCCAGCAAAAATCCTTCGCGACCATCTAAAAAGCCACACTTTAATAAGTAACTGCGAAAAAAGGCCCATGTACTTCTCGCGATCGCTTTTAACAAAGAGGATTTTTTCCCTTTAGCAAAAAGGGCTTTAGCGCTTTGGTTAGAGTAATCATTCATTTTATGGATCATGGCACCCAGATGATGAAAAGGGTGATGAATAATAATATGTTTTAATTTACCAGTTGTACCATTAACCTTGAGATGACAATGAACAATATCTTCGGTAAAACGCGCTTTAGCTCGTAAAAATAATCGTACATGTGATTCGCCGCGCCAATCGCCAAAGCGAATGGGTTTGCCACAATAGGTCGATTGATAGGGAATATCATACGCATCATGAGTTGGATGATGGAGTGTGTTTTGAATTTCAGCGGCGAGTAAAGAGCTGACTCTTTCGTCAGCGTCTAAACAAAGCACCCATTCACCTTGGGCAATATCAATTGCCCGATTTTTTTGCGGGCCATCACCTGGCCAATCAGCTGTAACAACGACCTTGTCAGTAAATTGTCGACAGATATCGGGGGTGCCATCGGTTGAGCCTGAGTCAAATACGATAATTTCATCTGCAAACAACACACTTTCAAGACACTGCTTGATGTTGTGTGCTTCATTCTTAGTGATTACAATTACGGATAATTTTGTCATCTAAATCATATTTTGTGTCTAAATATTGGCAAATCATAGCGGATTTAGAGAAAGATGAGAATCTGACTCGGATTTTTAACTCAAAACAAGATAAAATACTTGGCTATTCCTGGCATTAGACTGGCCAGGCGAACGAATTTTACTGAGGAAAAGCTATGCTTTCGCGATTATTACGTTGGATCTATAGTGCCATTTTTACCCTAATGCTGCCGTATGTCTTTTTGCGTTTGTGGGTTAGAAGTCTAAGGTTTAAAGGCTATAGACGCAGATGGTCTGAAAGATTGGGGCATATCCCCTTACCACCGTTAAAAGATGTGTTGTGGGTGCACGCTGTTTCTGTGGGAGAATCTGTGTCCGCTGTTCCGCTGATACATCGGATCCGCCAGCAATACCCTAATACCCCGATCTTAATGACGACTACAACGCCCACAGGTTCTGAGCGCGTTGTGGCCGCGTTTAAAGACTTACTTGGAAAGCAAATTTATCATTGTTATTTGCCCTATGATTTGCCTTGGGCATTGGATAACTTTTTCGCACGTATTAAACCGAAATTACTGGTGCTGATGGAAACTGAATTGTGGCCTAATTTATTACACGCTTGTTATAAAAGAAACTTGCCTGTTTTAATTGCCAATGCTCGTTTATCACCCATTTCTGCGCGCCGTTATGGGTGGTTAGGGCAATTTATGCGCACGATGGTTAAACCTATTTCTGGGGTTGCTGCGCAAAGTGCGATTGATGTTAAACGTTTTGAAAATATTGGCGTAGCTAAAGAAAAAATTATTGAAACCGGTAATATTAAATTTGATTTGCAATTGCCAAGCTATCTTGCAGAGGCAGGCGCAGAATTACGTCAAGAATTGGGAAGTCATCGCCTTGTCTGGATTGCGGCGAGCACTCATGAGGGCGAAGAGTCACAAGTCTTGAGTGTTTATAGTAATTTAAAGCAGCGTTTTCCAACGTTGCTGTTATTTTTAGTGCCAAGGCATCCCGATCGTTTCAATAAGGTCGCTAACCTGTGCCTTGAACGTGGCTTTAACATGATTCGTCGTAGTCAAAAGCAACCGTTGAATGATCAAGTCGATGTGTTTTTAGGTGATACCATGGGTGAAATGCCGCTCTTTTATGCGGCCAGTGATGTTGCCTTTGTGGGCGGTAGTTTTGTGCCCGTAGGTGGGCATAACTTGTTGGAGCCGGCTGCGTTAGGTTTGCCAGTTTTAACCGGTCCACAATTATTTAATTTTGTGGCAATTAGCGACATGCTAACGCACGCTAAAGGCGCAACCATTGTGCAAGACGATAAAGCCTTAGAAGTTGAACTTGCCAAATTGTTGGATAGTACCCATCTTCGCTCAGTGCAAGGCAATCTTGCTAAAAAAGTAGTGGAAGATAATAAAGGCGCATTAGATAAGCTGGTGCAGATGATTGATGTTGTTTGGCAAAAACCGGTGGTGAGTTCTTAGTTACTATATTGGTGGACACGCGCAAAGCGCTTTGTCCACCAATCCTGCATTAGAGATTGACGGCTGGCGTGGGTGTCGTTGCATCAGCAGAAGGCGTCGAGGTCGCATCCGCTGGTGTTGATTCTATACCAACGGACTTTGTAGCAGCAGTTGCTCCTTTACCATCAATCAAATTACTCACCGCAAATAAATCATCTGAGGTCAACGTGCCTGCTTTTTGCTTTAACACTAAACCTTGCAGTAAATAATCGTAACGCGCTTTGGCATGTTCACGTTGCGCATTCAGCAACAAAGACTCTGCGTTTAACACATCGACAATCGTACGCGTACCGACTTCATAAGCCGCTTTAGTGGCTTTGAGTGCGCTTTCGCTAGAGACTACGGCCTGGGCCAGTGCTTGCACACGACTGATTGCCGTTAATACGCCTCGAAAAGCTTCTCGAGTATCACCATCGGCAGTACGCTGTTGTTGCTCTAGCGCTTGCATTGCCTCGTCATAGCGTGAACTTGCTTCTCGCGTTCTATAAACAACTCCACCGCCTGAAAAAATCGGTACGGCAATATTAAGGGTTAAACTGCGGCTAAAGGTTGTATCGGTAAACGGTGGTCCGCTTTTATTTCGATTCACGGCACCTTGTAAATCAAATTTGGGAAAGTGCCCAGCCACTTGTGCTCCGATAGCTGATTTGAGCTGCTTAGCATTTTCTTTGGCTACCAATACATCTAAATTATATTGATGCGCCATATCTACCCATGCTTCTTGTTTATTTGGCGAGGGTTGGAGTAAAGTTAATTGTTTATCAACAGGAAACAGCTCTACCTGTTCAATCGGTTTGCCGACAATTTCTCTTAATTGCTCGTACTGATCAGCAACGGCATTTTTAGCCGAAATTTCTGTGGCTACGGCGTTATCATAACGTGATTTTGCGGTTTCCACGTCAGTGATGGCAATTAAACCCACATCAAAACGTTGTTTAGCTTGTTCGTATTCGCGAGAAAAAGCTTTAACCTGACCTTTGGCAAAATCGAGATCATCAATTGCCCCTAAGATGGTAAAGTATTGCTGTGCGGTGCGAATAATTAACGCTTGAGCCGTGCTTAAGTAAAAAGCTTGCGCGCCTTTGACCACATGTCTAGATTGTTCTAACTGTGCCCACATTTCAGGATGATAAATGGGCTGGGTTAACGTCAAACTATAATTTTGAGTATTGTAACCGCCTTGCGCAACGAATACATTCCGAGTTGCCTGAGAGGTATCCGTTCCCGTTGTTGAATAATTGCCTGCTAAATTTGGTACCATTTGAGCAAGTGCTTCTGGCAATGCTTGTTTATTCGCCTGATAGCCAAAATAAGCTTGTTGCAAAACAGGATCATTTTTTACTGCTAAGTTATAAACTTCTGTTAAATTCTCAGCTTGTAATGGCGAGATCCAGGCCAATAATAAAATTGATAAGTTTCGAAAGGACCCCATACTTCACCTTGTTCTAAAATTGAAATTTTTTGGGTTGTGGAGCATGAATTAAAGCGGGTACAACCGTTTCAAAAACCATACTTGTTGAATATTGAGATTTGCCATGTCGCTCAATCAATACTGCCTTCATGGTAGGTGCCATGCCAGTAAACGCAAAAAGCTTCCCACCGGTACGTAATTGTTCACATATTTTTTCAGGAACGCCCAGAGGATAAGAGCCTGTGACTACAATAGCGTCATAAGGCGCGTAATCTTCCCAACCAAACACGCCATCACCTTGTGCAAGGGTTAAGTTGCGTACATTTAACGCTTTCAGATTCATTTGAGCTTGTGCTAATAAGGTTGGCTGGATTTCCACGCTCACAATTTCATTTGCGAGCTTGGATAAACAAGCCGTAACATAGCCGGTGCCTGTGCCAACTTCGAGCACTTTTTCTTGACCCGTTAAATTCAACGCTTGTAACGCGCGCCCGACCACTTTAGGGGGTAACATGGTTTGCCCTTCAGTGAGGGGAATATCAGTGTCGGTGTAAGCTAAGTTGTGAAAAGACAGGGGAACGAAGTTTTCTCGCTGGATCTGTAACATGGCTGACAAAACTTGTTCGGATAGCACATGCCAAGGCCTTACTTGCTGAGCGACCATGTTAGAGCGCGCTAGTTGAAAGTTCATCTTTGATTCCAAGAAAGTTTAATAAATTATTTATTGATGTGACAATTAACCTATTATCGTACCATATTTCTTGGCACCACCAATAAGGACCAAGATGAAATTGTCAATTATTCTAAGCCCCGGTAGACTCTGTCTCGACAACTTATTGAGAGCTAACGTATGACAGATCCTATATGGCACCCTGCTTGGCAACAAGAAGCAGTTGAAATTAAGTCTAATAACTTTGAGTATCAAGGTTTCTATCAAGTAGAAAAATTTCAATTGCGACATCGCTGCTTTTCAGGGGAATGGAGCCCTTGGTTACAAAGGGAACAAGTTAAACACAGTGATGCTAGCGCGGTACTGCTTGTTGATCCCAAGCAACAAAAGCTGGTATTAGTGGAGCAATTTCGTGTTGGCTTGGTGAGGCGCCCAAACACCAGCCCCTGGTTGCTTGAAGTAGTTGCGGGGCTAATTGAGCCAAATGAGACAGCGCTCCAGACGATGATACGAGAAGCAAAAGAAGAGGCGGCTTGTGACATTATCGATTGGATGCAAATAGGGGAGTTCTACAATAGTCCAGGGGGCTTTGCAGAAAAGACAACGCTTTTTTGCGCAACAGTCGATGCTCATCATAAGGAAGGCATTCAAGGCGTGGGCGAAGAACATGAAGATATTCGTGTGCATGTGCTAGATCTGCAGAGAGTATTGTCTGCTTTTATAAAAGGCGAGCTCAAAACCAGCTCATCCACAGCGATAGCGTTGCAATGGTTAGCAATAAATTTAAATAAACAGCATCCTTTTTTATCATCAACTTAAAAGAAAATTAAACAAAAAATGGCAAAGCAAGCATATAACGCACAAGCGATAGAAGTATTAAGCGGTCTCGATCCCGTTCGTAAACGTCCTGGCATGTATACCGATACTTCAAGACCAAATCATTTAGCGCAAGAAGTTATCGATAACAGTGTTGATGAAGCCCTTGCCGGACATGCCTCAACGATTACTGTGACAATCCATAAAGACGGTTCTTTATCCGTTAAGGATGATGGCCGTGGTATGCCAGTAGATATGCATCCGGAAGAAAAAATGACGGGTGTTGAGCTGATTTTAACCAAATTACATGCTGGCGCAAAATTCTCTAATAAAAACTATGAATTTGCAGGTGGTTTACATGGGGTCGGTGTTTCTGTCGTAAATGCTTTATCTAAGAAATTAGATGTCACAGTTTTTCGTGATGGTAAACAACATGAAATGTCATTTAAAGATGGTGAAACCCATACCAAACTCAAAGCAACGGGCACGATTGCCAAAAAAGAAACTGGCACCATTATTCGTTTTTGGCCTGACAGTAAATATTTTGATCATCCCAAATTTTCAGTGCCCAAATTGATCCATGTGCTCAAAGCCAAAGCCGTATTGTGCCCGGGTTTGACGGTTAACTTTACCGATGAAGAGTCCGGGAAATCAGAAACTTGGCATTATGCTGATGGATTATCCGCTTATTTGCGAGAATGTTGCCAAAATAATGTGTTATTACCAGAAGTGCCTTTTGAAGGTCACTTTGCCAGTGAAGCTGAAACCGCAAGCTGGGCACTCAGTTGGTTGCCAGAAGGTGGAGAAATTCTGGCAGAAAGTTATGTCAATTTAATCCCCACAGCACAAGGCGGTACACACGTAAACGGCTTACGCACCGGATTATTAGAAGCACTACGAGAGTTTTGTGAGCGACGAAATTTATTGCCCAGAGGCGTTAAGCTCGCTCCAGAAGATGTATGGGAACGTTGCACCTATGTGCTTTCAGTTAAAATGCGAGATGCACAATTCTCAGGCCAAACAAAAGAACGATTGTCATCGCGTCAATCAGCAGCTTTTGTTTCTGGTGTCGTAAAAGATGCTTTTAGTTTATGGCTTTATCAAAATGTAGAGCTTGGCGATCAAATCGCGCAGCTTGCGGTTAATTTTGCACAGTCTAGATTGCGACAAGGTAAAGTCGTCGCACGTAAGAAGCTGACCTCAGGTCCGGCATTACCTGGTAAATTGGCAGACTGCTCAAGCGGCGAGCCGATGAAAGGCGAATTATTCTTAGTGGAAGGGGATTCAGCTGGCGGCTCAGCCAAACAAGCTCGTGATAGAGAATTTCAAGCAGTGATGCCACTGCGAGGTAAAATTCTAAATACTTGGGAAGTTGATAGTGCAGAGCTATTAGCCTCTCAAGAAGTTCATGACATTGCCGTTGCGATTGGGCTTGATCCTGGTGAAACAGATTTAAGTAAATTACGTTATGGCAAAGTGTGCATCCTTGCCGATGCGGATTCCGATGGACTTCATATTGCCACTTTGCTATGCGCATTATTTTTAAAACACTTTCCCGCATTAGTAGAAAAAGGCCATGTATTCGTGGCTATGCCTCCTTTGTACCGTATCGATATTGGTAAGGATGTGTATTACGCCTTAGATGATGCCGAGAAAGAAGGCATTCTAGACAGAATTAAAGCCGAAAAGAAAAAAGGCAAAGTGAATGTGCAGCGCTTTAAAGGATTAGGTGAAATGAATCCCTTGCAATTGCGTGAAACCACCATGGCTAGCGATACCAGAAGGTTGTTGCAATTACATGTGCCAAACCCAACGGACGCCACGGCGAAGTTTGATATGTTACTGGGCAAGAAGCGAGCATCTGATCGACGTCAGTGGTTGGAAGAAAAAGGCGATCTCGCCCAAGTTTAATCTTCGTCAAGGTTAAACGTGAAGTATTTAATTGAACAAATTCTGAGGAAACATAATGACTGAAGCTAATATGGTGGTGTTTGAGGGTGTTGAACGCCAACCGATTGAAACGTTTAGTGAGAAGGCGTATTTGGATTATTCCATGTACGTCATTATGGATAGAGCGCTACCTCATTTGGCTGATGGTTTAAAACCGGTACAACGTCGTATTATTTATGCGATGTCAGAGTTAGGGTTAAGTGCGCTTGCCAAGTATAAAAAATCGGCTAGAACAGTCGGTGACGTGTTAGGTAAATTCCATCCGCATGGTGACAGTGCTTGCTATGAAGCGATGGTGTTATTGGCACAGCCCTTTTCTTATCGCTATCCACTGATTGATGGCCAAGGTAACTGGGGATCGCCTGATGATCCTAAATCCTTTGACGCCATGCGTTACACAGAGGCCAGACTTTCTAAATTCAGTGAATTATTTTTATCAGAATTAGGTCAAGGTACCGTTGAGTGGACACCCAATTTCGATGGCACGTTAGATGAACCTAAAATTTTACCGGCGCGTTTGCCCACTATTTTATTAAATGGTACCTCCGGTATTGCAGTGGGTATGGCAACTGATATTTTGCCACACAATTTACGTGAAGTGGCCAATGCCTGTATTCATTTGCTGAAAAAGCCCAAGGCGACCATTGAAGAAATCATGGAGCTTATTCCAGGCCCTGATTTTCCAACGGATGCAGAAATTATCACGCCGCTTGATGAGATTCAAAAAGTTTATAGAACTGGGCAAGGCAGCATCAAGATGCGAGCTCAGGTGACTTATGAAGATAATGATATTGTTATCACAGCCCTACCTCATCAAGTGTCAGGCGCAAAAGTATTAGAGCAAATTGCTGCACAAATGACGGCTAAGAAATTACCGATGGTGGCAGATTTACGTGATGAGTCCGATCACGAAAACCCCACGCGTTTAGTAATTGAACCCCGTTCAAATCGGATAGATAAAGAAGCTTTAATGCTGCATTTATTTGCGACGACGGATTTAGAAAGAAGTTATCGCATCAACATGAATGTGATTGGCTTAAATAATCGTCCGCAAGTTAAAAGTATTCTGGATATTTTGCAAGAGTGGTTAGTTTTCAGAACAGAAACCGTGCGTAAGCGTTTAACGCACCAGCTTGAAAAAGTACAAGCAAGACTGCACATTTTAGACGGTTTGCTTATTGCCTTTTTGAATATTGACGAAGTCATTCGTATTATTAGGCATGAAGAAAATCCTAAAGCTGAATTGATGAAGAAATTTAAGTTGTCTGAAATTCAGGCTGATGCCATCTTAGATTTAAAACTGCGCCATTTAGCTAAGCTTGAAGAACAAAAAATTAAAGGTGAGCAAAAAGATTTAGCTAATGAGCGCGATAAATTGCAATCGACATTAGAATCAGAAGCTAAATTGAAAAATTTAGTGAAAAAAGAAATCGAGCAAGACAGCGAAACTTTTGGAGATGCTCGCCGCTCACCCATTGTAGTGCGAGAAGCCGCCGCCATTCTTAAAGATATTGATAAAGCACCTACAGAGCCAGTGACCGTTGTACTTTCGCAAATGGGATGGATAAGAGCAGCCAAAGGGCATGAAGTAGATGGCACTACATTAAATTATAAAGCAGGCGATGCGTTCTTAATGCAATTGCCTGCGAAAAGTAGTGATACGATTTACTTTATGGATTCAATGGGTAGAAGTTTTAACCTACTGGCAAGCACACTACCTTCTGCTCGTGGCCAAGGCGAACCATTAACCTCCAAATTAAAACCAGAAGCGGGAGCTACTTTTGTAGGTATGATTGGAGGCGAAACCCATCAGAAAATTATTATAATGTCAGATATGGGTTATGGTTTTATTGCAAAAATTGAAGATTTAGTAACCAAAAACCGCAGTGGTAAAGCGTTACTCAAGGTGCCAGCTGATGCAAAAGCGTTAAACCCGATTGTCATCGAAAAAGAAGATAAGCGCGCAGCCATTTTAACGTCAGATGGCCGCTTATTTATCATTGATTTATCCGAGTTCGCTGAAATGTCTAAAGGTAAGGGTAATAAAATACTACAAATTGCTGCATCTAAAGATAAATCCGAACAAGAAGTCATTTTATCTGTTGTCACCTTGTCGCCCAAAGAAAGCTTAGTGGTTAAACAAGGCAAAAAGGAATTGGTCTTAAAACCACGAGAGCTTGATCAATATCTAGGCGAAAAAGGCAAGCGTGGACAGAAATTACCAAAAGGCTTTGTTCAAGCAACTTCTGTAGAAAAACTTAAAACATCATGATAGAAAATAAAAAGGGGGCATAGCCCCCTTTTTATTTAGCGCAGCGTGTCGCGAGGCTTTTGTGTCTCTTGCTCATTTTGATCAACATCCATTTCATCAACTATCTGTGCAACTACTATTTCTGTTGAGGCATTTAAACCAGGAGTTTGAATTTCCTGTGATTTTTCAATGCTGCCGGAGAATCTTGCCAAAAAAGCTGGGGTAGGTTCATTTATTTGAGAATCAACAGACTCAGATTTAATCAATTTTTCACGAGACCGTGGATTGTTGTCTGAGTCTTGTGTTGTCAAAAGAAAATGTATGGTTTCTTTGGCTTTTAATTTAGTCGAGCGTTCAAAATTGTTGATGATGACGCCTTTGTTGCGCTTGCCTTCAACTGTGTCAATTTCAAGCGGATCACGTTTTTGCCTTTTCTTTGGGCGCGGATTGATGTTTTGTTGTTTGATATCCTTATCTTGTGATGAATCATTAACTAATTCTTGATTTTTTTCATTTTTTTCATCAATGATGTCATCTTCAATTGCACGCTTTTTTGACAGCTCATTTGTAACCGTAGGTGCCGGTATATTAGAAGCCTTAGGTGTTGGTATATTAGAAGCCTTAGGTGTTGGTATATTAGAAACCGTAGGTGTTGGTATGTTAGTAATCATAGCTGCTTGAGTTGATGTGGCTGCGACTGCGGTAGCTATTATATTGCCAGGTATCTTTACTGTTAAAGGGGGGTGATTGAGTACATTCATGGCAGTTTGGATTACAGGTGGGTGAGCTCCAGCGCTAAAACCAAATACCGGCGTAAATTTATTCGATTCATAAAATTGCGTTGCTTTTGTGGAATAAAGGGCAGCTAACGCAAAGTTGCCACCTTGAAATGCTGAACTTGCTATTGCGCTGTAATTTCTGCTATTTTCAGGTATTTTGTTGATAAAATAATCAACTATATTAGTATGACCTCTGGAAGCTGCGCTGATTGCGATTTTCAGGTATCCACGTTTTGATTCGTCCAATCTATTTACGATTAATTCAGCAAGTTCTCGATGGCCACCTGCGGCCGCAGCTTGAGCAATTTCGTTACAATCATTTTCTTTAATGAATAACAATACCGAGGAAGCAAGGCCAGCCTGAGCAGCACTAATTGCATAAGCCCTATGCTGACGATCATTTTCGGGTATTTCTTTTAAATAGACATGTGCAAGAAGATCATTGCCAGTTTTCAATGCATGGATTACATAAGCATTAAAGTCTCTTTTGTCTTTATCGAGCATCATAATATATTGTTGGGCAAGTTCTTGATGTCCCCCACTTATTGCGCCCAGGATAATAGGTTCAAGGTTTTGTAATTGATATTGGTTAACAAAATAGTTAATGGTTTCTTTGTTATTTGCACAAGCGGCCCCATAAATTAAGTCGAAAGGCTTGGCCCCAAAATCGCTGAGCGTTTTGCAAGCAATGCGTTGGTTCTCTTTAGCGAGAAGCATTGCAGCACTAAATCCAGCGCTATTTTTCAAATGAATACTACGAGCTTTACTGAGCAAAGTTTTTAATCGTTGCGTATCATTTGCTTTGGCAAAGTTAACTAGGGTTTGCACATAAATATCTACTTCTGTTGGCATAAAGTTCTCTCTTGCATGATTATCGATGTCATAACACTTTAAGAAATGTGACTTAATAAAACAATCATATAAAATGGGAGAAAATCGGAAATTGCGCCACTAGTAGATGAAAGGTAGTATTTTTATGGTAGGAAGTAGTAACCATTTACTTTGATAGCTTGCGTTTTAACACATTGGCATTGAGGTGTAGTGTCGTTTTTGAAAAATATCCTCTATTTAGACATTTTTGCGAGAAGCTTTTGGCGTTTCATTTTTGAGCTTTATGTTGCTTAAATCCTCTTTAAGTTTCTCTTTTTCAGTGGGTGTTAACAAGTCTTGTTTTGCCTCATCTTTAATTATTTCTTCGTGAAAAACTAATAGGTTTTTCAATATGTTTTCAATTTTTGGATTATTCATCTTAACTTGAGAAAGTGCAACTAAAGCTGCGTCAAGAAAGCTTATCAGCATTTCATTGTTTTTTGTATCAGGGATTATTTTTGTTAACCTTTCTTTTAAAGATTTAATGAGTGCTTGATAATTATCGATTAATTCAACTTGATGTTCAGACAAATCTGACCATAAATCCTGCTGTTGCCCTTCACTATCGACATATTGAAACCGATGGGCCCAAAGGGCCTGTGCTTCTACATGCAGCAAGCGTTTTTTGATTAATTCGTTTGTATCAATAGCATGCCATTTGTTAAGAATCTCTTGAGCTTGTTTTAAATCCTGTTCTTTATCTTTTTGGTTGCTCGCAGAAATTTTACCTGGCAGCTCTTCTAAAGAACGCGCTTTATATTTTTTGAGCAATTTATTTCCTGTAGCAAAAAGGTGAGGATTTTCCCTTATTAAATATTGTGATTTTGCACTTTCGATGTCTTTTGCGGTGGTTTGCCATTTTTTATATTCAACTAATTTTCCTTTAGGTAATGTGCCTTTTATTTTACTTACGATATTCTTTATCAATTTAATCGGATTAAAGGAAAATACTGAAAATGGTTCGAAATAGGATTTGGTTGAGCCCCCTATAGATGCCATGTGAACCTTTTGCATATCTTTTGTTTTTGTGTGCTTTTTTGATAAAAATTTCTGCTGGATTGCCTTGGATAATTCTTCATTCGAATTAAGGCCGATATCAGATAGCATGGATTGTGCCTGCATGACACAGTTATTTTTGAGTACATGATATCGTTTAAAGTCAGAAGGTTTAAGCAATTTCAATTCAGGAAATTTAGGTTGATTTTGTTCAATATATTTGAGTGCTTGAATGTCAGATATTTTGCCTTTGATACCTTCAAGTTTCATTATTTTTTTAGCATTAGGTATAAGCTCATTGTATAATTTCATTCTAGTATCGAGTTTTATTTTGAGCTCCTTCATTTGTTTTTCTGTTAGTTCAAAATTATAGACATAATTAGCATCAGGCATGACAAAATATCGCAAATCTTCCGATTTGATTTGCCCAACACTGACAGGATCAAAGCCAAAAATTTTAGCGGCGACAGTTTTTGCCAAACTGTAGAACCCATATGCCTCATTGACACGCACATTGGCGTTTGGATCTTTTGTGTCATACTCTGAGAGAACTAAACAGGCATGACCAAAGCCAAGGCCGCCATCCATCACACAATAACTCACAAAATATTTTTTGGTGTCTGTTTTTTCTTGATGGTTGAAAATTTTTGCTGTGGGCATAAATTTTGTACATCCTCGCAAATGCATGACTTACATATTAAATCCTGGCGCTATTGTAATAGCGTTGTCAAATATAAATATGACCTACTGCAAAAGAGAACTGATAGGAATAATATAAGCTAACATGCATCTTAGTACACGCTAGTGTGATTCGACTTCATAAAGGGGGTTGATTTATTTTAAAATGCCACTAAGAACGGTAAAAGCACCAAAACCAAGGTCAAATAAAAATCCATATTTGGCACCTAATACGCCGGTCCATAGCGTTGAGGTGGCGATATCTTTAGCAGAATTAACATGTAAATCTGTACGATTTGGATAGTAGCTTGCACAAATGTTATATGCCACGGCGCTGATCAAGCCAATGGTAGCTCCTGCTACGGCAAAGTCATCAGTCACAAACCCCGGATGTAAAAAACTACCGGAAACTTGATGGCATTCTGCTTGAGATATTACACGCATCTTTTGCTCTATCATTAAATATGAAACAAGACTGTAACAAAAATGATTTACTCAAAATAGATTGTATGT
The DNA here is from genome assembly GCA_964606325.1 of Uncultured Candidatus Berkiella sp. Lineage (GTDB taxonomy): Bacteria > Pseudomonadota > Gammaproteobacteria > Berkiellales > Berkiellaceae > Berkiella. The sequence goes on from CAZSGE010000003.1 coordinate 51,812, forward strand.
GGTGCTTTGTCTGGAATTTACTCAGCTTTGTCGGAAGTGGGATCTATCAACAGCTGGACCTGCTATGGGGATGGTAGCAGGTCGATATGCTTTATTTAGAAGAAAATTAAACTTGAATACCCCTTCGGTTTCTGATGTTAGGTCCAGTTTCGGGATAGCGATGCTGTTGTTGAGGACGTTTTGGTGAAAAACGCATTTCAGGTTGGGGGCCAATATCATCTTGTTGATCTAAAGGTCTTTGGCCTAGATGATTTCTTAATTTTGCTTCAAAATCAGCTGAGATAGGTTGTTTTGCGTGTGCTGGTGCATGGCTTCGATTAGCGACAAGATTCACCCCTTTGAGTACAACTATTAAAGAGAAAAGACTTAGCGTAATCAATACAGGCCAAGAAGCAGTGGCTAAAAAAGCGATCCCTGCTGTCGCCATGCTTTTTCCTACAGCAAAGCTTGCACTGATAGCGCTCGTCATGGCGCTATGATAGTGATATGCAAGGTATGCACAAGCAAATAGAGCAAACAGCCTAAATCTGCCGTTTCCAGGTGAGTGAGGAGCGTTAAATCTTCGTGCTGGCGGCATATAGGGAGGATAAACCCTCGGGAGATCATTGTTGTTATCACGTCTTGATCGAGCGTAAGGTGCTTGAGCTCTTTGGTGCCGTGCGGGTTGATGAGCAGGTACATGATGTGGGTGACGACGCGGGGCAGCCAAATCAGGTTGTGGAATAGGTGCCTGAGGGACGATAGGGGAAGCGACTGGTGCTTTTGGTTGATCAATAGGCGCAGCTGCTGCTTGAGGATTCGCTTGCGCTAAAGGATTTGCTACAACAGGTTGACCTGCTTGCCATGTGATTTGAACCTCAATACCGCCTACTTGTGGAAAAGCATTTTCAGAAATAGCTGCTGGAATGCCAACCTGTTGATGAGGATTAGCAGCAACGACTTTTATTGCATTAAATTGTACGCTTAACCATTCTAGTGAGAGGTTTTTTAAAGAGGGAAAATGTTGATCGACGAATTCTTTATTATTTTGTCTGTAGATATCAATGATTGCAAAATCTTGGCATAAATGACGCAATAAATTTATTTTGGTTAATTGCTTAATCAATAAATTGAAATTATAGCCCTTCACAACAATACTATCGGAATGCAAATCGGGTAATAGCTTACCAGGCGCATGAAGTAAGTCATGAATAATTTTTAATTCAGAATATAATTCGTGCTCAAGTGAAGGCGTGCCAGGATCGGTAAGCAAAGTCATAAGCTCATGGGCAACCTGTGGAATGCGTTTGGGATCTTCATCTGTCGGGTCTTTCATATATTCAGAAATTTGTAGATCGCTATATGGCACCAGAAAATTTTTGAGTTTTTCCTCAAAAGGTGTGCCACCTACATTCTCAGCTTTGCTGAGTTGAGTAATATAATTTTGGATAAAAACGCTAAGCTTTGTTAAATCATTGTAGAGATTTTGATATTCCATGCCAGTCATAAAGCAAACTTATTTTTGGTAAAAATTTAGTTGGATAGACTACCATCTGATTAGTGAAAAATACAGTACTATGTTAAAAAAATAGCTAAATAAACGGGCTGGTACAGGGCGATTTCAGTCTGTCTTCTTGCGAAGCAGGGAAGAAGATGCTTTAGGGGGTAGATGCTGACTTTTACGAGGAAATTCAAGCGCTTGATAGGCAAAGTGTAATCCAAATTCTTGATAGCTCGCACTTGCAGAATAGCTTTTTTGCAAGACCGCTGCGTAAACATGTCCATCATATTCCAGTTCGATCTCATTGCCGACTTTAAAAGGGAGCGGAGGTGAAACGAGCCGCATCGGCAATTGTTTCTCTGCTTGAGGAGGAAACACTAATGTCGGTACCAAATAAGGGGATGCAGAATCACTTAAATGCGCTTTCACAGGCAATGATTCTTTGCTTAATAATTCTATGCCCACCAAGGTGGAATTTGTTCCTTCATTTCTAAGCCATCGAATGGTACCAATAGACCATTCGATGTTATCTTCGATCTGTGTTTCAATCCCGATAATTTCACCGGTTTGAAGTTGCAGAGGAACTTTTTCTATCCAATTTAAGCAATAGCCTCTTTCACTGTGATTGACTATTTCACATCGATAAATCACAAATTTGCTAACGGGTAATGCTGCACTTTGTTCTGGTGAGAGGGTAATATCTGTATTTTCTGGTATTGACAAATTGATAGTGTCATGATCGTTTTGACTTGCGAACCAATGACAGCTTGAAATCCCCAAACACACCTTTATTTCACCATTTGCTTTTAGTCGCTCGTTGGTTCTTTTTCTGAGATTTTTAAAAGATTGATGAATAGATTCCAAATAGTGTAAAGGCAATGCTAATTCTGAAGCAGAAAATAGTTTAGCAACTTTTTCATGGTTGTTATTGCCATACAAAGACAGCAGCTTTGAGATACGTTCATTGATTTGTGTGAGATCCATAAAATAGCCAATCTTTGGCGACTGTTCGAATAAGCCAATGTATCTTGGGGGTTCATCTTGAAGCGGATCAACAAAGAATAAACAAGAATCTGTTTTGTCGTGGTCTTTAATCACTAACAAAGGTGCCCAGTATTCTATCGCATAAAGGAGTTGAATGATTTGTGCTTTACGCAAATGACTGGGGTTGGAAATTGAAAATAATAAGCAATGTTTATAGATATCAGCAATAGTGTTAAATCGGCATTGCCAGGTACAGTATTTTTGAAGTGATTTTTTGTCAATCCTTCTTTCTTTGGCAAAATTGTAGATTTCATGCAATTCAAGCCACATACCTTGAGGGGGCGCGCGATGTTGTTCATATGAAAAGAAAATTACTTTGGTGCAATAACTCATGGCGTTTTGTACCGAAGAAATGAAAATATGATGGTTATAAAAGAGAGGCTTAATAGCTTCCTCTATTACTAGTTTATAGCCATTGATCATTTCGGTGTGTAATGCATTTACCAAATCAGCAATAGGTCTTTGGGTATCCGACAACACTTCTTGCTCTTCATAGAATTTTTGTAAGGCTTGAGTAATATATTTTAATGTTGGTCGTAAAATGGATAAAATTTCGAATCGTTCTTGGTAGGTAATCGGGGCTTGATGGCTATCTTGCAACGTCAGAAACAAGGCTTTAGCGCAACCAGACAAATCTGATAATTGGAGTTGGCTGCACCAATCAGTAATTGCCTGCACAGAGATATCCCTGCTATTGGACATTTTACCTGTATTGACAGGCAGTGTCAGTCCTGAATTTCCTTTGTAATAATTCATTTTCAGCGCTTTATTTCTGGATAGTTACATAAAAAATCGGCATTTGCGGCTATTTCTTGATGCTCTACTTGATAAAATATTCAGTTTTACACGATGAGATCAACTGCTGTTTTACTTAAACGATGCGGGATTTCCTGAACAAATTTTGGTACCAAGTAACCTGGCAATGATGCTCTCAAGTTCTGCTGCAGTTGCTTTGCTATTTCATTCTCAACAAAAAAGTGCTTTGACCCTTGAACAGGATCCAATAAATTGACATAGTAAGGCAAGATCCCGGCTTTAAATAAATCAAACGATAAGTTTTTTAAACAAACTGTATCGTCATTAATGCCTTTGAGTAAAACACATTGGTTTAGAACGGTAATTTGGTGTTGCTTTAAGCGACTAACCCCGTCGGTGATTTCCTGAGTGATTTCCTGCGGGTGATTAATATGATAAACCATTACCACGTGAAAGCGAGAATCCGCCAGTGTTTTTATTAAGCTTTGTGTGATCCTTTGCGGAATGACGACTGGCAATCGTGTATGAATACGTAAGATCTTGACGTGCGAAATAGCATCAAGTTGGGTGATAAATTGTTTAATGGTTTCGTCATTTGCCATGAGAGGATCGCCACCGCTTAAAATGACTTCCATTACTTGCGGTTGGTTCGCAATATACCTTAGTGCTGCATCCCATTTGCGACCAATGTTATTGCTTTGATAAGGAAAATCGCGACGGAAGCAATAACGACAATGGATAGCGCAGCTTGAGGTAAAAGTGAATAAGACTTTGCTTGGATATTTATGAAGTAAGCCAGGCACAGGATTATAGTGTGACTCTGCCAGTGGATCTCCCGAGAAGTCCTTATCCAACTGACTTTCAATTTTTAAAGATAAGACCTGCATTAAAAGAGGATCGTGTGGATCCCCTTTTTTCATACGTGCGACAAAGCTTTTTGATACTCTTAACGGAAAATGCTGGTCCCACTGCCATGGAATGTCATCGGGTGACAAGTTCAACATGGAAAGCAGGGTTTTGGGGCAAGTGATCATCTCACTTAGGGCTTGCTGCCATGTTTGTGATTGTTGTAAAAGGGTCGGTTGCGGTATGATCGCCTTCATTGCTTTTCTCAAGACTAGTCCAAGTTGGACAAGCAATCATACACAAAAATATAACCAAATCCATGGTGAGATATGGCAACCTATAGTACAAATGAATTTAAAAGTGGCGTCAAGATAATGTATGAGGGCGATCCTTGCACAATTCTTGAAAATGAACACGTTAAACCAGGAAAAGGTCAAGCCTTTAACCGTGTTAAGTTTCGTAACTTAAAAACGGGGCGAGTACTTGAAAAAACCTTCAAATCGGGTGATACCGTTGAAGCAGCTGACGTGATGGATGTTGAAATGCAATATCTTTATAACGATGGCGTGCATTGGCATTTTATGATGCAAGAAAACTATGAGCAGCATGAAGTGGGTGAGCAGGTCGTTTCAGATGCCGCTAAATGGTTAAAAGAAGAGGATGTTTGCATTGTTACCTTATGGAATGGCACACCTTTAAGTGTTTCGCCTCCCAATTTCGTGGTATTGACTGTCACTGATACTGATCCTGGTGTTAGAGGTGATACCTCTGGTGGTGGCGGGAAACCTGCAACCTTGGAAACAGGAGCGGTTGTTCGCGTACCATTATTCGTGAATGTCGGTGAAAGCATAAAGGTAGATACTCGCACTGGTGAGTATGTTTCGCGCGTAAAATGAGTTGGCAATCTAGCGCCACGATAGAAACGTTGCGCGAACGTGCTCACTTTTTGCAAGCTATCCGCCAGTTTTTTTCAACCCGACAGGTTTTAGAGGTAGATACGCCGTTATTGTGCCAAAGCACAGTCACGGCGCCTCACCTAAATTCATTTCAAATTGGGAACCGTTTTTTACAAACATCTCCAGAATATGCGATGAAGCGTTTGCTGGCACAGGGCGTGCCGTCTATTTATTATTTGGGAAAGGCATTTCGGCAAGAAGAGGTCGGTTCGCGCCATAATCCAGAATTTACCATGCTAGAGTGGTATCGCCTTGACTGGGATCATTGGCAATTGATTGAAGAAGTTGATGCTCTATTTCAAACACTTTTAGGCACCAAAAATGCGATCATCAGTACCTATCAAGATTTATTTTGGCAGCATTTTGAGATAAATCCTCACTTAGCTGATATTAGTACATTACAAAATATCGCTCTTAATAAGGAGTGGCTTGATAACACTAATTTACCTGCGATGGATAAAGATGGCTGGTTAGATCTTTTGATGAGCCATGGTATTGAGCCTAACCTTGGGTTTGATGCACCTTGTGTGGTGGTGGATTTTCCTGCATCCCAAGCGAGTTTAGCTAAAACAAGAACAATTAAACAAAGCTTATCTTATGATGTAGCTGAGCGCTTTGAATTCTATTATCAAGGTGTTGAGTTATGTAATGGGTATCATGAACTGTGTGATCCTATTTCTATACGGGCTCGTTTTATTGAAGACAATAAAAAGCGTCAAGCATTCGGATTAACAAACATTCCTATTGATGAAGCCTTGTTAGCGGCTATGGAACAAGGTCTTCCTGAGTGCGCAGGTGTTGCCCTAGGTGTAGATAGACTATTGATGATAAAACTAGGAGAGCGCCAGATTAAAAAGGTGCTCTCCTTTGATTGGGAAAAAGCCTAACTCTTTTTAGTAGCAGTTCGTCCTAGTTTGCTGGGTCTTTGGAGTTCCTGCTCAAACGCTTCATTGTCGTCATCGTGCATACGCTTATTCGCATCTTTATCTTGCGGCATTTGTATTAGTGGTAATGGTAAAGGAGCCGCTTGGTAAGCGAAATTCAGTGCAGGTGGCGTAGATGTACCTATAGTCGTGTGGTTGTGAGTACTCAACTTGACAGGAGAATTAGCTGGGGTAGGAGTTGTTTCTTTTTGCTTTTTATTTTGATGATTTTGGTAAGCGAGTTTGTATGCGCTCCACAGACCAATATTAGGCTCGTTCATCAGTGTTAGACAATGACCAAAGCGCATTGCTCTGCGCTCTTGCTCATTTGCTATAGTAGCGAACATTTTTAATTGTTCAACAAAAGCGTGTCTAATACTGGATGCTACTTTTCGAATATTATCAGCGGTTTTTGTATTGGCATTAAAGTGTCGGTTAAATTCATTGATGCCTTTTTCATGAAAATCTTCAATAACTGCATTAGGATTTTGCCTAATGTAGCATTGTTGCCAATTGGGCAACACACACAGGAACGACTCCGCAAACCCAAGCATTTTAAAAACTTGATTTAATTGATTGAGAACTTCAGGATCCCCGGCACTCATGCTGTTAGGCGTTAATGTGGGTAGATAAACAGATTCACGCATTGCCCACACAAGCTGCTCTTCTTCAGAAGGTTGTGTCAGATTTTCCTGTTGTAGTGATGCTGTGATGGCTGCATTTAAATCACTATCTGTTTGCATATCATCGTCTTGTTGATAAGTGCTACCTGTAGGAAGTTTTAACATGATAAGTTCTCTTAAACTGTAAATTATTAGTTGCTTACTTTACATAAGCTTGTTTTAGAGAGCAATCTTTTAGTGAAAAATTGAAAGGGGTTAACAAAAACCGTGTAATAGCACGCGGTCGGATTAGTGCTATTCCAGGTTCTTCTATCCTTTCGATAAATAAGCCTTATTTCGACACTTGTAAAATTTTTCCTTGGTAGTTTGTAAAATTTTATCTAAGTTTCTAGTAGGCAAGTGCTTCTTTAAGCATGACATTATCTACACTACCTTTTTATCTAGGGAGTTTGGGATGAGGAAACTTTTGATTGGTGTGCTGTTACAAGGACTTTGCATGTCAAGCACATGCTTTGCAGCCAATACAAAGCCATTGCCTGATGGCGAAGCAAGGGATTTAATGATACGAGGTAATATCAGTGCATTTCAGGGCGAGTGCCCTTGCCCATATAGCCCCGATACAAAGAGTGTCGAGCGAGAACCTTGTGGCGAGAATAGTTTCTATAATCAAAATCCTGGCAGTATAAAATGTTATGCTGGTGATATTTCGGATGAAGAGTTAAAACAATTTCGCAATCAATACCAAATTGAAGAGCCAAAATTACCCTGGGACAAAGATAAAAAGCCAGGTTATTAATACCCATTTAAGGGGATTTAAAATGCGAAAGCAATTATTATTGTCACTTATACTGAGCACTATTTTTACAAGTGCATTTGCTTATCGCGGTATTAAACCTATGTCGGATGCGGAAATTAGAACGCTTATCTTAGAAGGTTTTCTAAAATCCTATGAAGGAGAATGTCCTTGTCCTTTTAGTAAATATAAACAAGACAACCGAGAAGTTACCTGTGGTGATCAAAGTGAGTATTTTACAACCCCAGGTAAAGTTCTATGCTATCCACGCGATGTGGCTGATACCGAAGTGAAGTTTTATCGTCAAAAATACCAAATCATCGATCCCAAAGCGGATCCTAGAGGGCAGCTCAATTTTGGTATTGAACAACAAAACCAAATTGAAAATCAAAATGCCAACCCTAATTATGACGGGTCAAATCCTAGCCAATCTCCGTTTTAAATACGTCAGTAATCAACTATTTACTACCCCTTATTTGAAATAGATAGGGCGACATCCTCTGCTTTGGGTTTAGGTTTAAATTCACGCATTTTTGAACAAAATCATTAATTAAACCACAAAATTATGGGAAATTTGTTGCAGATACGATAATATAGCGGCTTTTAATAAAGCTCCTGCCGATGGATATGGCGTTAATAGTAGAACTGCCGCCAAGTGAAGGAAATTTATGTTATTCGCAAGTCAATTCAACACAAAATCTACACCTTCAGATGTTCAAACTTTTCTCGAGACCCATCTGGATAAATTCGTTAATCTTCCCGGTGTTTGCGGATCTTTTAAAACGGTCAAGCAAATTTCTGATACTTTGGCAGTGGCTTGCATTAAGCAAAACAATGCAACACAGATGTTTGCCGATGAGCGAAAACTATTAGATTTACTGCGAGAAGTAGGATTGCCAACCATTAAATACTATGGCGATATTTTTACGTTAAATCAAGAAAAAGCAGTTCTGCTGGACTGGATATCACATGCCACCTTACTGGATTCTAAGGATTCGGATACATCTTCATCTAAGTTATTTGCTTTAACCTTGGGCATTAATATACCGACGGGTGAGGGTTGGGTTTTCTATAAAGATGGCATCGAAAAAGAGATTCAGTTAAAACTTGAAACAGGGGATGATGCTTTTGCCCTCTTTAAGCAAGTGGTTCAAAAGTTATCGTCTGCCTTCAATGCAATAAAATTATGTTTGGATGAAAACCAATTACTCATTAATGATTTGCAGATGATGGTGACTAAAGAAGGAAAGGTGTGGATAATTGACCCACAAGATGTTGTTAAATCAAGGTTAATTGATGTTAATCGCTATTCTTACACAAGCTTACTTGATTTATCTGAACAGGATAACCCAGATTTTATTAAAAAACTTTATGATAGCAAAAATTTGTTATCAAATTGTGTCAATTGGTGTGAAAAAGTGGCTTTGATGAGAACACCGCAAGAGCTCATCGATTTCATAACTAAAGGCATAGAGCCACTATCTTCTCCAAGAGCAGGAAATCTATTAGCACATGTAAAGCAAAAGTTATCCCCAAGGGGTGTAAATGAGAAAGAAATTTCCCCAAGAGGGCAGGCCAGATCTCGACGTAAAGCAATTCAGGTTCAAACAGCTCCTCAGGCACAATCATCTCTTTTGACTACTGAGTCGCCGGAATTCAATAGTGTGCTAAAACAGATCCAAACTTTAGTAGATAAAGACTTGCTAGATATCATTTCGGTAGATACGACCCCTAGAACAACGCCAAAATCATCACCTACTAAATCTCCCCGCACTAAAGAAAATACAGAAAACTTACCACGCAGTGGAATAGATGATGGTAGCCCTTCTAAATTGCTAGCATTTCAGTTCAATAGCGTTTCATTCGGTTCTTCGGGTAAGGCAAAAAGAAAGTTGATTAGCTCGGCGGATGATGAAACCTTGCCAGCGGAGCAAGCAATAACTCAGACATCATCTAAGAGTGTGGATCTTAATGTTTGAGAGACTTTGCAGAAAAAAGCACTTTGCCAGTATCTCGTGGTTTTACATCACCTGATTTGATGCGGTTAATTCTAGATTTATTAGCCGGATCACCTTGGCTGAAAATCAGAGGCACAGGACGAATGGTGACGAAGGGAAGCAACGATGTGGGGCTTTTTGCTTCTTGAATACGTTTGCAAAATAACCGCGCGTGCTCTAGCCAACTTTTTGTTTGTGAAAGAAAAGTAGACAAATCTTTATCTTCCTTGACGATAGATTTATCATCCAGGACGCATTGAAGCGTTTTTTGATCAACGATATCAAGCGGATCGATGATCACTATTTGCCCATTTTGAGTGATAATCATTTGCAAATCGACAATCATTTCATTTCTTGCGGTAAATTGAGCAATCAAGTTTTGGAATGCTAACCCAAGCACAGTAGCGTTTTCTTGGAGACGCGCTAAGCATTCAGGGATGTTGAGCTTTTCTTTAATACTCGTTTCCAGTGAGAGCAGATTTTGAGCAAGCCAGTTTTCCTGTTGCGGCACTTTTATCCCAAGCAGCGCTGCAAAAATTAATAATTTTAAGGGGGGTAAGGTTTTTGCTTCTATAAAAACACCATCGATATAGTCCATCACCATACCGAATCGAGCATGGGTATTTTTGTCTTCAACAAGGAAGGGAGTGTCATGGACGGATACAACAGGATAACCATTCTCGTTTAGATAACGAAGACAAGCATTTTCTTTAAATATAAGCGCTTTATGTGCTGCTTGATTGCCGTGGGTATAAACTAGCGCTAATTTTTTATAGTCAGGGGCTAAAAGTGCTAGCGGTAACATTTTTTTACAGCTACCAACCTCGCCGGGATGCTGATCAAGTGTCGCAAAATGCGAAAAAACCTGTTTTTGGCAGCGCTTTTCATCTAGCGTGTTTAACAATCCACCGGTACTCATTTCAATTTCGCCTTTTGCAAACAGGTTGCATACAATATCAATGTTTTTATGACATGCCAATGGTGAATGTCTGAAAGTTGATGGTTTGGCGTCATCAGATATTTTGCAAAAAATGAGAAATAAGCCACAAAAAAGCTTATAAAATGTATCTACACTGTTTTATCATTTGTTTAACATTAAACACTAAAATGCTATTTGAAAGGGTTGACAGCTAACCTCATTATTAGTAAGGTGACTCAATACGTATTTATTGGAGGTCACATCATGAGGACATTGTCTCAAGCGGAAAGCAAAGCAGTTAATGGGGCAGCATTAACGGGCGATCAGTTAACCTATGTTATTACGCTTAGTGCTCAAGCTGCCGTCAATTTAGGGGTGCAAGCTTGTCTTAAATTATGTAGTACGACCGCGCCAGGTATGCTTATTACTCATGTGTTGGTCCCAGCTTTAAATATCAGTACACTTGCTTTTGTAACAGATATTTGCAATTACTATTTCAAAAATCCTGCCAATTCTGCATCACCAACATCAGCATCTTAAGATGTCATTATCACAAGATTAGATTTTGGTGAGCTTGAATAATGTATTGAGTGAGGGATCATACGCTTGTAACAAGCGTTGGTTATCTGTTTCAAATCCAAAGGGCAAAAGGTATGAGATCCAATTATCAATGGAATCAAAGTGGCGCAGCTCCCTTTGATTCTCTTGATAGGGGATGTTTAATCCGGCATTAAAAATACTGTGAGCCACAGACACAAACGCATTCATCATTTTATCAGTTACATCATGATCGCGAATGATAAAGGCACCACCTGGTCTTAAAATGCGATATATTGATTTGACGAAATCATCTAACTTGTCTTTGGGACAATGATGCAGACCAATGTAACTTGTCACTAAATCTATCGATTCTGAAGGAATATCTTGCTCAGAAATAGCTTGATAGTTGTTGAAAGCGATAAATTTACCATATTTATTGATACTTCCTCTCTCAGCGATATCCACAGGGGAATAACTTTGAGGAGTATCAAAGATATAAATGATGTTTTCAACCTGATAATGCTTTTTCAAATCACTGATGTATCTGCCGTTCGAGCCTATTTCAACATACCCTCTTAGTGGTTTGTCGTTTGGATAAAGCATAAGTGTTTGGCGAGATATTTCCTTTTTTTGCTTAAACAGGGCGGGGATTGCATAACGCACATCATTTAAAAAAACTTTGATTTTCGGTAAATCCTGTTTTATTGCCTCATAAATTTCATTATCGGTGTTAAATTTTTCCGTATGTTGAGTGATTAATAAATGGAAAGCGTTTTCAGGATATATATTGTAGACGTTTTGTAAAAATAGGAAAAACTTATCGCGGTATTGGGTATTCATAAAGATCGTTTTTATTTCTGATTCATAGTTTAGGGTAGTCTCGTCTTGATAATATTTGCTTAGTAATTTATTCGAGAATCTATTGTGCGGGTCAAGTTTTCTTTTTAGTTTAAAATACAGCTGTGCTTTTGGATAAGCTTTCAAAAATTGATCACGCGTGGCATGAGGTTGATAAGGTAAGTAATATCGGCCTTTGCAGGATAATGCTGCGTCAATTAATTCTCTTGTCCAAATAGGAACACTGTTTTTGTCTAAGTCGCTAACGCGTTCCTTGTAATATAGTACAAAAGCAAAAACCTCAGTTTGTGCCCAGGCAAGCAAAGAACCGGGATCTGCGATGGCATGTCGGATTGAAATATTTAACACATTTACTTTAAAACGATTTAAGATATTAGCCATTTTAGAGACAAAATTTTCAAGCTCTGATGGTGGTACAAAATATTCTTGTAACACATAGGTAGCATGTTCACGAGAGGAGGGCTCTAACTCAGCCACATCATAACTTGCTTCATAGTTTCGCCATACTACTTTTTTAAAAAGATAAAACAGAGGATCAATATAAAGTTGACGTCTAAGTTTTCCTGAAAAAGTTTCAGAAACAGTCCACACAAAATAATGTTCAATGGCGTAACGCTTGTCTTTTGGGATCAGCCGAATTTTTTCTGTGACTGGTTCATAACTTTCAAACCATGTGACTAAACGCACTTTTGTAAACTTTGGAGGGTAAATATCTGCATTGTGAAAGATAGCATGATGTGTTTTGTTTATATTTTTTTCAAAATAGTTGTAATATTCGTCGATGTTAAGCACAACGCTATGACGTGATATTTTGATATTGTCAGTTAAAGCGAGAGTTGCTTCAACAATGATGCCTAGGCCACCATAACCGCCAATGGCACCATAAAAAATATCTTCATTTTCAGTAGGGCTAGCGTTTTTAATATCACCACTCGCTAACACTATCTTGATAGCTTTTACAGACAATATCAAAGGGCCTAAACCAATATAGCGTCCATGCGCATTCACACTTAATGAGCCACCTACAGTAAAATTCGAATAGGTTTGCATAATGCTGATAGATAAATTGTGTGGGTCAATTTCGTTTTGAATTTCACGCCAAGTGCACCCTGCTTGAACAGTGATAGTTTTGTCTTCAAAATTTAGGGCTAAAATTTTGTTTAAACTGCGCATATCAATATGAAGGCTATCTTCGATCGCTATTTGCCCGCCCATGCTAAATCGACCGCCCCCGATGGAAATGATATTGTCAGTGGATTTCAACAACTCTTGAATATCTTGCACAGTATTTGGCGCAAAGACCCGAGCAACAGGGATCTTAACCAGTTGTGTGATGTCAGTGATGAAAAGGGCGGGTTTTTCATCATCAAACGCTGTATTTATAGTCATTTTTTGCTCTGGAAATCACATTAATTCATTATAATTAGTTAATAATTTTAGCATTTATTTATCAAGATAATTTGGATAGAAAAACAGTTTATGCGTGTAATACTACGGATTTTTCGAAAAATAATTAAATGGTTGTCGGTGTTTTTGCTGTGCGTTTTATTGATACCTGCTGTAGCAGGCTTATATGTTTTTTCTGGTGTAAGCGAATGTTCAAAAATTCACTTTTCTTTTGCTTTGGGGACTGCACAAAACCCGTTCAGCAAAAAGGCACAAGCGATAAAAGCGACGGTGCCAGGATACCATCGTCCTTTGGTGAGTACGTTTCTCACGTTTCCAGAATGGTATATTGTCTATAGTTCACAAGAGTATGCGCAAGTTTTAGAAAAAGGTTTACCCAGCGAGTTTCCTTATTTTTCGGCAATAGGACAGTTTTGGAAGAGCTATTGTTACTGCAATGCGTTGGCTAAAAAATATCCTTTTAATAGTGAAAATCACGTGATGATTATGGTAATTGGTACAAGTTTAACCTTGGAATATATTGCGAAAGGAATCTATGAGAACACCATAGGGCGCTTCAGTGAATGGACCAGTAATCACAATCAAGTCCAGGAAGACAAATATGCTTATCATGTCGCCAATACCTATGGAGAATTTATACCGCTTAGGCCCTGGTATGAGTTTACGTTTTTAAAGAGCTTTAAAGGTCTTTGGGGGCTCACAGAGCTTTGGGGAGAAAATGCATTTAGAAAATGGGAACGAAAATTCATTTTAAGCGTGGAATATCTCTTTAAAGCATTCTATGCGTGGGGCATTGAGCTCGGAACACATGCTACCTATGGCGTAGCAGAAACTAAAACTGGCGCATGGCTCAATGCGCCGTCTCATTTGCTTAATAAAGACATTGAAAAAGTGGCGTCAGTAGATGATAAAAGCATGATAGCGTTATTGCCTCGCTATCAGCCGTTTACGCAACAAGCTATTTATTTGGTAGAAAATAATGCAACTTTTATTGATATTGCTGATAATCAGTTGATTATGCTTTCTGCTGATGTGCCATCAGGTACACCATTAAATGTTGGTGTTATTGTCTTTTCATTAAAAATATTGATAAAACCCGGATTTGAGCGGATTGCGGTAGCGGTGCCTGTATCTCAATTACATGAAGTTATCAAAGCCTTGCAACAGATGGGTGGCAAGGTCGAACATATCTATGATTATTAATTGACTAAGCGCGGCGTTAAGCGGTGTCGAAATCGCTCTTCAGGACGCTGCTCTTCCTCTCGGCAATTTTTCACAGCCTGTTGGCGTGGCATCTTAGAATTGAGGGCATGTGGTGTATAGCTACGTCCAAATTCAAGTTTTAAATCGGCACTAGAAGCGCTTTGGGGTAAGACACCATTATTGAGTGCAGCAATTAAATGTCTAACAGCATCGGGTAAAGCAGATTTGTTATTTGGCTCATACGCAGCAGGACTAGTTAATTCGCTTAACTGCGAACGAAATTTGGCACTTTGTAAGCGAGGGGTGAGCTTATCAAGTACTTTACCGATAATCGCCAGCCAGTTTGGTGGCAAGTCTTGAAAATACTCATCCTCTAATAAGACTTTTAAAGCATCATAAGATGCAATCACCTTAAAATTATCTAAGTTTGCTTTAAGCACGCCAGCCATTGCCATGATTTACGCTCCTGCCAAAGTGGCAAAGTTTTGTAACATCGGGAACAGCGAAGACTTCACCCGCGGAAAGATATATTCTCTAATGCGATTTCGGATCTCATGAATTGGTGCTGTTTTGAACCCCTCAGGTAAGGGCTCTTGGGGAAAGAGTTGCTGTAATTTTTTGACAATAATAAGCGCATTCTCTTGTTTATAAGCCCACAAAGCAAAAATACCAGGGTAAAATTTAAAGTCAGAATTCTTAAATACATCATTTTTAGGGAGTAGTTCGACGTAAGGTAACGCTTCGAGAGGCGTTCCTTGTAAGAGTGCGTAGCAGAATTGCACTTGTTCTGGTGACACTGTTTCCCCTTGCTCATTTAAGAGTGGAATGAAATCATGGCAGCAAATGACCAATACTTTGGCCGACAACAAGCCGAGAATTCTGGCTTAGATCATACCCCCAACCAGCGTTCTCATCAAGCAAGACAATTACAGTCGAGCCCAATGAAAAGTAACCCATTTCGTCGCCTTTGTCTAATTTGATGTGTTGCAAAGGTGTTTGAGGGTAGGAAATGTCCTTGATTTCATTACCGCGATGAGGGGTAATCGTGCCTCCCCACCTTGTGAAAATGCTACCAACGATCATTGCTCCTACTAATATTATGGCAAAGGATCCCTGTTCGTGCTTGAAAAAAGCGACTACACGTTCATTCTTTGCAAATAAATTGTCGATATGTGACGTAGTAAGTGGATTAACAGAAAACAATTTGCCTGGAATATATCTCAAGTGGGTCAGGGTGCCAGACAATGGCATATGAACACGATGGTAATCTTTTGGGGCTAAATAAATAGTCGCAAATTTTCCATTTTCAAATGGTTTTGCGTCAAGCTCACTACCAAGAAGGGCACTGGCAGTAAACGATTTGCCTTTGGCTTGAAAGAGCGTACCTTTTTCAATATTACCAATTTGAGAAATTTCGCCATCACACGGAGAAACGATTGATAACGGCGAAGGATCAATGGGACGTAGCGAGGGCTTTAAACGTCGGATAAAAAATTCATGATAGGAAGGATAGGAGTAAGGATCCACTTCAATGGCCTCGGCCATATTGACATCATAACGATTTAAAAAATAACGGATAAGATAGTTTTTGAGCCAGGGAATTTCACTGTGTGATAGCCATCCGCCAAAGCGCGAAAGCGCATGTTGAGGGAGTAAAAATTGGCGCCAAACTTTTAGTGGATATTTCACTGACAGATCTCTCTTACAATTGGTTATCTAAGTCACCCATAATGATATGGTAACTTTGTAAACGAAAAGGGGCAATTTTGCCTAAGCGAACGCCCTCCTGTAAAGCACAACCTGGTTCAATGGAGTGTTTACAATTTCTATACTTGCACTGATTGAGTAACCCCTGAAACTCTTTAAATCCATGCTTGATGGCGTCGCTGCTAAAATGCCCTAAATTAAATTCGTGGATCCCAGGAGAGTCAATGAGGTTACCGCCCTTGGGCAAATGGTAGAGCCTTGAAGCTGATGTGGTTTGACGACCTGTGCGGGCAAGGTGCGATAATTCTTGCGTTAAAGCACCAGCAAGTGGGATGAGTGCGTTTAAAAGGCTAGATTTGCCAACACCAGATTGCCCCATGAGAACAGCTGTTTTTCCTATTAAGGCCTGTTCTAATGTTGACAACCCAAAACGGGTTTTACTACTAACTTCCAAACAGGGATAACCAAGGCCTTCATAGACCGCGGTTTTTTCGCGTAATGCTGCAATTTTGTCATTAGTCTCGATATCACACTTGTTCGCTACAATGATGGCTGGCAGCCCTAAGTTTTGAGCAATAATTAAATACCTATCTAACGTCGTTTTGTGAGGCAAAGGCTCAAAGGCACAGACAATGATAATCAGATCCACATTCGCTACAATCGGCTTGCTAGTACGTTTGTCAGGTCGTGTGATTATTGACCGACGTTCATGGAAGGCAACGACAATGCCGGTTTTATCATCAATTTGTTGCCAAATGACTTCGTCACCTGTCACTAAAGTCCCTAAGTTTTGTCTCGCTTTACAGCTATAATGAAGGCCCGCTTGGTTTTCAACTATCAGGGTGGTACCGTAATGCGCTATCAAGACGCCACCTTGTTCTGGTCCTAAACTTTGATTAGGGGTATCTTGGCTTTCTTTGTTCGGCACAGACGCTCGAGCAAGCCGTTTTGCTTGCTGTGCTTTTTGCCTGGAAAGTTGTTGTTGTGTAAGCCTACGTTTTACCATAATTTATTAATGAGTCAGTCTAAGGATAAAGTATGAATGATAAGCCAACCCATTTGATTTGGATAGATCTAGAGATGACTGGCTTAGACACTCAGCAAGATGCCATCATTGAAATAGCCACGTTAATTACGGACAGCAATCTTAATATCGTTGCTGAAGGGCCCAACTTGGCCATTTTTCAGAGGGATGAGGTTTTGGCAAAAATGGATGATTGGAATCAAAAGCAACATGCTCAATCAGGCCTAATTACTAGAGTAAAAGCAAGTACTATTACCTATGAGCAGGCAGAAAATGAAACGCTGGAGTTTCTCAAAAAATATGTTTCTCCTAAAACATCCCCTATGTGTGGTAATACCATTTGCCAAGATAGACGCTTTTTGCACCGTTTAATGCCTACCTTAGAGGCTTATTTTCACTACCGGCATTTAGACGTCAGTACTGTCAAAGAACTGGCAAAATTATGGGCACCTAAAGTGCATCAAGGGTTAAACAAAGCAGGTCGTCATTTGGCACTAGAAGATATTAAAGAGTCTATAGAAGAATTGCGCTATTATCGCGAACACTTTTTCATGGCGCAAACAACACAGGAAAATGAACGTGAGTGATTTGCCGATTGCCTTATATTTTGCCAAAGATGTTAAAAAAATAGACGAACTTGCTATTTCACAGATCCCTATTTCAGGCTACCAATTAATGTCGCGTGCAGCCCAGTCTGCATTAATTGTTTTACAGGAACATTGGGGAAATGCAAAAAGCATTGTTGTTTTCTGTGGTAACGGAAACAATGGCGGTGATGGCTATGTGTTGGCCAGGCTGGCCAAGGCAGCAGGATTGAATGTTAAAATTTATAGCGTAGGTGAAGTATCCGATAAATCATCAGAAGCTAAACAGGCTCAGGCAGATTGGTTGGCGCTGGGCGAGAAGGTGATCCCTTTTCAACATCAGGATATCCAGGCAGACGTCATCGTGGATGCGCTGCTGGGCACCGGAACTCATTTCCCATTAGCGCCAATCATGTTGGATGCAATACATGCCATCAATGCTAGCAAATGTCCTGTATTTTCACTGGATTTACCGTCGGGGTTAAATGCCGACAGCGGCGCTTATGACAATGCGGTGAAAGCGACTGTCACCTTGACTTTTATTGCCATGAAGGTAGGGCTTATCACAGGTAGAGCTTCGGATGTGGTGGGGGAGCTCATAGTTGATAACTTGGGCATTACAGCCAGTATGTTTACACAAGTAAAACCTTGTGCATGGCGAATGGAATATCAGCATGTGATCCAGACTTTAGCACCACGCCCCTTATCACAGCATAAGGGCGATAATGGCCATGTTGCGCTGATTGGCGCAGGTCAGTGCGGTTACAGCGGTGCGATATGCCTAGCCTCAGAGGCCGCTCTTCGCGCCGGTGCGGGCAAGGCAAGCGCAATCGTCGCACCAGAAAGTTTGATGCTATTAGCGCGCGCGCCAAGTGAAGTGATGTGTTATGGCTTTTCGCATCCAAAGGAAATGCATGATTTGATATCAGCATGTACGGTTATCGTGTTGGGACCAGGTTTAAGTCAAAACCCCTGGGGCAAAAAGTTTTTTCAAGAAACTGTCCGCGTGGATAAACCGATGGTCGTTGATGCCGATGGCCTTAATTGGTTAGCGCAATTCCCCCAAAAGAGAGAAGATTGGATATTAACACCACATCCAGGTGAAGCTGCCAGATTGCTTGGGATTTCAACATTCGATGTTCAACAAGATAGAATAAAAGCGGCACTTTTATTAAAACAAAAATATGGTGGAGTGATTGTACTCAAAGGTGCAGGCACTATTATTGTCACTCAAGAGGGTGAAATTGCGGTGAATGCCAATGCCAATCCAGCGCTCGCCACCGCAGGCACTGGAGATGTGTTAAGTGGTGTTATCGGGGGCCTGTTAGCGCAAAAACTTTCATTGTCTCATGCCGCATTGATCGGCGTGAGTGTGCATGCCATGGCTGCTAATGTGGAAGCTACCATGGGGCAACGCGGGATGCTGGCAAGCGATCTCTTTTTACATATACGTAATCTATTAAATCCAGAAGAATATTCATGACCTCATCCTTGTTGCTGCATATTGCCAATGAAGAAAAAATGGAAAAGTTAGGAGCTCTTTTGTATGATGCCTGCCCCGAAGGTGGCATTATACTTTATCTTAGTGGCACCCTTGGGGCAGGTAAAACCACTTTTGTTAGAGGTTTTTTGCGCGAAGCTGGGTACCAGGGCAAAGTTAAAAGTCCTACCTATACATTGGTAGAGCCCTATGAATTTGAGTTTCTTACCTTATATCATTTTGATTTTTACCGCCTAAACTCGCCTGATGAACTAGAATATATGGGTATAAGAGATTATTTTCAGACTAATGCTTTTTGCTTAGTTGAATGGCCTGAAAAAGCGCAGGCGCTCCTACCGCCCTGTGATATTCAGGTAAGTATTGATATCCAAACGCATGATCGAAAAGTGACTATCAAAGCAAATACACTAAGAGGCAAGGATGTTTTGCAACGTATTAAAGCAACGTAATTTCAGGGGGATTATCTCCTTCATGATGTTGCTTTGTTACAGCATGGCTTTGTATGCTCAAAAAAATGTCCAGGGCCTGCGGGTGTGGGCATCACCTGATAGCACGCGGTTAGTTTTTGATTTATCAGACACCGTATCCTATAAATTATTCACCCTTGATAATCCGCATCGTGTGGTAATTGATATCGAAGACGCCACTTATAAAGCCAAATTTGATGAAAGTACCTTAACGGATTCGGGTATTGTTAAATTGCGCCATGGTGTACGAAATAAAGGGGTACGTTTGGTTTTAGATCTGCAAGATAAAGTAAAGCCTTCTAGCTTTTTATTGGCACCAAATCAAACTTATGGTCATCGCCTGGTGGTTGACTTAGCGCTAAATGGGCCCTCAAAAATTGTCTCCCAAGCGCAATCAACTGCCGCGCAAAATACGGCTAAATTAGACCACAGTAACTTGAATACCCGCGAATTTATTGTTGCTATCGACCCAGGACATGGGGGTGAGGATACCGGTGCAATTGGTAATCAATTGCAATTGAGAGAAAAAGATGTTGTGTTGTCCGTCTCTAAAAAACTGCAATCTATGATTAATGCCCAACCTGGTATGAAGGCTGTTTTAGTGCGCAAAGGCGACTATTATATTGGTTTGCGAAACCGTATGGCCTTGGCGCGCGATCTTGGTGCTGATTTATTCATTTCCGTCCATGCTGACAGCTTTAAAGATGGTAGAGCATCGGGAGCATCCGTTTTTGTGCTATCTGAAAAAGGTGCGAGTAACGAAGCAGCACGATGGTTAGCAGAAAGGGAAAACCGCTCTGATTTGATTGGTGGTGTCAAATTAGAAGATAAAGGCGATTTGTTAGCATCAGTATTACTTGATTTATCTCAAACAGCAAGTGAGAGCGCAAGTCACGAATTGGCTAATCATTTGATTTCCAATTTAGGCAAAGTGACTGATTTGCATCATAAAACCGTACAACGGGCAGGTTTTATGGTATTAAAATCACCGGATATTCCTTCGGTGTTGGTAGAATTAGGTTTCATCTCTAATCAACGAGGTGAAAAAAAATTACAATCAGATGCCCATCAGAAAGCTCTGGCAAGCGCGTTGTTATCTGGCGTTCAAGCATATGTAGCAAAAAGACCCAAACCGGTGAAACAACCAGATAGTATGACTGTCGCTAAGAAGTAATTCAGTGAAACAAGCACGCATTATTCAACTTTCAACGCAAGTTGCCAATCAAATTGCAGCAGGAGAAGTTGTTGAACGACCTTTTTCTGTCGTCAAAGAATTGCTAGAAAATGCTATTGATGCCAATGCCACAAAAATTGACATTGACATTGAAGGTGCTGGCCTACATTTGATTCGGGTGAGAGATAATGGGGAAGGTATTCTCAAGGAAGATTTAGCACTTGCTTTTTCTCCACATGCCACCAGCAAAATTAGCACGCAAGCAGATTTAGAGGCCATTACCAGCATGGGCTTTAGAGGTGAGGCGCTAGCCAGTATTGCTTCTATTTCGCGGTGTCGTTTGATGTCCAAACCACTCCTACAAGATAAGGCATGGCAAATTCAGCAATCAGTTGATGAAACCTACGCCATTACGCCAGTTGCTCATCCTAATGGTACTACTATTGAGGTGGCCGATTTATTTTACAATACGCCAGTGCGGCGAAAATTTTTAAGAAGCGAAAAAACTGAATTCCAAGCGATAGAAGAAATAGTGAAGCGTATAGCGTTGGCTTTTCCACATGTTAGCATCACCTTAAATCATCAACAAAAATTGATTCGCCATTATCCCGCTGTCAAAGGGAATGAAACAAGTTCTCGATTGGCAAAAATTTGTGGTCAGCAGTTTGTGCAAAATGCAGCCTATTTTAGCATGCAAGCAGGAACACTGGCCTTGGAGGGTTGGTTAGGGTTTCCGAATTTAGCAAGGCGAGTTGCAGATTGCCAATACTTTTTTGTCAATCAACGCATGATAAAAGATAGACTTATCAATCATGTTATAAAAACGTTGTATAGCGAACACCCGCAAATGATCATGGGCACTTATCCCAGTTTTGTGTTGTATCTGACGATTGATCCGTTTGATGTAGATGTGAATGTACATCCGACCAAGCAAGAAGTGCGTTTTGCAAATGCTTTGATGGTGCATGATTTTTTAAGTAAATGTGTGCGTGATACGCTTTTAGCAATTCAGAATGAAACCGTTGAACCTTCATCAATCCCGCTGGATACTGCACCAAGAAAAAATAACGCGGTTGGCAATTTACCCTATCCAACCTCAGCCATGCGCTCGCCTCCTGTCCGAGGGGCGTTACATGCTTTTTATGAAGCGACTCAGTTGTCGTTGATGCAAGGTGAAAACAGTGTCCAAGTAGGCAAACGCTATGCGTTTTTAGAAGATGCAAAAGGAATCATCATTATAGATTTGGAAAAAGCAAAGCCGGCATTGACTACTTTTTATTTTAAGCAGGATTCCATTCCAAGCAAACCATTGCTTTTTCCTTTGTGTGTGAAATTAAAGCAGTCCGTTGATGAGGACATTTTGAATAGCCTACAGCGCAGCGGTTTTGTCGTGCGAGTAGATAAGCAGGAAATGAAGGTGTTACACCAACCTCAAATCCTTATGTCACCGGTAGATGTACCATTAATGGAATCACTGATAGCGCATTATCGTTATCCCGCAACTGTTTTAGGTAAACTTAATCTTTCTTTTGCTGACAACAAAGGCTTATTAACACAGTGGGTTAATTCTGAACCCAAGCAAGGCGTGATACGTTTAAGCCATGAGGAAATTGAGGCATTTAACGATGTCGCACTTCCCACCATATGATTTTTACTCCTCATTAGTGGTATAGTGACAGCGTTTGAAGATTAATAGAAAGTTAGTCTTATTTAATAAGTTAGTTAAAATACAAAAAGCGAGTAGTTATGATAGCGCAATCAACTGAGCTAATTGATATTATTGCCGATGCTGTAGGTATTATTGGTGTGGGATTTACCCTAGTGGCCTATTTTTTACTGCAAATAGATAAAATCACTTCAACTGGTCGAAATTATTCTTTATTGAACGTTGTCGGTGCGGTCTTAATTTTGTATTCACTTTACTATAACTGGAATTTACCCGCGGTTATCATGGAAACGGCCTGGTTTGGTATTAGTCTTTTTGGACTAATAAGACATTACAACAACCCATCACCGTCTACTGGCTAAAGATTAATGTTAACTCGTAACAATCCTCCGATAATTTGTGTGATGGGCCCTACAGCATGCGGCAAAACTTCTCTTGCCATTGAGTTGGCAAAAAGTCTGCCCATTGAAATTATTAATGTAGACTCCGCACAAATTTATCAAGGGATGAATATCGGTACGGGTAAACCATCGACGGCTATTTTAAAAGAAATTCCCCACCATCTCATGGATTTTTTAGATCCAGCCATCCCTTATAGTGCTGCACAATTTCGCCAAGATGCGATAAGACTTGTTCAGGAAATTCAACAGCGAAATGCGGTGCCACTATTGGTGGGGGGTACCATGCTCTATTTCAAAATTCTACAAGAAGGCATCAATGATTTGCCTGACAGAAATGATGTTGTTCGAGCAAACATTGAGGAAATGGCTAACCAAATAGGTTGGGCAGATCTGCATCAGCGATTAGCAACAATTGATCCCATTCGTGCTCAAAATATAAAGCCAACAGATACCCAACGTATACAGCGTGCTTTAGAAATAATTGAGATAACGGGGCAGCCGATGTCGCATTGGTTAAACCAACCCAAAAAGCCTTTGGATTATGAGTTTATTAATATTGGTTTAATGCCTGTTGATAGTGCAAGATCCGTCCTTCATCAAAATATTGCAGATCGCTTTGATTTGATGATAAACCAAGGTTTGATAGAAGAAGTGCAAAGCTTAAAAGCCCGTGGCGATCTTGATATGTCGATGTCGAGCATGCGTTCGGTAGGATATCGCCAAGTTTGGGAATATTTGCAAAGAGAAATAACCTTTGATGAGATGCGAGAAAAAGCCATTGCCGCAACTCGTCAGCTGGCAAAGCGCCAACTGACATGGTTACGACGATGGACTCAACTGCTATCTTATGACTTTCAAGATACCAATTTACAAAAGAAAGTTCACGAAATTATTGCCAAGCACGCTTTCGTTTCCCAGTCTGCAAGTCGCGCATAATTTCTTGTCTTTTTTCGACAGGTAATTTTTCACCTTGTTCATTTTCAAAAGCACTTTTAAGCGGCCGTCCTTCTAAATGCAGCAAATCTTTACCTTCGCCTCGGTAAATTTCATTGTGGTGACCGGTGCGAAATTGAATTTCTCGCGCTTTGAGTTCAATGGCTTCTTTCATGCTTAATGATGGTGCTTTAATGTCCTCTAATTGCGCTGTGACTTGCGCCACTTTTTCTGTGCTTGGGGGGATGGAGTGTTTTCGTGCCGATGCTTTGGTACGAGAGCCATAGATAACGCGTTCTTTTTCTTGCACTAAAGGCGCGGTTGCTTGTATTTCAGGGGCAGCCTTGGATTCAAATGTAACAGTTAACTTTGGTGTAGCAGGTTGCTCATCCTTAGGCATCACCACTTTTGGTTCTAATGCAAGAGGGGCTGCGTCGTTCTCAGATTCTGTGATTGGGTTTTGGTGCTTTTTAGCATGGCTGAATTTTTTCTTAATATTTTTTAAAAATTTTAACATCTTATATACTCCTCAACTTCACTTTAGTGATAGGTCACGGTTTGCAAAAAAAACCTCTCACGAGAGAGGTTTTAAATTTATTTAATTAGAAATTATCTACCTTCTTTTTTACCACCTGGTTGTTGTTGACCAGGGTTGCGTTGTGGTTGTTGTGTTTGTTGGGATTTGTTGCCCATTCCTCGGTCTTGTTGTTTTTGTTGTTGTTGATTTTGTTTATTGTCTTGGGGCTTTTGTGGGTTATTTGCCATGATATTTATCTCCGCTACTATGAACGATAATAAAAACGAACAGTGACCATGCATACAATCTGTTCACAATCGCACACAAATTCCTGAACGCTATGTTCATTAAATATAGATCAATTTTGTAAGTGGTAAGGTGGGAATTAACCTAGTGTTCAAAAAGAGGGTGTTTTTCCAATGGCGTTAACCGCTGACGTGAAGCGGATCTAAGGCGGTTTCTTGTTGTGCTGGGTATAGATAAATTCGTAAAAAATGAACAGCCATATAAAATGGAATGGTACTCAAGATAGTAGCGACTAATTTAAATAAGTAGCCTGAAAAGATAATCGTCATCAACGTTGAGAAGGGGCTATTTCCTTGAGCAGATAAGTGAGACATTGCATCAGTGAAATAAAAACTAAATGAAATAACAATAATGGTATCAACCATTTGACTTGTTAAAGTAGAAACATTTGAACGAAGCCACAGATGTTTTCCTTTGGTGAAATTTTTACACCAAGCAAAAACATTGACATCGAGTAATTGAGCCACCAGATAAGCAATCAAAGAACCAAAAATACCATTGATTGTGTATTGACGTATTTGATAAAAAGTAAAGTTCGGATCAGTTGTCGCGGGCAAGTGAGTCACAGGATCTAGCGTGATACTGGGTGGCAAAAATGCACTAAACCATAATATTAATCCTATCCATAAGTTAATTATCAATCCCATCCAAATAACCATTTTCGCTCTTTGCTTGCCATAGAACTCGGTGATGAGATCGATGCACAGGAAGGTTATCGGGTAAGGTAATATACCTATAGGAATAATGATGGGGATATTTAAGCTGCCGATTGAAAAGCTTAAATCGATAATTCGGGTTAACCCAAGCACATTGAGGAGCGCAAAGGTGCTCAAAAACATCCCAGCCAGCATCAAAAAGGTGATCTCTTTGCGCCTTTGTATGGGGTTATGTGTCTGTAAGCTAAAAATGGGGTCCATAAATCAACATATATACTCTGCTAAGGGCAAATGATACCTGCTGTTCAATTGATATTCAATTTGAGCTGATTACTGAACAACCTTAACCGATAAAAGGTAAAAGCTTTTATTTTTCAATGAATTGGAGTAATAATAGGGCTAGAAAGCAAAAGCACCTTACATGTGATTCGCTGGATTCTTTGGCAATGGTAGCGTGTATGCTACAGTAAATTAGGGAAATGGAGAAACAAGTGGCAGATTTGCACATCCTTAAAGAGCCAAAAGTTAAAGCGACCCTTATTGCTTTAGGGGTTGTGGTTGCACTTTACTTATTAACAGGTGGTTGGTTAAACAATATCCGCACCACGTCTACAACTATTCATAACAATTTTGTTTCATTAAAGGACAATTGTGAGCACCGTGTTGCGCTGATTCCTCAATTTATTCAACTACTTCAGTACTTTGCGCCTGGTTCTCACGATCTTCAGCAACAGCTAAATATAGTTTACCAAGCAGCGAAAGAGCCCATTAGTGAATCCATTCTCACAGATAAAGCCGGAATGCAGGCATTTATTGCCCACCAAAGGGAAGTAACACAGATTCTTTCTTATATGGTTTTACAGGCCAATAACACACCATCGATTGCACAAAATCGACAATATCTCATGTTAAGAATGCAGCTTATGTCTTTTGATCAACAAATTGATTATGCAGTTGTTTTGCTCAACCAAAATATTATCACTTTCAATAGTCTTATAACAGGATTTCCTAAAGAGTGGCTCAATGCGCTTTTTGTAGGAGAGAAACCAAAGCAGCTTGTACAAGTGACTACCAGCACTTCTGAGGCTCATGAAGCCAAATAATCTCTTCTTTTTCGACAAGCGTGCCCTGGCGGGGGACAGACTTCGTTGAAAGCCAAGCACTTAAATTAGTATAATCACCCAAAGACGTAGGGGATAAACACTTTATTACGCAAAATAAAGTGATAGGGGTTAACAAGATGTTTTTCCGTCATGCTTTTTTTTCATTCATTAAGATCATTTTATTGTCGCTTTTAGTTTTAACTAAAGTGCAGGCGGCTTCTCTGCCTTGGATTATCGATGAGCAGTCGATTGTGCCCTCAAAAGTGATTGAAAGCATGGGGCATGTTTTAGGTCAGACAGCGAGCAATAGGAACATTCATCTTCGCGTTGTCGTCATTAATATTCAACAAGAGAATGTTAAAGAATTAATTCATCAAAAAGTGATAGAGTACAAAAATAAAGTACCTCATCAGGTTCAGGGTATTACCTCCTTTTTGGTTATTAACCTTGGGACAAATCAAAGCTATATCTTTTTGGGTAATGACTTATCCCAAACGCAATCAATGATTCAAAATTTGAAGCATGTTCAAAAAGAAATAATCTTGCCAGCGTTGGAACAACAAGAACTGGTCAACGCACTGACCCAAGGCGCCATCGCCATCACCACAGTTCTGTATACACATCCCAAAATGCTAAACGCAACTACCTTATGGCAGTCCACAAACGCATGGTTATCAGATCATAATTTGCTGTTGCCCAGCCAAATCCTGTTTTGGCTAACCATGCTATTTGCGATTTGGTGGGGGCTAAAGCGTTACCTCAATCGTCCTCAATTTGAAGCGCAAGCGGTAGATATGGAAGCCCTTCAGGAACGCATGATTCTCAATAGCTTAGCGCTACGTCAAGAGTATAATGATAGTTTCTTTGATCGTTCCCCCTAAAATCCTTTAAATGGGGCTCAAAGTATAGGATTTGGCAGTTCAGCTTGGCACAAACCCGTGTTACTATGAGGCTTCATGGATTGAAATTGTCGAAAGACAAAAGGACATTATAAGGAGAGGGCCAATGTCAAAAGGGCAATCTTTACAAGACCCATTTCTCAATGCCCTGCGCAAAGAGAAGATCCCCGTATCAATTTATTTAGTTAATGGTATTAAGTTGCAAGGCCAAGTTGAATCATTTGATCAATTTGTTGTGTTGTTAAAAAACAGCGTTAGCCAGATGGTTTACAAGCATGCTATCTCGACAGTGGTGCCTGCCAGAAACATTACAACCAAATTACCCATCGTTGGGCAAAATGGTGATGATATTGGTGCTGGGAATACGTAGACAATAATTTGTTATTGTTGCTGTATTTTAAATAGTTATCAAAAAGGAGCGAGAATTTGTTCGAGCGGCCTAGAAGCAGTGATCGGGCTGTTCTTGTCCATGTCATCTTTCGTCACCATGCAGATCAAGCCTATCTTCCAGAGTTTAGCGAATTAGCCCTTGCGGCTAATATTGTTCCTGTAGCCACTGTGACGACTGTTCGTGATAAACCTGATCCTAAGCTCTATATTGGTAAAGGCAAGTGTGAAGAGCTGGCGCAAGTTATTTTGGCGCATAAAGCCAACCTTGTTATTTTTAACCACGAATTAACGCCTTCACAAGAAAGAAATGTGCAGCGACTTGTTAATTGCCGTGTGCTATCTCGCACCGGATTAATTCTCACTATTTTTGCGCAACGTGCCAGAACGTTTGAAGGTAAATTACAAGTTGAATTGGCGCAGTTAGAGCACATGTCAACGCGCTTAGTACGCATTTGGACTCACCTTGAGCGTCAAAAAGGGGGCATAGGCCTTCGAGGCGGCCCCGGTGAAACCCAGTTAGAAGTTGATAGACGTTTAATTCGCGAAAGAATGCAAACCATCGAAGAACGCTTGGAAAAAGTTAAAGTTCAACGTCAACAGAGTCGGCATGCGCGTGTTCGACAAGAAGTGCTGACCGTTGCACTCGTGGGATATACCAATGCAGGAAAATCAACCTTGTTTAATGCGTTAACTGGCGCGCATGTTTGGGTAGCAAATCAGCTTTTTGCCACATTAGATCCCACCTTAAGAAGTGCTGATATTCCTAAATTGGGAAAAGTTGTGTTTGCAGACACCGTAGGATTTATTAGGCAACTACCCCATTCTTTAGTTGATGCTTTTAGAGCAACTTTGGAAGAGACAACACAAGCGACATTATTATTGCATGTGGTTGATGCGCACGATGAACATTGTGATGATCACATTGATGCAGTAAACCAGGTACTTCAAGAAATTGGCGCACAAGATGTTGCGCAATTACTGGTATTTAATAAAGCAGATTTATTAGAAAATTCACCTTATTACCCTGGCTATGCAGAACGCGATAAAGATGGCAGAATAACTAAAATATGGGTTTCTGCGCGCACCGGTGGTGGATTAGATTTGCTGAGGGAGGCTTTGCAGGGTAGGCTAAGCAGCGGTAGAGTTCATGGCATGATACACTTAGCGCCAGCCCATGGGCAGATTCGAGCCCAATTGTATGAATTAAAAGCAGTACAAGAAGAAACCGTGAATGATGAAGGCGGATGGAATATTATTATCACCATAACGAACTATCAATGGCAAAAGCTTTGTCAGCAACACAGTGAGTTAGCTCAGGTATTTACCGCATTATAGACGCTAATAAAGAGGTTACACATGTCTTGGAATGAACCCGGTGAACGGGACAAAGGAAAGAAAAAAGATCCTTGGGGTAAAGATGAAGAAGGTCCGCCCAACATCGATGAAGCCTTACGTCAATTACAGCGAAAGTTACGCGCGATATTTGGACAAAGCGAAGGTCCTACCTCCAATTTTGGGGGAGGCAATAAAACAGCAACAGGTAAGAATTTTGGCTTTGGTTTAATTGGGATTATTGCCCTCGTCATTTATGTTATTAGTGGTATTTATGTTGTTGAGCCTGCAGAAGAAGCTGTTGTGCTTCGACTTGGGAAATATATTGAAACTGTTGGGCCAGGTCCTCATTGGATCCCACCAATTATTGAAACCAAAGAAATTGTTAACGTGCAAGAAGTAAAAACCTCCAAGCACGGCGGTCAGATGTTGACTAAAGATGAGAACATTGTCAGTGCCGAGATTGCGGTTCAATATCGCATTAACAATGCAGAAGATTATTTATTTAATCTAGTTGCACCTGAGAAAAGCTTACAACAAGTCTCTGAAAGTGCCTTGCGTTCTGTTGTTGGTCAATCGACTCTAAATGAAGTCTTAACCAGTGGTCGTGGCGAAATCGGGATAGAAATTCGTAAGCAAATCCAACAAATATTGGATAACTATAAATCAGGTCTTCTTATTTCAGATTTGGCCATGCAGCAGACCAAAGCACCAGAAGAGGTAAAAGCGGCTTTTGATGATGCCATCAAGGCACAGCAAGATGAAGAACGCCTTGTAAATGAAGCTGAAGCCTATGCTCGAAAAATTATTCCTATTGCTGAAGGTCGTGCTAAACGTACCTTCGAAGAAGCAAGAGCATATAAAGAGAGAGCAATTTTGGAAGCACAAGGGCGCACCGCAAAATTTGCAGAAGTATTGCCTGAATATCAACGTGCACCGCAAGTTACAAGAGATAGGATGTACATTGATACGCTTCAAGAAGTTTATGCAAACTCATCAAAAGTTTTGATTGATGTGAGTGGTGGCAACAATATGGTGTACTTACCTTTAGATAAAATGATGAATGATAAAGTTGTTCGTCAAGCACCTAAAGATGAGGAAGATTCACAAGCTGCCATTGATAAGTCTCAAAATCTGACATTGAACCGTGGCATGAGCAGGCGTCCTTCTTACGAAGACGCAGAACGCCCCAGTCGAAATGGAGCATAACCATGACAGGTAAAACAAAAACTTTAACATTAGCTACATTGGCTGCCTTAGTTCTATTTGCCGTTTTAAGTTTATTTGTGGTCGAGCAAACAGAGCGTGCCATTGTGGTCAGACTCGGTAATATCGTTGTCGATTCACAAACCAAAGAGGCTGAGGTTTTGCAACCGGGCTTAAGAATGAAATTTCCTTTGATTGATAGCGTGCGTTTTTTTGATAAACGTATTCAATCTTTAGATATTTCTTCTTCACGTATTCCTACCCAGGAAAAGAAAGAGTTGATTGTTGATTTATTCACCAGATGGCGCATTAGCGACTTTGCTAAGTTTTATAATGCAACAGGTGGTGGTAATAAGAAAAAGGCAGAGCAACTACTTCAAGAAAAAATTGTGGATGGATTGCGTGGTGAATTTGGTCGTCGCAAATTGAATGATGTGGTTTCTCAAGATCGCGGCAAAGTGATGGAAAAGATTCGTCACGATGCCAATATCGCATCGAAAACCTTAGGCGTTGAAGTGGTGGATGCGCGTATTATGCGAATCGATTTACCCAAAGAAGTCAGTGAGTCGGTGTTCAATTTGATGCGAACAGAACGTCAACGCGTGGCATCAGAACATAGAGCACAAGGACACGCACGCGCTGAAGCGATCCGTGCAGATGCAGATGCCAAGGTTATTGTCATCGGAGCTACAGCTGATAGTCTAGCTAACTCAGTTAAGGGTGCGGGGGATGCCCAAGCATCGAAAATATATTCTGATGTATATGGCAAAGATCCTGAATTTTACAGTTTTTATCGCAGCCTAGAGGCTTATCGAGAGACATTTAAAGGTAATAATGATATGCTAGTAATCAAACCTGATGACGCTTTCTTTAAGTACTTCAGACGCTCGGGTAGCCAGGGCGCAAGTAATGGTAAAAGTTAGTTAAAATTGGTAGGATGCCAACTAGAATAAACACGGGCGCTATGGGCGCCCGAGTTTTTTTCTTCTGGACAATATTTATGATGTTAAATGATTTTTTTACAGCAGCAGCTTTGCTATTAATTTTTGAAGGCATCATGCCTTTTACCAGTCCTGCCAAATGGCGCTATGTGATCCGCATAGTGTCTTCACAGTCTGATACGACCCTGAGAGTGATGGGATTGATTAGTATGCTGATGGGCGTAGTGCTGCTTTATATAGTTCGATAAATCCATTTCTAATGAAAAGAGTAGGAAGCCGAAATATGGCAAAAACAATGGTGATCCTCGGTGGCCAATGGGGCGACGAGGGAAAGGGTAAGATTGTCGATTTGTTAACTGAGCGCGCGCAAGTCGTGGTTCGTTTTCAGGGTGGACACAATGCTGGTCATACCTTGGTGATAGATGGAAATCGATTAGTTTTACATTTAATCCCTTCTGGGATTTTGCATGACGGTGTGAAATGCGTATTAGGCCAAGGCGTGGTGATATCCCCCAAAGCCTTGTTAGATGAAATTGATTTATTAACGCAAAAGGGCATTCCAGTCCTTGAGAGATTGCTGGTGAGCAATGCAGCAACCTTAGTTCTCCCTTATCACGTTGCTTTAGATAAAGCGCGAGAAGCCGCTCAAGGTGACAAAAAGGTAGGTACAACAGGTCGTGGTATTGGTCCTGCTTATGAAGATAAAGTAGCAAGACGCGCTATTCGTATGGTTGATTTGTTCAATCCTGTACTTTTTGAGCAAAAATTAGATAAAAACTTAGAATATTATAATTTTGTTTTGACACAATATTTTCATGTAGAGCCGGTTGCGAAGGAACCTATCTTAGAAGAAGCTGCTATTGCCAGAGAACGATTAGCCAAGCTGGTAACCGACGTTCCTGAATTTTTATCAATGAGCTATAAAGATAATCAAAATATTATTTTTGAAGGCGCTCAGGGCACCATGCTAGATATTGATCATGGTACCTATCCCTATGTCACGTCTTCGAATACTACCGCAGGCGGTGTTGCAACAGGCAGCGGTTTTGGTTTGCGTCATATTCAAGAGATAGTGGGTATTACCAAAGCTTATTGTACGCGTGTTGGTGGGGGGCCATTTCCAACTGAATTGCACGATGATATAGGTAAGCATATTGCCAGTGTAGGTAAAGAAGTTGGTGCCACCACAGGACGTGCAAGACGTTGTGGTTGGTTTGATGCTGTCGCCATGCGCAGAAGCGCGCAAGTCAACAGTATGTCCTCTCTTGCGATTACAAAATTAGATGTACTCGATGGATTGAAAGAGATTAAGATTTGTACCGGATATCGTATTGCTGACAAAGAATGGGATGTGCCACCAGTTGATTCTGAGCTACTCGCACAATGTGAGCCAGTGTATGAGACATGGCCGGGCTGGCAGGAAAGCACTCAAGGGATCCGCTCCTGGGACGCCTTACCAATTGCAGCACGTAAATATCTTGAACGTTTATCCCAGTTAGTTGGTACGCCTATCGGTATGGTATCAACAGGTGCTGATCGACGTGATACCATTATATTAACTACATTTTTGTGAGTTAAGTTTATTAGTTTATTGGTAGATGAGCAAAGGGATGCAATGATGGTGCCGAGGAGAGGACTTGAACCTCCAAGGAGTTTCCTCCACAAGTACCTGAAACTTGCGTGTCTACCAGTTTCACCACCTCGGCGTATAGGGATTGCCCGCGAATCTAACGTGCCAAGACAAAGAAGTCAACATTATTAACATGCCAAAGAAAAAACACACCGAGCTTAGCGCTCAGCAAGACCCCCATTTAGAAAGAGAAACAAGCAACTACGAAACGCCTGTTCCCAGTCGGGAGTTTATTTTGTCTGTCTTAACTGAGATGGGCATTCCAGTAAAACGCAGAGTCTTATTGAAGCATTTTGAGTTGGAAGATCCAGAACTACAAGAAGGATTGAGACGTCGTTTAAAAGCCATGGTGCGAGATGGCCAATTATTTAAGTCCCCAGAAGGATTGATTCCAATTACTCATATCGATGCTGTGACAGGTGTGTTAGTCATCGAAAAAGAAGGGCAAGGTTATATCAGAACCCATGAGGGCCAAACCATTTTATTAGCCGCGCCAGCATTGCGCGGTTTTTATGATGGTGATGAAGTTGAAGGTCAAATTACCCAACTCGACAAAGAAGGATATTCCCGAGGGCGAATTACGAAACTTATTACCGGTGTGAAGCCTTTGGTGATTGGACGATTATTAAAGTCATCATCCATATATGAAGTGTTGCCTTTTGATAGAAAATTTTCTCAACATATTACTATTCCTAAGGAACACAAAGGCGAAGCTAAAGATGGTGATATTGTTCAAATTGAAATTCTGCGAGATGAAAAATACCAAAGTCATGTAGAGCCCGTTGCGCGTGTTATTGAAGTGTTAGGCGATTTTTCCACGCCTGGCATAGAAGTCAAGATGGCGATACGTAAGTTTGGGATCCCTGAAATTTGGCCCAAAGCCGTCGAAAAAGAGTGTAAACAATTTAATGTTGATAACATTAAACACACCTCTGATCGTACTGATTTAAGAGATCTGCCGCTGGTGACGATTGATGGCGAAGATGCCAAAGATTTTGATGATGCGGTTTATTGCGAACAAAAAAAAGAAGGTTGGCTGTTATGGGTTGCCATTGCGGATGTCAGCCATTATGTGAAAAAAGGATCGGCTCTCGATAAAGAGGCAATGAATCGAGGCAATTCGACCTATTTCCCAGGTAGTGTTATCCCGATGTTGCCAGAAGTGTTATCCAATGAATTATGCTCGCTTAAACCGAATGTGCCACGCCTTTGTGTGGTATGTGAAATGAGCGTAAACAAACAGGGTGAAATTACGCGCTCAACATTTTATCGCGCGACCATGCATTCCAAAGCAAGACTGACTTATACTGAAGTGTCCGAAATCATTCGTGGTAATGAAACTGTACGAGAGAGATATCAGTCACTGTTAAGACCTTTAGAAGCGCTTCACAGCTTATATGAAGCTTTTTCCAAACAAAGAAAGGAAAGAGGCGCCATAGATTTTGATACCGTTGAGACGAGAATATTATTTGATGTTGGTGGCAAGATAAAAAGTATTGTGCCCACTGTGCGTAATGTGGCGCATAAAATGATTGAAGAAAGCATGTTGGCTGCAAATGTCTGCGCAGCAAAGTTTTTACAGAGCCATAAAAAAGCAACGTTGTTTCGTAACCACGACAGGCCGCCAGCAGATAAGCTAAAATCGCTTCGCCAATTTTTATCTGAATTGGGTTTAGATCTGCCTGGACAACAACATCCCACAGCAATCGATTATTCAAATTTGATTAAAGACATTCAGCATCGTGAAGACAAGCATTTAATTGAAACCGTGATGTTACGATCCTTAAGTCAAGCGCAATATAGCCCTAAAAATATTGGTCACTTTGGTTTGGCTTATCCTAGCTATTTGCACTTTACCTCACCAATTAGACGCTATCCTGATCTCGTTGTGCACCGAGGAATTGTTGACGCGATTGCAGAAAAGGGCAAAAAGAAGGCAGAAAACGAGGATTATGAAAATTTAGGATTACACTGCTCTGAAACTGAGCGCCGCTCAGATGATGCCACAAGAGATGCATCTTTAGCACTGAAATGTCATTACATGGTAGAAAAAATTGGTAGTGAGTATAAAGGCGTAGTTTCAGGGGTTGCCAGCTTTGGTATTTTTGTTGAATTAAAAGATATCTATGTTGAAGGCCTTGTTCATGTTACGCAGTTAGGCAATGAATATTTTAATTATGATGCTGCACATCATCGTATGGTTGGCGATAGAACCCGCACTGTATTTCGATTAGGTGATAGCGTTGAGGTGCGTGTTGTGCGCGTAGATGTTGAAACCAAGCGTATTGATTTAGAGCTGCTCAATCAACCGGTGCATCAGCCAACGTCAAGAAAACAACAAAAGAAGCATCATAAAAAAGAAGAAAAAACCAAACGCGCAGAGCCCAAAAAGCGCAAGAAAAGAAATAAACCAAGAAAAAGAAAGAAAAAATAAATGGCATCATCAAACATCATTTACGGCATTCACGCCGTGCAAGCAGCATTAGAACATCAAAGTGACTCGATTTTGACAATTTATTGTGAAATGGGCGAGGTAAATGCCCGTATTAAACATATTATTGATAAAGCGAAAAGTCATTCTATTGCCATTGAAAGTATTGCCTCAACCAAATTAGACAAACTTGCCGAATCAACCCATCATCAAGGTGTTGCGGCTAAAGTAAAATCTCTTCCCACTAAAACAGAGAAAGATATCATTGCTTGGTTGGAAACGACTGACAAGAAACCACTTCTCTTAATTTTAGAAGGCATTCAAGATCCACATAATTTGGGCGCATGCTTACGCAGCGCCGAAGCCTTGGGTGTAGATTGGGTAATTGTACCTAAGGACAATAGTGCGCCAGTGAACGCGTTGGTAAGCAAAATTGCCTGTGGCGCAACGCTCACCTTGCCGGTGGTGGAGTGCACCAATATTGTGCGATTTATTGAGCAAATTAAAAAAGCAGATGTATGGGTGGTTGGCACTTCTGGCAATGCGGACATTGCTTTATCCAAAGCGGCTTTGAAGCGCTCTTTAGCGATTGTGATGGGCACTGAAGATAAAGGCTTAAAGCGACTTACTTTAGAGGCTTGTGATGAGATTGCCAAAATCCCATTAGTAGGTACAGTTGAAAGCTTAAATGTGTCTGTGGCGACTGGTATTACGCTATATGAAGTGATGCGTCAACGCCTAGTCTAAAAATTCTTCATATTCATAAGCGATAGTTTGCCACTTATCCCTAACATCCTACTATCAAAACAAATCCAAAATGAGATAGATGTTTAGCGTTATAAAAACAGTGCCAAGCATTACCTTGGCATTTTTTTTACCACATATTTCCCTCGCATAAATTCATAAAAAATAAGCACAATTGCGCAATTTGCGCCGAATAAACAAAAACGCCAGATGGTCGGTTTGCTCAATGTTATTAATTCAAAAGTGTGCAAGTTAGAATGGCGCATGATCTATTTTGATTTCATAAGGTATTTTTATGTCATTGCATGTTGCACCCACTCCTCAAGAAAGAAGTATTCTTGATATCGTAGAACGTCAAGAGCAATATATGAGTGTTGCATTTGTAAAAGCATTTATAGAAAGTGCAAGTAAACACGAAGGTCCTTTAAATGGCGATGCCCTACTTCTTCAAATGATGAAAGCGGCAAATGTATTACCTGTGCATGAACGACAAGCAGTAACGGCATGTCTTGCTTCAATACCCGCTGGAACTTTAAAAAAATTAGAAAGGCCAAATATTGGAAGTGAATTAGAGAGCGCCTTGGCTGAGGGCTTCGCTGAAACTGTTGGTAAAGAAATCATCAAGCCACTCATCATCGGGGGGTTGGTAGCAGCAGGAGTATGTACCGTACCCGTCAGCGTTCCTGCTGCGCTTACCATAGGTTCTGCGACAGTCGTTGCATCTTATGTTTCAAACCCTGCTGTTAAATTTGTAGTCTGCACCAGCAAAACAGCAGGTGATAAATGTTTAAAGCTTGTTGAAAAAGAAGGGGCTAGAAAACTAAAGTCAGGTCTACACGCTGGCGTGAAAAGAGCGGGTGATGCGGTAACAGCAACCTATGATAGCGTTTCTAAAATAGTGTTTAGAAAAAAAACAGCCGCTATCGCTCTTATTCCGCAAACTCAAACAACAGATAAAAGCTTGCTATCATTAGAGAATGCATTGATTGATGAAGATAGTCCACCGGTACTGCTTTTGTCTAAACCGGGAAAACGTGCACATCCTATTGTTCAAGAGATAACACCCGAAGCCGAACATAAAGACAAAAAACGGCTTTTAAAAAAATCCTAAGGTATAAACACTCATCAAATAACGAT
The DNA here is from genome assembly GCA_964606325.1 of Uncultured Candidatus Berkiella sp. GTDB lineage: Bacteria > Pseudomonadota > Gammaproteobacteria > Berkiellales > Berkiellaceae > Berkiella. The sequence continues at coordinate 88,906 of CAZSGE010000003.1, forward strand.
GAGTGTTACTTATTTAAAGGTTTTCAATTTTTCAATGATATCTAAAGACTCGTGCATATAGGTATCATCCATTCTCAAACAAGGCACCTGTGTTTTACCTTTGGTTAAGGCCAACAATTCTTGATTGGCTTTTTCATCTTTCCAAACATCCTTAACAGTAATGTCCATCGGATGCGTTTTCAAAAAATCGGTTACTCGCGCACAAAAATGGCAGGTGCCGCCAATATAGAGTGTCAATTTAGGTGTAGTTGCCATATCTTACCTTATTTATTTATGACGCCATTTTGAAAAGAATTTAAAGAAAAATCTATTAGATCTGGCGCATCGTTATAATACTGTTATAATCTCATATTAGTCTACTGTGTCCCCTAAATAACTCAATTATGCGGTTCATTTTTACAAAAGGTAACATCATGTTAAAACAAGTTTGGTCTTTACTTATCCTTTTAATAAGTCTTGTGTCATTCAATGCAAATGCGGCCCCAAAAGAATTAACTTTTGTGCCACCTTCTTACAACCAAGAGATGATTGATAAAGTCGTGCTTAATTGGTTTGAGTATGAAAATAATCCAAAATTGTTGTTTAATCGCGATATTTGGTGGATGAAAAATAAAGAAATCGACGATACCATCACTTTTCAATACAAAGATTTAAGAATGGATGCTATCAATGGCAAGCTTAATCAATGGTTTGAATCACCACTGGGTGCCTTAGCGTATGTAATCTTGATAGATCAATTCTCAAGAAATATGTTTAGAAATTCTCCTAAAGCATATGAATATGATTACTTAGCACTTAAGGGTGCCAAGGAGGCCATATTAAGAGGCTATGATAGAAGGCTCTTATTAACAGAGCGTGTATTCTTATATATGCCATTGCAGCATTCTGAAAATATTGATGATCAAAATCAAAGTGTTGCCTTGTTTGAGCAGTTATATAAAGACACACCCAGTGAACTCAAAGCAACGGCACAAGTTTACTTGGATTATGCTAAAGAGCATCAAAAAGTGATTAAAGAGTTCGGCCGTTTCCCACAACGAAATAAGATTTTATCGCGCAAATCTACGCCCGAAGAGATTGAATACTTGAAAAGTAATCCTCGATTCTAGGGCTATCATAGAGATTCATTCAACGCTCAGATGACAGACCGTATTTTTATCTGAGCGTAAATGATTATCATTTGAATGACAAAGCTGCTGCTTTTAAATAATGATTATTGCTTTTTTGAATATCCTTAATAATCGCTTTACTTTGTAGCGTAATTTCATTGGGATAATGTTGCAAATAAAGCAACCCTAATAAACATCTACCTGGCTGCTCATCAGATTGTGATATCCATTCCTCAATAGTAAAAACATTAAATAGACCTAATACTTTTAAAGAAGCTAATAATTTATTGTTTTGATCCATAATTTCCCGAACCAAGCGATCATTTTCTTTTGAGGGTGTATTCTGAAGTAGTATATTTAATTCATGAATGTTTAAAATAGTTGCACCTATTGTGCCTTTTCGAATATAGCTAGACTCCCCGGTATAGGGATTGGTATATACTGCACTATCCACACTCGGCGGCAGTAATGTTTCGGGTGTTTGTACCTTTGCAAAAGCATGATTCATGATACAGACAGTTAAAAGTAATAATGCTAATTTTTTCATATCTTTTCTCCTTTTTAAAAAACTCAGAATAGCTAATTTTAGCCAATTGTGCTAACGTGCCAGGGACAAAAAATAGCGAGATTGGGCCAATGGTCGATAAAATCAAAGTTCCTGTTCTGGTGCAAAAATTAAAGCGAAAGCAAAATGAAAAAGGCGTGTGGCACAAGCATCGGCGAGGGCAATTATTCTTAATTAATCAAGGATTAATAGCTTTGCAAACGCAACAAGGAAGCCAAGTCATTTCATCACGCAAAGCCGGATGGATCCCACCCCATGTTTTGCATTATGCTGCGCCGCTTGGGGTAGTGGAAGCTGATTCATTTTATCTAGATATGACGTTTGGGGATATGCTACCAAAGAAAGTGTGTGTGTTTACTCCCTCTGCGTTGCTACGTGAAATGATAGTACGTCTTTCACAGTGGCAAAAACCCAAAGTTTGGTCTGCAGACAAGCTTCGTTTGTTGCAAGTGGTGAAAGATGAGCTAAAAGATATCAAACAAGAGCCACTCAGTTGCCCCATGCCGATAAGTGAAAGCTTACAAAAACAAGCACAACAATTTATTGTAGAGCCTTCACTGCAAATGAATTTAGAGCAATGGGCAAATCGAGCCCACATGAGCAAAAGAACCTTTACGCGACACTTTAACGAGGAAACTGGAATGCCATTTGCGAAATGGTGTCAACAAGTACGGATAATGCATGCCAAAAAGGAATTAGCGAATGGATGTTCTGTTTCTGAACTTTCGCTAAACCTAGGCTATAACAGTGTTAGTGCTTTTATTAAAGTGTTTAAGGAATATGTGGGGCAAACACCGCACCAATTTCAAAAGAGGCTGGCGCTGCGCTCTTGAAAGTAGCATTGAAGACCCTTTTAGGGCACCTCTAGTTATATTTAAATACTATTTCCATTCGAAAGACCGGCTTTCTAGATAAGCACAGCGTTGCTATTAAGCGTAGTTGCACTGTCCATTTTCATCATTTTGCACTGCTATTTCGATTGGCTCAATTACACTCTCTCAATGAACGTAAGGCTACTGAGGATTGTCAATATATATAGGTGTAGCTGTTAAGGTTGCCCTGCTATTCTTGATTATATAGGTGTTAGTTACGATCGCTGGGGAATTGAACACTTAATGGATAAGAACTCGCAAGTTTATTTTAATAGCGCCTTAAAACTTGGATTACCCGTTGAGGAATTTGAGGCGATTGATGGTTTTCGAATGAAACTGGGCAAACATCATTATTATTTTTTTGATAAGGTGATGCCCAATAATAATGCTTCCAGCGCATATGTTTCAAATAATAAATTTGCTGTGAATGCCATTTTATCTAAGGCAAACATCCCTGTTCCTAAAGCAAGTAAAATCCTTACTCGTGATTTTAATTATGAAGTTCTGGTGAATGGAATTGCGGGATTAAAGTTTCCGTTAGTAGTTAAACCAACGATGTTTAGTGGTATGGGTGTTGATGTTGTTTGTAATATTCCTAATATCCATTCTCTTTTTACTGAGTGTGAAAAATTAGTGCCCTTTTATCCCTCTCTTTTAATTGAAGAGTTTCATGGAAATCTACTGGAATATCGCGTTCTGATTTTTGAAAACAAAATAATAGAACTTATTGAGCGTACGCCAGCCACAGTAATAGGAAACGGAAAATCGACTATTGAAGATTTGGTTGAAAAAGCAAATATACAACGTCTTAGTCTCAGCAATATTTTAAAACCAATAGTGTTTGATTTTGAAGCGGATGTCAGTTTGAAAAATCAAGGATTAACTAAAAATAGTATTCCAGCTGAAGGGGAATGCATTCCCTTAGGCTTCACTTGTAATTCATCTCGGGGTGGGTCAGTCAAGGTTGTTGAAAATAAAATGTGCAAAGAAAATAAGAAATTGTTTTTAAAAGTTGCTAAATTGCTGAATCTACAGCTGGTTGGTCTTGATGTGAAATGCAAAAGTCTTTTTGAACCGATTATTAAAACGAAAGGTGTCATTATAGAGGCGAATTACTGTCCTAGTATTCGCATACATGAGGATGGAATTAGTGGTGTTAAATCGCAAGTCACAATGACTATTATGAAGTCGTTTATATATAAACATCCCATAGGTTATCTGATGCATTTAATGAGTAATAAGAAATTTCTAAAAACTTTGCTCATTAATCTAGCGATTGTTTTTATTGTAATTTTATTTGCATCCACTATTTTGTTGACAAACATTAACGTTATCAAATAAGGCTAATATGTTACCTCTACAAGTGTTAGATGTTACGCTAAGAGATGGTGGACATCTAAGCAATTTTCATTTTACCAATGAGCAACTTCATCGCATTATTAGTGCGCTAGATGCTGCGGGTGTTGATTTTATAGAAGTAGGCTACAGAAATGGTTCAATCAGCCATATCGATAACATTGGTATAGCGGGTTTATCGCCTAATGAATATTTATCTTTTTGCAAGGAAGGAATCCAGCGCTCAAAAATGGCTGTCATGGCACATTGTCAAAATATCACCCGAAACGATATTATAGAAATGAAAAAGTGTGGTGTGGAACTACTTCGACTTTGCATTCAAAAGGGTGAGCATTCATTAGCCTATCCCTTTATTAGCTTGGCTAAAGATGAAGGAATGCTGGTATCAACAAACATCATTCATATTTCGCAATACTCGCAGGAGTTGATACAAGAAGTAGTGGAAGGTATTTTGCCTTTTGAGCCGTCAATCATTTACTTTGCTGATTCTAATGGCTGCTTGCACCCAGATAGAGTAACAAGCATTTATCAATATTGCACAACACACTATAAAGTACCTTTTGGATATCATGCTCATGACAATATCGGTCTTGCTCAAACAAATGCGCTAGCCGCTTTGGCTAATGGTGCTAAATATATCGATGCTTCATTGGCTGGCGCATCTAAAGGGATTGGTAATTTAAAGCTAGAATTTTTGATTGCTTATCTTCACACGATGAATAATCATCAATATGATTTAAAACCAGTTATCGCTGCGAGCAATTTTGTCAGAGGCACACTTCCCAAGTGTGGTTATGTCTCAGAAGACGAGTTTACACGAGGTATTTTTGATCTCTCTACAAAGCAACTAAAAGAATATAATGCATTAAAACAAAAGGGATCAAAGTAGCCATGAAATCACTCTTGGCGATTAGCCCGAAGTTGCCGCAACGTGTCGATTTAACGCCATTTTCACAATGCTTAGATTTCTTGAAGTCAGACTATCAATTAACGTTTGTCGATTCCCTGGAAAGATTTGAGACATCATCTTTTGAAGATTATACAGCCTATTGGAAAAATAAGATTGCCCAAGCAATGGATACTTATGATGCATTCATTGGATTTTCTTTAGGGGGCGTTTTACTGCAAAATAGTTTAGATGCGTTTTACAATAAAAATAAAACAATTATATTATGTTCTCCACCCAGCAAGCTCGATCACACACTAAACGAAAAATTAAGCAAAATATTAGATGCTTCAAAAGCAGGTCGTTCTATCGATGCTATTGGCATGCTACATCAATATGTGTTTGACGATGCGAATTTTGATTTTGAGAAAATACGTCAAGAACCTTGGCAAGACATAACAAGTCGTGTGCAATTTGGTTTAGGATATGTACTAAATCATCGCTTTGAACAAGCCGTCATTGCATCCAAAACAAGAGTATTTCAACTGGTAGGGGAAAGATCAAAATTAGTGACAAAAGATAATGTTTTGCTTACACCTAATAGCACTCTGGTGATTGTGCCTAACGCTGGAAATCGTGTTTTAGAAGATAATCCAGCGTTTTCACAAGCAAAAATAAAAGAGTGGTTAAATGTTAAATAATAAATTGAAAATTGCTATCTTGCCTGGTGATGGTATCGGCATTGAAGTGATGAATGCCATACTTCCTGTTTTTTCAGAGCTCAATTTGCCAGTTACTTACCAAATCGGTGATATTGGTTGGTCTTGTTGGATAAATGAGGGTAATCCCATTCCCGCTAGAACATGGGCTTTGATAAAACAGAGTGATTCGGTGTTATTGGGTGCCACCACCAGTAAACCCGAAAGAGAAGCAAAAGCGGAGTTGATTGATAAAGATAAACATAAAGATGTGCAATATGTTTCTCCCATCATTCAGCTGAGGCAAAAGTTAGATCTATTTGCCAATGTGCGCCCTTGTTTTTCAACGTATCCAGACAAAGCATTTAATTTTTGTGTGGTGCGAGAAAACACGGAAGGTCTTTATTCTGGTTTTGATTTTGAGTCACTGCCTCCTGAGCTTTTGGCAATGGTTGCGAAATCACCAAGCTGGGCTAACAAGATTAATCAAACAATTTCTTGTACTTTACGGCTTCAATCTTCATCAGGGTTAAAAAGAATATTTGAGTTTGCATTTGAATATGCCGTTAAAAATAATTACGATCGGGTGACTTATGCCGATAAGCCAAATGTTTTGCGTCACAGTAGCACTTTAGGGCGAAAATTATTTGAAGAGGTTGCGTCGCGCTTTAATCATTTACAATCAGAAATCCTAAATGTGGATGCAATAGCGATGCATTTAGTAACCAAACCTGAAAAGTTTGGTGTTATTGTCTCTGAAAATATGTTTGGTGATATTCTCTCTGATGTGGCCGGTGGCGTGATGGGTGGTTTAGGCTTAGCACCAAGCGCTAATATTGGTTTGAACTTTGCTTATTTTGAGCCCGTGCATGGAAGTGCACCAAGAATGCACAGCAACAAAGCAAACCCAAGTGCCATGTTTTTTTCACTATCACTTTTGTTAAGGCACTTTGGTTATAACCATGTCGCTCAAATAATTAATCATGCCGTTATCAATGTGATACAACAGAAAAAAGTGGTAACATATGATTTAAAAGGTAAAGCTTCAACGCAAGAAATGGCACAAGCTATTATTGAAGAAGCCAAAAAATTAACACGAAATGGTTAGGTAAACAATGGACAATGAAGTATTTAAAGCGCTATATCAATATAGTTCACCTGAAATATCAGATGCTTTAGATGCTTGTGGTATCAATGGTTATTTAAGTACCATTAAACCAATTGGAAATTCTAAAAAGCTAGTTGGCCCTGCTTATACCTTACAATATCAGTTGTTGAATGAACCCCCAAAGCAATTTATGCAGGCAAGTCACTACATCGATGATGTGCCCACAGGCGCAGTTGTTTTTATTCATAATGAAGGCAATTTGTCTTGTTCTGTTTGGGGTGCTATTTTAACACATTTCGCTCATCATAAAAAAATTGCAGGAACCGTGGTCTATGGGGCAGTGAGAGACGTACATTTGCATGAAAAATACGATTATCCTGTTTATGCTTGTGGCGTAACGCCAAGAACTGGCAAAAATAGAGTGAGGTTGGTTTCGAAAAGAGAAAGTTTAAAAATAGAAGGCGTGACTATCAACTTTAATGATATTGTTTTTGCAGATAGCACAGGCACCCTTATTATACCGAACAACCAAGTTAGTAAAATTTTAACCATGGTGCAAAATATTGCGCATAATGAAAGTAACATTATTAAAGCGATTGATGCTGGCAAATCATTAAAAGAGGCCAGAGAAGCGCATCACTACGATAAACCTTGGGAAAAAGATAATTGATTGATGAAAAGGATTTTACATGTTTGAAGCTGATGTTGAATACCCCCTAACTGATTCCTTAACCGCAAAAGGCTTTCTTGCTTATGATAAGCAAGCAGGGCCAAGCCCCCTTGTTATCATAGCCCCTGATTGGAGAGGCCGTAGCGATTTTTATTGTGATATTGCGCGTAAAATTGCCAATTTAGGCTATGTCGGGTTCGCGATTGATATGTATGGTAATGCGACCCTTGGCGTAGAAAATGAAGATAAAAAAGTTTTGCTAGAGCCATTAAGACAAAATCGAGATGAATTACTACGTAGAGTGCTGTCAGCTTTTCAATTTATCTCAAATCAAGCTTATGTAAATACTACTAAAATCGCAGCCATAGGCTACTGCTTTGGTGGTATGTGTGTGTTGGATTTGGCACGTGCCAATGCCGATGTGAAGGGTGTTGTTAGTTTGCATGGTTTATTGTCTGCTCCACCTAAGGAGTTAGAATCAACGATTAAAAGTAAAATACTCATACTGCATGGTTATGATGATACTTACGTTAAACCGCCTCAAGTACTAGAATTTGCTGATGAAATGACACGTAAAAAGGTAGATTGGCAAATCCATATCTATGGAAATACTTCTCATTCTTTTACTAAACCCGGCGCCAATGATCCCGTTGCCGGTTTAAAATATAATGCCGTTGCAAACCGTCGATCATGGGATGCAACACACTACTTTTTAAAAGAAATTTTCACTGAGCAACCTTGAGCTGAGGCCTATAAAGAGCCATCAGCTGCCTTTTTACGGTTAAAAACCGTTCCTATAACGCTCCAATGCCTTTTCAAAGGTGTAAAAAGAGGGTAGACTTCTGACCCTTGGCTTTATACCTAAAGCCAAAGTTTGTTAATTAACTCCTTGCGCTATTCCCTCTCCCAAAAGAGACTGAAGGCGCTATTAACCATGAGGAGCATATACTCTATGCGACATTATGAAATCGTTGTTCTGATCCATCCTGATCAAAGTGAACAAGTCACTGCAATGGTAGATAGATACCGTGCGATGGCTGAAAAAAATGGTGGCCAAGTTCACCGCTTTGAAGATTGGGGTAGAAGACAACTTGCCTATCCTATTAAGAAGCTACACAAAGCACACTATATTCTATTGAATATCGAGTGCGATAACGAAGCTTTAGATAATCTCAAGCACGCTTTTCGCTATAACGATGCCATTTTACGGCATTTAATCTTGCAAAGAGATGCAGCCATTACGGAAGTCTCAGCTATGTTGCGTTCAGAAGAAGAAAAAGAACGTATGGAACGTGGCGGCGATCGCGTTATTGCGATGGAAGAAGAAGAACTCGAGATTTAATCATTTAGGAGAATCACAATGTCTACATGGCGAGCCAGAGGCAATAAAAAGAAATATTGTCCTTTTACATCAAAAAAGATCCCAAAAGAATTTATCGATTTTAAAAATTTCCGCTTTTTGCGTAAATATATTACCGAAACCGGTAAAATCGTTCCCAGCCGTATCACTGGGGTAAAAAATATTTATCAGCATATGTTGGCGCGTGAAATTAAATATGCGCGTTATTTGGCATTAATTCCATTTTGCGATAGGCATTAAGAATTAAGGCCTTGCCCCTCATCCGCCCTTGCGGGCGCCTTCTTCCCTAAGGGAGAAGGTGATGAGGAAAAAACTATTATAGAGGATAAAATGGAAATCATATTATTAGAAAACGTAAGAAATCTTGGCAAATTTGGCAGTAAAGTCAAAGTAGCTAAAGGCTTTGGGCGTAATTTTTTAATTCCCCAAGGTAAAGCCGTTCCTGCTACCAAAGACAATATTACTCAATTTGAAGCACAACGTGCCAAGCTTGAAAAAGCAGCTCAAGATAGACTGTCACAAGCCTCTGAGCGTGCTGCTGAGTTTGCAGCAGTTCATATCAAGCTTCATGCGCGAGCAGGCGATGAAGGCAAACTCTTTGGTTCGATTGGTACCATTGAATTGGTCAAAGCATTCAAAGAGAAAGGCATTGAAGTGACAAGACAAGAGATCCGTTTACCTAATGGCCCTTTAAGAGAATTAGGTGAATATACAATTGAATTGCAATTACATGCTGAAGTTATTGCTCAAGCTAAAGTGACTGTTGTTCCCGATAAGGAATAGCATTTATTTAGCAGGTCTTTGCTATTGGGCTTTGACCACTTGCATGACAAAATAAGAGGGAAATAGGTTCTATTTCCCTTTTTTATTTCTTTCTAATAATTCATCTTACTTACAAATAGGGTCTGCTGTGATCAGAGAAAGCGAAAGTTTACGAACGACGGGTGACTCCTTAACCTCCAAGTTAAAGCTACCTCCACATTCATTGGATGCAGAGCAAGCGGTATTGGGTGGTTTGATGTTAGATAACAGAGCCTGGGATCAAATAGCCGATAAAATTGTCGAGAAACATTTTTATCGTCGTGATCATCAGCTGATTTTCCGCGCGATGGCGAAATTAATGGAAGAAAATAAACCATTAGATGTCATCACGGTCTCTGAATGCTTGCAAAAGATGGAGTTTCAAGAAGAAGTTGGTGGTTTAGCGTATCTAAGTGAATTAGCCAAAAATACGCCCAGCGCCGCTAATATTGCCGCTTATGCTGACATTGTATGCGAGCGATCTATTCTACGTGAGCTCATAGCTGTTGGTACGACAATCACTGAATCTGCTTTTGAGCCTCAGGGGCGAGCCAGTGCTGAGATTTTAGATGAAGCGGAAAAGAAAGTATTTGATATTGCCGAGAAGGGCGTGAGAGGCACAGGCCCAGAAACCATTAGAACGATTGTTTCTAAAACATTAGATAACATTGAAAAACGCTTTCATGATAATACGCCTGTAACCGGTATAGCTACGGGATTTACCGATCTTGATCGCATGACAACAGGGCTACAGCCTGGTGATTTAGTGATCGTTGCCGGTCGTCCTTCGATGGGCAAAACGATTTTAGGTATGAATATCGCAGAACATGCTGCAATACGAAGTCAAAAATCCGTTTTAGTCTTCAGTATGGAAATGCCATCAGAAGCCTTGGCGCTTCGAATGCTATCTTCTATCGGGCGTTTAGATCAGAATAAATTGCGTACCGGTAAGTTAATGGAAGAAGATTGGACAAGATTAACTTCTGCAGTAGGTTTATTAGGTAATGCAAAGTTGTATATTGATGAAACCCCTGCCTTAACCCCCATAGAAATGCGTGCTCGCGCACGACGTGTTGCTAGAGAAAAAGATAAATTGGGTTTAATTGTCGTGGACTACTTACAGTTAATGAGAGGCGGCTCTAACACTGAAAATAGAACGGCAGAAATTTCTGAGATTTCACGCAGTTTAAAAGCATTGGCCAAAGAAATGAATGTGCCGCTCATTGCTTTGTCGCAGCTTAATCGAAGCCTTGAGCAACGTCCCAATAAACGACCAGTCATGTCAGATTTGCGTGAATCAGGCGCTATTGAGCAAGACGCCGACTTGATTGCTTTTATTTATCGTGACGAAGTCTATAATGAAGATAGTCCTGATAAAGGCACTGCCGAAATCATTATTGGTAAGCAACGTAATGGACCTATTGGCACTATACGATTAACCTTTATGGGTCAATATACTCGATTCGATAATTTTATGACTGAGCACGTTGCAACAGCTTATTAGAAAGGTGGTTTTTAGATATGGGTAGATATGTTTTAGCACAAGTTTCGCAAAGCGCCTTGCGCCATAATTTGCAGCAAGTGCGCAAATTTGCACCCCAATCTAAAGTGATTGCCATGGTCAAAGCAAACGCCTATGGACATGGCTTAACCAAAGTGGCTAAAACCTTGCAAGATTGCGATGCGCTTGGGGTAGCTTGTATTGATGAAGCGCTTAAAATTCGTCAAGCGGGTGTGAACACCAATATTGTGCTCATGGAAGGCATTTTTCGTGAAGATGAATTAAAGCTTGTGCAAGAATATCATTTCACCTTAGTGGTTCATCATTGGCAACAAATTCAAGCATTGCAAAATTACCAAGGCCCCTTAAATGAAAAATTCAAAGTTTGGTTAAAAATGAATACGGGCATGAACCGTTTAGGATTTGGGGTGAACGAATTTGATGAAGCTTGGCGAATGCTAAGTGCCGTTCATCAAGTTGAGCTGATTGGGTATATGACGCATTTTGCTTGTGCAGATGACAAGCAAGGGAGTTTGACCACACGTCAGTGTGAACAATTTAAAGAAGTGGTTGCCTCAAAACCTGGCCAACATTGTCTTGCTAATTCAGCAGGGATCTTAGGACACCCACAAACCCATGGTGATTGGGTGCGCCCAGGTTTAATGCTGTATGGTGCTTCTCCTTTTCCAGATAGCGTTGGTTCAGATTTTAATTTGCAGCCTGCTATGAGTCTTTACTCAGAAATTATCGCTATCAGAAATCTCAAAATAGGTGAAAAAGTAGGTTATGGCAGTACTTGGGAAAATACCCATAAAGACTGTAAAGTCGGTATTGTGGCTATTGGTTATGGTGATGGTTATCCCTGGCATGCTAAAAATGGTACGCCCGTATTAGTCAATGGCCAGCGAGTTCATACCGTAGGACGTGTTTCAATGGATATGCTGGCGGTAGATTTATCTGCCTTAAAGCAAGTTGAAGTCGGTGCGCCAGTAACGCTTTGGGGTAAAGATTTGCCAATCGAAGAAGTAGCAAGACATGCAGGCACTATTCCTTATGAACTCTTTTGTCGCTTTACTGAGCGCGTGCATGTCGAAGTGATTACTTAAGTTTATTCGCTATTGTTGAAGTTGATGGATCAACTGCTGTTTTTTGCGCACCCTTCAAGTTAGGAGCTTGGTTCCATAACCAGCTAATACCCTTGTAAATCCCACCAAACGTATCTGCTGCGACTTCATCAATGGGTTTGGTTGCTAAAGAGCCTTTATATTTTGCAATGGTGGCATCATCTGCGCGACCATACATCATGTCAAAAAAATCGCCGGCTGTTTCTACGACTTGCTCATCAGTAACAACTGTTGCAAGTTTTTGCAGTGGGGCCGAAGCATTCATGAGTAATTTTTGAGCGATGATAAAAGCCGGAATGTGTCTATAAACAGAAACTTTTGCGGCATCTGGCAAGTGGCTGTTCAATAGGGCAACTGAATTAAGTTGAGGAATGTTAAAATAATAACCTGTTCCAATCATCATAGGTTCAATCAAATTAGCAACTTGGTTGCCGTAGGGCTCACCTAATTTAGCTGCTAATAATTTTTTGGCTAATTCTTTGCCAGTGTGGACAGCCAATAAATCTGGTGCTGTATAGATGGCAGCAATACATAAACCAATCTGTAGAGCGTGAAAAACGCTGGGGCGCAATTTTTCTTTATGTTGTGCTAAAACTGCTTGAGTTAATTGTTCAATTTCAGCTTTTTGAGAATCTAGGATAGTTTTTATTTGTGCATCGCTCAGTTCAAGATTCAATCCGGACATTAACGTCAAGCGTATGTGTGCTATTTTTTTATCAATTGTGTCGTAAACTGTTAAGTCATCTTGTGTTTCTTGTGAATTCATTTCGAGAATAAAATTATGTAAAGCTTCTTTCTCTTCTTCAGTCATTTTGATGTATATACCCAGACTGTTTAACATGGATTTCCCCTCGATGAGCATAGGTCGCAATAAGTTTGATAACTTTACAATAAACGGATGGATAAAAGCATGTTTTATAGGATAAACAGAGGTATGACACAGATAAGAGGAATACATTTTGGACACTCACATCAGAAAACTTTTCTGTTTGGTTAACGTGAGTGTCCGGATGAGTATTTATTTTTTAAGAGATTGAGTATAACGCTCAATGCTTTCGGTAATTTCCTGTTTAGCAGCATTCATATCGCGCCAACCATCAAGTTTAACCCATTTACCTTCTTCGAGATCTTTGTAGTGAGTAAAGAAATGGGATATTTGTTGCAACAACGAAGGGGGGAGATCTTCAAGTTTCTGCACATGATGATATAGGCTTGTTAATTTCGTTGTTGGGACAGCCAGGATTTTGCGATCTTCCCCAGCTTCATCCTTCATGGCCAACATGCCAATCGGACGACAACTAATCACGCAGCCCCGATTAACAGGGATAGGGGTAATGACCAAAACATCCACTGGATCACCATCATCTGACAAAGTTCCGGGAATATACCCGTAATCGCAGGGGTAATGCATACTGGTACTTAAAAATCTGTCGACAAACAAAGCCCCTGTATTTTTATCAACTTCATATTTGATTGGTTCACTGTGAGCAGGGATTTCGATGATGACGTGAATTTCATCTGGAACCTGATTTCCCGGACTAATACAAGCTAAGCCCATCTTATTTTCCTATGTTATTTGTTCGACATGTTATTTTATAGAGTATAGCGCTTTTTAACGCACAAAAAGAGTGCAACACTACCACAGAGTTGTTATAAAATATAGTTACTTAATTGGCTCGCACAGGGATCTGAGAATGACAAACACCGTATGTATCACCGGCGCAAATCGCGGCTTAGGCTTAGAATTTACCAAGCAATATGCCATGTCCGGTTGGCAAGTCCTTGCTTGTTGTAAAGATTTGATCAATGCACAAGAATTGAAAGCACTCGCCACACAATTTTCAAACATCACCTGTTACGCTTTAGATGTTACTGATGAGGGCAGCATTCACGCTGTTAAAGAGGCAATTTCATCTCCTATTGACGTTCTCATTAATAATGCCGGCTTTTTAGTGCATGATGAGTTAAATGATGTTTCTCAAGATGTACTGCTGAAAACATTTATGATCAACACAGTCGGTCCTTTACAAATGCTAAAAGCTTTCAAAGATAAAATTGCCATGAGCAAGCTAAAATTAATTGCAAATATATCAAGTAGCATGGGTAGCATTTCTGATAATTCCAGTGGTGGCTATTATAGTTATCGTGCAAGTAAAGCCGCATTAAATATGATAATGAAAAGTGCAGCGATTGATCTTGCAAATGAAGGGATTGCTGTTTTGTTATTGCACCCAGGTTGGGTTAAAACCCGTATGGGGGGAGATCAAGCTGCAATAGAAGCGCCTGTTAGTGTTAAAGGAATGCGGACTGTCATTGAAAATTACAAACCCAACAAAGGAGAAGTCAAATTTATCCGCTATAACGGTGAAATTGTACCCTGGTAGTTTGGTGTGTTAGAAGTCATGACGGGTTTATGTCAATAGGCAGATCCCTTTGTTCATGTTTGTTCGACGCAGAAAAGCAAAGTGGACATGATTTGCCTTCAATATAATATTCAGACTGCTGAGCTTGTGCACTCACAGGATGTCGGCAACCATGGCATTGAACCGTATTCGTTTCATTGAGCTGTGCATCCACTGCCATACGCTTATCAAAAACAAAGCACTCACCCTCAAAGTGGGCATGATTAAATTTCTCTAAGTATTTTAAAATGCCGCCATCTAATTGGTAAACGTCTTTGAAACCCTCTGAAATCAGGAACGGCGCTGCTTTTTCACAGCGAATACCGCCGGTGCAATAAGTCACAATGGTTTTATCTTTATAGGCATCTAATTTTTTCGTTGCATCAGGGAAAGCGCGAAAATTCTTGATATTTAAATCTATCGCATTTTTAAATTTTCCAAGTGAAATTTCATAATCATTACGCGTGTCTAAAATGATGAACTCTTTGCCTTCGTCTAGCCATTGTTTAAATTTTTCGGAGCTGATAGTTGGGGCTGGATTTTGTGCAACATTCAGAGAAGGAACGCCCATGGTGACGATTTCTTTTTTAGTTTTAACGCGCATATACTTAAAAGGACAATTCACAGAAAGGCTTTCTTTAAAATCAATACCTTCCAGCCCTTGCGTAGGCATAAAGCGGTAAAAAGCATCTATAGTTTCACGTTGGCCACTCACAAATGCATTGATGCCCTCGCTACCTATTAAAATGGTGCCTTTAAGTGCGTGTTCGTTACAAAAATCGCTAAGCAATTGCCTCAACACTTCAAAGTTGGGTAGATTAATAAATTTATAGCCTGATATGTTAATAAACGACATGGTCTGCATCTAAGTTGTTTATGTGGCCTGCAAATTTACCACAATTGAGCATAATCGCAATGTTCTTGCGATATTTTAAGAGAAGTGCCGTAGTTTTGGTATAAGCGTCTGGTTACACTCAAAGATTGTAGGTGAATGAATAGGGATATTCAGATGAAAATAAAGAATAAACTTGGTGTATTGGCGCTAGTTTGCACGTTTTTTTACACGGGACTTGCTTTGGCTTCAATCACGACCGACATTTATCAACTTAATGCCGATGGCGAGAAAAAAGGCATTGGCGAAAAAATTGGTACAATCACCTTTCTTGATTCTGAGAATGGATTAGAAATTAAAACTAATCTTGAAAAACTTCCTCCCGGTGAGCATGGGTTTCATATTCATGAAAATGCCGTTTGTGATGGCAGCATGAAAGATGACAAATGGGTGTCAGGTCTTGCTGCGGGTGGTCATTTAGATCCTAACCATAGTGGGCATCATTTAGGCCCACAAGGACAAGGGCATTTGGGTGATTTACCCGTACTAACAGCAGATGACAAAGGCGTATCAAAACAAACTTTGGTTGCAAAGCGGTTAAAACTAGAAAATATTAAAGATCGTTCTGTGGTTATTCATCAAGGCCCGGACAATTATTCTGATGAGCCGCCTATGGGTGGTGGTGGCGATAGAATTGCCTGTGGCGTTATTAAATAGCGAGAGTGGGGGATTTTTAGCCCCCTTTTTCGTACCTGTATTCAATTTAAAAAAGGATAATTATTTTAGATATTTTCAAAATTTTATGAAATTCCCAAACGTTGGGTTTTTGTGGTGATTTTGAACATCCGGATTTTTTACTTGGCGTTTTGGTTGAGATCGCCTGTTTTTGTAATGGGGCGTAATCGCTTTTGAGGATGACTCTGTACCTTGGGCCGCAACTGGTTGTTGAGGTTGAAAAATGGCTGCAATTAGGTTTTGGCATCTTGGTAAATCCAAAAGATAATCAGCATAATATTTTTGCAGTAGCACGGTAAGACGCTTTTTAAAGCATTCCTTTTCAGCGGCTGTAAACTTTCCTTGGTAAGAATTACAAAAATATCGAATGGTGTTTTCAATGCACTCTTCAATATTTGGGATGGGCGCTAGTGTTCGTTGGGTAATAATCTCAGGTAAAAGCAAAAGTGCTAAAAAATGATAAGATCCATATAATTCTTTTCGCTGAGTTTTTGGGCTCAAATCGACTAGCTTTAATTGTGCTTCCATAAAAAATAGATAGGGAAGCAAGTCACAGGGAAAGAATTTCTGTGCAGCACCGGGTAATAATGAAGGTAAGATGCATGTAGAATGTAAAAAAGTGTAATTAGCAGATCCCTTACCTCTCATAAAAAGTGTTTCAATGTCTTTCTTGTAAACGCCAAATGGAATTGTGGTTATCAGCGGGGAATGTTGGTACATAGCCCGCAAATAATCATCTGATACATTTTTGTTCAGGTGTGTACAGGTGCGAGCCAAACGTAAAATGCGTTTTGGATCTTCTATTAATCTGTTATCGACATCTCCAATCATTTTTAGATTACGAAAGTGCAGTTGAGGTAATGCGCCCAAATAGTCATAGACAAGTCCATCTCTGTCAGCCGCCAGCGCATTTATATACATATCTCGTAATATTAATTCATCTTCTAAGGAATGTGTTGAGCAGTAAATGTCGATATTATCTCCAACTTGAAAGATATTATTTTCTTCTTGGGATAAATCATTGTTGCGATAAGCATCAGTGATGTATTCTTGAAGTTTATCTGCAGGGCAATTAGTGACAATATCGAAATCATTGGGTTCTATACCTAATAGCTCATCTCTGACGGCGCCACCCACAAGACAAGCATAATAACCACGCCTATTTAAAATAGTTATAATGTTACGGACAACTTCATTGATTTTAATTTTTCTATCTGTTGGCATTGCTGGCATAAACTTTGGAATAAATTCAGGCGCTCTAGTTGAAACGGGACGTTTTGTTGGTGCTAATTTTAAATCATTTAGGGTGTCGGAGAGTTCATCCACCGTTATGGGAATCGCAGAAGTCGTAGTTCCAACAAGCGCCGGTTTAGGAGGCTCAATATCTGATGGTTTAGGTATAGTCACTGGCGATGAATCAGCTGTATCAATCCTCAAGGCAGCCATTTGACTAATCAGTTGTGTTTCTGGGGCATTGATATCTGTGTTCTGAGTAATTTTTTTTGCGCTCAATTTAAGCGACTTTTTTTCTCTTTCTTGTTTTAATTTTTCTACTTCTTGTTTGGCTTTTTCACGGACTGCTCTTTTGTGCGCTTTTTTTATTTGATGTTGTTCTTTTTTTGATAAACTAACTTCATCACTTATTAAAGAAATCGATTCATCATTGTGAGGCTCAACTTCCTTCGCTGATTCGGCGCGTTCTTTTTCTAAACGTTTGAGACGTTTAAGTTGGTATGGTGCTAGCGGCTTTTTGATTGGATGATTAGCCAACGTTTGCGGGGCTTTTACTTGATTTTTGGGAACAGGCGTGATTGTCGCAACAGGTATTGCTTCTTGGACTGCAATTATCGGTAAGGCTGGTTTTTCTGGCAAAATGATATCGTCGGGTAAAGCGTTTTGGGGAACGATTTTTTCTGATGGTTCTGATTTCTTTAGTTGTCTTTGCTCCTTTCTTCTTTGTTTACTGGGAGATATTTTTCTAGCTGCAGTGTTGGACGATGCAGCAACAAGCGTTGGAGCAGATGTGGATTTAACTGGTTCGAGCTCTTCTTTGACAAGTGGTGTTTCAGGTTTGGGTTTTAAGCGATTTGCCCCTAATAAAAATAGCTCACTTAATCGAGAGGAAGTGATGATAGCCTCATGAGAAGGTGCCGCTCCTGAAGTAGAAAACAAATTTTTCCAGCTGAGCATGAGATTTGAAGCGACGTTTAATAATCCTGCTAGCATGGGATCTCCGAAGAAATGTTGAATTTCATGACAAAGTGTAACGGTACGTTCTAAATGATCTTGCAACAATGAGGTGGCATCATCCGTATTTAATACTCTATCCAGAGAATTAAACTGTCTTATCAGCAACTCAATTTTCTCTTGATTACTTTTGTGGGGTATAAAATCAGCGGGTAATGCTTTTGCAATAGCTTCAATATTATTGAGAAAGGGAAGAGATTTTTCCCATGGTGTTTGGGGTATCTGGGGCGCCGTCGCTACAACAGCTAATGTAGACGTTGAAGCGCTGGCAGAGTGCATTTTCTGGCCAAGTTTGAGATTCGTCGAGATAGCTTTGCGAATAAGCATTTCCAACTTTTCTATTACTAGTTTGGCATAAATAGTGTTTTCTAGCGCAAATCGCTTTCGCCATTGCATTAGCAATTCGCGGTGCAATGGCAGTAACATGGTAGCTTGGGCTTTATTCACATCACTTAAGTTAAGGCTTATCAACGCATTTTTAAATTTAACTGAAGTAAAAATATCACTCTCTAGTTTGCTTTGTGCAACAGTGGCAGGCTCATTTAATGCACTTGCTTCATTAATCGCGTTTTTAAGCGATTGTATACTGTTATCAAGTATGGTTTTGTCGACACCTGGCGTAGTGTCGGAGCATGCATCAAGACACATTAACTCATGTGTATAATCTTGATTGAAAACGTACAAAGTGTTTAAGAATGCTATAAAAGGAGTAGGGACGCCATCTTCATAAAAGGCCTTTAAAAAAGTTAGTCTTGGCTTGAGTGTTTCATCTAAGACGAGTCTGGCACTGTGGGGGTTTAAATGTGCGAGTTCAATAATTTTTTGAAGATTATTTTCGAGTAGCTCATATAGGCGTTTTGATTCAAGATAGGCACTTTTGCCTAGTTGTCGCGTCCCAAATAGATTACATACTTGCGCATAGTTACCATGAATTTTTAAAAAATTGGCATAGCCTTGAAATACAGCGGGCTGCGCAGCAGTTAGCATATCGTTTGAAAAGTCGGATGTTTGGCCGTTTAATATGGTATCTAAAAAATGTTTATAGTGCGGCGCATGTTTTTCAACAACTGCATGATATTTTAATATTATTTCATAATAGCGATGGTACTCGCCAAGTTTTAAATTATTACTCGCGATTAAGGCGACTATCTGATGAAAAACGTCGTTAACATCTTCGTAAAAAAGATTTAATAGGCTTAATTTGAGATCATCGAGATTGTCATGTAAAGGAAAAACGGTTTCTAGTAAGAAGGCAATGAAATTAATTCTTTGAGACACCGTACCGATGAGCATGAGTTCATTTTCGGTTGTTTGTGCTAAAAACTGTTTAGTTAATTGTAAGCCCATGCTGTTACGTTTAAGTTCATCATGGGCAAAACTGAGAAATTTCACAACAACACTGGAAGAGCTTAAAGAGGCAAGATGCCTCGCAAGTAGATCGTTATACATCGGGTGGTCTGGCATAGCCAACATGGCGCCAGCAGCTGCAGTTATCTCATCATATATTTTTTTAACGACGAGAGATTGTTTGGCTAATTTTTTTGCGACTTTTTTATTATTTGCTGCGCCTTGTGTGCTCATAATTTGTGTTGTACTTATTTTTTATTTTAATGTTGTATCTACACAAATTCCCTGTGTCATGAAAGGAGGCGATTCTAGCATTAAATCAAACGACTTATTATCATAAAATGCTGTTCAATTAACTTTATCCCTTGTGTTTGTTTGCCAGATAACATGCTGCTGTGTCGCTAGTTTTTGTATTTTTCAAAGGAATAAGCATGATGAGAATACATTATTTAATCAGCGCAAAACTTAGCCGTGAATACATTTGTTCAACCATTGCTAAAGTTTGGAAATAACCAACATGCCATCGCGGATGGGTAACATCAGTGTTTGAACGCGATTGTCATTTCGGGCCTTTTGATTAAGCGCATCTATCGCTTTTGCACGTGCATTGTTAGGCGTAACAACTTCTCCTCGCCAGAGCGCGTTATCTACCACCATTAATCCTTTTGATTTTAGTTTTGGAATAAGCAAGTCATAATAGAGCGGATAATTGGCTTTATCTGCATCGATAAAAATAAAATCAAAATCATGATTAAGTTCAAGAATCGTTTGTTGTGCTTCGCCAAGGCGAATTTCAATTTTATGGCCATGGGGGCTTTTGTCGAAATAGCGCTTAGCAAAGGCTGCGTGAATCGGCTCAACCTCACAGGTAATGAGTTTGCCCTCAACGGGTAAGCCGGCTGCGATTTGCAGAGCTGAATAACCGGTAAAGGTGCCAAGCTCTAAACACAATTTGGCGCCAGAAAGTTTCACCAGTAACTGTAGCAACATGCCTTCAATCGGGCCACAGAGCATATTGCCCATACCAATGGTGTGAGTGGTCTCATGGCGCAAATTTTTCAGTAAGGGCGATTCTGGGCTGCTGGTGGCTAGAATATACTCTTCAAGCGCTAGGCTAAGGTGTTGAACCATGAAAACTCCGCTGCTTTGGAGCCTATTTCCTCTTAAATTGAGAGAATGTGTAGGCTACTAGATAGGTGTGCTCTACCATTATTAAGTGACGATGGTATTATACCCACCTAAGTTGCTCACTCAAACACTAATTGGTGATTCTACACAATAAGGTATATCCCTACATGATTAGGGCTTTTCTCGAAAAAGTTGGTTTACTTTCACGTAGACGTGCTAAAAAACATACCGCCAAAGCTGGTCAAGCACCGCTGATTATTGAGCGCTCACAACATGGGATCTCAAGAAAGGACATCAGCGAAAACGCGCTGAAGGTACTCTATCGACTCAACAAGCATGGTTATGGTGCTTATCTTGTGGGCGGCGGGGTGCGCGATCTATTGCTTGGTCTTCACCCTAAAGATTTTGATGTGGCAACTGATGCAACGCCAGATGAAGTCCGTCGGATTTTTCGCAATTGTCGTTTAATTGGTCGACGATTCCGTTTAGCGCATGTGTATTTTGGCCACGACATTATAGAAGTAGCAACCTTTCGCGGCAAAATCGATGCGGTGACAGAAGATATGGCGCACTCTGATAAAGGCATGATTTTGCGTGATAATGTTTATGGCACCATGATGGAAGATGTGTGGCGTCGTGATTTTACTATTAACGCCCTGTATTACAATATCGCTGATTTTTCCGTCGTAGACTATGCCGGTGGCTATGCCGATCTTAAAGCCAAAAAATTGCGCATCATTGGCGAACCGCTAGAAAGATATCGTGAAGATCCTGTTCGGATGCTACGAGCGATTCGTTTTGCTTCTAAAGTAGGATTTGAGATCCCAAAAGAATTATCTGTGCCCATGAGAGAGCTCAAAGACTTAATTAGTCATGTTTCATCAGCAAGATTATTTGAAGAAGTCATGAAAATGTTTCATTCTGGCAGTGCAATGGCTGCCTTTGAAAAGTTACTTGAGCATGATTTGTTTGAGGTTTTATTTCCTGCAACAGCAGCCGCGCTCTCCCAAACAACTTATCCTACGCATACACTATTAAGTTTAGTATTTAAAAATACTGATAACAGAATCAATCAGCACAAAACAGTGACGCCTGCCTTTATTATCGCGGCACTTTTGTGGCATCCCATTTGTTTGCGAGCGCAAAAATACATCGATGATGGTGTTGCAATCTATCCTGCCCGGATGGCCGCGATTGAAGATATGTTGCGTGAACAGATTGCACGTGTGAGCATTCCAAAACGCATCGTTCAAGGCGCAAGAGAAATATGGCTATTGCAAATGCGCTTAAGCAAACGTCAAGGAAAACGTGCATTGCAAATGATGGAAGAACAGCGCTTTAGAGCAGCGTTTGACTTTTTAGAGGTACGAGCCTTAAGTGGTGAGCCTGTTAATGAGCTTTTTGCTTGGTGGCAAACCTTTATCGATAGCGATGAGCCCACAAGACGGACAATGTTAAAAGCGCTTGGCGGTACCAAGAAAAAAGGGCGAAAACGTTCCAGGCGACGCAGTGAAAGCACCCCTAAAGAGGCAAGATAATGTCATCGATTGTGTATATAGGATTGGGATCGAACCAAGATAATCCAATCTTACAAGTCTTAACAGCCATCGAAGAAATCAATCAGCTTGCATCAGTAACGGTATTGGCAAAGTCTTCCCTTTATCAAACTAAGCCTTGGGGTATCGTAGATCAAGCAGATTTTATCAATGCTGTGATTAAGTGCGAAACGTCGATGTCACCCCAAGATTTACTTTCAAAACTATTGTCTATCGAACTATCACATGGTCGAATTCGTAAAGAAAAAAATGGGCCAAGAACATTGGATTGCGATATTTTATTGTACGATCAATTAGCAATAGATGAGCCCGAACTGACGATTCCGCATCCGGGCATAACATCACGTGCTTTTGTATTGTATCCACTCGTTGAGATTGCGCCTGATTTGATTATCCCGCAAAAAGGGCCACTCTCTGACTATCTTAAACAATGTGATGCATTAAGCGCTAAAAAATTACCAAATAACGTTGAGGAATTTGTTGTATGAATAATCAATGGCAAACTTTAGAAGGGTTAGCTGCAGCGTTAAGTAGCCAAAGCCTAACCTACTTATTTAGCGCAGACTCAAACCGTGTGAATAAATTTTCGCTTAGCGTAGATGAGTTGTACTTGGATTATTCAAAGAATTTTATAGATGATGTTTCAAAGGCTGCTCTCGTTTCGCTTGCGCAAAGTTGCGAGTTAAAAGAAAAAATTAAAGCGCTATTTGAGGGAGAGAAGGTTAACAACACCGAAGGTAGGCCTGCGTTGCATACCGCTTTGCGTCAGGATCCGAGTGTTGCGCTTTTCTTAAACGATCATAATATCATCGAGCCGATAAAATCTGAAAAAGAGAAAATGTATCGTTTGGTGAATCAATTGCATGAAGGACTCTACGTTGGTGCTACCGGCAAAAAAATCACGGATGTTATCAATTTAGGCATTGGCGGCTCTGACTTAGGTCCGGTGATGGCGGTAGAGGCATTAAAAGATTTTCAACAAACACCCATCAAATTGCATTTTGTTTCTAATATTGACCCCGATGCGATTACCAGCGTTTTAAAAGCATGTGATCCTGCGACAACTTTGTTCATTCTCTCTTCAAAATCATTTACCACGCCTGAAACCTTAGTGAATGCACAAGTGGCACAAGCTTGGTTAAAAGCAGGTTTAAAAACCGAGCATACCGCTAAACATTTTATTGGCGTAACCGCCAATCCAGAAAAAGCCAAAGCATTTGGCATTTTGCCAGAGAATATTTTATGTTTTTGGGAATGGGTAGGCGGTCGATATTCTATTTGGTCAACGATTGGTTTGCCTTTGGCTATTTCAATTGGCGTAGAGAATTTTGAATCCTTTTTGTTGGGCGCAAGAAAAATGGATGAACATTTTAAAAATGCGCCACTTGATCAAAACATGCCAGTGATATTAGGTTTGTTAGGTGCTTGGTATGCACACTGCTGGCAAGCTTCCACAATAGCGGTACTACCTTATTCAGAAAGATTAAAAAGATTTTCAGATTATCTTCAGCAGCTAGATATGGAAAGTAATGGCAAATCGGTTAGCAAAAACGGTGAGCAAGTTACTTGTTCAACCGGTCCTATTGTTTGGGGACAAGCTGGAACCAATGGCCAACATGCTTTTTATCAATTGTTGCATCAAGGCACCCACTTTATCCCGGTTGATTTTATTGTAGCCAAGGTAAGCAACACAGACTTACAAGAACAACACAAGCATTTAGTCGCCAATTGTTTTGCACAAGCGGCAGCCTTAATGCAAGGCAGTGATTCAACTACTAAGTTTGCACATGAACACATGCCAGGAAATAAACCGAGTAATATGTTGCTTATCGATAAATTAACGCCTAGAACGTTAGGGTTACTACTTTCTTTATATGAACATAAAGTTTATGTACAAGGCGTGATTTGGGACATCAATTCGTTTGATCAACCAGGTGTAGAATTAGGTAAAAAGCTAGCCAAAAAAGTGGTAGAAAGCTTGATAAGTAATAAAGTCGATCACGATATGGACTCTTCAACTCAATCACTGATTGAAAAAGTTAATTTGCTTTGAATCAAAAAAAAAAGGGAAAGCAAAAGCTTTCCCTTTTTAAGAAGACGATTAACCAACGCGAGCAGCGACTTGGCTATTAAATAATTCGCCTAAGAAGTGACCGGCTGCATAACCTGCTACTGCGCCTAATCCGCCAGTTACACCACCAACGCCCCATTTAGCAACATCCAATCCGATATAAGGGACTGTTAAGCTGTGAGCGCCTAATAGTGTTGTGCCAGTCGAAAAACCAGTTGTCGCGCCAAAGTAGGCACCTGCCCACTTAACTAAATCATTTACTGTAAAATCCAATATTGGTTTAGCAGCGCCTGATACAACTTCAACTTCCTGTAAACTTAATTGCCGCATAATAGACCTCGCAATGCGTTCTTAAATGTGAAAACATCTTGTACAACATTTTGTACGTATGCAATTTACCATGTTTTTTGTAAGCGTCAAAAAATTCGATAATTTTAAGAGATAGTTAGGTGAGCGCCCGCTAAGGAAAAAAGTGTGATGGCACAAAACAAATGGGATTTAGGCTTAACAATGAATGAGAAAATGTATGCAGCGTTGTATGAAGAGTCTATCAATGATCCAACTATTTTTTGGGCTAAACAAGCAGAATGCTTTATAACTTGGTATCAACTGTGGCAGGAAGTCAACCAAAGTGATTTTACAAAGGGACACATTGAATGGTTTAAGGGAGCTAAATTAAACGCTTGTTATAATTGCCTTGATCGTCATTTGCCAGAAAAAGCCAATCAAGTTGCTTATCTATGGGAGGGAGATAACTCGCATCGTCGCCATGAAATTACTTATCAAATGTTATATGAGAGAGTTTGTCGATTTGCTAATTCATTAAAAAGTCTTGGTGTAAAAAAAGGCGATGTTGTTTGTGTTTATATGCCAATGATTCCACAAGCCCTTGTTGCAATGTTAGCGTGCGCGCGTATAGGGGCTATTCATACCGTGGTTTTTGGCGGTTTTTCTCCTAAAGCACTTGCAGATCGTTTACACGATGCAAATTGTAAAGTGGTGATTACCGCAGATGAAGGGATCCGTGCTGGTAAAACTGTTCCTTTAAAGAAAAATGTTGATGAAGCCTTAACCTATGTAAAAGTTCGCAAAGTGATTGTCGTTAAAAATAGCGGTAATACTATCCCAATGTTTGCCCGCGATGTATGGTATCACGAGCTTATTCGAAGCGAATCTAGTGAATGTGTTCCAGAAGTCATGGACGCGCAAGATCCTTTATTTATCTTATATACATCAGGTTCAACAGGTAAACCTAAAGGGCTCGTGCATACCACCGGCGGTTATTCATTGTATGCAGCAATGACCTTCCGTTATGTCTTTGATTATCAGCCACAAGATAAATATTGGTGTACAGCCGATATTGGTTGGATTACAGGACATACCTATATTGTGTATGGACCACTCTTGAATGGTGCAACTTCTGTGATGTATGAAGGTGTGATTACATCTCCTCCTGATATTGCTTGGAATATTGTTGATAAATATAAAGTGACTATTTTTTATACCGCTCCAACGGCTATTAGAGCGTTGATGGCAACGGGTGATGAGCCGCTATCTCATAGTCAAAGAAAGAGTTTAAGAATTTTAGGTACGGTGGGAGAGCCAATTAATCCACAGGCATGGCAGTGGTATTTTGATAAAGTTGGGAATAAAAAGTGTTGGATAGTTGATACTTGGTGGCAAACTGAAACTGGTGGTGTCATGATGGCGCCGCTACCAGGCTTAGGAACTGCAAAACCAGGAGCTGCATGCCGTCCTTTTTTGGGTATTAAGCCTCAAATCGTTGATGAAAAGGGAAATGCTGTCAAACAGGGTGATACGGGCTTTTTAATCATTTCGCAAAGTTGGCCAGGACAGGCCTGTACTATATACGGTAATCATGAAAGATTTCTCAAAGGTTATTTTGGACATTATTCGGGGGCTTATTTTACCGGTGATGGCGCTTACCAAGATATCGATGGGGATTATTGGATCACAGGCAGAGTGGATGATGTCATTAATGTTGCTGGACATCGTTTAGGAACGGCTGAAATCGAAAGTGCGCTAGTGAAGCATGAATATGTTGCAGAAGCCGCGGTGATAGGCGTGCCGCATCCTGTGAAAGGTGAAAGTATTTATGCTTTTGTTTCATTAGTACAAGGAAAAAAATGGCAGGAAAGTTTAGTACCTTTACTTCAAAAGCAAGTGAATGATGAAATAGGTAAATTAGCCATGCCAGAACATATAGAATGCGTACCCAAGTTACCTAAGACACGCTCAGGCAAAATTATGCGTCGTTTACTGCGCCATGTGGTAACAGGTGAGTTTGATAAAATCGGTGATGTTTCAACATTAGCCGAGCCCGAAGTATTAGAACAATTAATTGCTGCGCATAAAAAATAGTAAGCAACCAAGCAAAGAATAATGTAATCGAAACATAGTGCTCGGGACGGATTTTTGATAGGCTTAGTGCACAAAGCTTGGAAAGGAAATTACCATGCAAGAGGTTTACATCGTCGGGGCAGCAAGAAGCCCAGTAGGCACTTTTGGTGGCTCGCTTTCAAAACTCAGCGCAAGCGCTATCAGTGCACAAGTCATCAAAGGCTTATTGCAAAAAATTTCACTTACCCCAGACAAAGTCAATGAAGTCATACTAGGACAAGTGCTAACAGCAGCGATGGGGCAAAATCCAGCGCGTCAGGCAAGCATAGCAGCAGGCCTTCCTTTTACTGTGCCAGCGATGACAATTAATAAGGTATGTGGTTCAGGACTTAAATCAGTTCAGCTTGCTTACCAATCAATAGCATTGGGCGAAAGTGACATTGTGATTGCTGGTGGTCAAGAAAATATGTCGATGGCGCCACATGCATTGCTTAATTCTCGCAATGGCCAGCGTATGTCGGATTGGCCATTAAAAGACACAATGATAATCGATGGCTTATGGGATGCGTTTAACAATTATCATATGGGTCAAACAGCTGAAAACATAGCCACAAAATTTAATATCAGCAAAGAAGCACAAGATGCTTTTGCAGCGCGGTCACAGCAAAAATGTGAACAAGCTCAAAAAGAAAATCGCTTTGAGGCCGAAATTATCCCTATTGCTGTTCCTAAGGGCAAAAGCGAAACGGTTCTCTTTCAAAAAGATGAATATCCTAGAGCGGGCGTCACGGCGCAATCGCTTAGTCAGTTAAAACCAGCTTTTGTGCCAACAGGCAGTGTGACGGCGGGAAATGCTTCAGGCATTAACGATGGCGCAGCGATCATTATTGTTGCAAGCAAAGCTGCGGTTGAAAAGTATGGTCTAAAGCCTTTGGCGAGAATTGTTGCTAGTGCGCAATCAGGAGTTGATCCTGCTATTATGGGAACTGGACCGATAGCCGCTAGTCGACTTTGCTTAGATAAAGCGAAATGGTCTGTGAACGATCTCGATTTAATTGAAGCCAATGAAGCATTTGCAGCGCAAGCCATTTGTGTCAATAAAGAAATGGGTTGGGATGAAAACAAAGTAAATGTGAATGGTGGCGCCATTGCATTAGGCCATCCGATTGGGGCTTCAGGCGCAAGAATTTTAGTCACGTTATTACACGAAATGATCCGCACAAATGCTAAGAAAGGTCTTGCAACTTTGTGCATTGGCGGTGGGCAAGGGATAGCATTGGCCATAGAGCGCGTTTAACCAGATCTTAGGGCAAAGGACATGAGCAAACGAATTGCATTAGTGACAGGGGGTACCGGCGGTATCGGCACTGCTATTTGTCGCTCCTTGCATGACAATCAAGTTCGCGTGATTGCAGGCTACAGCCATGGGGGCGATGCCACCCATGCTAGAAAATGGCAGGAAGAGCAAGCAAAAGATAATTATCCCTTTGAAATCGTTTATGGTGATGTTTCCAATTTTGAATCTTGCGCCGGTATGATTGAAGAAGCGCATAAAATGGGACCTATCGACATTTTGGTTAATAATGCAGGTATAACGCGTGATACCACTTTCAAAAAAATGGAAGTAAAGCAATGGGATCAAGTCATACGGATCAACCTTGATAGTATCTTTAATGTCACGCGACATGTTATCAATGGCATGCTAGAACGCAATTTTGGGCGTATCATCAATATTTCGTCCATTAATGGTCAAAAGGGACAGTTTGGTCAATGTAATTATTCAGCTGCAAAAGCGGGTATGCATGGTTTTACCAAATCTCTCGCACAAGAAGTTGCCAATAAGGGCGTTACGGTGAACACCATTTCGCCAGGTTATGTTGCAACAGAGATGGTGCAAAAAGTTGCACCTGAGATTTTAGAAAAAATTATTGCGCAAATTCCAGTAGGAAGATTAGCGCAGCCTGCTGAAATTGCTAGGGTGGTAACCTTCCTAGCATCAGATGACGCAGGATTTATAACCGGAGCAAATTTCGCCATTAATGGCGGACAATACATGTCCTAGTCTTTCATCGATGAGGGCCCCAGAGATGAGTGAACCACGCATTATCAAAAAATATCCAAATCGTCGTTTATATGACACAGCAATTAGCAGTTATATAACGCTTGAGGATGTAAGACGTTTAGTTGTAGAGCAAGTCGCCATCAAGGTTATTGATGCGCGATCTCAAAACGATATTACGCACAGCACATTATTGCAGATCATTATTGAGCAAGAAGAAAACGGGCCGCCCATGTTTTCTATTGATAGCTTGCAGAATATGATTCGCTCTTATGGCGGGTCAATGCAAGATATGCTGAGCAAAATGTTTGAGCAAGGCGTTGAGCTTTTTTCAAAGCAGCAGATGCTTTTTAAAACGACTTTAGCCGAAGGATTGCAGGAGCCAAAGTCGCCTGATCCCCTGAGGTTAATGACAGATATCGTGCAAAAGAATATGGCACATTGGCAGCAATTACAGCATCAATGGATGAATAATCTTGTCGCCAAAGAGAGTGCTATGCAAGATGAAATGTCTAAAGTAGAAGAGCCGCCGTTACACACGCCAGAAAAAAGTAGTGAAATGGAATAGGTTAGCTTCATTGCTTGACACCTAACTCGGTGCTGCCTATCCTTTTGGAAAGACTGTTGCGTTGCAAAATTTCCAGAAGGAGTCCTTTATGCCAGCATCGATGTTTGATCAGCTTCTTAATCCACACAAATCTTTTTTAGCACCTATGCTCGCATATAATAACATGACAATGCGTCTTTACGGCGATGTTAGTAAAGAGCATATTAAAATGGTCAATGATCTGATGCTTTGCCATGCCGAGTCGCTCCAAGATTTAAGCCAAGCCAAAAAATGGGAACAGATTATGCAGATCCAAGGCGACTTTTTGGCGAAAGTGGCTATTCCGCTAAATGAATATGCTCAGCATATGATTGACGCAACGTTAGAAGGGAATTCAAATTACTCGAAATGGCTTGAAGATAATTTCGAGAAGAACACGCAAGCTTTTAAAGAGAATGTTAAAGAAACGGTGAAAGAAGGTAAGCAATTGCAAGAAAAAGCGCTCGGTAAACCTCATCAAAGATAAAATATAACTATTAGTTAAAAAAGTCGGCAAGTGCCGACTTTTTTTTTGCTTATAAATGAACACCCACTTCAATTATCTGGACACCCAGGTGATTGAAGTGGGTGTAAGGTAATTCATTTAAGATGTTCTTAATCTCATCAAGCAAGGGGAACTATTTCTATTTGAGTAAGTCCAAACTATAAAACATACAAAAGGAGAGGATCATGCTTAAAACACTCTTGAGCGCATTAATCCTGACCGCATCTGGCACTTGTTTAGCCTATAGTCATGATGGCTATCCCAATAGCACGAATTTTAATTATCAGGTGGTTCATGGTGATAGAGAACACAATGATTACCTCGATCATTACAGTGAAGATCTCTACCGCATTCGTTATCGAGGGAATCATTGGTATACGGATGAACGTTATTATTACTATTATGATGATTTCGACCCAGCAGTGAATCGAATGAACCATCCTTCCATAGATTTTAGACGATAGCGGAAGGGTAGTTGTTAGTTACAACTTGCTAAACATGGTTTTGAGCACGTCCATAAAGCTTTCTTTGGCTAGATGTGGATCAATATTACCACTTAGCAGTAAAACGAGCTGTAGCCAACCCAGTAAAGCAGCCAATATAGCAATCGGCAATCCAGCACCTATCCCTAATAATACAAAACAGCCCAGCATAGTGAACAATTGCGAAAATAATAAACCGTTTGCAAATAATCCCATCATGGTAATGGTGGTATAGAGCAAACTACCAATGGCAATTAACATCAATGTAATGGCAAGGTAAAGTTTAGTCATAGTGCACCGTAAAGGTAGAGATGTCTTCTCTTGATGTTCTATATTGATTCACAGGATGTGACCAATCCGCATAGCCAATCGCCATGCCACAAACGATATGCATGGTTTTGGGAATGTTAAGCTGCTCACGAATAATATCAGGATATTCTGCTAATGCAGCTTGCGGGCAAGTTTCTAAACCAAAGCCTCTGGCGCTGAGCATGACATTTTGTATAAACATCCCCATATCCATCCATGAACCTTTGTGCAAGTTTGCGTCCAAATAAAAGATAAGTGCGAGAGGCGCGCCAAAAAAGTGATAATTTTTATACCACTGTTCTTTTCTTTTATCTTTATCGTCGACGGCAATGTTCAAGGCGCCATATAAGGCCATACCGCAAGCTTTGCGACGGCTTTTATAGGGCTCAACCCATTCAGTAGGATAATATTGATAATCTGGATTCTCAGGCACATTGTTGTCGCGCGCACTGATAATAGCTTGGGTAATTTTTTCCCGATGTTTTTGCCCAACAACAGCAACGTGCCAGGGTTGGGTATTCACACCAGAAGGTGCAAACCTTGCGGTTTCTAAAATTTGAGTAACAATATCGGGAGAGATGGGTTTATCTAGGAATGCTCTGACAGAGCGGCGATCGCGAATAATCGCGATCACTTCATGCTCAGGTAAACGAGGATGATTAGCGTCCTTGTTTTTCACGTACTTCAGCGAGTGTTTTGCAATCGATACATAATGTCGCAGTGGGTCTAGCTTCTAAGCGTCGGATCCCAATTTCAATGCCACATTCTTCGCAATAACCATAATCGCCGCTATCAATAGATTTAATAGACTCATCAATTTTATTGATAAGTTTATGCTCTCTATCTCTTGCGCGTAAACGTAATGCAAAGGTTTCTTCTAAAGTTGCTTGATCGCTGACATCAGCAGGTACTTCAGCAAGCTCTTTAAGATCATGTATGGTTTCATCCCCACCTTGTAGTAAGGCGGTTTTCCAAATATTGAGCAACTTTCTAAAATGCTCTAATTGAGCTTTGCTCATATACTCTTCGCCTTTCTTTGGCTCATAGGGCTTCACCCCATAAGATAATAAGGTTTGAGTGGTGGTGGGATTGCTTCCTTGCGTTGGTGCCTTCACTGTTTTTTTCTTCGTTGTGTTGCTATTGGTTTCGGCTGACATGGCTTCCTCCTCCTGACGCAAAAACGTCCAGGTAAGATTCAAATCTATCTCATTTCCAGTTGGAACTTCAATCATTAAAAAAAGTTCCCTAATTTCTTACTTAGTTTAAATAAGTCAGAAATCTAGAAATTGTGCTTCCATACACTGAGGGTGCGAATATACACGTTAATGTTAGCTTTGGCTAGGCACCAATTGTCGAACAAACGGGTAGGAAATCAGACATTTGCGCTCAACGGTAAGCTTTATTTAAACCTGGACTCAACTTTGTTAGTTACTTCGCCGACTATAATTATAAGGAAAACACAATAAATTAGAAAATTGGTGTAAACATGGAATTCGCAAGTCAATTAACGCAGGCTGTCCTTCTTAAAAGATATAAGCGCTTTTTGGCAGAAATCGTTATTAATAACCAAGAACATCGTGTTATTTATTGTCCCAACATGAGCGCCATGACAGGATGTGACATCCTAGGAAGCCGCATTTGGTTTTCCCATTCGCCTAGCCCGAGAAGAAAATTCCCTGATACCTGGGAGCTGGTAGAAGTGGATGGTGGCCATTTAGTCTGTGTAAATACACAAAATTCCACTGAGCTAGTAACTGAAGGTATTGATGCGGGAATAATTAAAGAGCTGCAAGGATACGCACATGTGAATGTTGCCCCCAATCCTTTGGGCGAGTATGCGTTTGATATATCCCTTTGTAAGTCAAATCCTTCAGTTGAAGATCCCAGCTGCTTTGTGCATATTAATAATGTCACCCTAGGCGATGAAATTCACCGCGGATTTTTCCCTGATGCGCCCACAGATAAAGGCGTTTCTCAGCTTAAAGCACTCATTCACGCCAAAGAAAATGGCTATCGCTCAGTACTTTTGTATTGTGTTCAACACACAGGCATAGAAAGGCTATTTCCAGCCGATCATATCGATCCCAAATACGGCAGTTTGCTCAGACAAGCACTGATTGCTGGTGTTGAAATCTACGCCTATCACGTTGATATTTCATTAACTGAAATGTCAATTACAAGACCTGTAGAAGTCTGTATTCCAGCAAGAATGATTTGTTCATCAAGATTGTAAAAAGCTGTAAATACACGCATTAGGTCTTGGTTTTTTACCACTTCATCTGTATTTGATTTAGTTAAATTTCCAGTTTGGATAAACTGTTGCAAGCGCAATTTCTTATCTGTACCTAACTGGAGTCATACTATGATTAATGGTTTTCCTGAAAATTCAATCGAAAGACAAATGCAACTCGCTGCCATTGCTGGCAAAGTGAATGCCTATTTTAGTTTCTTTCATATGCTTGAAAACGCCTATGAAGGTGATGCACTAAGAGACATTATTGTTAAAACATTGTTTCTGAACCATCCAGGCAAGAATGTTTTAGAAGAAATTATTAGCCAGGAAATACCTAGTCCTCATGCTTTTTACATTGTTGAACATATACTCTCACTTTACCGCAAATATAATTGGAATTTAGATAATTTTGCAACCATGACAGACAAAAGAGTTTATGCTTGGGCTGGTAAATTCAATCATACGAGTGTTCTCGACGATGCCTTAGTAAAAGAAGAAATGCTAATAGATGAAGTCAAAGCCTTATTGCTTGCTAATAATCTGAACGCTGCAAGAAAAATACTTAAAAAATCAAACATTTCTATGGAAAGAGTATTTTATCATCAACAATTCTTTCAACAATTATTGGCTAAATTCAGTGGGCCACAAAACCACCAATTAGATACGATGATGGCTGATTTAGTTTCATCACATGAATTGCCTTTACATCTTAGCAATTTTGGATATCCTATTAATTTGGCTACTGTAACGGCAAATTACCCAAAGTTGGCAAAAACAGATGCCTTTAGAGCACTTGATGCTATTAGCACTTTAGCAACAGAAAGTTATGCTGATGAGGTGCAACATCCTGTCGCTACCCGTATGATTGATGAATATTTAGAAAATGTAGACGCTGAAAAAGCGAGAAGGTTAGCAACAATTTTATTAGGAAATGCAGCGGATTTGTGGGGCAATGTCATGCCAGGTGCGCCAGCCTCACCACACAAAGAAGCAATTATATTACAGCTTTTAAATTATGGCGCTGAAGTACCTTTTTCCCCAATGATGATGCACGCCATGGGGGCTCCATTTTATAACGCCGTATTTGAACAGGGTATGAGCAATGTTGTAAAACACCCAAATGTTATTGCAGACTTTAAAAAAATGTCATCAATCGGCCAAAAAATGTTACTTGAGCAAGCAGGTCAATTTACTAATCCTGCACATGTTCCTACACCAGCCAATGTGGAAATGGTAAAAACACTTATTCCTTTTGCCAAACAAAAGCCACTCAGTACAGATTATGCGGAAGTAGCCTCTTTTCCTTGCATGACACTGGAGAGTTTTATTGGCACCTTGAACACATGGTCAAATACACCTCATGATCCAGCAAGCCATCAAAGAAAATTAGAAATGTTAGGCTTGTTATTAAAGCATGAAATGATTGAACATATAGAATCAGTTACACCTGGCAGCCATGCGCTTTCATTTAACAACCCACAAACCGCTATGCCTTATGATTTGCATGCTTACATGATGGACAACCCATCCTTAAAAGCAGGATTCTTAAAGCCACAGCGTGATGTGCAATTGCTCAGTTTGTATGGTTTAACCAAAGGTTTGCTCTCTGCAGAAACCCGTAATGCGCAAGTGCTAGAAAAAGTAAGAGCCCGTGAAGCGGTTTTACAAAGACGTGAGGATGGCACAGCTGTTGTTACTAACCGTTATGACATCAAGCCATTGATGCAATCTGCATCAAGAGATGTTCGTGCTCTTATTATGAGTTTTGTAGATCCTTCGACGACGTTGACTTCAAGCCAACGAGCGCAAACCGCGATGAGGCTCAATAACATTGCACTTGAGCATGTAGACAATTCAACGGTAAATATTCACGACTCAGCTAAATATATCAGACCCGCCGCTAAAAAATAAAAAAAAGCCCCAGCGTACTGCAAACGCTGGGGCCTTTTTTTATCACTAATCAATTAAATATTTTTCAATTAACCTATCAATTTGCGCAGCATCAATCATGATCGTTTGTGATTTTTCATGTGCTGTGAGCCCCTCATAGGATTGTTGCTGTTTCATCAGCACTTCTTCATCAGCATCGGATGGATCTTTTCGTAAGCGGGCGCGCAATTTGATACGTTCTTGCAGTTTATCAACGGGTGCTTCGAAAGCATAAATCGTGAAGGGATGTTCGGATAATCCGATAAACAGATCTCTTTGCCATTGCTTTAAAAACGTGGCATCCACGATAACACTAAGACCACTTTGCAGCAGCATTTTAGCCAATTCGCATAAGGTGCTATAAACTTTTTGTGTGGCATCATCGCTATATAATGCAGGTAGTTGCGTTGAAGCTGTCGCATCATAAGGTTGCATTTTAAATAAGTGTTTTCTCACTACATCGGCACGAAGGCGGATAGCGCCTGTTTGCATCATTAATTGTTCAGTAAATAGTGATTTACCAGAGCCTGAAAATCCATGGGTAATGCTTAAGGTTGCTTGGTGGGATTTTGCATAATCAAGGCCTAATCTTAAAAAGTTGCGCAAATCAAGCGCTAACTTTTGGGCAAGTTCTGAGTTAGGTTCAACTTGATTTAACAAAAGCGCCGAAATTTTTGCTCGCACCATAGCGCGATAGGATTTATAGAAATTTAATAATTTGGCACCTTCATAATCAAATGAGTGCTCAAAATAGTGGTTAACGAACAAATCACCTAAATCTGAATGATGGTGATGATCTAAATCCATGGCCAAAAAGGCAATATCATTCATCACATCTGTCCAGCGAAAATTCTCATTAAATTCAATGCAATCAAAAATGACAGGATTATCTTTGATGAGAACCATGTTGCCTAAATGAAAGTCACCATGGGTCGCGCGTACAAAACCATTTTTTTTACGTGCGCTGATAAGCCCTTTTAATTGATGAAACTGTTTTTCGCACCATGATTCTATTTGCGAGATTTCTTCTATAAAACCTGAGGATGCTGGTAAATTTTTGAGCGCTTCAAAGTTATCTTTCATCGGCGCATAAACATTTTTAGCGCTACCAAATTCGCTGTCGCTATCGCAGCGTTGGGCTTTTGCATGAAAGTGGGCCGTTTGTTTTGCAATACTTTGGATAATTTCTTTATTAAGGCGATTTTCTTTAACCAAATTGCTGAGTAAATTCTTTTGCTCAAATTGATTCATTTTAACGGCATATTCAATGATCTCGCC
This sequence comes from Uncultured Candidatus Berkiella sp., assembly GCA_964606325.1. Lineage (GTDB taxonomy): Bacteria > Pseudomonadota > Gammaproteobacteria > Berkiellales > Berkiellaceae > Berkiella. The sequence continues at coordinate 125,016 of CAZSGE010000003.1, forward strand.
GGTTCCTTTGAGCGAAGGTTCAGAAATCGATCCTGTTATGGGAATAACCTCTATATAGATATCAGGCGCTAAGCGCTGGTTTAAGCTGACTTCCATTTCACAAAATTTCTTTCTTTTTTCAAGCGTTGTAAAATCTTGAAAACCTAAATTCAATGGTTTTTTTAGTTTATACGCATATAAGCCTGTGAGAATAATCCACGAAAGATGGGTTTGAATCACTTCAAACCCATGAACTGGGTGCGGATAAAGGGAAGGATTTTGTAAAGCTTCTAGGAGCGTTTTAGCCATGGTTCAGCGTCGCAAACACGATGTCCGCAGCACTTAAAGTTTGCGCAATACACTCATCCGTATGCGTAATAGAAATAAAAGCACTTTCAAAGGCTGAAGGCCCAAAATAAATACCTTGCGCTAACATGCCATGAAAGAACTTTTTGAATTTGTTGACATCAGATTTCATGACATCATTGAAGGATTTTACTTCATTGTCATTAAAAAACACGGTAAACATACCGGTTGCCCAGTTAATCTGCACGGGCACATCATGCTTATTGGCAATTTCTTTTAAACCTTCAACTAACATTTGTGTTTTCTGATGAATTTTTTCATAAAAACCAGGCTGCTTTAATTTGCTTAAAGTTGCAAGTCCCGCCGCCATGGCAACAGGGTTGCCTGCAAGCGTACCCGCTTGGTAGACAGGTCCCACCGGTGCCAAATACGACATGATTGATTTTTTGCCACCCAAAGCAGCAACGGGCATACCACCGCCTATAATTTTTCCAAAAGTCGTGATATCTGGTGTAATGTTATAAACACTTTGTGCACCACCAAAGGCAACTCTAAAACCTGTCATAACCTCGTCAAATATAAGCACAGCACCATGACTATCGCAGGCAGCTCGCAGAGCTAACAGGAATTTTGGATCGGGTAAAACACATCCCATATTGCCAGCAATGGGCTCCACAATAACCGCAGCAATTTTATCGCCATGCTCTGCAAAAGCGGCATAAACGGCCTCAGGATTATTAAACTCTAGGTTTAAAGTGTGTTTAGCAAAATCAGCTGGGACCCCTGGCGAACTAGGTTGTCCAAGCGTTAAGGCGCCAGAGCCTGCTTTGATTAAAAGGCTATCACTGTGTCCATGGTAACAGCCTTCGAATTTTACAATTAGGTCTTTACCAGTGTAGCCACGCGCTAAGCGTAATGCGGTCATCGTTGCTTCAGTGCCAGAGCAAACCATTCTAATTTGCTCAATACCGGGAATGTTCTGACAAATAAATTCAGCGAGTTCGACTTCTACTTTGGTCGGAGCGCCAAACGACATGGCTTTACTTAAAGCAATTTCGACACTTTTAAGCACATCTTTGTCTTGGTGTCCTAAAATCATCGGGCCCCAAGATCCCACATAATCGATGTAACGATGGTTATCTTCGTCAAACAAATAGGGGCCTTGTGCACGTTCAAAAAAGACCGGATCTCCACCTACACCATTAAAGGCTCGGACGGGTGAATTGACGCCGCCGGGGATAAATTGTTTGGCTTTTTCGAATAAAGCTTTTGAACGTTGCACAGATACACTCCTCTAACCTCAAAGGATGGTATATTATCACATTCTTTTTACTTTCCAGTGGATACGGGTCATGCAAAAATCAACGTTAGATAATCAGGAACAGAGTAACGTGATGAAAAGATATATGTGTTTGTTATGTGGCTTTATTTACGATGAAGCGCTTGGTTGCCCCCAAGATGGCATAAAAGCTGGCACCAAGTGGGATGCTATCCCTATTACTTGGCGCTGCCCTGATTGTGGTGCGATGAAAGATGATTTTGAAATGGTTGAAATCTGATCAAAATGGTTTGAGTACGACAAGCAGTACGATGCCGATAAGAATGAACACCGTGATTTCATTAAATATCCTATAAAATAAAGGTTTATGGGTATTTTTAGCATTTTTAAAATGATGTAAGAGCACACCACAATAAAAATGATACACAATCAGCATGGTTACCAAAACGAGCTTCCACGATAACCATCGTGGAGCACTGCTGAAGGAATACCCCATCATATGCATCAAGCCCACACCCAAAAACAGGGTGACAATAGCGCTGGGTGTCATGATCCCGTAGAACAAGCGGCGCTCCATGGTGCAAAACCGATTGTATTCTTCGGTTCCTGCTTGTTTTAAGTCAGCGTGATAGACAAATAATCTGGGAAGATAAAATAAACCTGCAAACCAGGCAACCATCGCAATAATGTGGAAGGCTTTTAGCCAAAGAATCATCACTTTTAGTACTCATCAATAAAAAATAAGTGGTATTGTAATCTTAACTACACAAAATTGAAGCAATTGTTTGTAAGGCAGGGAAAGCGGTGACTAATCAAAGTGCTATCACCAAGTTACTTCAACAAAGGCCCAAAAGACGCGTTACGATGGGCACTCTATTTGGCGTTATGAGCTTGGTCTTGTTTGTCAGTTATAACGCTGGTTTCTTAACAGGGAAAACTGCGGCACCTCCTGCTATTAAGGAAGCATCTTCTGAAATCAAAGAGGCATTCGTTCAATTACAAAATGAAAACAGACAACTAAAAAAAGAAATTATTAGCTTTAAACGCAATTATGAAATACAAACACAAGCACAAAAAAGTTTAAAAGAACATCTTACTTTATTACAACAAAAAAATACTGAATTAACCCGTGATATGACGCTTTATCAGTCTTTAGCCAAATCGCCTCATAGCGTTCAAGGCGTGGAGATTAAGTCTTTTCAAATTTTTGCAGGCGATGAGCCAAATACCTATCGTTATTTAATCGTGCTTTCTAAACAAACCGCACCTCACAAATTTGTAGAAGGTGCGCTGCGCATGGTCATTCAAGGCAAAATTGGCGATAAGACAATTGATTTACCTGTTAAGTATGTTGATTCTACCCGAGCAGATGGTCTTGGTTTTAAATTTAGGCACTTACAAGAATTGGCAGGAGAGCTGAGCTTTCCCGATCAATTTGTGCCAGTCGGTGTGCAATTTAGTGTGATACCCGATAAGGATTGGCCACAATTTGTGCGCCATTTTTCATGGGTGACAGATAATCCTGATGTAGGTTAATGATGAGCAAAAGACTGGTTATTAAACTCGGTAGTCAAACCATACTTAATGAGCAGGGCGAACTTGATATCCCCCAGTTAGAAACCCTTATTTCGCAAATTATTCGCTTAAAAGAGGATGGTTATCAGGTTATTTTGGTATCTTCTGGCGCGGTTGCAACAGGTAAAAGCCACACCAAAGATATGGCTTTAAAATCGCAAAATATTGTAGAGCAAAGACAAATATTAGCGAGCATTGGTCAGGCTAAATTAATTGAAATTTATAATGGCTTGCTAAAAAACTATGGTTACATTGGAGCACAAATTTTACTGACCAAGGAAGATTTTCGTGCGCGCAACCATTATTTAAACACCTATAATCTTTTACATGGATTATTCAAAAATAAAAAAGTACTACCGATTGTCAATGAAAATGATGTCACCTCGATTAATGAGCTGATGTTCACCGACAATGATGAGCTGTCCGCTTTAATTGCCATACAAATGCATGTTAATCAGCTAATTATATTAACTAGTATTGAAGGGGTGTATGATCAAAACCCACTTTCTGAGGACGCAAAATTGATTCCAGTGCTAGATATTAATGAGAAAGCTTCTTGGCCGAAAATATCCTCTGATAAATCACATTATGGTCGAGGCGGCATGTTAAGCAAATTAGCATCTGCGAGAAAAGCGGCGCATTTTGGTATTAAAACCCACATTGCTAACGCGCGTATTCCAGATGTTTTACAAAAAATACTCGATAAAGAAACCATTGGCACTCAAGTACTACCATATAAGCAAGATAAAGGCATCAAACGGTGGTTAGCTCACACCTATTCAAGCGCCATGCCGCAAATCGTTATTAATGAAGGGATAAGCTTAATCTTTGAAAAAAGAGAAAAAGCGGTAAGCTTGTTGCCGGTGGGAATAGTTTCAATTGAAGGTGATTTTACCAAAGGGGATTTGGTTTCAATTAGAGATGAAAAAGGTCATAAACTTGGTATTGGGCTAGCCGGCTACAGTTCTGAAGAATTGAAAGCCGTTATTGGCAAGCGCGGACAAAAGCTGTTTATTCATTATAATAAAATTGCGTTATTCGATGAGCCAAAACCATGACGTTAAAGGCTTTTTTTCAAAAGGTGAAAAATGCCTCCTATGAATTGCCTTTAATTCGTCATGAGGTGAAACAGCAAGTCGTTAGGGCATTGGCAGATAAATTATTGACGCACACCCAAGAAGTTTTACATCACAATCAACTCGATTTGAGCAAAATGCAAAGTGATGATCCTAAATACGACAGATTATTGCTAACAGCAGATAGGGTAAATGCGATTGCACAAAGCTTAAAAATCATTGCCAAGATTGAATCCCCAATTTGGAAAACATTAGAAGACTTTACGTTACCTAATGGTTTGCATTTGCAAAAGAAAACGGTTCCGTTGGGTGTCATTGGCATTATCTTTGAAGCAAGGCCGAATGTGACACTGGAAGCCTTTGTATTATGCTTTATGTCTTCAAATGGTTGTATTCTAAAGGGCGGGATTGATGCCAAAAACACCAATATCTATTTAGCCTCTTTAATTGCAACAACCTTAACAGAGCATCATTTACCTGTAGATTGCGCCTTTCTCATGCCGCATGAACGAGAAATGGTGGGGGAGTTGCTTAACGCAACCGACATCGTTGATTTGATTATTCCGCGAGGAAGCCAAGCTTTAATTGATTATGTCAAACAAAATACATCAATTCCGATTATCGAAACAGGCGCAGGTGTTGTGCATGTGTATGTTGATAGCTCTGCCGATATTAAGATTGCACAAAAAGTCATTACCAATGCAAAAACAAGACGAGTCAGTGTGTGTAATGCACTAGATTGCTTGATAGTGCATCAAGCGATGCTCATGCATTTACCGGTATTGGTTGCTGATTTAAAAGAAAAAGGGGTCCATCTTTACCTGGATGAGCCAGCGATGAACGCCCTCAGTGGGCACTACCCCGCATCGCTATTAACCCAATCTACACCTGCAGATTATGGTAAAGAATTTTTGTCATTAAAATTAGCCATTAAAACAGTAGAAAATTTTCAAGATGCGATTTCTCACATTCGCCAGTATTCTTCTAAACATAGTGAAGCCATTATCGCGCAGGATAAGCATGCTCAAGAGATGTTTTTTATGCATGTTGATGCTGCTGTGTTGTATGCCAATACGTCAACGGCCTTTACCGATGGCGGTGAGTTTGGGATGGGGGGTGAAATTGGTATTAGCACTCAAAAACTGCATGTGAGAGGCCCCTTTAGTTTGCAACATTTAGTCAGTACAAAATGGGTAGTAACAGGAGATGGGCAAGTCAGATCTTAGAAAGGTCGGCCTCGCTCGCAGCCTGTAGGCTATATGAGCATATACACGCATGCTGGGTTTGTGGTAGAAAACTAAGTAATTTTGGGTTTTTTTATCAATTTTTACCAAAGACGTCATAAAATATCACACGTGATAATAAAATATGTTTATTTTCTTGAAAAAATGAGTATTATTGGTAAAGTTTTGTTTTATTGTTAAAAGGATTTAAGCGTAGTTTATGCACAAAGCACCCGCATTTTTGCTTAACCTCAATAGTACCCTAACTTTTTCGAACGATGATGCCCTTGCATCAGAGTTGCGTGCTCAAACATTTACCGTGACACATATTGAAACCCTGTTATTGAATGATTTTTATTTTAATCATATGTTGTTCCCAGCATTTGAGCTTACATCAAAAGCTGGCACAAAATTACTGTTATCGCCTTTTACTTTTGAACAAGACGATGATGAGTTAAAATTGCGAGTGACGCGCGATTTAAACGATGAAGAAACGAAAGCCTTGTTTCAAGCAGATACGATTAAGCAAATGCTCAGCGCCAGTACAGATGAAAACAATTATTTTTCTATTGCTGACAATGATCTTAGCAGACAGCTTAAGTCTTGGGTAAGCAGCACTTATTATCTAGATATCAAAGATCAAGATATTGCATCAAGCACCTATATTCAATATGACATGGGTGGCAAAACAAATATCAATTATGCCATGCTCTTGAAAAAATACCCATTTGCAAAGTACTTTTTATTCTTAGGTGATTACAATTCATTTCACTTAGAAGTTAATTTCGAAAATACGCCCAAAGTACGTGCGACCACCATTTTGAATCTGTCCGATATTCAGAGTATTGAACGCGTTGCTCAGCAAGAAAAAGTGCTAAGCTAGTTCTCAGGATAGGGTATATCATTGACTTGGGAACTTTTGGTGAGCATAATTGGTCGCATTACTAAGATACCTTATTTGTGAAGGCGTTTATGACCATTGCTGCGCAACCTGTTGCTTCTCTTTCGCTTTCAAGCTCCGCCGCAAAGCGGATCCGAGAGCTGATTATTGAAGAGGGAAATTACAACCTTAAGCTGCGAGTGTATATCACCGGTGGTGGTTGTTCCGGTTTTCAATATGGTTTTGCGTTTGATGAGCAAATCAAAGAAGATGATTGCGTTGTTGAACAAGAAGCCCTACCAGATGAGGACGATAAAAGCGGTGAAGGCGCCATGAAGGTGTGCGTTGTGGTCGATGCTTTAAGTATTATGTATTTAGCAGGTGCGCAAATCGATTACACCGAAAGTTTGCAAGGTGCGCACTTCACTGTCAAAAATCCGAATGCACAAACTACTTGCAGTTGTGGGTCCTCGTTTTCTCTTTAACTACTTATTTTTCGGCAAGGTTGGTGCCCGATTAGCACTTGGCGTTGGAGCCTCATTTTGTGGGCCAAGTACACTATCTCTAAAAGACATTCTTTCAGCTGGGTTGGCTTTCTTCCAAAAAAGTGACACTGGTTTCCTTTCGGATTTCCCTTCAGACGTTGAGTTATCAGGTTGGCGCGAAAACGAACTGGACTCATAAAGGGGTTCTCGTACTGTTTGAAATCCTACTCTTCTTTCTCTTGTGGTCGGTTCCTCAGTTTTTGGCAACGTGTCACCTGCCTGTAATGGGAGTGTAGGGACTGTGGCTGATTGTTTAGCGGCTGGTAAAGGCGTTGACGCGGCGGTTTGTTTTTTCTCTATCTTTTCTTTTAAACTAGGATCAGTTGTTTCTTTAACGACTATGCCAAATCTTTTATCTAAGGCGTCTTTCCATTTATCTAAAGGCACTTGCTTACCATCAGCTTCCCATAATTTGAGATAATACTGAGGCATTTTTATCGTTAGTCCTGCAGGTGCTATTTGGCCCGGCGCGACTACATCGCCAGTTTTTTTCATGACTTCCACTTCTTTTACCCAGTCACGATAATTTTCAACTGGCAGTATGAATTTTTGTAATTGTTCAATAACTTTTGATGGAGCACCTTTAGCGCTTATATTTGCATTGATAATGTCGATTTTATCTTTGATTTGCGGTGCACGGTTAACTTCATTTATCATTTTATCAATATAGGCTTTTTCATAAATTTCCATTCCTGGAAGTGCCTTTATTTTTTGCAGCTGAATGATTAAAATATTATTGTTAAAATTTTCAAAACTGCTAAAGGTTCTTTTGTTTGATATAAGATCTACTTCATAGTTTTCTTTTGTGCAACGACTATATCCAGAAGGCGAGTTGTCATCTTTTCGGAAATACATAACGTCATTGTCAATTTCAAAAGTACGCCCCCCTACAAATTTATTAAAAACTCTTAATGCAAGCTTAGAAGAGCCAACGCCGGCATCAAATAATTCAGGGTCATATTTTTTACCTTCTGGTTTATCCTTTAAGTTGGGATCTCTCACAATTTTACGCTCATCCGATTTTTTCATCCAGGCTCTATTATTTCCGGAGATAAACGTTTGCTCCTGATCAGGTGTTACCGTGACAAATATTTGTTTATATCCTGAGCTTTTTAATTTGCTAAAAATCGCTTGTCCATATCTTTTAAAAGGATCTGTATAAGTGTCAGGGATAACAAGATGAAAGTGCCCTGGTGATGCAATAACGGCATTTTTAACTTTATTTTTCATAGCGGTTTTTTTTGAATGCTTTTGGAGGTCTTCTGGACCTTTATAACCTTTTTCTAACACAGCACTAAACAGCAAACTTCTAACTTGAGAAACATCTCTATCGATGCCGCCATCAACAGAAACAAAATGATGCAAATGATCTTCATTTGCAGGGAGGCCAGTTCGCTTTTCTAACTTTTCTTTTTCTTCTTTCATGATGGTCTCTGTGACTTTGTCGCGGGCTTTGGACTTTCCACCGCCGGATGGGCCTGCAATATGCTCTGCATATTTCGCATCAAACTTGACGCCCATTTTAGGCTGGCAAGATTGTAAAAAAACGGCATTTCTGAACTCTGGTGAATTACTCTCTTCTTTTAGTGCGTTCTTGTATAATGAAATCATAAAGTCTTGATAATTCTTTAATTCATCTTCTTTTCCTTTGACTAAAAAACGAGAGGGAGAAAAAAATTCTCTTAAAGTAATAGTTTTGTCTCTTGTTGCTGCAGGAGGGATCCGCAACATATGCTCATCCAACTTCTTGGCAAAATAATCTCGGTGCGCAGTGGGGGAAGGTGGTGAGCCATTTTTGGCGTCGTGTTGATCTTTTTTGTGAAGACGATGTAATGCTTGATAACCTTCATTGCCCAATAAAGCTTTTACTTCTTTTTCAATTTCAACAGGTGATAAATCAGGGGAATCCTTTGTGGGTACGCTGGTGGCTGTTTTTACGCCGGTATAAACACCAAAAGGATATTTGTTTGAAGGTCCAACTGACATAGATTAAATCTTCTATATTAATCAAAGATTTAACTTTATGTTATCACACTTACACATTATTTTGTCAAAGAAATGAAGGGGGTGTATTACACCTTTAGGAACTAGGGGTAAAAATTGTGAATGTTTACAAAAGGATAACTTTTATAAAAAAACGCCACCTAAAATTACAGGTTCGCTTGAGCCCGTAATTTGGGTTAAGTCGATGAGTTCTTTCTTGATTCTTTTCATTGCATACCAGGCAAAACAAACAGCTTCGACCCAATCGGGGGCAATGCCATAATTTTCCGTAGTTTTGACAGTAAATTTGTTACCCAAATGATCTGAAATTGCGTTTAATAGAGTGGGATTATGACATCCGCCACCGCATGCTAGCACTTGAGCATGTTGGCGATAGTGTTGAATTGCTTGAGCAATGCTCACAGCACTAAGTTCAAGCAATGTTGCTTGCACATCTTCAGGGGCTATTATATTTGGATACTTGGCCAGATGTTTTCCAAGCCATAGCAAATTAAAATAATCTTTCCCTGTGCTTTTGGGGGCCGCTAAGGCAAAGAAGGGATCTTTTAACATGGAGGTTAGTAAATCGGGATGCACCTTTCCTGATTTGGCAATAGCGCCGTCTTTGTCATAGGGTTTTTGCCAAAGTTGAGCCACCCAAGCGTCCATTAAGCCATTGCCTGGGCCGGTATCAAAACCCAAACAAGCGCTGTTTTCAAAAGGTAATAAAGTGATATTGGCTATGCCGCCAATGTTTAAAACCACCCTTGATTCATCTGAACCTAATAACCATTGATGAAAAGGCGGCACAAAAGGTGCGCCAACGCCTCCCAATGCTAAGTCGCCTCTTCTAAAATCAGCAACCGTGGTTATTTGAGTTTCTTTTGCAATGATGTTGGGATCGCCAATCTGTAGGGTGAATGGAATGGGTGGATGTGGCTGATGCCATAAAGTTTGTCCGTGACTGCCTATGGCTTTGATATCAGATGATGATACTTTTGCTTTAGCGAGTAGATTTTTCACGCTGTTAGCAAAAAGATGGCCAAATTTTACTTCCAATTCACAGATACGGGTAAAGTGCACGTTAGCTTCACCCAAGCTAATCGAAAGTGCTTCTTTTTTTAAATCTTCTGGAATTTCTTCAAGGTGTGTGGCATGTAGTTTAACTTTGCGCTGTTGTTCATCGAAGGAAACTAACGCAGCATCAACACCATCCATGCTTGTGCCAGACATGAGTCCAATATAGAGTTCATGGTTTTGATTAGTCATTTGCTGCGACGAGCACTTTACCTTGGGTATCCATCATACGGATCAAGTTATTTGAATAGGCCATGAACTGTTGTTTAGCCTTTCCTGAGATCCCCTCAGCTTGAGGAAGCGCCACTTTAAGTGGATCTTGGTGTACTCCGTTCACTCTAAATTCAAAATGCAAATGCGGCCCTGATGCTAAGCCAGTGCTACCAACATAACCAATAACTTGACCTTGGCGAACAGCAGCGCCGTTTTTGATTTTGGCAAAGCGTGAGAGATGCCCATAAAGCGTGGTGTATTTCGAACCATGTTGCAAAATAATGGCGTTTCCATAACCACCTTTTTTGCCTACATAAACCACTTTACCAGCACCAGCTGCTTTAACGGGGGTACCAGTAGGTGCTGCATAGTCAACGCCCTTGTGAGCACGTATTTTATGTAAAACAGGATGACGGCGAGATAAATTAAAATGCGAGCTAATTCGGGTATATTGAACAGGTGTTCGGATAAATGCTTTCTTTAAGCTTTGGCCGCTGGGTGAGTAATAACTAGATTGCCCACTCCCGTCAGTATAGCGAATGGCGCGATAGGGTTTACCATTGTTGACAAACTCTGCCGCAACAATAGGGCCATTTCCTACCTTAACACCGTTGACGAAATATTCTTCAAACAATACTTTAAAGGTGTCGTTGGGTTGAATGTCATTCGCAAAATCGATGTCATAAGCGAAGACATTGGCTAGTTCCATAATCAGCGCATCGTCTAATTTTGCTTGTTTGCCAGCCATAAAAAAGGAATCAAAAATTTCTGCCCCACCAAAAGCAACGCGCTTTTCTATCGGCTTATCTTCAATATGACTGCGTAGTTGACCTTGCTCATTGCGGTTCACAATTAAGGTAGTTAAGGGATCGATATCAAACTGCAATGTTTGGAGTTGATCGTCACTATTTGCTAACAGTCTTAACGTTTGATCAGGATAGATTTTTTTGAGATGTTGAACATCTTTTCCAAGGGATAGCACTTCTTGAACTGCTTTAGAATCAAAACCGGCCTCTTGAAAATAATAGGCTAAATTATCGCCGGATTTAATGGTAAATGTTTTCCATTCATTATTATCATGAGCTGCCGTTGAGGCTTGATCGATTTGCTGTGTTTGTTCGCTTAAAACATTTGTACTTACGGCAGGTGTTTCATTTTCGGGCAGTGTTAAATCAAGCGTGACTTGGTTAGGATCAATCCAGGCTTCTTCTTGTGCCGTTTCCTCTGAGACGTCATTGAATTGAGTCCATTCTGACCAACGCCAGATGAGCGCGAACGCAAGTATAGAAAGTGCGAGAGGCAATTTCCATTTGCTTGCAATAGTCAGTGCAACAGAGGGTTCTTTCACCCTACTGTTTTTATAATCGGTTTTCACTTTAATCGAGTGCTGCATCCTACTTGCGAATACCTTATAAATTAGTACCCTATTCACTTAAAATCAATGCTCGTCTACTAAGATGAGTTTTGATTTCTAATTTGTGCAAAGCGACATCCTGCTTGCAAAATGTAACACAGCAAGTGGCTTTGACCAACATATTTGGTTGACAAAATAAATAAAAAGCCCAATGGGTTTCAATATTAACCTATTCTAGTGCTCTGATAACAGTCACTTCTAGGAGTGGTCGTGATATATTCTCCTTTCGCTTTTTCAACTGAATATTTTTGTGAGTAGCTATGTCTAAAGATGATGCGTTAGAAATTTTTTGTCGCGGCGCAACAGAGGTGTTGGTTTTAAATGAGTTAGTAGAAAAATTAAAACTCAACCGCCCCTTAAGAATCAAGGCTGGGTTTGATCCAACAGCACCTGATCTTCACCTTGGTCATACTGTACTCATCAATAAGCTCAAGCAAATGCAAGACTTGGGACATGACATATTATTTTTAATTGGTGATTTCACAGGAAGGATTGGCGATCCCACGGGGAAAAATATTACCCGCCAGCCACTCACGTCGGAGCAGGTGATAGAAAATGCAAAAACATATCAATCGCAGATTTTTAAAATACTTGATCCACAAAAAACCCAAATTGTTTTTAATTCGCACTGGTTAGATAACTTCACTGCGAAAGATCTGATTTCATTAGCGGCTAAGCAGACTGTGGCGCGGATGTTAGAGCGTGATGATTTTTCAAAGCGTTATAAAGAAGGCCTACCTATTGCTATTCATGAATTCTTATATCCCTTATTACAAGGCTATGACTCCGTTGAGCTAAAGGCCGATGTTGAACTTGGGGGTACCGATCAAAAATTTAATCTCCTTATGGGTAGAGAATTACAAAAAATTTATCAACAGAGCCCACAAGTGGTTATTACCATGCCTTTGTTGGAAGGGTTAGATGGCGTTAAGAAGATGTCCAAGTCTTTAGACAACTATATAGGCATTGCAGAGCCGGCTGACATGATGTTTGGAAAAATCATGTCCATCAGTGATGAACTGATGTGGCGTTACTATGAGTTGTTAAGCTTTATTTCGTTGAGCGAGATTGCCGAACTCAAAAATAAAGTTGCGCAGGGCATGAACCCACGAGATGTCAAAATACTGCTCGCTAAAGAAATCATCACACGTTTTCATGACGCGCAAGCTGCACAAGAGGCGCATAATCGTTTTACACAACAATTTAGCCAAGGACTCATACCGGATGATATTCCGGAATTTGCTGTTACTGCGCAAGGCAATGAAATTGCCTTGGTTCAAGTATTGAAGGAAGCGGCGTTAACGAAAAGCACATCCGAAGCAATGCGTATGATCCAACAAGGTGCAGTCAAGATTGATGGTGAGCGCGTGAGCGCAATGGATCACCAACTTAAAAAAGGTGATGACATTGTTTTACAAGTAGGAAAACGCAGGTTTGCAAAGATTAAGGTGTCAGCAGGCAAACCAAAGATTTCTTAATGATAATTTTTATGCGTGTAGGTGATTGACTCCGCGCAAAAAAAGCGTAGAATCCTCCCTTCTTTGATTGATAGCAAGTTTGCAAGATTTAAACGAGTGATTGACAACAGTTTTGAACTCGATAAAATAGGCGACCTTGCATTGAGCAAGAGTGTTCTTTAACAAGTTGAAACCATGTTATTTGTGTGGGTGTTTCGAGAGAAACAGCCAAGTCAAAAGAATTGAGTTACCGAGAGGTAATGTAAAGTATATAGGTAGAAATACCAGTCAAGATTAAATTGAAGAGTTTGATCCTGGCTCAGATTGAACGCTAGCGGCATGCTTAACACATGCAAGTCGAACGGTAACAGGTCTAGCTTGCTAGATGCTGACGAGTGGCGGACGGGTGAGTAACGCGTAGGAATCTACCTTGTAGTGGGGGATAACTTGGGGAAACCCAAGCTAATACCGCATGAGCCCTAAGGGGGAAAGCAGGGGACCGAAAGGCCCTGTGCTATGAGATGAGCCTGCGTCGGATTAGCTAGTTGGTGGGGTAAAGGCCTACCAAGGCGACGATC
>CAZSGE010000004.1:0-36027 GCA_964606325.1 Uncultured Candidatus Berkiella sp.
CCACTTTAAGATTTAGGGCACTGCTAAATATAAAGTCTATTCTTGATAGATATGTATGCTTTGATAAAGCTGGTCTCTTTATCAGTTATTGGGAGCTTTTATGAATAAATCAACCCTTGCCTTTGTTACTACCCTAAGTTTGTTATTGATGAGTTCTTCTGTGTTAGCACGAGGAGAGCATGATGGTGGCAACCGCGGTGGCGAGCGTGGTTTTTCTCGAGAAGGCAGTAGTGGATTTGGCCAAGGTGGTGCTGAAAATCGTTTGCGTGGTCCAAATGCAGAGCAAGGTGGTTTTCGTCAAGATAGTAATAATGCTAATCCTATAGAAGCCGGCAATCGTGATTTGAATAAAAATAATGCCATCAATAATTCCGATAACAGAGCCGTCGATAATAATGGCAATAACGCAATTAATAATTCTGGCAACAGAGCTATCGATAATAACGGTAATAATGTGATCAACAATTCTGGTAACAGCGTAATTGATAACAACGGCAATACTGTGATTAACACAACCGGTGACAAAGCAATAACGGGTACTGCCGACGGTTATTATATACATAACGGCGTACGATATCAGACAGGTGCATACTATTATGGACCAGGTTTAAATCAAACCTGGTGTGCCAATAATGCAACAGAGTGTGCAAACTGGTGTCTTTCCAATGCATCCAAGTGCACAAGTGATGGCACCAATTATTATATTATTAGCCCTTAGTTTTACTGCAATACTCGACGCCACAAGGCTGCGCTTGATGCGCAGCCTGCAGTTAGTATTATTCAACACCTTATTTATGAGGCGAATTAACACGCTTCCTAAGCAGTGTATTGTCCGCTGTTTCTATATTTTCTAATGCTTTTTGGAGCTCACTCATGCGTAGAGGCTGTGAAGTCACGGGTAACACCGATTCTAGAGAATGCTTCAGCGCTGCCAAATCTTTTCCAATTTTTATCAAACTTGATTCAAATATATTTTTATAATCATCAGCATTCAATAGCGGGTGATTATATACTCTACAATTTTCAAGACTAACAAATTTTTTAGATAATCCGACATTTTGTAGTACTTGCGTTGCAAAGCATTTGTCCTGATTAAAGGTTGCACTCAACATAAGACGAATCACAAGAAATTTTTCAGTTCCAAAAATTGCTTGCACAACACTCTCATTATGCAAAATAGCAAATTTAATCGTTTCCAAAGCCCAATAGTAGTGATGCGATTGAGAGTCTAATGTATCATCCAAAAATTCTAATATGGCATCTAAATGCTCTGGATCGGTGAGCTGCTTAAAAAAAAGACTCACGTGCATATAATCAAGGTGTGTGATAAATTCTTCATCATAGACAATATGCTCTTTCAACGCAGGAGCATCGTGCACAAAATCTAAATAAAATCGATAACTCAACATTTCACACCATTTTGAGTTTGATGCCAATGTCACTAAAATCGATTCACATGCTTTTCTGCTTTTTGAATCTAAATCTGGGTTGAGCAATTGTTGCGAAACACTTTTCGCTATGTGTTTAAGCTCTTTGTAATTCAAAATGCCAATCAAATGCGGATTATTTAAATAAGCATCCCAACATGCAGGCAACATCGGCCTATGGAAAAGCCATTGAAATATTTCCTGTGCTATTTTTTGATCTTCACAAGTTGAGATTGCATCCTTGAGAACTTTGAACTTCTTTGCTTCGCAAAGGCTTTTCATGTGAGCGACCATGGGTGAAGATTCTACCACGAGAAATTGGTTAGACGCTGGCGCTAATAATGTCATGGAAATAGGTTTCCTGAGATTAAAATGACAAAAGTAAGGTACTTTACTACAAAGTTTCTGCTTAAGTCACTTTCTTTTGAGGAATTTGCAACCCAAAAAAAGTCGAATAACTTTCTAATCAATAAGTTCTATTTCAAGACAATTTAACAAATTGACAGCTTCAGGCAGTGAAAATTTAGCTTTTTTGATTTCATTTAAATACACATCAATAGTGTAATTCGAGCTTTCGGTAAAATTGGCTTTGGTTAAATTGGTATGGCTAAACAAACTATTGGCAAAATCCGTGTAAGTAAAATCGCCTTCCAAACAGTCACAGTCTCTGAAGTCGACATCATGTGCTTTGCATTCCACCATCACTATTTCTCGCAAACACAACCCCATAAAAGAAGAATCATTCAAAATGCATTGTGTGAACTTCAATGGACAAGTTACCTTTATAGATGACCATGCAGCTTTAGTCCAATTAATGCCTATCATCTTTGAACCAAAAAAATCCACATCATAAAAAGCACTTTTTGTCACAATCAAATTACTCAAGTTACAGTTTTTAAATGTGCATTCATTGAATTTACATTGTAAGAATGTACATTCAGTAAAATTACAATTGATAAATTCACAATTATCAAAAATTTTAGCTTCAAATACCGTTTTGATAAAATCTAGTTCTTTAAACTGTTGATCTTCAAATCGCTTGATGGGATCTGTTAACGCTTGCGTCTTTGCCGACATAAATTTAGTTCCGTTTCTTAATTATGTGTATAGCGCTGTCATAGATTCCTAGATAAGAGCCAGATGCTCTTATCTAGGAAATAGACTGATTAATTAGATAGACGAGAAGGCGCCTCAAGTGGTGTTTCAAGGGGCACTTCTGCCCCTAGATTAAAGAGCTTTTTGCAAAGGCGTTTAAACGAAGGAGTGTCTAAACCACTGACAAAAACACCAAGCGAAGCTAATAAACAGGCTATCACTAAGCTTAACGTCAACGGCTCTTTGCCAAACATTACCAGCAACGCCATAGCCGTAATTCTTGCTATATAGGTAATAGAGCTTAGCAAATAAATATTGCCAAATTTAACGCCATAGTCCCACAACTGGTAGGCAATGCCGGCGCCACTGATCCCAGTAATGACGGCTAAAGATCCCTCAGACCACGTTGGCGTGACAAAGGTTTCAAATTTTAGATGTAACATTAAGCACAATACGGCGCCTAAGCCACAATACATACCTATCATCTCTGTTGGTAACTTCTTATGATAGCGGGAAAAAGCAGAGTAACCGCTCCAAAGAAATGCACCAAATAAGGCTAACAAATAACCGATGCAATAGTTGAAATTAAAGCCGTTTTGGCTAATTTCATTGTGAACGAGCACGTAGACCCCGGCTAAGCCAAGGCATGCACCAATAATATGTTGCGCCGTAAAACGCTCGTTTGGCAGCATGCTGGTAAAAGCAACCACTAAGCAAGGCCACAGATAATCGATAAGATCCACATGTGCAATTGGCGCATATTGAGCACCATAGATATAGGCAAAATCGCTTAAGCAAATGCCTAACAATCCTACCAGCCAAACAAACACTGGTTGTTTAAGCACAGTTAACCAACGTTTTTTAACGGTCAAACGAAATGCCGTCAGTAAAAATGAACTAAAGAAGATAATGGATAGCACTTCGAAAATAGGAAGGCTATTCACTTCTGAGATAAGTAGGGGTTCAACTGTCCACATAACAAGGGCGCCAAGGCCCATGTAGGTAGCACGTTTTACAGAAATAAAGCCTGAGCCACTGTGCGCGGCACGTTCAACAGGAAGTTCATGCAATGTCGTATTCCTCTTAAAGAATGCGAATAAGTACAAAAATGCTGCCGTGGGGTTTAGTTGGATTCAGTAGGCGTCGCCATCTGTACTTTGCATGCTCTCTCGCATCCCCCGTGCTACTCAAGCCCTTGAGCTTTGTACATAAGTTAATGATCTGAGGGGGCTAGGTCAAGAACTATTTTAAGTCAGTGTCTGCTCTATAGATGGTCGGTATTCTCTAGGGTACGAAGGGGCTATTTGTTATATGAGTAATTGCACCTGATCGGGTTTTGGCGCTACATTGACCAAGTGGCTTTGGCAGTATTCAAGAAGTTATGAATCAAAGTCCAAATGATGAGCTATTTACATCAGATGGAGTCATGAGAATGAAAGAATTAAATGTAAACGATCTGAATATTATCAGTGGCGGTGAGTTCGTTCACGGTTGGCCAACCCCCGAAATGTTATGCTTGGATGCGAAATTACTCGTCACCGCAGGTAGAAATGAACCTGGGTTTGACATCACTTCAGCCATGCGCGCTGTAATGAAATATTGCCCCACTGATTTTGGTGATGTAAATACTGCTCACGAATATGCAACCACTGGCGGCATTCCTTAGGAGATAATCATGAAAACATTATCAACAAATGAATTAATCCAAGTCAGTGGCGGCGAATTTGTTCAAGGTTGGCCAACGCCTGAAATGATGTGCTTAAATGTTAAGCTCATGATTACTTCTGGTCGTGGCGATCCTGGATTTGATATCACCGCAGGTGTTCGTTCATTGATGAAATATTGCAATGGCGATTTTTGGGATCAAAATCAGGCGCATGAGTGGGTCATGAGTGGCGCATACCCCTAAATACTCTTCACATTTTACTTTGATGCTTTGTTGGCAGCGCTTTCTCGCAAGAGTCATGTACTAAGACGTATACTCCTCCTGCTTGAAAGCTTGCCGCCTCGCCTCAAAAGTAAAAATGTTTTGAGTATTATACTTCCCATTTTCTTTGATACTTTGTTGGCAGCGCTTTCTCACAAGATTCATGTACTAAAGCGTACATGAATCTTGATTGAGAATCCTAGAAACTCAAGAATATGGTTTTGAGTCAAATCTAAATATTTTCTTAAGTGAATTATCAAAGTGCTTCACTTGGCGCTCATATTCTTCATATTCACCAGTGTATTGCTGAATCGTTTTTTGCCAAAACTGATAGGCGCCCTTATTATCAGGCATCACCATCACTTCCCAAATCCCTTGGTATTGATCAAAACAACGTTGCGCAATCATCTTGCCAACCCCAAGGCCTTTAAAACGCCTTAAGATAAAATACTGCGCCATATTATAGTCAACTTGAGGATCAGAGCCCTTTTTATCGATGATCACAAAGCCAGCTAATTCTCCCCGATAGCGCAAGATAAAAGGCCAAGTATCATCTGTTTGCCAATATTTTTTGAAATCGATGCATTCGTATAAGCCATCTTCTGGCATTTTCCAATCTGCATCATGCGCAAAAAATTGGCTCATATCATAAACATAGAAGCGTCCCATATTTTGTATAATGGGATGATCCTCTATTGAGGCAGGAATCAATTTAAAATGATTGAGCGAAATTGTTTGATTCTCTTCCATGAGTCTTATTTCTTTCCTTAAGATAGCAACATGATAGCCTTGTAAGCATATTTTAAACCAAAACCAAATAACATTAATCCGGCGACTGTGGTGATGATGCTGATAAGCTTTTGATTAAAAATGCGCTTACCAATTTCAAGTAGACCACTTAAAAACGCGCCCCACAACAATACACCCAAAATGATCGAAAAATTTTCAAACAAACCATCTAAACTTTTAACGGCACCGTGATCTAAAGAAGCCGCAAAAATACTCACCCAAAATAAAAGACCAATTGGGTTAGCAATAGAAAGTACAAATCCGGTGGCCAAACCATTAAGTACACCCAGCTTTGCCTCATTATCGATTTCAAAGTGATGCTTTCTTTTATCTCGCAAAGATTTGATACCTAAATACATAAGAACAAGGGAGCCAGCAAGACAAAAAATAGCGAGATCTCTATCAGAGCGGATGATTAAAGCAAGTCCGAAGTAAGCAGCGATAAGGCACAATGAATTTCCAACAGCCCCACCTAGACGAACCACAAAAGCACCAAAAAAGCCTTTTTGTAAGCCTCGTCTTATCATTTCTATCGAAACGGGGCCAATAGGCGCGGAAAGGGAAACACCTAAGATGATTTTTTCAATAAGCATGGAGGTAATACTACTTAGTTACTAACACAAATTTGTAAATATTCTATACCAAGGCACTTTTGAAAGACATCCCCTCCAGATAAAGTGCTCTGAGTGTGGATTTAGCAGTATATACACCCTTTAAATTTTAAGCAGAATGGTTCCTCAAATATTGCCACCACGACTTTTGCCTTTGTGTGATTTCACTTTGTACCCTTTTCTCTTTTATATAATTAGCTAAGGGCGGCTCACTGACGCCCTGATAGGGCTTGGGGATGTTTGCTCTAAAAATATCGGGAATAACTCTACCTCTGCTGGGTTTAAGCTTGTCAAGGTGCTCCACGATGCTATCTAGTTTCTCGTTTAATGCATTGCGGGCTTGTTCCTCGTTCAACTTATCTACGCTCGATACACTATCTTCAATAAGTTGATGGATTTGTTTGTTTTTAACTGCAAAAAATTTATCCTCAACTAAATGTTTTTGATAAATTCCCCACATACTGGTGAGAGCAGATCCAATACCAATAATTAACATACTTGGGTTTAAATAAGGCAAGGCAAACCAGTTAAACGGAAAACACAGCAAGAGCGTTAAACTAGCCGTAACACCACTAAATTGAATAATGTAGCGTTTATTATTGATATCATAATTCATCAATAATATGTCATTTTGCAAATCAATGATCTTTTTAGATGTGATAATAATATTTTCTAAATCTTTAGCTAATAAATCGACATCTTTTGGACTTGATTCACGATAAGTACTCAGCTCAGCAGAAAGAGCATTCATGCTCGCGAGGCTTTGAGGCATATTGGTGCTAGTAAAACTCATTTTTTTGCAAAATGAAATTAAACTTAAAAACTTGCCACCAATAAATTCATAAGCACTTATTAAATAGCTTTGGTTTTGTTTATTAAAAGCGTCAAGATGGTTATTAAATATTTCATGCTGCTTAGCAAGTTGTCGCTGTTGTGATTCTAATTCCTTTCGAAGCTTATAAAGCTGTACACTATCTTTAATCAAATCGAAAACATTTTTAATCAACGCAGTCGCACTCACGATCGCTGAAGCGACTGGCAAACTGACAAGCGTATATCCAAATAACACGCTAATAGCTAAACTTACTGAAGCCATATGTGCAATATAAAGAATGGTTAAGTTGGTTTTAAATAACGTGCTCAGTCGTTGGCTTTCAATTCTGAACCAAATTTCTTTTATCCCGTAGATTGTTAGTAGAACAGCAAATATTTTTGCAAAGAGTCCACCAACTCTTGCTGCATATTTGATATAAGGTTCCATTGCTTCTAGCATGGCGATAAGTGTACGTAAACGTAAACTTGAAATCTAGACAATTCCGCGTAAAATCTAATCTCGTTTATAAAATTGACTTAATCCATGAAATTATCTTCAGATTTCAAAATTTATCTCTTATTAGTCGGCGCTATTGTATTTTGGGGTTGTAACTGGCCCATGAGTAAAATTGGCATTGAATACATGCCAACACTGTGGCACGCAGCAATACGCTTAGGGTTAGCTTGCCTTTGTATGTTTGTCATCACTACTGTGCTTGGAAAATTTAAAATTCCCTCTAAACAAGATCTACCTATTATTTTTGCCTTAGGTTTGTTTCAAATGGGGATATTTACCCTGCTAATTAACTTAGGGTTAGTATTTGTTGATGCCGGACGCAGTGCTATTTTAGTTTACACGGTTCCTCTTTGGGTTATGCCAATCGCATTGATTGTCTTTAAAGAGAAATTAAATGGCTTAAAACTAATAGGCTTAGGTTTAGGTTTTTTGGGGATCCTGATTTTGTTTAGCCCCTGGAGTATCGATTGGCACAATACAGAAACACTAATTGGCAATAGTCTTTTGATTGGTGCCGCTATTTGTATGGCGATCTCGATTTGCACCGCCCGCCGTTTGACATGGCATAGCTCCTCATTGGAATTATTGCCCTGGCAGCTTTTGGTTGCCACTATCCCAGTGCTCATCATCGCCTGCATTTTTTCTCCCGTTCCCCAAATCCAATGGACTCAGACTTCTATGTGGGCAATGGCCTATTCTGCAATTTTAGCCACTGCCTTTGCCAATGGCTTTATTACTGTTGTGAGCAATAAATTGCCTTCTAGTACTGTTTCATTAGGACTTCTGGGTGTTCCATTAACAGGTGTTATTTCAGCTGTTTTGATATTAGATGAAACCGTTACGCAAAATATGGCTTTTGCTATGTTTTTTATTTTCAGTGGGTTACTTTGTGTCGTTTTTAGCGCCAAAATGCCACGTAAGTCAGAAAAGTATAGTGCATCCACACCAAACCAAGCTTTATGACCGGTTAAGAATTACCTCGATTTGCCGATATGTAAGATACCTTAAATTTAATTATGAAGTACGGATGATGAAAAAAGTTATCACTACCCTCTTTTGCTTAGCATTTGCACATACAAGCTTTGCACTTGGGCCAAATGAAATTAACTTTAAGGGGACAAAATTATATAAGAGAAATGAAAAGTCACAAAAAAATGTGCTTGTAGCCGAATATGAACCCGCAAATGGATCATCATCCAGCATCGTCTTAACTCATGTTCTTGATAAAAACGACCCCAGTAAAATAGCCTCCAGTTTAAAAGAGAAGAAATCAATTGAAGTCATGGATGTTGAGAATTTGAATCCCGAAAGTTCAGATGTCATGGTAACTTTTGTTAAATTTGACAATGCCAGCTCAAAAGTCGAAAACTCTTTGTGCCGTATTTATAAAAACGCAGGGAATAATGGCAGCCTCGTTTTTCAATACATCGATAGAAAGAACATTAACAAAGGTGACGGTGCCGCCATTCCTGATTTTACAGCAGTTGCAGATAATCTTAAAACCTTGCCATTAGATAAATACATAACGTCTATGTCAGAAACAACAACCGCATATGCGCCTTCTTCAAAACGCCAATATAACAACTACAACACCAGCACAAGCAGCTCCAACAACCTACCTTGGTATAAACGCCCTGGCGCTAGAACGGGCGCTTCTATGCAACGCGACGCGGAACCTGCTCGACAGTACCGCTATAGATAGACTTGATTACACCGGGGAGAATCAACTCTCCCCCTCATCATCTGTGTCTTTGCACCCAAATTGAACCTTTTTTAAGCATCCAAGGTCAATCAACTAATTAAAACAATTCTTTAGGTGCAAGCATGAAATTGTCAGCGAATTTTTTGGTGATCCCTTTAACAACACTACTCTATGCAGGTAACGTCCATTCCTCTATCACCACATATAATCTCGATAAAAATGAGGTTTGCAATCGGATTTTCAATAGCCCGAATTTTAATGATTTCCTGTCATTACGAGAGTTTTTTAGACTTTACCCTCAGTATGTATCCGCTTTTAACGCCGCCGATCCCAGATATTGCTTAGATTTGAAAATTGCTTATACATTTTTTTTCAAAAACGAATATAGCCAACAAGACATCTCGCAATTTTACAATAATTGCTTAAACTTAAGCGATCAGGAAGTTGCCTTTGAGAATGAGAGTTTTTTGCGTGTACAAAGCGCCATCATTAATTGCCATTTAAAATAATGACTCTTAAAGATTGATTTAATTAGCACCACTCATTTGAACTTCAACATCAGTAATATTTTTAATATCTCGCTCTCTTAAAACGATATTACTGATTTTAATTTTCTGGGTGTTACCTGGCGCAATATGAAGCGTACCGCGTGTTTGCGCAACGATACCCTTTTTATCTTTTAAAATAACTCTGTATTTATAAATGGCTTTGTGATGGGTGTCATTATGAAATGAAAATGAACCTCTGACTGAATCCATTTGATGCGCCTTGCTGTGGTATAAGCTGATATCACCATAGGTGTTATCATTTATTCTTAAAGGAATGGTTTTCGCATGTGCTTCGGAAGCTTTG
The DNA here is from genome assembly GCA_964606325.1 of Uncultured Candidatus Berkiella sp. Classification (GTDB taxonomy): domain Bacteria; phylum Pseudomonadota; class Gammaproteobacteria; order Berkiellales; family Berkiellaceae; genus Berkiella. The sequence continues at coordinate 9,734 of CAZSGE010000004.1, forward strand.
TTTAAATTAAGTGAGCCACTTGCGCTAAATTGGCCATCATGAGACTTTGCTTGCGCAAATGATGAAAACAACGAAACGCATAGGATGGCTAAAAAGCCAGCTTTAAATCTCATAACCCTTCCTTGATTCAATTTAATACTTAGAGAATAAATCTATCGGCGCCATTTAGCAAAGGTAAAGCAAACAAAAGCGGGTTTAACGCCGCCCTTGTCTTTTGTGCTTGGTGCGCGCAGCTACACCTTCAACCGGTTGATTTTGCTCAACTTCTGGCTTTTTGCGTGAGGTTTGTTTATGGCGCTTCGCTGCTGGCGTGATAGGGGGGGCAACCTTTTCCCTAGGCTTTGGGTGCTCCAGACCATAGAGGAAGTCATTGATTTCTTTTTGCAATTCTCTATCGTGTTTTAACTCTTCTCTATAAAGTGGCTGCCTAGTAAATGGATTTTCAAGCTTTTGATCGAGCGAAAGGGTGATATTGGATAAATCAAACCGTTGTGGCGCTCTTTTGTCATAAACGGGATCATCCATTAATCCCAACCCAATGGCGCACAGATAATTTTCAGGAACATCGATTTCTGGCAAGCCTTTACTTTTGCAGCGCTCGTTAATTTTTTCTAAACGTTGTTCATTCGTTAACTTTACTTTTTCTAAATGCTCTGATGATAAATCACCATCATCATATTCAAAAGCATCCACCTCATCTTCTTCATGATGAAGATCATTTTCAGAGCCAGCAGGATGTTGGGGACCATTATTCACACGCATGTATTGATGTGAAAAATGATATACTTTATCGGTTAATTCATTTTCATCAATGATAGCACTACTCAATAATGCAAGTTGTAATTGAGTAATGTTGCTTATAAGTACATGATTGTGATTCTCAATAAAATGGATGTTTGCATCATTTAATATGCGTCTTGTTCTTAGCGTCAAATAGCCTCCATGAAAAAGCTTCACGTCACGATTTGAAGACAATTTCATTTTATAAATATTTCCGTAATGACTGGTGCTGATTAAGGTAAGAACTTCTCTTCCATATTTATGCTTTTGTTGTGAAATCCAGCTTGGCATTGCTATCACAGATCGCATCGTGCTGGTATTAAACCCAAAATCAGCTTCTAGTTTAGTTTTAAACTTAGTTACCATGCCACGCACTTCAGGCGCCTCTTTGCTCACATGGTACAAAAAGTTGCTAATAAAGCTTTGATTGTTGGTTTTCAATTTTAGATTGTACCCATTAAATTTTATTAAATGTGAAAAACCATTATGCATTAATGTCCGGCTCAAACTTTGATAAACATGATCATTTGCAGAAGTAACTGTTATTTCATAATAACCATCATTACTCCTTTTCATGCTGATATCTAAAATGCGAGGCGAAAAAGGGGATTTATTGGTGAACACTACGTGGTTTCTATCCCAAGATACAAGGTTATCCGCTCGCCAACTAAAGCGTGAAATCAGGATATTTAAACCCGACATCAAAAACTGCCTGACAGGTGTAATAACCCATGGCGCCATAAATAAGGCGCTTGCACCTAGGTAAAGCCCAGCGCTCTTGAGTGTTAGGCCTTGAAAGAAAGCATAAACAAAAGGAGCGATGCCTGACACAAAACCGATGCTTGAAATGGTTAAACCTAACGCGATGGCAGCAAATGCAGCAGCTTTAATGAGTTTAGAAGCCATAAAATTACCTGTGTTAACTTTCTTGGGCCCAAGTCTATCATCAGGTTAACTATATTAAAATCATCTTTTGTTATTTAATAACCTTTTTTATTCGTGACTATGCACTCTTTTGGTTGTGAAATTCAATGGTTGAGTCTATTGGCCGATATAAGTAAATCAAGGGGCTATTAAGGGGAAGCAATGAAAAAGAAAAATGGTGACAAACAAGATATTATTTGGCCTGTTTCAAGTAAAGTGGTCAAAAAAGAGCCCCCCCTTGGCCATCACCAGCACCCCGAAGAACCAGGTGGTGATCACCATCATGCCCATGATGAAGCGCGCATCAAAGAAAGCAAACGCGTATGGGATGAAAAACACCGGCATGATCTGCCACCTAAATCAAAAGGCAAAAAGCCTAGCGCATAAAGATGCCCTTTTATCTTTGCCATTCACGATAGAGTGTTATGTTACATAACGTGACACTACACAACGCCTATCCCCTAAAAATGATATGATCCAAATCCTTTTGGCTTCTTCTGTTTAGATTTTATACCTATGTTGAAAAATATCCTGTGTTCCATTTTATTACTATTCACGCCATTACTTCAGGCTTTTGAAACAATAGATGAATTGTTACCTAATACCATAACATCGATATCATCTCTTCCCAATCTCAAACAAAAATTGCAAAAGAGAGATAGAATTTGTGAACCCTACATCAATGAACTCACCGTTGTGAAGGTACCTTACATTGGGTTTGATCATAAAGAACATACTGGCGCCATTATTATTCATCAAGCGCTCTCACAAGATATCTTGGAAATCTTTCAAGTTTTACACCAACATCAATTCCCTATTGAAAAAATTCACCCTTTTGGCAATGGTTCCAACGTCACCCTCTCTTATAATTGTCGCTTGGTAACCGACCAAAAAGGCATATTGTCTCAGCATAGTTTTGGTCGTGCGATTGATATAAATCCCCTCCTGAACCCCTATGTAAAGGGCGATATGATTATCCCGCCAAGTGGAAAAAAATATATTGATCGTGCTTTAAATCATCAAGGGCAAATCAGCAAAGAAAGTTTAATCTATACACTTTTTGCAGAGCGTGGTTGGGATTGGGGTGGAAGTTGGTATGACTTGCTGGATTATCAACACTTTGAAAAAAGGGCAAATGGCGAAAAAAGAAATCCCTACGGCTACGATAGTAATTAAACAAACTTAATATTGATATATAGAAATATTTAAATGTTGTAGTATTATAATAATGCTCGTTTCTATATCGATATTACAAGGAGTCTATCATGGCAAATAAAGAACAAAAATCATCAAAAAATGCTAAAAAAGAACCTAAGCTGGACCTAAAACAAAAGCGCGCTTTGAAGAAAGCGAAAAAGGAAGGTAAATAAAGTTTACTTTTCTTGAGGCTTTGGGCAACCAAAGCCTTGCTCTGCTTAATTGCTTACATCCCCCTCACGACTTATACTCAGCTTCTTTCAAATATCGTTCAATTCAATGTAAGAGATCCCATGACTACCCGCACCATCAAAGTTGTACCATACGATCCCCTTTGGCCAACGCTTTTTAAAAATGAAGCGTCCCTTCTTGAGAACGCTTTGGGCGATAATCTCATTCGCATTCACCATATCGGTAGCACCTCCGTTGAAGGGTTAAGCGCCAAACCGATAATCGACATGATCCCTGAAGTGAAAGATATTCAAGCGGTTGATAAAGCTAATGGTGCCATGGAAGCCCTCGGGTATACCGTGAAAGGTGAGTATGGGATCCCCTTTCGCCAATTTTTTTCCAAAGAAAATTATAATGTTCATGTCTTTGAACAAGGCAATACTGAAATAGCGCGTCATGTTAATTTTAGTGCCTATTTGCGCGCACATCCTGTTTATCTTAAAGCATATCAACAAGTCAAAATCGATGCCGCGCAAACTTACATTCACGATATCGTTGGCTATTGCAATGCTAAAGATGCGCTTATTCAAGACATCGATAATTTGGCAAGCCCTCCCTATTTAAGGGTTGTGCAAACTTGTTTAGATAGTGAATGGGAAGCATATCATCGCATTTATGAGCAAGAAGTCGCCTCAAAGAACAAACCCTATCATAAAGAGTCCGACGTTTTTGCAGATCCCAATCATAAGCATTTTATTCTTCGATATGGCTCAGAAATGATCGGCATTTTGCACATGGAATATATTGCGAAGAAAAATGCCATCATTCATGCATTAGCGATTACCAAAGGGCAAGAGAGTAAAGAAAACGAAGCATTTCTCTATGAATTTGCGAAAAAGTGGCTAAGGCATCAGGGGAAGATTCTTATATAGGGTTGCCCTTACATAATATTTTCTGTTGCCCAAGACTTGGATCAACCTCTGCCCCAGCTTTAAGCTTCATGCGCTTAAGCTTTTCCAACTCTCCCAACGGGGTCCAAGATTGATCCGAACTTGGTGCCACTAACGCAAGGGGATCCGCTGACTCTTTTGTTTGACTGGTCATTTGTCTAAAGCTATTTTGTGTTTTAAAAGCGTTTCCCAAACCATTTTCAGCTATACCCGCTCTTTTATAGGAGTCACAATAGTTATCCCATTGTTCAGGAGGTGAAACAATTGCCACAAAGTCGTTACCCCTTATAGAAAATCCTCGTTGAGGTACGGTTTCAGGATTTAAGGCATAATAATTGATAGGGCCAGATATCAAGCTCACTGAAAACACATAAAGATTATGTTTTAAAAGGGCAAGTTTTTTCTCTAAAATTTCGTTAGTAGAAAATTGTAAATCCGGATCAGCTTGAACGCGCCATAATAAATAATCTAATTTATTATTTTCCAGATAGGCGAGATAGGCTTTTTCCTTTGAAATTTCTGTTATATTTTCTTTGTTAACTTTATCGCTTGCTTGAATCTTCGTTAATTTGACACGACAATACTCTTCTATGGTTAAGCCTAAAACATATTGTCTGAAGGCAAAGATATCACTCGTGGGATTTTCCTTGAAATACTGACGAATAAATGTTGCTTCATCACCTGTGCCTAAATCCACGTTAAGACCCTTCACTGGATGAGTAAGCATTGCTTCCAAAGGTTTGGCATAGCGCGAAATGATTGAATCTTGAACGGCAGTAATTTTTTCTAATGCCTCTTTGCTCAAACGCCCACTTGATGCAGGATCAAATGAAAATACGAGACACTCATTGTTTAAACAAGGCTGTGAAATACCAGCTTCTTGCACAAATTCTACAGCAAGCAAAACCGGCGCTTTAGTTTTCAAACTGGGTTTCACATTTTCAAACTGTAATTCAACATCAAAATCAGAATAAATACCGCATTTTTCAACAATGGCGACAATCGCGCGCGTGCAGTCTGATGCGCCAGCCATATTGCCGCCTTTATTTTGTGCTGCACACTCAATTTCTTGTTTTGCTAAAGTGTAAAGTGCTTTATCTTTATCACTTCTTAAAAATTGCGGGATATCTTTATCAAAATCAATTGGCTTTATGCCATTTTTTTTACAAAAAGCAAACAGGTTATCCTGGGCTTTACTTGACAACGTTGCTGAACTAAAAATAAAAGTGAAATGATGCGATGGATTTTGCTCCCGCGCAGTGATAAAACGTGATTGATTTTCCTCATCTAAAAAAACTTCAGCATTTTTGCTAAACCAAATTTTATAATGATATGTTGTATCAATCTGCCACATCTTGCCACCTCTTAAAAGCAAGGTGGCATGCTAACATTTGAATATTGTCTTGTCAAAGAACTTAGCAGCCTTTATCTAAAATATGGCAGCACTTACCCGTCTCAAAATATCCTTTAAATTTCAGCATATTTCCATACATATTGACCGGCTTAAATTGGCACATTTGGATCTGTGGAGAATGATGAACTAAAGATTGTCGTTGATAAACCCTATCATAAGCTACTTGAGAAGCGGAATAAGCAATCAATAGCGCTAAAAATGTTTTCATAAGCACGTCTTTTTTTGCTTCAATAGCTTCTAGACTGTGCTCGTTTGCTATAAGTTCAATATCAGCGCTACTACACCCTTAGTCTTGCGACCTTTCAAGATGCGAAGCAATCATATTTAACATCGGTGTATTGATATGTTGCTCTTTAGCAATTTTTAAAACATTATCGATGATATACTCTTTCTCAATGGGTTTACCTTCGTAATAATCCCTAAACATACTTGGGTAATATTCTTTAAATCCCATAGTCAATTCCAACATTTTTAACACATCATTTTGAGTGATCTCCACTCCTTGTGTATGCGCAATTTCTACGATTTCATTCATCACGGCTCTTACAATAGTCACATAAGGTGATTTTGAAGCCAGTGAACTGGAATCTTGCTTGTAGATAATCGAAAGAGAAGAAAATGGCACGTTCCATAATAATTTTCGCCATCTTATTTCCCGATATGAGGTGAAAATTTTAGAATTGATGATAATCGGGGATTTTGCAAACAAGGATTGCATCAATTCGCACGCCTTACTTGTATTAAATGGTGCTAATCGAAGCTCGCCTATAATCGGGATCTCAACCAAGGTTGGACCTTCTCTGTAAGCACCCATACTGGAGATACCACATACAATGGCACATTCTTTAGAAAACTGGGAAATCCACTCTTCGTTACCAATACCATTTTGAATAATCAATATAATGCTATCTGGTTTTAAACAATTTACCAGCAATGATTCAATCATTTTATTTTCAGTGGTTTTAAGTGAAATGATAACAATGTCAGAGGGTGGCAACGTCTGCGGTGATTGATGAATCAGTGGGGCCTTAATTTCAAGGTTCTGTTCTTTTTGAGAAAAATGCAAAGTAAAACTATTATTTTGCTGCATCGCTTTAAAGTCATTGCGCACCAAATAATGCACTTCATGATCAAAACTCAATAAGCCACCATAGGTTTTACCCAGCGCACCTGCGCCAATAACGGAAATCTTCATTTATTTACCTTTGAATCAAAAGAAAAAATAATCATTTGATGATCTTCAGGATGTGTAAGCAATTTTTTTTCTTGGGAAAATTTACCCTTCGTAAAACCGTCAATTAAACGCTTCCAAAAATGTAATGCACCTGTATTCTGAGGTATAACTGCGACTTCCCACTCACCAATGAATTGTTCAAAAATGGCTAAGGCTATTTGTTGGCCTATTTTTCGGCGCTGATAAGGTGCAAGAACGAAAAATTCCCCCATATTCCAATCAGCATGTGGGTTGGTCGTTATTTTATTCACCATAGCAAATCCCGCGGGATGGCCATCTACGCGAATTAAAAAAGGATATCTTTCTTTATCTTTAAAATAGGTCTTAAGATCTTGTAGCAATTTATCTGAAGCATAGTTGCCAGACAACGGAAATTCCCACCCAGGTAATTGCCCGCAGTATCGCGCCATATCATATTCATAGTACAGGGCTAAAGGTTCAATCAGACCGAATTCATGAGGCTTTAGCTTTATTAAGTCAGGTTTTACTTGCATATAAGTTATTCTACTGATTTATTAATTTATTGCCTTCTATTATACCTTGAATTAACCAATGCGTTTACTCTTGCAAAAAAATTGGCCACAAGCTGTGCCAACAAACCAAAACAATGCGTGCATAGTATTAAAAAATCACTCAATAACCTCCACTTTTACTTTATTATAAATATATTTTTCCAAAACCGTTGTACTCGCTATGTTTTTAAAAATGGATGTGATAAATATTGCGCATCTTAATTACTGAGATGCTTCCCCACTATGCGCACCTATTTACGCCCCAAAATATTTATTTTGATTGGTTTTTTATTGTTCCAAATACAAACAACCTTAATTGCTGATGAGGGCAACCACACGCTTTCTTCTAAAGAACGCGTCAGTGCTGCCAACGATTTTTATCAAAAACAAATCAAAGCACAACAATCAGCATCTACCACCAAGCTTGAAAAATTAGAGAGAAAAGTAAACGCAAAACAAGCTTTTGATAGTCAAGATTGGTATGGCGCGCGATATGCTTTTCAGCGTGTGCTTGCTGACGATGAAAGTGATTTTGCAGCATGGTATATGCTGGCCAAATCGTTAATTGAACTGCAACTTTATGATACCTATCAAAATTATGATGAAGCGCTTGAAGCCGCGCTGGTAAAAGCACATAGCACAGCCAAAAAACCCCTAGAAATAAAAGCGGTTGAATATTTGGCATCTGGTTCTCGGCTTGCCTTCGCCGATCTCAAAGCTAGTGCATTAAAAGATACAACTGAAGCTGATATTGAAAACCAGATCCAAGTTATAACTAAAGTTTATCCTACTGAGTTTGCCCCCTATTCACTTGAAATACCGCAACGAACGGATATTGCCAGCGCCTGTGTGCTTTGGACTCAGCCTCTTGCGAAATCTAGACAATTTCATTATGAGAATTTCATCAAAGTTACACCACAAGTTAAAGATCTCAGTGTAATCGCCCGAGGTAATCAGCTGTGTATTGAAGGGTTGTCCTTTGGTCAAAATTATCAACTGGCTTTCAAAAAAGGTTTAAAAGGTGATAATGATATCCAAACGCAAGAGGAACAAACGCTTTCTGTCTTTATTCCTCATCGCAAGGCGGCAATTTCATTTCGTGAAAAAGGATACATTCTCGCCAGCACCGCGCCACAGCTTATCCCCTTGACTGCTGTGAACGCTCAAGAAGTAAAAGTTAAAATTATTCATATCCCTGAAAGAAATATTCAAAGCGTACAAGCGAATTGGTTTTCAAACAGTATTCAACGATGGGAAGCCGACAATTTACAAGAAGAACTTGGTGAGCTTATCTTTGAAGGCAAGTATCGATTCCCAGTTGAAACTGACAAAACAACCCTATCTGGTTTGCCTATCGATAAAATGATTGGTAAAAAACTAGAACCCGGTGTTTATGTTGTTCAAGCACGCATCAATGATAATAGTTATGAAGATAATGAATTTGCCTCACAAGCGTTAGTGATAAGTGACATTGGCTTAAGTACTTATCAAGGCAACGACGGCTTGCATGTGTATGCTCGTTCTTTGCAAAGCGCTAAAACGTTGAGCGATGTTGAAGTCACTCTTATCGCACGCAACAATAAAGAACTTGGCAAACTAAAAACGCAAAAAGACGGAAGCCTTATTTTTAATGAAAAGATCATCAATGGTAAAGGCGGTAATTTACCTGCCTTTTTGACAGCCAATTATCAAGGCAAACAGTTTACCGTCTTAAATCTGAGATCTGAACCCTTTAATTTGAGCGATCGTGGCGATGAAGGCAGAACAGTCAACAACACCATTGAAGGCTATATCACCACAGAACGTGGAATTTACCGACCTGGTGAAACTGTTCACCATGTGATATTGCTTAGAGATAATCAAGGCTTGGCTTTAAAATCACATCCATTAACGCTTAAATTGTTTCGCCCGGATGGCGTTCTCGCAGAAGAAGTTCTTTTGCAAGACAAAGGGAATGGCGCGTATTTTTATGATTACTCTATCAATGGCGCGGCCCTTTCTGGTGTATGGACTGCTACTATTTTTCTCGATGCTAAAGCGCAGCAAATCAATCAAGTTTCATTTGAAGTAAATGATTTTGTGCCTCCACGCATAGAAGTCAAAACATCCTCCAACACCAAAGAAATTAGACCTTCTCAAAGTGCAGCGATAGATGTACAAGCACAGTATTTCTACGGGCCTGCAGGTGCCAACTTAAAAGTACAAGCGGATTCCAAACTTATTATCAATACACAACCTTTTGCAAAATACAAAGACTATCATTTTGGTCTGGTTGAAGAAAGCTGGACACCTCAACGCTATAAGCAACTGGATACTAAAACGGATGATAAAGGCAAAGCCGCAGTGACTTTGAAAATTGATGCCCAGCCCCAGACTACCCATCCTTTGCAAATTGACACAACGATCAATGTATTTGAAGTAGGTGGGCGCGCACGTAAAGTGCAGCATCTCACCTCATTTTGGCATCAACCCTATCTCATTGGTATTGCCCCACAATTTAAAGATAATGTTGCTGCCAATAATGCTGATGCTACCTTTAACGTTATCGCCGTTAACCAAAATGGTGTGCTATTAACTGCTGCAAACCTACATTACACCGTATTTGAAGAACAACATGATTATGTTTGGTATCGTCAAGGTGCTAATTGGCAATATGATTTGGTCACACGAGATAAAGTAATTAGTACAGGAAAAATTTCATTAAGTGAAACAGGCGCCACTCAATTTAAAGTGCCTGTGAAATATGGTCCCTATCGACTTGAAATCCTTGATGAAAAAACGGGTGTGGCATCAAGTTACCGATTTTCAGCAGGCTGGTACCATGCCAGTGATGCGCCAGATAAACCTGATATGTTGGAGTTGGCGTTTGATGAAAAAGCACCGCTCAAAGGTAATAAAGCTAAGATTCATATCAAGAGTCCCTTTAAAGGTGAACTTTATTTAGCCTGGGCAGGAGATAAACTTGAAAAAGTTCATAGTGCCAATATTGACACGCACGCGACAACTATTGAGATCCCTTTCCACAAGTTGTCTAACACCAGTGGGCAATATCTGATTGCCACCGTCTATGCACCGCAAGATAATACATCCCAACAGATGCCTAAACGTGCCATCGGTATTGCTTGGTTAGAGAATAAACAAGCGTCCGATGCCCATCAGATTGATTTTAAAATTGAACATCCTGAAAAAGTCCATTCAGGCGCAACCGTTAACATCAACTTGAAGGCTAAAAAGCCATCTAAAGACTTAAGGTATGTGGTTGCATTAGTTGATGAAGGGACGCTTTCCTTAACTGATTTTGCCTCCCCAGATCCTTATGAATACTTTTTTGCGCAAAAGAAGCTCGGCTTTGCACTCAGAGACAGTTACGGCATGCTGATTAACCCCTATGGTGTAAAACCAGGTTCATTTGAAGTCGGCGGTGGTGAATCCATTATGTCTCGTGCGTTAACGCAATTACCTGCGCGCGCCTTTAAAGTGGTGTCTTTATTTTCTGGTATCGTTGAAACACAAGGTAAAGAGAGTGTTAGCATTCCTTTCACCTTGCCAGAATATACTGGCAAATTGCGGGTGATGGCGCTTGCCTGGGATGAACAAGGCCTGGGGATGAGTGAAGGTAGCTTGTTGGTGCAAGATCCTATCGATGCTTATCTTGCCCAACCTCGCTTTTTAGCACCTGGAGACAAAGCAACCGTACCTTTAATTCTGAAAGTAATGGATGCACCCAGTGGTGAATACGTTGTTACCTATCGTGCGGGAACAATCTCACAAAAGCAGCAAGTTGCACTCAAAAACGGCAGCGAAGTGCAAATACCCGTTACACTTAGCTATGATGATAATGGTATAAAGAATAACGAAATCTCATTGAAAGGTCCCAATGGGTTTAACTTAAAGCGCACATGGGAATTATCCGTGCGTCCTAAAGTACAAGCGATTAGCCTGCATCAATACAACAAGCTCGAACCTAATCAATCTGTAACGCTCACACCTGAACTTTTAAAGGATTTTCAATCTCATAATAGCGCACTGACCTTGTCGATTGCGTCATTGCCCGAGATGGGTAGTAAAGGCTTGATTCAAGATTTGTCGCAATATCCCTATTATTGCCTTGAACAAACCTCAAGCAAGTTACTGGCAACGCTATTAAGCGAATCCAGCAATGATGCCATGTTACAAAAGGGCTACAACCAATTAACCACTTTACAAAAGATTGATGGTTCATTCTCTTTGTGGTCACAAAGCGGCTCAACAGAACCCTGGATGAGCTTGTATGCCTATGATGTGTTATCACTTGCTAAGCAAAAGGATAAGAAAGTACCTTCTGCCTTGCTTAACAACCTGAGTCGATGGGTAATGGAAGCACAACAACGTGCTATCTCCTCGCAAGAAGATATCTCGGTTGCGGCCTATGCGCATTATTTACTTGCCAAAGAACATCAAGGCACCTTAAGGCAGTTACGTTTTTTTGCAGATAACCATCAAAAGGAAATCACAGAACGTCACGATATGGCATTTATTGCCGCAGCGTTTGCTTACTATGACTTACCTCAAGATGCAGCGGTTTGGTTTGATAAAGCCATTCTTGCAGCACCTGCCAAAAATGAATCCCATTATTCCGGGTTTGGCTCTCCCTTGCGCAATAATGCTATTTTAGTAACCATGCTCGCGCAAACAACGCATCAGCATCCTAAACTGGTTGCATTGACGCAAGCTATGGTCGACCAAAGCAAGGGAGCTGTCTTTTTAAGCACGCAGGAAAAAAGCTGGCTTATTAGAGCATCTCATGCTCTAAAAGAAGCGCGCACCCCCTATCAGGTTGAAATTAATGGCGCTGCTAAAGAAGGGCTGCTTCCGGAAGCTATAGAGTATACAGTGGCAACATTGCAAAAAAATCCCGTTCTAAAGAATGTTGGAAAAAGTGCGATTTATTATGCGCTTACCTTAACGGGAGAACCTGTCGATGTTAAAAAATTACCACAATCAGGCTTTGAATTAACGCGTGAGGTTTATACTTTAGATGGGCAAAAGGCCGATCTGAGCAAACTGAACTCAGGCGATCTGTATGTTGTTCACCTTCGTGGTCGTAAACACAATGATAGCCTAAACCATATCCTATTGGTTGATTTGTTACCTGCAGGTTTTGAAATTGACAATGCTAATCTTCAAGATCTGCCTGAACAACTAAATTGGCTTGGCACTATCACTCGCGCCTCTCGCTTAGAAGGACGTGATGATAGATTTATGGCGGCATTTGCACTGAGTGGACAAACCGAATTTAGCGCAGCATACATAGTACGTGCTGTGAGTAACGGAAGCTTTGCTTATCCTCCGGCGATGATTGAGGCCATGTATCAACCTCAGTTTTTTGCTTATTCTGATGAGCAAAAAGTCGAGGTGGTGTCTCCCACGTTATGAGGTTTTTGCTTAGATTCAGTAAATGGGTATTATTTTTTTGCACAACTTGTATTTTCATGTTGTTTTGTGCGGATAAATTTTACCCACTAGACTTAAGGCGCTATGAAGATAACTCCACCATTGTGTATGCGCAAAATGTTCCTGCACACATCTTTTATACTAAAGATGATAAATGGCGTAGCATCACAGCTGTCGCCGATGTTTCGCCGTTATATGTCAAAACGCTCATCCAAAGAGAAGATAAATATTTTCGTTATCATCTTGGAATTAATCCTTTTGCCTTGGTTAGAGCCGCTTTCCAATGGGTCCGATATGGTCATGTTATTTCGGGTGGTTCAACGATTACCATGCAAACTGCTAGATTATTAGAGCCTAGAAAACGAAAAATATCCTCCAAGTTCATTGAATGCTTTCGTGCACTACAATTAGAATGGCATTTTTCTAAAGATGACATTTTAAAAATCTATATGACTTTGGCCCCGTTTGGTGGCAATATCGAAGGGGTGAATGCCGCTTCAATGGCCTATTTCAATAAACCCCCTGCCCATTTAAGCCCTAGCGAAGTTGCATTGCTCGTCGCGATGGTGCAATCTCCTAGTCGGTTAAACCCTTGCCTTTTCCCTGAAAAAGCTTTTATCGCCAGAAAGCACCTACTCACATTTATGGCACAGAATGATTTAATCAGCAAAAATGAAGCCAAAACACATGAGCTTGCACCTTTACCTAGAACCAAAGTGCGCCCGCCTCGCGAAATTCCACAGCTTGCCTGGCGCTTAAACAAACAAAAAATAAACCTGTTATTCACAGCACTATCGATTTAACACTACAAAAGAAAATTGAATTTGTATTACAAAGTTATAAACCCTTTTTACCCACCCATTCCAATGCCGCCATTTTAGTCGTTGATCATGTGCAAAAAAAACCTTTAGCCTATGTTGCTTCACGCGATTATTTTGATGAACAAGAGCATGGTTTCGTTGATTATATTGCCGCAACACGATCCCCTGGTTCGACCTTAAAACCCTTTATTTATGGTTTAGGCTTTGAGTTAGGCTATGTGAGCAAAAATAGTTTTCTTCTCGATGAACGCCGTCGCTTTGGCACATATTTTCCACGTAATTTCGACAAAGAAATCTATGGGACTGTCACTGCAAGTGACGCTTTAGCCATGTCTTTGAACACACCCGTTGTCGATTTGCTCAATCAAATTGGTGTCATTCGTTTTGTAGGTTTATTAAAAGAAGCTGGTATTAATCCGCAATTTCCCAATAATGTTGATAGCCCAAGTCTTGCTATTGCTCTCGGCGGCGTGGGAATGACATTAGAACAATTGGTAACACTTTATACGGCGTTTCCTCAAAATGGAATAGTCACACCTTTTAGTTATATAGAAAATGAAACACTGGATCAGCACCCTATTTTTTCAAAACAAGTCGCCATGCAAATTTCATCTATCTTAAAAACCAAAATGAATAATGGTCGGATATTTTCTATTAAAACGGGTACCTCTTATGGACATCGCGATACTTTAGTGCTGGCTTTTGATAATCGCTATGTGATTGGTATTTGGATAGGGATGCCAGACGGCTCTCCAATGGGGCATCTCTATGCGAGAGAATTAAGTGTTCCTTTATTACACAAACTAGCTAATGTGATCCCAGAAGATAACGCCATAGATTTGACAGAAAATGGTAATAATATCAGGCTCAAGGATTTAACCTCACAAACGCACGATGCATCACTTTTGAAAATAACCCCGACTTTATTATTTCCTGTCGATGATACGGTCATCGAACTTGAAAAAGCGGGCGATGAATATAAGGCTATACCTTTAGCGGTAAGTGGTGGCAAACGCCCCTTTACTTGGTTGATTGATGGTAAACCCTTGTCCGCTCCCATTTGGCAGCAAAAACAATTTTGGACGCCAAACATGCCAGGTTTTTACACCATCGCAGTGGTGGATGCCAATGGGCAGGTGGATAGGGCGAATATTGAGCTAAGATAAGCCACGCTTATCGTGACGCTAAATTGGACGTGCCTTCATTCGTTTGATTGCTCGGCGGTCTTATCGTTTCAATGTGCTCAGGCTCAACCGCTGGTTCAGGGCAATTGAGATTAATATCGTTGCTTGGGGCAATCGGATGAAAAATAGCTTCCTTCACTTTAACTGGGGTGTCGCCAGCATGAATACGAAGCACTCTAAACACCAAATCAGTTAAACGACTCATGTATTATCCTTGAATTTTTTTATGTTCCTTATGCATAGATGGGGGCAATGATGGCAAATTCAAGGGTGTTTCCATTCTTCTTGTGTTATCGCAAACCGCAAATGATCACACCAGACATCATTAATTTTTAAATATCTTAGGGAAAGGCCTTCTTGCCTAAAACCGTGGCGCTTTACTAAACGAATAGAGGTGTGGTTTTGAGGTTGAATGTTCGCTTCTAAGCGATGTAATTTTAATTCAGAAAAGGCATGATTGATTAATAATTTCAGTCCCTGGCTCATCCACCCTTGACCTGCGAAGTCCACAGAACAATAAAAACCAAGGTAGGCGCTTTGAAAATTTCCGCGTACTATCTCACTGACGTTGATAACACCAATAATTTGAGATCCCTGCCCTATTAAAAAACACTTTTGCCTCTCGCTTTGAAGGCTGCGTTCACAAAGTGCTTGGAATTGTGCGCTGGTGAGCGGGGCTTGTACCCAAGGATGATGAAAATGTTGGCTTTTGTTAGTCATTGTCAAAAACGGGCCTTCATCTTCAAGCGTTAGCTCGCGCAACATGATGTTACTCATGATTTTCTCTTGATGGCATATCGCAAGTTAGGCCGCAGTGAATCTCATCTTGATGTTCAATTTGTATGGTTGCATGCGCAATTTTAAATTGATGCGCCAATTCATCGGACAACAGTTTTAGTAACTTATTATCTTGCGATATAGCTGATATCACGATGTGCGCTGATAACGCCGTTTCAGTGGTGCTAATCGCCCAAATATGTAAGTCGTGCACAGAAACGACAGTTTCGTGACTTAAGATAAATTGCCTTACCTTTTCAGTGTCAATATGCTCCGGCACAGCATGCAGTATTAAATTGATGGATTCTTTACACAAAGACCAGGAACTAAACACAATCAGTGCTGAGATCCCTAAGCACAATGCGGGATCAATCCAATACCATTGGGTATATAGTATGGCAATACTTCCAAGCACAACGCCTAAGGAAACCAATGCATCACTAACTAAATGTAAAAAAGCCCCACGTAAATTAATATCATGCTTGCCAGAGAGAAAAAATAAAGCTGTTATGCCGTTGATCACCATACCTACAAAGGCAACAAAAATCACCGTTTTGGATTGCACAACTTCTGGGTGGTTAAAGCGCATTAAGGCTTCCCAGGCAATACCTCCCACCGCGATAAATAACAACACCGCATTAAGAAACGCGGCAATAATCGTCGTATTTTTCAAGCCATAAGTGAAGCGATCAGAAGGTCTTAAACTGGCAATATGAAAACCACCCCAAGCAATCACCAAGCCCAAAACATCGCCAGCATTATGAAAAGCATCGCTCAAGAGTGCAACAGAGTTAGATTGGAAGCCATAAATGACTTGAGCAACAACCAACATCAGATTAAGCACAATGCCTAGTCCAAAGCGTTTGTTGTAATTTACGGGGGATGTTCCGTGATCATGTGCGTGCGACATTATACTTTTATTATTCCCATTTTTCCTGCATGATAATCAATAAAAGCTTGGCGAATTTCTTCATCAGTATTCATGACAAAAGGGCCATAACGAACAATAGGCTCATTGAGCGGAACGCCACCAATCAGCAGCATTTCTAAAGGCTCGTTCAGTTCATTAGGCACCTGCACATCAACCACATCCCCTTCGTTATCAAATATCAACATTTGATGTGCTTCAGAAAGTTTGACATCTCTAATGGGTTTTTTATTAAATTGGCCTTGCCCATGAAGTATATAGGCAAAAGTATTAAATTCCTTGGGAAAGGCTTGCGTCCAATGCGCACCAGGCTGCAATATGGCATGCAAATAAATGATTGGAGTTCGCGTTTTAATGACCGCCTTGACAGAAAAAGCCTCTCCTGCCAACACACGAACTGTGATTTTTTTATCATCACTTACCGCTACGGGGATTTCACTTGACTTAATTTCTTGATAGGAAGGCGGGATCATTTTGTCTCGTTTGGGCAAGTTAACCCATAGCTGAATACCATGTAGGACACCGCCCTGGCGCAAATACTCGGCTTCTGGCATTTCAGAATGCACAAGGCCACTACCCGCTGTCATCCATTGCACATCACCTGGCGTCAACTTTCCCTTGTGTCCAAATGAATCTTTGTGCTCAAAGCATCCCGATAGCATGTAAGTTACTGTTTCAAATCCACGATGAGGATGATCCGGTGCGCCCTTGGCCTCAAAGGGTTTATTGTCCATGGGGCCCATTTCATCTAATAATAGGAAAGGATCAAAATCTAGGATGGTGCGTGACGGAAAAGGGCGATGCACGATAAATCCTTCCCCTTCTTTCGTTTGGGTGGCTGTTATCATACGCACCACCTTACGCGACACAGCTACCATAAAATCTCCCGTTGCGACCTACCAACAATCATTGAACACAAGCCTAGCATTGTACATTACTCTACTACTCACCATAACATAACCTTAATTACTTGCTAATGGCTTTACTAGCCATCATTCATTACATTTGGCCCCCCCTTCCCTTAAAGCCAATTTTGTGTTTGATTTAAGAGAGACTCTTTGGCTATAGGTCAGCCCTTATGGAGATCACTGGCAAAATGTTCACCATCTTTGCGAGGAAAATCTGATGCTAGCATCAACAAGCAGCGCACTAAATGAACCAACAAACCTATTTAGATTAGCAACTACTAGTAAAGCCTATGCCACTGAGATCCTAAGTTCGGAACGATTATTTGAACAATTAAGCTTTGAGCAGGTACTATCAATTGTGGCCTGTTTTGAAGATCTGGCCCTGGACTATTTAAACGAAAGAAATCATTGGCCCATTTTAGATGGCTTCGCCATCTCTTTGCTCGCACAAAAAAATGAGTTAGTGGCATTTTTTGTATTAAGCCAAGAAGAACTTCGGTTTGAATTAAATGGACTTGATCTAGCGCGCATTGGCCAAGCCTCCCATGCTACTCGTATGAATATTCTAAACAATCCAGAGTTACGTGCTAAATTAAAAAGCACGCATTTAGCGATGCTTGCAGAAAATGATATTGAAGCCTCTGAGTTTATTTTGGATAACCCTGCTTTATTCAAAGTTGATCCAAATGACTTAGGTCTTTTTTGTAGAAACCATGCTACCAATGCTCAAAGATTTCTAAGCAATAAAGCCTTCGTCAGACAATGTGATGGCTCGACCTTGGCTTTAATGGCGGAATATCATCAAAATCAGATAGAAGCTCTTTTGGCAGATCCTAACCGTGCGGACCAACTGGATTCTGCTGCTTTGGTTATCTTGGGGCGCCATATTGAAAACATGGCTTGGAAGATTTTCAAAGATGATGAATGCAGGCGCAGATTAGGGAACTTTGGCCTTGCCAGAATGGCAAAACATCATAAATCACTAGCCTTATATTTGCTAAAAAATGAACAAGTCACTCAACATTTCAGCGGTGCCTGCTTTGAGCAACTAGGAGAAATCCATCAAGATGTTGCTCTACTGATTTACGAAAACCACCGTCAAAAAATGAATCTGGATGAAATTGTAATGCTCGGCAAATATCATCTTGCGATTGCGCAGAAAATATTGGAAAACAAATCATTGCGGCCCTTATTGACTGGAAAGCACTTAGCGATGTTAGGCAATCATATTCCGATTGCAGCTGATATTTTGGAAGACCCACTGTTAAAAGCGAAAATACAAGGCAATAACGTCGGATTAATCGGCCTGCATGATTTTGAAATTGCACAAATCATTATGCGTGATAAAGACTTAAGAGCAAGTCTACACACGCTTGATCTTGCTAACCTGTGTAAAAATTTCTTTTCAGTCACACTGCTCACCTTGCGCTCACTTTTACTCCAAGATAAAGTGTCTAGCGATTATCTTGAGCTCTCTCACAAAAGAATGAAAACCGTAGTGTCCATTTGTTCTTTTATACAAAACAGTCGTAAATTGGCAGAAAAACCGCTAGAGATGTCAGCCGCTGCACCAACCATGCTTGCAATGTACAATGTTACTCAAGGAAGACCAAAAACACCTCCCATTCCAGATACCGATGCTGCATTTGTTGCAAAATTTCAAACAATGCATATGTAGTGCATTTTAATAGCGACGAATATTTTGATAGCGGGAATCATTACGTTGTTGTTTGAGGTTTTGATCACGCTGATTGCTTTCTAATATTCTCTTTTGCATATATAAATCACTACTGCGTATTCGTTCATTGCTTTTTGCCGCATCCAAAGCGGATTCAGCTCGCATAATATTGTAATAGCGGGAGTTTTGGTTAATATTCGAAGGAATGTAAGCATTGTAAACATCCATTTGTGCTCTATCAACATCTCTACGAGCATTATCTAGCCTTCTTTGCTCATCTTGAATACGCCTAACACTTTGAGAGTTTTCATAGCGTCTATCTTCATTGGGAGCATGATTTCTTATTTCCAGCGGACTGCGGTGCCCACCCGATGAAGGCGTTTTACCACCGACATCAAATGGCATAATTAACAAAACTAAGCCAATTAAAAAAACGAGCAATAGCAATGAAACATGCACAAGTGTGGTTTTTCGTTTGGAGATGGCCATGGATTTCTCCTTTGTAATACTATTGCGACCCTCCCAAAGCTTAAAAAGTTCAATTTATTGTGTATGTTTGCTGTTTACCAGGCCTGGCATCGAAAGTCTCAATTATCCCTTTAGCCCAAATACATTGTCTTCTCGCACCAAAGGAGATGTTATATGAGCAGTAGCGTTGCTTGAAGAAAAGGTTGTACCATATCTTTTGCTTGCTTCAAACTGAGCGAGCAACGGCTTTTGATCGTTATTTTCCTCCAACTCATCTTTTTGCACATCCATTTTATGATGGAGAAAATAAGTATCAAACCATTTCGTGATCATGGCTAATGGCCCTTTAAGGCGTGTCAAATTTTTTGGCTCATAAACATAATCTAGGAGTAAGGAAAGTAACAGTCCTTGTACATTAAAAATATTTACCCCGTAAAAATTTTTACTATTTTGCATTCTCGGATCATCGCACTCATTTTTTGTAACAACCCATAATTCCCCATTTTTGCACACGGGCATATATTTCCCATCGCTGCATTTTTGAATAACAATATATTCCTGCGACACACATAATGCATCGGGATTTAATAGTGATTTCGCTTTGTACTTATTATCAAATTTGCATTCTTCGTTATAATAATATATAGGCATCACATCGACTTTTAAACCACCCACAAATGTCACTTGCATTTTTACATTTTCAAATCCTTGAAATAAGATTGCTCTTTTTCTTAATGCAGGGTGAGCATTATCCAATGTAATAGATTCAAAACCTAACAAGCGATAAAAATCTTGCAACAGCATGGGGTTCAACTGAAGCCAGACATAAAATATGCTTTGCAAGAAATATTTTTTATATCCCTCTTGAAGGGTGCCCCATATCAATACACTCGGAAGCCCCAAATGAATGACGTTTTTTAAATTTTGCCCATCTTGTGGTTTATCAATTATATTAATGACACCACCATAAAGATGAATCATATAGGGATATTCTAGACCTGAAGATTTCACCAAGGGTACAACAAGACTACCCAAATCAATATTTTTGCTTAGCAAATTGTTTCTTAAGGTTAAAATCAGTTTATTAAAATAGTCTTTTTCATCTTGTTGCCATTCTAAAAACTGTTCACTATAGAAATCCTGGTAAGCTCGTTCTGAAGGTGCAGATTTATCTAACGTTACTTTCATTGCCATTCGTTTTGCATATTCTGAATGAGGGGGATTGTAAGTGGTTACAAAATGCTGCTGTGCTTCTTTTTTAGTTAAGAAATTTAAAGAAATTGTCATCTTCACCCCAACCCTTTATTTTTTTATTACGCTATCATTACCCTACTTCAACTAACCGTGTCAATAGATCCTTTACATCTTCTTAGGGGTAACAGGGCTTGCAGGTTTATCCGTGGACTTTGCTACTGAATTGGCTGGTTCAAAGGGCAACGAAGCGTCTTGCGCATTGTAACGCGAAGTAAAATGCGCGCGTCTTTGAGCCGCAACACCTTTAGGAATGGACATTTCTTCTTGCGTAAGCGGCGTTGATTGATATTCTTTTTGTACTAAATTTGCTATCACTTTTTGAATGGCAGTTTGTGGTTTTTCGCGCAGTATTTTATCTTCTGGCGTTTTCACCCACAATCTATTCCAAGCATTTTTGATACCTCCTTTAAACTTCGCCCAAACACTTTTTTTATACAACACATCCGAACGCTTTTTATTTTCACTATTTTCAGATACATTTTTCAAACTAGGGTAAACGGCCTTTGCCAATTGCTCTTTAGGAACCACCACTTTATTTTTACTGGCATTTTCTTGTAAGGACATTTTTGCTGCATTTGCGGCGCCTATCGCGCTTAAGCCAATACTGAGTCCACCCATAGCACCATAAACAGCAACTGCCCCAGGCGCTGCTGGGGTAGCACCAATAACTGCGGTTAATACAGTCGTCACCAGGCTCACAAAAGCCACACCAGCGCTGATAGCTATATTTGCTATTCTACTTTTAATATTTTTCTTGAGAAAATGTATCCTTTGCTTTTTTTCAAACAGTGTGAACAATTCACCATATTCCTTTTCTAAACGTTTATTTAATGCTTTTTCTTTGGATTTAATCTTTGCTCTTAACACTGATTTTTCTTTTGGAGAAAGGTTGTTTACTTTAGATTGTTGCAACAAATCACATAACTCTTGTTGCTCTTTGGCAGTTTTATTAATAAAATGATAGCCAATTCTTAGATAAAGTTCTTGGATCTTGTGCTTATCTAAATGGGGTAGTTTAATAAACTCCCTGATATCATGTCGCAGTTTCTCAGGCAAATCTAGTTGGTTTATTTTGTGATTTATTTCTTGCTCCTTTTTAAACTGTTTTTGCAAATTTTTTCTTTCGGAACGCTCTTTTAAATATAACCCAACATTTCTCACAACATTAAACACACTCCCTACAAAAATAAGGGGAGGAAGCAAAAAGGTAGCGCCAACACAAAGAATAATGCCAGAAGCAAGGGCTGCTACGCCTGTCAAACCTAATCCAATAATTGGTAAAATTTTTTGACGGCGCTTTAAATCTTGACGTTGAACTAGGTTATATATTTCATAGGCGCTCCAAGCAAAACCTACAAAATAAAATATTTCTTTCACAAATTGTCCAATTTCACTGGACACACCAGAAAAGTCACCCGCTTTAGAGCAATTAAACGCCCGTTTAGCAGATCCGACTACATTTGAAACATCACCTGCGCTCATTGATTTTCTTCTTTCACGACATATATCTAAATTTTATCCTAGTTATGTCATCAAAAGACAATATAAAATTTGTGGTTTATCAACAAGATAGAATAACGCTAGCCTGTTGATTTACACGTATTGAAGATTTTTCTGTATGCAAACCTAGCAAAAGAGCAGTTTTTTACTGCTCTTTTTGAGCCTGTTTTAACCATGTCTTTTGTGAAGAACGATGATGTTGGGGAAGACGCGAAAAGCGGTGCTGCATAAATTTAAGCACCTCTTTTGCTCGTGATTGATTATTCAATTTGCGCAAATGTTGCAAGTAGTAAAATGAAGCTTCCAATCCATGATAACGGCTTTCTAAGCGCTCAAATTCACGATTTGCTTCTCGCCAGTGTCCCAATTCTGACAACGTTCTTGCCAAAAGTAATTGCGCAGTTGGTGATTGGAAATTTTGGTTTGTATTAAACAAAATATCTAACGTTATTTTTGTCTGCTCAAAATCTTGCATGGCAAATAATGCCGCCGCCTTATCAAGCAGCAAATAAGGATCACAGGCAAACACTTTTTGCGATAAAACATTATCAAGTAACACAATTGATTCATTAAAATTGCCAATTTGAAAATAGATTTTTGCCAAACGATGTTGGTTTTCGATAGTCGGATGAAGACTTACCCTTTGTTGTAGGCGAATTAATTCCTTAAAAGGAGCATTTTGTGCACCCAGCTTATTGTTTAATTTCCGGTAAATCCGTTTTAAACGATAATAAGCATCAGGTCCATGTTCATAAATCATATAGGCAAGGGGCCCAACAATGGGCATAAAGAATATGAGGGCTACGATGGGTAAAGTGTACCCACGATGTAGTGCTTGATAAGCATAAATAGCCTGCAAAGATAATATGGCTGCAAATGATATATATTGCATCATCACGATACCCCCGTCCCACGATTAAAGTAGGTTACCTAAATACATCAGAGGAGATCAACGCTTCTCTGACAGGCTGTTAGTGCTAGTCGATGAGCGAAGGACAAGGGGGTATTCGATTGCTATGATAAGAGTAAACCACAAACAGGACATACCTCATTAATAACATCTCACCTTCCCAAACCAGGCTCCGTCGCTATGGCATGGCATTAAACACACATGATGTGCTTAAGCTGCTGGCGATTGGACTAATGGTGGTGGATCATATCGGGTTTTATTTGCTAGATGATAACCCATGGTTAAGGTTAGTGGGTCGGGGAGCCGCCCCCTTATTTTTCTTTTTAATAGGCTATGCTGGCAAACTGCATATCTCATGGGAGCTATGTTTGTATGGGGTTGTTTTAAGTATCACCGGATATGTGGTAAATGATTTTACGCAAATCAATATATTACTTAGTTTCATTCTTTTGCACGCAGCATTAAAGTATTTTCCGCCGCAAAATTTAGGAACCTTCACAAGATTGGGGATATTTGTAGTTTGTGGCGCCTTGACGCCTTTCCTCTATAATTATATTGAATATGGCTTGCTAAGCATCGTGATAGGCTATAGCGCTCGCTTTATTGCTGTAAAAGAAAATAAAGCGGATCTATGGATGATTTTTGCTTTAATCATTTACTACATCTGGGAAAGCCTTGTTTTTCAGTTTACCTCGACTCCCAATATGCTTTATCTGTTTGGATTTTTAATACTCATCCTTTTTTGGATTATGACGCATTATCGCCCCAAAACATTTTATTGCCCATCGATGTTGTTAATGCCCGCGCTTATCTTCTCACGCTATTCTTTAGAGGTCTATTTCTTCCATTTAATTGGTTTGCAGGCCTATCGCTTCTTGCATTTAAGTTGAAACACCGTAGAATTATCAGCATTTTTACCAACCCATAAAATTTAAAGTCAGTTAACATCGCCATGCGCCAATTAAAAAATAGCTTTTTGTTTTGTTTGTTGTTGCTTGCTGGATGCGCTTCTTCGCTCAAGCCAGACTTTATCTATATTCCAGATAAGCTACCCTTAGCGCCAACTTTACAAAATGTGAAAGTGGCGGTGGTATTAAGTGGTGGTGGCGCCCGAGGATTAGCTCATGCTGGCGTACTAGAAGTCCTTGAAAACAACAAGATCCCAATTGATCTTATTGTCGGCAGCAGCGCTGGCAGCATGATAGGTGCCATCTATGCCGATGATCCCAATGCGCATAGGATGCGTAAAAAACTGATTACCCTCAAAAAATGGGATCTGCTTGATCTGAGTTGGTTTGATAGCGTCAAAATGTTTTGGTACTTAAATGGCCCAGTGCAAGGCCATGCGATGAAACGCTTTATGCAAGATAATATTCAATCAACAGATTTTAAACAATTAAAGATACCGCTTGCCGTAGTAACAACGGATGTTAACAAAGGCGAAACCTTTGTTATTCGAAGCGGCCCCATCGCACCAGCAGTTCTTGCCTCTAGCGCACTCCCCATGTTATTTAAGCCCGTGGAATTATATGGCAAAACCTTGGTCGATGGTGGCGTGGTAAGCCCAGTGCCTGTTGAGGTCGCGAAAGAATTTTCACCCCAAATTATTATTGCCGTTGATATAGGCACATCCCCTGATTATGGCCCGGTGCAAAGTGTCTACCAACTTGCTGCCAGGAGTTTACATATTTCCTATTTTAAATTATCCCAATGGCAAACATCTCAGGCTGATATCGTGATCCATCCCGATATCGACCAATACGGTATGTTTGATGATCATGCCAATGAAGCGCTTTATGCGGCAGGTAAAGCTGCTGCCATCAAGGCTTTACCTGAAATCAAAAAGGCGCTCGCTTCTCACTAGTTCTTCCGCTTTTAATACGGTTCCAGAGGGGGACATTGAAGCTTGAAGGTTAACTTGATTATAGTTATAATCACTACATAATTAATTACCACACAATTGAAAGAGTTGTATTAAATATGTACGCCTTAAGAAGTAATTGGCATTCCGTTTTCCGTCAAGCCTTGGAATTACTCAAAGCAAGCAAACACCCTATTGCGAAAACCACTTTGGAAGTTATACAGAATAAAGAAGTTCATGTAGCACCTTACTCACAAATCAAAGTAAGGGACTACAATCAAGTCTATACAAAACATAAGAAAAAACCTATTGAATTCCCACTCTCGCCAGCAGCTATAAATATGATTACTGAAGATTGCAGGGGTTTCATTGTAAAAAATAGAATTTATATACAAACTGTCGATAATCCTAAAGAGTTTGCGTCTGTTCTTGTCCATGAAGTAAATCATTTTATTAACGATGCAGAAAATAATTATGACACAGACGAAAAAAAATTCACTGAGGAGTTCAGAGCTGAGGTGGCAGAAGCGTTAGTTTTTACGCCTTACCTTACCAGAAAAAATTTGAAGGATATCGCTACAGACGTTGCCAATAAAAACGACCTCCCTATGCCTACTACGCCTGTTGAAATGCCTTCTGGGATTTTTACCCGATCTCAATGATGGTTTTACTGTATTTGCATATGCAAGGTTACAATTTATGGCATATTTTCAGGCTTGAAGGCCTATTTAGCCCCACATTTTAACCCAGCACTATTGCCCTTAAATCCCAAAAATCACTGATTTTATAAGCATTTTCATTGGATACTATTGACTTAAAGTTAGGAAATAAGTCTAATGACTAAATAGGCAATAGATTTGTTAACACCAATAGGTGTAACACAAACGGAACAAAACATTAATAAAGGTGGCAGTATGACAAAACGAACATCACCCTTATTCCACACATTACTTAAAGCAATTGCTTCACCGTTTGTGGCTTTCAAGCACAAAGTGAATCATTTATTTGCGCCAAATCTTGAGCAACTTGAACCTTGGCCAGGACAACCATTAGCTTTGGAACCTATAGAGCCTGTAAAAGACAAATTCACGCCACGCAAAAATACCAAATGGGTATTGGCTGAAACATCAGATAGTAATGATGAAAACAAAAATGTGGTTTTGGTTGAGGTGGAATATTTTCCAGATACCAATGTCACTGATTTGAGCAAACAACCCCGCAAACACGCTAATTACACCATTGAAGGCGATGATCCTAATTTAAGGATTACGCACTATCCAAGTAATCGATTGCATTAAAATACAATAATCTATATAGGCGGATTGCATATCTGCCTTCTGTATACTCGAACCAGTTTGGATTTAGGCAAGGCACCAAGCGAATGAAGCCC
>CAZSGE010000004.1:36127-137014 GCA_964606325.1 Uncultured Candidatus Berkiella sp.
ACTTTGTACATGACTGGGGTGAGAGAGCACAGGTAACGCAGCATAAATTCAAACTCGCTATTCTGTATACTCGAACCAGTTTGGATTTAGGCAAGGCACCAAGCGAATGAAGCCCCAGGAGTGTACACTTTGTACATGACTGGGGTGAGAGAGCACAGGTAACGCAGCATAAATTCAAACTGGAAAGAGTAGCGCAAAAAAAAAGCAGGCCCTATGGCCTGCTTTTATAGCGTAGTATCTACTTCTAATCTAACAATTACTTGTTCTTAGGAGTTTCAACTTCTTTGTTGTCTTCAGCTTTTACTTCAACTTCGGTCGTAGCAGCAGGAGCAGCTTTACGAAAACGAGCTAAGCTCATTGAAGGCATGTATGAGTAAGCTGTTGCTAAGTAACCTTTTGAAGGAGCAGCAGCAACTGTGTCAACAACTGGAGCAGCTTCAACAGCTTTAGCTTTCTTCTTACCGTGCGCAGCCAAGCGTGCATCATGGGTTTCTTGATTGAAAGCTACGCTATTTTTCTTCATGATAGCGCTAACTAAAGCAATACTTTGACCTTTGTCCATTTGCAAAATAGTGTCAGCCATTAAAACATCACCAAACTTTGCTTTGTTATCAACAATATTTGCAAAGTGCACTTCTAATTGATCTGCTGACAATTGTTCAAGAGCAATCAAGTAATCCATTTTCTTAGCTTTTAGCGCGCGCTTAACATAAGCTAAACGTTCAGCGTTATTTTTAACAGCATTGAAAACGTTTTCTGGGCATTGGTCCATAATATCAGATCTTAAAGCATTAATTAATTTAACAGTTGCAACAGTACCAACAACGGTGGTTGCAGCTGAAATACCAAGCGCAGCGCGAACTGGGGTAACGTCAAAATAACGGTTAGATAAGTTGTTGCTCAACCAGGTTAAACCATCTTGCATCCAACTTGGTGAATGTGCAGGCACAACATCGATACCAGGAATATCATAACCTGAATCTTTCACAGCATCATGTAATTGGCAAAGCACGTCAGCGTCAGCACAAACAGGTGCAGCAACCGCAGCTTCTTCTGATTGTAAGCCGATTTTACGAGCAGCAGCGCGGATAGCTTCAATAGGTAAATTTAGTGACATAATCATTTTCCTCTCAAGTTTATAAACATAAAGTTACATTTGCTTAGAATGTATGCGAATTATAAGCTGTTATAGGTTTTGGTCAACTGAATAACTTGTATTTAGGATAGGGGGTAGGCGTGACAAGCTCAGCGGAAAAAATGCCGTGTTAAACGGTATTAAATGCGCGATGATAGTTTGGAAAAAATAGCCTTTTTACCGGTTTTTTTATCTTCTAGGGTGGACAAAGCAGCCTTGCTGCGCATCTAGCATCTCATCACTCATCGCACATCAAAAAAAAAGCAGGCCATAGCCTGCTTTTCTTTTCTTACCAGAGAGAAATATCTTACATTCTATAAGAGTGCACTGTTGATTTGTGCGAAATTAAAGCAGCACGTTCCATCTCACCTTGTGTTTGCTCCAATTTTGCATCTAACGCTGCTTCCAATTCTTCTATACCTTGGTTAAAGTCTGCAATCTCTTGCGCACTTGTAGGTACCGAGCCATTTGAATGAAGCGCTGCTAATACCTCATTAACAACCTTATTCTTTTCTTGAGGCATTTTATATCTTTGTCTTAAAACTGGTGTCGCTTTCGTTGACGCTAAATAAGCTGTCACCAATGGCGTAACCGCTAATTTTTGACCTACCTCTTGCTTAGGCGCAACAGCAAACTCAGCACCTGGTGTTCTTACCGGCATTTGTTGCAGCTTAAGCGCTGTTTCTGATTCGGCAACTTGGCGTGCACGTGCCATTCTTTCTTTTACGGTTGTGGGTTCATCAGCTTTTTCTACTGATGGCGCGGCAACAACAGGAAGAGCACGAGGTGCTTGCTTAGCAAGCGCTTCTTGTACTGCAACTAAACGTTGTGATTGCTCTGCTAATAATTCCGCTTGTGATCTTTGCGCAACAGCGCCTTGTGGTTGTGATAAAGCAACAACATCCACGGATCTTTTCGCAGCTTGTTCTTGCGCACGTCTCTTAGCTTCTTGTTCTTGCTTTGCTTTTTCAGCCTGTTGCTTTTTCAAAGCCTCAATACGCGCAGCTTCTTCAGCCTTTTGCTTTTTCACAGCTTCAATACGAGCAGCTTCTTCAAGCTGTTGCTGTCTTAAAGCCTCAATACGAGCAGCTTCTTCAAGCTGTTGGCGTCTTAAAGCTTCCTCACGAGCAGCTTCTTCAGCCTGTTGTTTTTTCAAAGTTTCAATACGCGCAGCTTCTTCAAGCTGTTGCTTTTTCAAAGCTTCTTCAAGAACAGCAGCAGCTTCAGCTTCAGCCTGTTCCTTTCTTGAAACATCTTCTAATAAATCAGTAACTGGTTGAGCAGACGGAGGTAATTGTTCAACCACAGCCTTGCCATCTTTTTTCTTTAAAAGGTAAGTTGCGCCCCCAGCGATAACGGTAACGCCGGCAGCAAGTCCTAAGGCTAATCTGGGATCAATCGCGCTAATGTATTCAAGCGCTTGGTCCCAAGACAATTGAGCAGGTGCTTCAAAAAGTTCAGGAAAGTACTTTCTTCTATATTCTTCAAAATAAGCTGCAGTACAAATAACTCTACAAACTGGCTCAGCGGCTCTCATAAGGAACGATAACGACATAATGACACCTATTTAATTAATGATTAAGTTAGTCGAATAGGCGACAGGATTTACCAAATGAAAAGGAAGATCAAGCAGCATGGCGCTGTATGTGATAAGCGGCCCCAATGAGCCGCTAAAATGTGAAAATTGTGGCTTTTTTTACTCTAAAACTGGACTTAAAGCCTCATCTCGCTCTGGTGTAAATTGGGCTAAACGGCCGTAATGATCGTCTAAACGCAGGATATCATCTTCTCCAAGATAGGCGCCCGATTGGACTTCTATCATCTCAAGTGGGATCTTGCCCACATTCTCTAGTCGATGATCTACACCGATGGGAATATACGTGGATTGATTTTCTGATAGCAGAAAAATTTCTGTCCCGCGCGTCACACGCGCTGTGCCTTTAACAACTACCCAGTGTTCACAGCGATGATGATGACGCTGCAAGGATAACTTTTGACCAACGGCCACACTGATACGTTTAACTTGAAAACGATCGCCACTATCAATGGATTCAAAATAACCCCATGGTCTATCCACTTTGCGATGAAACATCACTTCTTTGCGCGCATTGTCACGCAAATGATTCACAACGGTTTTTACCTCTTGGGCATGCGCTTTATCTAACACCAAAACCGCATCAGGGGTTTCAACAATAATCAGATCTTTAATACCAACACCCACAACTAAACGTTGCTGCGCATTAACATAGCAATTTTGTGATTTTTGCAAAACCACATCACCTTGCTTCACATTGTTTTTTTCATCTTGCGTGCCAAATTGGGTTATCGCATCCCAAGCACCCACATCGCTCCAAGGACTTTGTAAGGGAATGACTGCGCCATTGATGGTTTTTTCCATCACTGCATAATCAATAGAATCCGTGGTGCTTTGCTCAAATTGAGCTGCATTAGGGCGAATAAAATCATTATCGACAACACATTGCGAGATGGCCGCTTTGGCACTTTCAAACATCAGTGCATCATGCAGCATTAATTCTTGTAAATAGCCACTGGCTGAAAACAAGAACATACCACTGTTCCACCAATAAGATTGGCTTTCTATATAACGTTTAGCGGTCGCTTCGTCGGGTTTTTCTACAAAACGCTTAATGCAAAAACCTTGTTTTGAAGCTAAAGGTTCGCCTTGTTGAATATAACCATAACCCGTTTCAGGATGGGTTGCCTTTACCCCAAAAGTTACTAACTTACCTTCCAAGGCTGCAAACAAGGCTTCATTAACGGTGTTAGCAAAACCTTTGACATCGCTAATCACATGATCTGCCGGCAGCACCAATAACGTCACGTCACTATCGTATTTGGCAAGAGCATGCACCGCGGCTAAAGCAACAGCAGGTGCTGTGCCTTTAAAACAGGGTTCTAAAATGATATCGCATTGTGGAATCGATGATTGTCTGATTTGCTCTGCAATTAAAAATCGATGCTGCTCATTGC
This sequence comes from Uncultured Candidatus Berkiella sp., assembly GCA_964606325.1. GTDB lineage: Bacteria > Pseudomonadota > Gammaproteobacteria > Berkiellales > Berkiellaceae > Berkiella. Next base: position 40,254 of record CAZSGE010000004.1, read on the forward strand.
CCACGACAATGGGCGTGGCGCAATCAGGTAATTGCGACAGCCTGGCAAGGGTTTGCTGAAAGAGGCTTAAATTTTCAAATAGGGGAATAAATTGTTTGGGATAGGCTTCGCGTGATAAAGGCCATAAACGGGTGCCACTGCCACCTGCCAAGATCACTGGTACGATCATCTGCCTATCTCCCGATACAAGGTTATATTTTGATTTTCATCGTATCGTTAGGCTAAAGACTAAGCAAACACTTTTTCTATTCCTAAAATGGCATCTAACTTTCTCATTGTTCCCATTTGATAGGCGTCGGGCGGCCATTTTTATCAATGGCGACATAGGTGAAAATACCTTCGGTAACTTTCACAATGGCTTCATCTGCTAAACGCTCAACCCACACTTCGATGTTGATCCCAATTGAGGTGTTACCACGCTTCACAATGTCTGCGTAACATGAAACCACATCACCCACGTAGACGGGACGAATAAACACCATGCGATCGATAGCGACTGTTGTCATGCGCATATGGCCAAATTTATGCGCCAACACAGCGCCCCCTAAGTCCATCTGCGAAACAAGCCAACCACCAAACATATCTCCATAGCGGTTGGTGTCTGCTGGCATGGCGATAGTTTTGATGACGAGTTCACCTTTAGGAAGGGCTTCTTGGGTCATTTTTATCTCCAAAAATAATTCTAAGCGAGATTCTTCCCCTCACCCCACCCTCTCCCCAAAGGGGCGAGGGTGCGGCTGATATTCTTCTCGCGTACGAGAAGAACTATAGATTTATCGGCGATAGGATACGCCTACTTGCTGTAAATTGATCACCAAATAGACTGATAGCCTGTTGGCGCATCGCTGCTGCATGATGATCAAAGTAATGTTGTAGATCCGCCATGCTAGCAACCTTATACTGTACAATATAGCTATCTTCCTTACTGTTTGTGTCTGCAGACGTCAGATCATGATACAGGCTTGCAGACAAGAAACCTTTTTGCTGACACATTTCCTTTATGTGCTGGGGCAACCAAGCTAAGTATTCATCGCTGATGGATTGTGCTATTTTCAAGTTAACTTCATATATAATGGTCATAATAAAAATGGCCCTATAATAATGACAAAACCTTTTCACAAAGAAAGCTTTCTGAATTCAAACTCTTCTGTGTTTGATAATCGCTCGTGGCGGCTGATTTTAATATGCGGCGTCTTTCTATTATTTACTACGCTCATTGTGCTTCGCTTAATTCAATTGCACATCTCTCATACTAATTTTTTACAAGCTCAGGGTAATGCACGCACCTTGCGTATCGTCGATATACCCTCTTACCGAGGCATGATTACCGATCGTCGCGGCACACCTTTAGCCATTAGTTCGCCTGTACACGCGGCGTGGATAAATCCACAACATTTTAGTCCAGACGAAAAACAATTAGCCGACTTAAGTGCACTATTGGGATTGAGCCCACAAAGTATTACAGAAAAGCTAACACAACACCCCAATCGTGTCTTTGTTTATATTAAACGCGGGATCCCACCCGATGTGGCACAAAAAATTAAGGCGCTTAATATTGCCGGTGTCGGGTTAAAACGAGAATTTCGACGCTACTATCCCACTGGCATGCAAAGTGCGCAATTGATAGGTTTCACCGATATCGATGATCATGGCCAAACTGGATTAGAATTAACATTTGAAGAACAATTAAAACCCATCATTGGCAAAAAACGCGTCCTCGAAGATAGAACAGGTCGCCATGTACAAGACATTGAGCAGCTACAAACACCGCACTCAGGGCAAGATATTGCCTTAAGTATTGATGTACGTATTCAAGGTTTTGCGTACCGAGAATTAGAAAATGCCTTAGAAAGATACGGTGCAAAATCGGCCACATTAGTGATGTTAGATGTACAAACAGGCGAAGTGATTGCCATGGTAACGGCACCCTCTTTTAACCCAAATAACCGTCAAGAATGTCATGGTAGTGCTACACGTAATCGTGCACTCACCGATTTGATTGAACCTGGCTCCACCATCAAGGCTTTTTCTATCGCTAGCGCACTTGAAAGCCGTTTGTTTACCCCAGAAACCCTCATCGATACCAACCCTGGGATCTATTATATTGGCCACCACCCAGTGAAAGACCACCATAATTATGGTGTCTTGAGTTTAAAAGAAATATTAAGTAAATCGAGTAATATCGGGATCAGTAAAGTGACGTTGGCTGTTCCCCCCGAGCAATTGATCAACACCTTTCGTAAATTGGGTCTCGGTGATAGCACCAAAACAACCTTCCCCGGAGAAAGAAATGGAATGTTGCCAGCCCCCCCGAAAAACCCCTTTATTCATGCCACAATTGCTTTTGGTTATGGCTTGGCAGTCACTCCAATACAAATAGTCCACGCTTATGCCACATTGGCTAACATGGGTGAAATGCGGCCAATCTCTTTAGTCAAGGTAACAGATCCTACTAGCGTACATGGCGAACAAGTCCTTCCACCTGATGTGGCTAAATCAACCTTAACCATGCTCACAGAAGTACTCACCGCGCAAGGAACCGGATCGCGCGCAAATATACCCGGATATAAAACTGCTGGAAAAACAGGCACCACCCGTGTGGTGGGCCCCCAAGGCTATGATCCCAACCGTCATATTGGCATATTTGCAGGGATTACCCCTGTTGATAACCCTCGCCTAGCCACCATTGTGGTGGTAGAAGAGCCTAATGAGGCAAATTATTATGGTGGCCTGGTAGCTGCGCCCATTTACAAAAATGTGGTCAGCAAAGCCTTACATATTCTGAATGTACCACCAGATAACACCAATGTGGCAAAATCTGAAGTTTAAGGTTATTTCTTTTCTCACATCGTCCGATATAAACACTATCAATGGTAATTATGGTTATTCCAAGAATGGCACTGTGAAAAAGTCCAATCTTAAAGGGGATAGTAGGAGACGAAAATGAAGAAAGCAACAGAGCCATCAGCCGATCCATTTGCACAATACTTCAAAGCTTATCAAGAACTCACCCAAAGCTTAGAAGAATCTAAATCGCTTGAAGATATCACGCAATTTACTAATAAAATTAATAGCATTTTGCAATTACATTATAAAGCGATAATGTCTTACTATGATAAGCAGTACCGCCAAATTCTTGAGCACATCGAAGAAAATAATAAACGCTTTGAAAATTTAGCGCAAAAAACCAGCGCGAGAACCAATGAATTTTTAGATCAATCTGTCAAGCAATCACAACAGATGATGCAACATAATATGACGAGTTTTAAAGAATTATTTAAATCTTCGCCGCAAGATGTTATCGAAAAAGCCATTAAAGAGGCCAATGCAAACTTAAGCGAACAAACCAAGCGTTGGAATGAATTATACTCAAAGCAACAAGAAGACATGCAAAAAGACATGCAAGCGATTGGCATGCAAACAAAACAACTTTTAGAAAATTCAGAAGCACTAAGACAAGATGCTTTAGAGAAGTACAAAGAGCTTGAAAAAACGGTGCAAGCGTTTTTAGCGAAGAAGAGAAATGAGCTTAAAGGCAAAGGGCATTAAACATCTTCCTGTAGGGTGGACAAAGCGTAGCGTGTCCACCCTACTTCAGAACGTAACCCCCATCATCTGATACCTTGCCCCTTCCATCCTTCTTGAAAAATCCCAAGCTTGCACCATAATTAATTTTAAGGTAAGTTAATTGCATTGAGTCAATCTTTGACCATTTTGAGTGATCAGTGATGAAATTTCTTGTTAATACTTGGACAAATCAAGCGTGGCGTTGGCAAAACCAACTGTCCGTGCTTTGTTTTATGCCATTTATTAACACGAGGATTATCACATGTCTGCATCGATCAAAACCCCTTTCTTGGCTGCCCTTGGCCTAGTAGCCCTTATATTTTCAGTATTTTTGTTTAAATCTCCCAGCGAAAATTTGCCTATTGTTGCAATAGCTAATTATGGCCCGCATGCTTCTTTGCATGAAACAATTGCCGGTATTAAAGACGAGCTTGCCAACAAAGGACTCATTGAAAATCAAGACTTTAGGCTTGAAATACGAGATGCCAATTTCGAACATACGTTGATAAGGCAAATGCTCGCCTCCTTAAAAGCAACTAAGCCCGCTGTGATAATCGCCTTGAGTACCCCCGTCGCCCAAGCCGCTAAATCTATTACCACTATACCCTTGGTTTTTTCTGATATTACCGCACCCGTTGAGGCAGGCCTGCTTAATAATGAATATCAAGCTAAAGGTAATATGACGGGTGCTTCAGATAGACAGGATTTAGTTGCCTTTTTAAGTTTTGCTAAAAAGCTCCTTCCGCAAGCAAAACGGATCGGGCTCTTATATGCCACCACTGATGCTAATGATCTTTCTTTGGTGAAAATGATGCAAAATGCTGCCAAACAATTTGATATGGAAGTGGTTTTGGTACCCGTTGAACACGCCAACGATGTCAAACTCAGAGTGCAAGCTTTTAAAAATAATGTCGACTTGATTTATGTTGGCGTTAGCGGACCCATTCAACCCTCTGTGCCCACCATTGCATCAATAGCCGCACGCATGAATATTCCTGTCTTTAATGCCGATTCAGACGCCGTTAAACAACATCTGGTATTGGGCAGTTTTGGTGTTTCCTACTATCAAGTTGGCATCAATACGGCGGACATTGTTTATGACGTTTTACAAGGCAAACCTATTGAAACAATTGCTCCACGTTTTCCAAAACTGAGCGATCATCAAGGCTATATTAGCAAAACTGTGGCGAAAAAATTGGGGATCGCTATTCCTGCAACGCTTGAAAATATAACTTTGGTGGAATAAATGCTACAACTACAACAAATTTCAAAAAATTACTGCGGCCAACGTGTTGCACTTAATCGTGTTTCGCTTCATCTTGAAAAGGGTGATTTTTGTGTTTTACTTGGCAGCAATGGCTCTGGTAAATCGACTTTATTAAAAACTATTAGCGGTGAATTGGCGCCAGACAAAGGCAAAATATATTTACAACAAAAAGATATCACCAATCTTGCCGTTCACCAACGAGCGGATATTATCAGCAGCGTGTTACAAGATCCCATGAAAGGAACAGTCGCACAAATGACCCTGCTAGAAAATCTCTGCTTAAGTTTACAAAAAGCAAAAAGAGCATCCTTACGGATGTATGAAAAGGACAAAGCACAGCTTAAAAAAAAGGTGGCCGAACTCAATCTAGGCTTAGAGGACTACATGGATAGACCACTTTTAGCGCTGTCAGGGGGGCAGCGGCAAATTATCGCAACCTTAATGGCAACATTGACAACACCAAAGTTACTTTTACTTGATGAACACTGCAGCGCACTTGATCCCAAGACACAACGACTGGTCATGACATTAACCAACGAGATTATCAATAAAGAAAACCTCACGGCAATTATGATAACCCATCATCTGCCTGATGCTATTGAATACGGTAATCGTCTTATTATGTTGCATCAGGGTAATATTGTTTTAGATCTCAACGCCAAACAAAAAAAGGCCTTAACCATTCCTAAATTGTTGCACTTCTATCATGAGGGCGCACTCCCCCATGCGATAAAAAAAGGAGCAACCATATGTTAGGCATGCTTCAAGAACTGTTCCAAGCCGGGATCATCCAGGGGCTAATATTAAGCCTTGTCGCGCTCGGTGTGATGATACCCTTTAAAATTCTCAACTTTCCCGATTTAACCTGCGATGGCGCTTATCCCTTAGCGGGAGCCATAACAGGGAGTTTGCTGTTAAGTGGTTCTTCTCCTGTGCTCGCTACAACGTTGGGTATGTTGGCTGGCGGGTTATTAGGTTTAGGCACGGCATTTATCCATTTGCGATTTAAAGTAAATACTTTATTGGCAGGGATCATTGTATGCACCATGGTTTATAGCGTTAATTTGCGAATTATGCAAAAACCCAATATTGCACTATTTGACAATAACACGCTCTTTTTATTGTTTCATGAGAATGTGCTATATAGCGCAATCTTCTTGTTTTGCTTAAGCATTGGCTTAATCGCTTTATGCTATCGTTTTTTAATGTCTGAAAAAGGTTTACGTTTGCGCGCGGTCGGTTTAAACCCTGAGTTTGCCCAACGACAAGGTATAGCTTTAACACCGTATATCTTAATGGGTTTATTTATCGGTAATGCCATCACGGGGTTGGCGGGCAGTTTAATGGTTCAGCTGCAGCAATATGCCGATATCGGCATGGGAATAGGTATGGTGATTCATGCGCTAGCAGCCTTGATGATTGGCGAAAGTTTAATCGGCACACACACACTCAAAAGGCAATGCCTGGCACCGTTTGTGGGTGCATTGGTTTACCAACAAATCCAAGGCCTAGCAATGACTTTAGGCCTTGCCCCGACCGATCTTAAATTGGTGACCGGTTTAATTGTGCTGTTAGCAATTGGCCTACAGCTTAAACGAAAACAGGTTGTATCTTGAAGACGTTACCTTATCGCAAAAATTTATTTGAAATATCACCTAATAAACACTATTTTTGTGGACATTCGCTGGGTCCAATTTCAAAACCTGCGCACAATGCGCTTCAACAGGCGCTATGTGAATGGGAAACCGAACAAGTTTGCGCTTGGACGCAATCTGCATGGATAGACTTGCCAATGTTATGTGGCGAAAAATTAGCGCCCATTATCGGGGCTCACGCACATGAAGTGGTTGTGTGTGACAATACGACATTAAACATAATGAAGTTATTGCTTTGCGCGCTATCACTCACCACACGTAACGTCATCTTAACTGAGAAAAATAATTTCCCAACGGACAACTATATCGCACAAAGTGTTGCGCAATTGAAGAACGTTGAATTTAAGTCTGTTGCAAAAGATGAAATAATAACTTCATTAAATACCGATGTTGCCGTTTTGTTACTCAGCCACATCGACTATAAAACCTCAGAAAAATGGGATATGGCCCACATCAATCAAGTTGCCAAAGAAAAAGGGATCCTTATCGTTTGGGATCTTTCTCATAGCGTTGGCGTGATGAAACTTGAATCCTCATCATTGGATGTGGATTTTGCTGTAGGTTGCACTTATAAATATCTTAATGGTGGCCCTGGCGCTCCCAGTTTTGTTTACGTCAATCAAAAGCATCATGCTGCAAGTGCGCCCATGCAAGGGTGGATGGGTCATAGAGCACCATTTGATTTTAGTGCTCAATTTGTTCCAGCAAATGGTATTAAGCGTTTTTTAAGTGGTACTCCCAGCATTTTAAGCATGAAAACATTATTAGGCGCATTAAGCCTATTTGATCATCAAGATTTATCTGAGATCGAAAAAGTAAGTGGTATACTTGGCGATTATTTGATTGCACAATGTAAACAATTCCCTAATCTTAAATGCATTTCGCCTATTGATGCCAGCAACCGCGGTGGTCACGTTGCTTTTAAGCACCCCAAAGCTAACAAATTGGCGAATGCTTTAATTGAACAAGGTGTTATCGTCGATTACCGTGCACCAGATATTATTCGCTTTGGGATCTCACCTTTATATCTTTCAAAATCAGACATTATTAAAACTATTTCTCATTTACACTATATTCTCAATCATTTTCTCTAAATATTTGAAATTCCGACTGCTGTTTTTGCTTACATACAGTGTACTGATAATACATAGGGGTATTAATTAAACACGAAAATTTTTTAAAAATAACCAATATTTTGACCTATGTTTAATGATGTGTTTACATTAGCAAAGAGGCTCTCTATGTTGGAAATGTTATTATCAGCCAAAGAGGCTAGTAGAGCTTGGACTCATGCCAATAAACTGCTCGAAAAGCAAATAACACAAACTAAAGTCGAAGAAAAGGGATCTACTTCAAGCACCCCCAGATCATCACAGACACCTCGCACGCCCCATAGCCCCCATACTCCGCCACCTTCACCTAAAGGCTCAGATATTATTTTAAGTACTTTTGAAGGTGTAAATAATTTAAATATTGTCGCTTACAAAGAAAATAAAGAAACCATTGTTTTTGCTTATGATTTAAAACAACAACTGGGTGAAGCTGGCGCGCAAGGGGCTGTTTATAAGGCCCAACGACTCTATCATGATCCCCATAAAAACCAAAATCTTGCAAATGTCCTTGTGTTAAAACACTCCGCAAAAATCGAAACCCAAGAAGATTTTGAAAATGAAAAGGAAATTTTAAACGTTTTAGGTAGATTAAGTGGTTTTGCCAGTGTTGCAAGCGAATCACAATGTTTACAATTTTTATTTAGCCAATTTTGCGACGGCGAAAATCTACTCGATATGCTTTACGACAAAGTCGCTCCTAATGAACATGAAAAAAAATACTATTCATTTTCATATGTTAAAAAAATCTTATCAACTACTGACAAGCTTAAACTGACAAAAATCATTTTAGACGCCGTATTTTCACTACACTCTGCACATTCTGTTTTTCATCGTGATTTAAAATCAGCTAATATTATTATTTCAAAAGATCTCTCTTGTGCTCAATTAGTCGATTTTGGCACTTCTTGCAAAGCCATACAGTCAGATAAAACTTTCAAAGGTTCAATGGGGTATCAAGCAATCGAAATGACACTGCCAATTGATGCAAAAGAACCAGCCCTTTCAAGACCTTTTTATTCGCTGCAAACAGAATATTTTTCGCTTGCTATTGTGCTGCTTGAAGTGCTCTCTAGCTTTAATTATCAATCCTTTATTCGTCAACAATTAGCCCAAAGCAATGTGCATGAAACTTTTGTGATTACCCTTGAACATATTTTATTTGCTTTTAAAGATGTATTAAGCACACCTGATAAAAAAGAGGATACAGAAGAAGATAAGTTATTGTGGTCTATCATTCAAATGTGTAAAGCCAATATTTCACCAAATCCCAACCTAAGACTTAGCTATACACAGTTCAATCAAAAATATCAAAATTTTTGCGATCGCTTATCAAGCTTAGTCACAACATTACGAACACAATCTACAAAAAATCCACAAAAGGACGATTTAGTACAGGAATTAAAACGAAAACTAGATGGCTTAAGTCTAGAGGAGGAGAAAGTAAAATCGCCTCGAATAATAACCACTACCGAAGAGAAAGAAAGAAAATCAAGCATTGAATCAAAATCAACAAGCGATAAATTTTTAAGTCCAGAAACAGGCCGCACAAGATCCGCATCTATGAATGCGTCGATGAATGCATCTATTCCCACAGGTGAATCCAAACGTCCTGAAGTACCATTGCATCGTACAAAAAGACAGTATCCTCTCCCTATCCTCAATTTTGCGATTACGCCCCATGGCGATTCACCAAAAAGTTCTCCCCATTCAGACTCCAGTTCACCTTGGGGCTCTTCGACAAGTTCATCTTATTCCGGTAGATCTTTAATAGATTCATCTACAGACCATGCTCTGCCTTCCCCCAAAATAACCATATCACCACGCAAACAATCATCTCAAAAACATGACGATGTCCTACTAACCAGCTCCGGTGAACAGGCCGTTGAGGAGAGCCCTGTCGAATATGTTGCAAAGTCGGGTTCACTTAAAAAAAAGTAATTGTGTAAAAAAAAGACCGGATTTCCGGTCTTTTTTAAGTACTGCAATTGGTAACCAATTAGAGCGTGCCAAACATTCTATCACCAGCATCGCCAAGTCCTGGGCAGATATAGCCTTTGGCATTTAAATTTCTATCTAAACTGGCAGAATAAATCGTCACATCGGGATGCACGTCAAAAAAGGCTTTCAAACCTTCAGGAACTGCCACAACACAGATAAAGGTAATGCTTTTCACCTTATGTTCTTTTAAGGTGCTTACTGCGCGTATCGCAGAACCGCCAGTGGCTAACATCGGATCGCAAACATAGAAATGTCGTTGGCTGGAATCTTCTGGAATTTTAAAATAATAACCTTCAGGTTTAAAGGTTTTCTCATCTCTAAATAACCCAATATGACCTACCTTTGCTGAGGGCATTAAGCTTAATAGAGCATCCACCATACCAACACCAGCACGTAAAATAGGTAAAATAACCGGTGAGGGTCCGGCTAAAACTGGGGATAAACATTTTTCAATAGGTGATTCAACTTCGATTTCTTTCGTTTGAAGATTTTGTGTGGCTTCATAACCTAGTAATAACGTAATTTCATGAACCAATTCTCTGAACAATTTATGATCAGTATGTTTGTCTCTCATTAGCGAGAGTTTGCTCGCAACTAACGGATGAAGAATTTGATAGAAGTTTTTGTAAACTTCATGCTGTCTGAGAACGCTCATTGTACTTCCTTTGAATTAATGATAGATGGATCTATCTTCTAACAATAGCGTTGCAGCGATGCTAGCCTTGTAGATAATAAATGGATCTTTATGATTTAAACCTGCAGTAATATCTTTGATATGAGGGTTATCGTGGCCAATTTTTTCCCAATATTCTGCTAAGTTTTGTATTGACTCGCGCAAAAACAGGAGGTACTCGTTAAACGATGTTTCTCTATTCATTATTATATCACTTATATGAAACTTGCAATCAATCCAATCAAACCGCCAAAAACACCGCCCCAGACGACTAACCAACCGAGGTGTTGCGCTATCATTTTTTGTATTATTTCTTTAACCATGTTAGGCGTTAGCTTAGCTAAACGCTTGTCTACCACTTGTTCTATTTTACTTAAAAATTGTTTTGGATCAGCTGTTTTTTCTAACATGGCACGATGTAGTTTCTCATCTGCCAAAATAGCATCTATGGCAACGCGCAATTTTTTCTGCACTGGCTCGCGAAGTGGCTCAATCGCATTTTGCCCGCCCATCATAAAAAAGACAGAGCCAATTTTAGATTCAAAGATAGCTTCAACTAATGCAGTATACAATTTGTCGTAATCTACTTCACTGGCAATATCTTGCAACATGGTAGCATCAAGTGAGGTATTTGACATGACAGTTTGAATATTTTCAGAAGTAAAAAATTCAGTCATCATTAGCTGCTTGATAGCACCTTTAAACGCCTCAAAGCGTGCAGGTATCACACCTGATCCATAAATAAAGGGTACTTTCTCAAATAACATAATAATGGCAATCCAATTGGTTAGTGCACAAGATAAAGCGTAGAAACCAATATTGCCAATAACTGCCTGATAAGGAGTGTTAATAAAAAAATAACTGACGCCGATAAGCATGATCGAAATAGCATTAGTTAACAAACTTTTGTTAACTATGAAAGGTACTAATCGGGCTGAATAAGTCATGCTCACCACAAAATAGGCGCTCTTAAAAGTTAGAAAAGTGTATCAAATAGGTTTTAATATGTACACAGCTAACAGGATAGGCGGCATCATACTTGATAGCGAGCTAGCTACTAGGTGAGCGTTTACAGACCAACAGAAAAGATTCGTTATTTCGTGTAGACACAGCATTACATCGTTTAAGCTAAAACAGGATTGCTTTTGGCTATTTTTTAGCACCTTGTCGGCGTCTAGTTTGTAACATCTCTAGTTCTTTTTGCATAATATGTTGAATAAGTCTGTCTCGGTCTTCTTCACGAATTGCCGTAAAATCAACATTAGCGCGATAGTGTCTTTCATTCGTTGCAGACGCTGATTTTTCACAATTAATCACAACACCATAACATAAAATATAAGAACCTTCTGGCACTAGCACCAATTCCACCTGAATATCCGTTCCAACCGGAATGGATTTTTCAACCATAAATGCCATACCACACGCACTGATATTCACAAATTGCGGCGCTTCATCAAAAATGGATGTTCGATGCCCACTCATGAGTGGACCACGGGAAATCAAATTCACTTTACGATTCATTAAACGCAGAATTTGGGCAACAGTAGGATCACGCGGCGATAATTGCCCAATCAAGGTAGCAATATCTGCTTCTAACGCTAAAAATAGCCTGGTGGGATCTGGGTATTCCAGATCACCGTTTGAAAATTGCTCCATGCGCTTTTCTTTTTCAGCTTTATCGAGTACGCGCCAAGCCAAAACCATCTCATCATCGATGCGAAAATAGCGCCTTCTTTCTTGAGATTTCATGAATGCTCCTTACCTATTGTTTGATCGGCTGGGTCGCTTTTTCCGTTGCTTGACCCTTTGTTTGAGTTTGAGTCTCTTTTACCGTTGGATCTTTTGCTTTGATTGCTTGATTCTTTTGTTGCAACTTGTTATTGGGCGCATTCACCACAATTTCTCGCGCTGGCTGCTGAATTTGTTTTCTTAAATAAGAAGGTACCACTTCTGGCGCTTCTTGAACGCGAGGCTCATCATCTTGTGTTAAGGTGATCTCAACACGACGATTTTGGCTACGATGCTCTTCAGTATCATTTTCAACCAGGGGTTGGGTTGCCGCATTTCCTGCAACTATCATGCGATCTTTATCAACACCTCTATCATATAAACGATGTGCAACCGTAATCGCACGTGCCGCTGATAATTCCCAATTAGAACGATATAATGAATTGGAAATGGGCTTATCATCGGTATTGCCTGAGATGGCAATTTGACCCGGGATCTCATTTAATAGATAGGCCACTTTATCTAATACAGGTAAAAATGCGGGATGCAACGAGTTATCACCCGAAGCAAATGAGCCTTGATCTAAAATGCGAATAATCACCCGCTGATTTTTGGTCAAAATTTTAATCTTGCCTTCTTTGATTTCCGACTGCAAAACCTTCGCCAATTTTTGAGAAACAGCCAGTGCTTTATTGCCTCGCAAATCGGCATTACCTGTACCCTCTTTATCTTCTAGTACTTTTTTCTTATGATCGGGGTGATCTTTGGCATCAAACTCGAGAGTTTGATCCATATCATCCACACTCGATTGCCTAACCTCATTCATCGCAGTGGGTTTAGGCTTGCCTGGACTAAATTCTCTCGCCACAATACTGGTACCTTTGGGTACTTGATAAGCTACAATATCTCGCTGCACACCAAAAGCTTGCTCGAGTGATCCACCCACTTCTTTGAATTTTGCCGAATCTTGTTCTGAGAACGAAAGTAATAACACAAAAAAGCTCATTAACAATGACATCATGTCTGCGAAGGTTACAACCCAACCTTCACCCGCCTTTTGGCCATGGGCCGGTGCATCATCATCATCATCACTATGACTATGCTGCGTCATTTACGCTACTTCCTCGTTTTTTGCGAGGGAGATAGTTTTTCAGGGCTTCTTCAATAACGCGGGGATTTTGCCCAATTTGAATACCAATCAGTGCATCAATCACTAAGGATTTGGATAGTCGCTCTTCATTACTACGCAGCTCAAGCTTTTCAGCAATAGGTAAAGCCAACATATTGGCCACAACTGCACCATAAAACGTAGCCAGGAGTGCTATCGCCATAGCGGGACCAATGGCCTTGGGATCACTCATGTTGGACATCATGATTACCAACCCCATCAGGGTTCCTATCATCCCCATAGCAGGTCCTGCTTCGCCAATCGCTTTAAAGACTTTTTGCCCCCACATGTGGCGCTCAACGGTTAAGTTCATCTCTTTGGTCAGAATTTTTTTCATCACTTCAGGTTCATGACCATCGATAAGCAGCTGTATGCCTTTTTTCATGAACTCATTTTTGATTTCAATACCTTCTAAGGACAAAAGGCCGCCTTTTCTAGCAGCATCTGCAATTTTAACCGCTTCTTCAATGATCTCTTCACTACTATACTTTTTAAAAATAAAGGCGTGCCCTGCAACTCTGAATGCACCGAGTGTTTGCGCGATTCCAAATTTCATTAAAACAACAACAGCAGTGCCACCAAATACAACAATCACAGGGTGAGCGTTAATAAAGGTTTTGATGTCACCCCCATCACCGGCAATTGACAAATAGAGAACGGCAGCGCCGCCTATCAAACCTAACAGGGTTCCAAAATCCATTTGTACTCCTACTGAGTATCTTTATAGTCCAATGAACGGCATTTATTTAAAGGATGTTATTTACAATTCTAGCTCTAGAAATAAAAGTGTGCCTACAAGTGCTTTGCAGTAACTTTAGTAAAAGAATAGAAGGGCTAAAATTGCCCTACTACCTTGACCCAGGAGAGCGTCTAGGATAAGTTTTTGGTTTTCTTAAGAAATTTAAATCCAGTGGCTAACAAAAAATCTGATTCAGCGCCCGATTTTGAGGCAGCGCTTAAGAAGCTCGATACCTTGGTTGAAAAACTAGAGGGTGGTGAATTAACGCTTGAGCAAGCTTTAAAGCACTTTGAAGAAGGCGTCACCACAGCTCGTCAATGCCAATTGGCACTGAAGCAGGCCCAATTGCGTGTGCAAGAGCTCCTTGATGACAACGCCAGTCCTAGTGACTTCACCGCTAAGGAATAGGCAAAACCGAATGACATTCCTTGCCTCCCTTCAACGTTGCCAATCCCAAGTTGTGCATCTTTTAAAGCAATACCTACCCTTGGATGAGCACGATCCCTTAGCTAAAGCCATGCACTATGCCTGCTTAAATGGCGGAAAACGCTTACGCCCTTTGCTTGTTTTTTATACAGGGCAAATGTTGGGCGCCAAAGAAGAAACACTCAATCCTATTGCCGTGGCAGTTGAGCTCATACACTGTTACTCTCTCGTTCATGATGATTTACCTGCCATGGACAATGACGATTTACGCCGGGGAAAACCGACTTGTCATAAGGTCTTTACAGAAGCAACAGCTATTCTTGCTGGAGATGCCTTATTAACCTTGGCATTTGAAATTCTCTCTCATCCAGAGCATCTACCTGGAATAAATCAGTCTACTATCTTAAAAATAATCCGCGTACTTTCCCAAGCAAGTGGTGCGACAGGCATGGTCAAAGGGCAAAGTATTGATCTCAATGCCCAAGGCAAAACCCTTAACCTCGATAATTTAATGCAAATGCATCGTGCAAAGACTGGGGCTCTGATTGCAGCCAGTGTACAATGTGGCGCTTTAGCAAGCGCAATAGCCACAGAAGACGATTTAGCTGAATTACATAGATTTGGCGAGGCGTTAGGCCTTTGCTTTCAAATTCAAGATGACCTTTTAGATGCGCAAGGCAACAGTTCTCTATTAGGCAAAAATACTGGGCAAGATGTGAAAAATCAAAAATGCACTTTTGTAACTCTACTTGGCGAAACGCAAGCAAAAGCGCATGCTTTGCATTGGCACCAACAGGCCCAACTTAGTTTGCAACGCTTTGGCATCAAAGCCAACCCTTTGCGCGAGTTATCGACTTATATCCTTGAGCGAACGATGTAATGAGCATTATCCATAGCATCAACTCACCTGAAGATTTGCGTCGCTTAAGCCCAACACAATTGCCAGAAGTGGCAAGTAGCATGAGAGAGTTCATGCTTGAAACCTTAAATCAAGCAGGTGGACACCTGGGCGCAGGCTTAGGCGCCGTTGAGTTAGCAATTGCCTTGCATTATGTTTTTAACACACCAGATGATCGCCTTATATGGGATGTAGGCCACCAAGCTTATCCGCATAAAATCCTCACCGGACGACGAGACAGACTGCATACCATCCGTCAAAAAGACGGGTTAGCTCCTTTTCCACGCCGAGAAGAAAGCCCATATGATGCCTTTGGTGTTGGCCATTCAAGTACCTCCATTAGCGCAGGTCTTGGCATGAGTTTGGCGAACAAGCATAACGGCAATGATCAAAAAGTCATTGCTGTCATTGGTGATGGTGCCATGAGCGCCGGTATGGCCTTTGAAGCACTTAATCATGCAGGATCTCTTAAAGCCAATCTCTTAGTGATTCTGAATGATAATGATATGTCTATTTCCGGCAACGTTGGCGCTTTATCTAATTATTTTGCACGCATTTTATCGAGCAAACTCTACACCTCTATGCGCAAAAGTGGTAAAGAAGTACTCAGGCGGATCCCGCCGGTGTGGGAGTTTGCCAGAAGAACAGAAGAACACCTAAAAGGGATGATTGTCCCCGGCACATTATTTGAAGAAATGGGCTTTAATTATATAGGTCCAGTTGATGGTCATGATCTTAATGCGCTGGTAAAGACACTACAAAACATCAAAGATCTCAAAGGACCACAAATCGTTCATGCGATCACTCAAAAAGGCAAGGGCTATGGACCTGCTGAAGCTGATCCCATCAAATATCACGGAGTTACCAAAGGATTTTATCAACCAGAAGTAAAGGCGCCAGTGCCCTCCCCAAAAATGGCGAGCTATTCTGATGTTTTTGGTGATTGGCTGTGCGATGTGGCAGAACGTGATCCCCGCATTGTTGCGATTACACCTGCGATGTGTGAGGGCTCAGGACTCGTTCGCTTTTCTAAAACTTTTCCGACGCGCTATTATGATGTTGCCATTGCAGAACAACACAGCGTGACATTAGCGGCAGGACTTGCTTGCGAAAAAATGAAACCTGTTGTGGCAATTTATTCTACTTTTTTACAACGTGCCTATGATCAACTGATCCATGATGTGGCCCTACAAAATTTACCCGTGCTTTTTGCGATTGATAGAGCAGGTCTTGTGGGCGGCGATGGTCCAACCCATAACGGCAGCTTTGATTTAAGTTATCTGCGCACTGTCCCTAATATGATTATCATGGCGCCCTCAGACGCCAATGAATGTCGCAAAATGTTAACAACTGGCTTAATGGCAAATTGTCCTGCGGCTGTGCGCTATCCACGCGGTAGCGGCCCATTAGTGGAAATTGAGCAAAATTGCGATGCTATACCTGTTGGCAAAGCGCTCGTGCGTCGACAGGGTCATACGATCGCACTGCTTGCTTTCGGATCGATGGTCAAAGTTGCACAAAATATTGCGCAAACTTTAGACGCAACAGTAGTTGACATGCGCTTCGTGAAACCCCTCGACGACGCTATGATTTTATCCTTGGCAAAAAGCCATCCGTTTATCGCCACCTTAGAAGAAAATGCCATTATGGGTGGTGCAGGCTCAGGGGTTAATGAAGTCTTGCTAGCCAACGGTTGTCAAAATCACATCCTCAATATTGGTATTCCTGATTATTTTGTTGAACATGCACAGCCTGATGAAATGTTAGAAAGTTGCGGTTTAAATGAAACTCGTATTTTAGCGCTCATTCAAGAGAAAGTCAGAAAACACTCTTGTAATGAAATTGATTCTCACGTAGAGTCACCATAATAGATTTATATGCTCCATTGTTTAGGGTTAAAAATATGATAGATAACGCGGTTGTTGACATCCAAAGTAGTCCCGATTGGCGCAATATGCCAGTGAATCGAGTTGGGATCCGCGGTTTAAGGCACCCTATGATTTTTGAAGATTTTACCCCATCCCGTGGTTTATCTCGCCAATCCGTGGTCGCCCGTTTTGATATGTTGGTGGATTTACCCAAAGATGTGAAAGGCACTCACATGTCTCGCTTTGTAGAGTTACTCAACGAAGAAGATACCGTCCTCAGCGTCGCAACCGTTCCCCATTGGCTGGAAACGATGGTTGGACGTTTAAATGCAAAATATGGGTTTCTTCAAGTAAATTTCCCTTATTTTGTGAAAAAATTTGCACCCGTTTCACAGGTGCCGAGTTTGATGGATTATGACATCAGCATCCGCGGTATTTTAGAAAACGAAGAAGTACATACCTTTGTTACCGTCGTTGTGCCAGTGACCAGTTTATGCCCTTGTTCAAAAGAAATTGCTGATTATGGCGCGCATAACCAACGATCACATGTCACCGTCACTGTGCGTGCGATGCCCACCCTTTCCCTAATTGAAATCATTCAATTAGTCGAAAGCAAAGCTTCTTGTGAACTCTTTGGTATCTTAAAACGCCGTGATGAAAAAACGGTGACTGAACGTGCGTACGATAACCCTAAATTTGTGGAAGATATGGTACGAGATGTGGCCACGTCTATTGAACAACTTGAATCAGTGATGGGTTATAAAGTGAGCTCTGAAAACTTTGAATCGATTCATAATCATTCTGCTTTTGCAGAAATCGACAGATTATGGGTCAGTGAAGAAATCAAAGCAAAAAGCGCGATTGAAAAAATTGCCAAAGATTACGCCGTTACAGCCTAATCTCTGTATAAATAATCACACTCGCCCGACAGACAATCAAAAATAGGTTAAAATTAATTTAAATTAGCCTATTTTTGATAAGTCTAAAGAAGCCTTCCCCTTCAAACTATAACTCATATTATCGAATGGGATAACAACATGCTTGTTGTGCGAAAATAAAAGTGGATATCATTAATCCTCAAGACAATATTCCCTACGAAAGCAATGCTTTAAAGCAAACGCACCCGTTACATTTATATCAACTCGCCAAAGCTTTTGATTTAAAACCCACTCATCCAGATAACGCGCGCGTGTTAGAATTGGCATGTGCTAGCGGCGGAAATCTTATCCCGATGGCATTTTATTATCCGCAAAGTAAATTTGTCGGTATTGATATTAGCGCGCAAGAAATTGCATTTGCAAAGGAAAGTGTTGAAACACTCGCTTTAGACAATATTCAATTTATCGCCCAATCAATCACAGATTACAAAGACACACAAAAATTTGATTATATTATTTGTCATGGTTTGTATTCTTGGGTCGATAGCACTACGAGAGAAAGCGTACTGAAAATATGTCAGCAGCATTTAAGCGAGCATGGCATAGCTTACATTAGTTATAATACTTATCCCGGCTGGGTGGTAGGCAATACATTAAGAGCATTAATGCTATTTGCCAGCAAAGATGAAATCTCGTTGAATGCTAAATTATCACAAGCTCATGAGCTCCTTAAGAATTTATCTACTGTACACCCTCAAACTTCTTATGATTGGTTACTTCACGAAGAAGTAAAACTGGTTCTCGCGCATTCTGACAACCAGTTACTACATGAACATTTAAGCAACATGCATTTCCCACTTTATTTCCATGAATTTATAGAGAATGCCAAGCGCTATGATTTACATTATTTGTGTGACGCCACCTTTTTTGAATTTGAACAAAGCAGCTTTGATTTACACTATAGCCAACAACAAGATTTAATGAATAATAGGCGTTTTCGAAGTACTCTATTATGCAAACAAGCTGTACAAAGTGCATTAGTAGATGAAATGAACAAAGCTTATGACCAACTTGCCTCTCAAGTTAATGCTAACCCTAAGGTCGGCGATAAACCACTTGCGTCTAAACTTGCCAGATATCAAATTACTCACCAGCAACATGTCACCAATGTGCTTCATGAAAATATCTTGCTCACCCCCATTGCCCAAGCTATTTTCCCCTATCTAGATGGTGAACATGAAATTGATATACTTAAAAAGGTAGTTAAACAATATATTGAAGAAGGTGCACTTGTTTTAGTTGATAATTTTCACAACCCCATTACAGATAAGCAAGAACAAGAACAAAAAATTAATGTGCTATTACAAGAAACCTTGTTGCTATTAGCAAGTCGATATCTAGTTGATATATAATAGCTCGTAATTACCATTGAATTAGAATCACACTATGTCTTACAAAAGCGCCTCACTCCAACCTCATGTTTTGCGTATCGTGCAAGATAAAGGCACCGAGCATCCTTTCAGTGGGGAATACGACGCAAGCGATTCACCTGGTACTTATTTGTGCCGCCAATGTGGTTTGGCTCTATTTCGTTCGCAAAGTAAATTTCATTCAGGCTGTGGCTGGCCAAGTTTTGATTTGAATGTCCCCAATGCGGTGAAACAAGAAGTTGATCAAGACGGCCGACGCACTGAAATTCTCTGTAACCGTTGTGGTGCGCATTTGGGCCATGTATTTCACGGTGAGCGAATGACCAGTTTAAATACCCGTCACTGCGTGAACTCATTAAGTCTTGATTTTGTCGCAGATCTTCAAGTAGAAGATACCCAAGAACTGATTGTCGGAGCGGGTTGTTTTTGGGGTGTGGAATACTGGTTTAATAAATGTCCTGGCGTACTTAAAGCACAAGTAGGTTATTGCGGTGGAAAAACTACCTACCCTACCTATGAAGACGTATGTCGTGGTAATACTGGTCATATTGAAGTGATAAGAGTGGTATTTGATCCCAAAATAGTCTCGCTAGAAAAAATAATCAAATTCTTTTTTGAAATTCATGATCCTACCCAAACCAACGGCCAAGGCCCTGATATTGGTGAGCAATACTTGAGCGTCTTGTTTTATGATGACGAAAATCAAAAAGAAATGGCAAAAAAAGTTATTGATTTGCTAGAGCAAAAAGGTGAAAAAGTAGCAACTAAAGTGCTACCAGTCACAACCTTTTGGCCAGCTGAAGACTATCATCAAGGGTATTATGGTAAAACAGGCAAAATGCCGTATTGTCATACTTATGAAAAGAAATTTGTGGATTAAGGGACTAGGGCTAGGGCTATTCACCCACCGTTGATGAGAAAAGTTGTATCACAACAACCCCAATAATAATTAGTGCAATTCCAAGCATAGCAGGTTTATCTAAAGCCTGATCGAATAAATAATACGCACCAATTGTCACAATTATAATTCCAATACCTGCCCAAATCGCATAGGCAATACCTACCGGAATAACTCTTAAAGCCAACGTTAAAAAATAAAATGTACAGCAATACCCTACCACCACTATTGCAGTGGGAAGCGGCTTGGTGAATTCTTCAGATGCCTTCAGAGCATTGATAGCAATTACTTCACCAATGATTGCTAATAGTAAATAAAAATAATGCATGATTGTCCTATCAGTTTTTTTTATGCAGGAAAGCCTCATGGATTACTGCAAGACAGATTCATATCATAGCAAATCCAAATGGCGAAACGTTTGACAAAAAAACAGGTGTTTATATTTACTGGAAACTACTTGATTATTTCAAATACGAGTGTAATTTCACCTATTATAATAAAAAGTGAACTACATTTATTAGAGACCTGTTGAAAAGCGTGGGGATTTTATGTCGTTTCAAAAATTGGTGCTGACTGCTTTATCCTTAGCATTGTGCGGATGCAGTACACTTACGCCCGATATCAGTAACAGCAATACATCTCCTATGGCAGAATACTATCGCGCAAGATTCAATATAATCGATAATTACTACGCTGGAGATTATTACATGGCGGAGTATTACATAGGTGATACCAACCGCAGTCCTTGCAGTGATGGTTACTGCTATAAAGGGGTAAAGAGACACCGCTATTAATCTTATCCTTGCTAACTTGCTAGCTTAATGTTTAAAATGGGCCCACAATAATCCCTATTAGAGGATGTATATGAACCCGGGCCCATCAGACAATCAACAGCTCTTTGTTTCGCTTTGTGAACAAGTTCTTCAAGCACCCAATTTGAATGAACCCACCCATATATTAGTTGACTTTCTTAACTCAGTAAATGTAGACACGTTGGATTTTAATGCGCCCATTGGAGACGCCCCGCTGATCTGTAAATTAGCTTTAGAAATTGCCAACAGCAAACTATGCGAGCCACTTGAAATAATTTTGCAAAAAGCTGATCTGGGTAAAATTAATTTCAAAGCAACCGTTAATTACGGTGGCTTAGGAAGCATTTCATTGTTATGGCTTATCACTTTTATTGCACATCGAAATCCAAAATCTCTTGAAACGCTTATCGCAAGAGCAGATCTTAGCAAAATGGATTGGAATCAAAAATTAGGCGCAGCACATGCCTCTTGCTTTTGGATGTTAGCCAAAACAGGCAACAAAAATTTAATTGATGCTTTCATCGCTAAAAACGTGCAGGGGTTAGATTTTTCGAGCAAACCAATTAGTCCAGATAATGCTAAATCAGTGCAGCAATTAATCAATGAAGCGGAACATCCCGCACCGCACTTTCAGTCAGCACCACCTGTTGCTAATGTTTTTCCGCCACCTGTTGCTAATGTTTTTCCGCCACCTGTTGCTAATGTTTTTCCACCACCTGTTGCTAATGTTTTTCCACCACCGGCACCTTTTGTGCCTTTTGGGCCATCATTGTTGGCACGCCTTACCTCATTTTCGATGCATCCAAAATCAACCGGCATAGTGATTGGATTAACGGTCGCAGCGATGACTTTGTCTCACTCTTGGATGTTTATTCTGGGGGCATCTATTTTGTCAGGTATTACGGCGAGTACTTTTTTATACTTACGAAATGAGTATTATCAAAACAAGCTTGTGCGATTACCACGGGTTGCAGCCATACCCAATGCGAACGAACGCCGTGCCTTTTTAGAAGGCGAAAAAGCAGCCAATAGCGTAAGTCATTATCTGCTTTCCTATGTAAGGCCTCTTTGTTGGGTTAAAGCCAGCGCATTTGGTGCCGGGATGCAAGATGAATTAAAATATCAAAATAACCCTTTTTATATGAAAAAACCAAGATAAAATAAACGCTAAGGGCAGCCATGCTGCTCTTAGTACTTTATTGCATCATATCCTCTATGACACCAGTGTCTTCAATTGTTTAACTTCACATTCAGATCCACCACAAGCAGGCACCGTTAAAGTTTTATCATTGTAGGTGATAACCACATAAGGTTTCTTATCTGCTTGCTGATACACAGAAAAATTAACCTGTGAAGCATAAGGCGGCGGCTCATCTAATGCCACACCTAACGCACTCAATAGAGCTAACAAGCTGCTATCATGGCCTGAAAGTAAAACAAATTTTAATTCGTTGTTAGTGGTTGATGCTTTATCTAAATGATCAACAATATATTCCAGCAATGGTGCACCGACAGCACCAGCAACAGGCTCAGGCTTAAACATAAAGCAAAATGCCCATTTACCGGCATCCTTAATTTGTTCAATATCCTTGGAGGTTAAAGTGCTTGGCACAGGGACATGATTGCTCTGATATACAAAAATTGTATTGCCCAACGAAATGAGCTGATAGAGATCGTTGATCACAAGCCCTGTCGCTTTGCTCCAGCGAGGATAGTTATGTTTGAGTGCATTATTTTTAGCAATCCAAGCACTGTGAGTTTTAACATGCTTGTGTAGTTGTTCTTGAAATTTGCTTTGATGCGTATCAACCAATAAGACATCTTTGTCAGATAACGCTTGCGTATGTATGGGGATTGGCTGAAAAGCGCCAGGCAAAGCCTCAATTGCCTGATTTTTAACTTTAGGACCACTCCCCAGAGGATAAAGTCCATAGAGCAGCGATTGTGCGCTCATTAGCGTTCTATCAGTGTCGGTTGAGCGTACATACACAGATTTGGGATGATAAACTTCACCCAGTAATTTTAATTCTTCAATGTATCTTTTTCTTAACTTTGAGCCTAATTCAAAATGCTGCTGCATCCCTTTAGCGGTGAGCTGACCTCGTCCCTCTTTCCACTTGTAAGGAAGGCTAGGAATGTCATGTATTGCGGTTCTATCGCCATGGCGTACAACATCGAGTGCAAAAATCAGTTTGGGTTCTTTGGCAAAAAGAGCAAAGGAATTAAATGTAAGAAGACTTAACAATAACAAAGCGTTTGTTTTAAAAAGCATGCTTTACCTGGCAAATGCAACTAACTGCCAAGCATGTTACTTTTTATCCCCTCGAGTGTAAAGCAGCGCTTTAGCACTTATTTTTAGTGTCTTACACCAATATGGGTATGAATAAAGTTCATGATGCTTTTAAAAAAGCGCCATTCCTTAACCTGTGACTGCGCAAACGAAAAGGCCATTTTAGGTGTTACTTTGGGTGGAATAAATAATTCCTGTGGATTCACCATCACATCAACGATGGCAGGTTTGCCACAGTTAAAAGCTTCTTTGAGCGCCGCATCTATTTGAGAATAGTCTTTTACGGTTACCCCAAAGGCGCCATGAGCAACGGCTAATTTAGCATAATCAGGATTTAAGAGATCCGTTCCAAAAGAAGGGTTACCCTCACCTGATTCTTCTAATTCAATGAATCGGTATCTTGAATTATTATAAATAATAAATACCACTGGGAGTCGATATTTAACAAAGGTAATTAAATCGGCGATCAACATTTGAAAATCGCCATCTCCTACCGGCACAATCACTTGTCGATGCGGCATTGCCAATTTGCAACCCAATGATGCCGCTAATGCCCAACCTAATGAGGCTAAATTCCATGTCCACAATAAACGTTGTTTGCCATTTAAATGTAAATAGTTATTGCAATAAACCGTGACAGATCCTGTGCCTACGCAAAATATAGCGTCTTCATCAGCAAGTTCACCTATGCGTTCGGTCAAAGCTTGCGGATGAATATATTTTCCATCTTCACTTGGTTTAGCAAAATATTCTAGATGATTACCACTTTTAATTTTCAAGTTTTGTGCTTTTTTCAAAAAGCTCTCATCTGTTTTAGCACTTAATCGTGACATCAATGATTGTAATGTTAATTTGCTATCCCCTAATAAAGCCTGTGACACCGGCATGTGTGCACCGATTTTGCTGATACAATTATCAATCTGAATAATATCAGCCTTGTTGGGATAATATTCTTTAAAAGCAAAACTTGAACCCACCACTATTAAGGTATCACATTCACTGGTTGCCCAATTGCCTGCATGACATCCCATAATCCCCAAACCACCGACATAATTCGGATTTTTATTATCTAGAATATCTTTGGAACGAGTGGTATGCACTAAGGGGGCATTGAGCATTTGCGATATTGCGATCAATTCTTCAGTTGCACTAAAAGAGCCGCCACCATATAAAATGCAGACATTTCTTGATTTGTTAATAATGTTGGCAGCATTATCTAATTCAGCATCAGAAGGAATAAGTTTACTATTAAATTTTAAAATTTGATAACGCGGATCTAATTTTACCGCCGTTTGTCTCATGATATCGGACGGAATTGAAAGATGGGCAACACCACGGTGGTTTATCGCGGCTTGGCAAGCCAACATCAACAAGTGTGGGAAATTCTCGGCACCTCGCACTTCTTGATTAAAAATGGCCACATCATTAAACAAGCTTAATTGATTGATCTCTTGTGGCATACCTGTGCCGATGACATCTGAACTGACCTGCCCGGTAATCGCTAATACAGGCACTTTGTCTAAAGCCGCATCATATAAACCATTCAATAAATTAACGGCACCGGGCCCCTGGCAAGCAACGCAAACCCCAAGGTTGCCAGTGAGTTTCGCTTGAGCGCTAGCGGCAAATGCACCTGATGCCTCATGGCGCATAATAATAAACTGCATTTTATCCTGAACACGCAGTGATTCCATGAGCGAATCAATGGTGTCTCCTGGGATCCCAAAGATATGTTTGACACCCGCTGCAGATAAAATCTCTACAATTTGATCACTGACGTTTTGGCTCATAAATAATCCAGGGGTTGAAAAGTTTTAGACACATTTAATCGGCAAAAACAGGCGATGGGTTTAGCGCAAACCTGACAAAACATACAACTAGTTTTCCAACTTTATATTTTTGTTGTTTCTCATCATATGCTTGCCTAATTTTAAGATTTTTTTTAGAATTCCAACACACATTGTAAAGCAGTTAAAAGGCAATAAACGTGTCCACCAAAGGCCCCTCTTCTCCTGGTAAAAATAACCTTATCCTTGCCGCTCAAAAATTACCCCAGCTAGAACAAAAAAAGCGTGAGATCATTTCATTTGGCGCTCAAAGTTTAATCATTTCAGATGGCCACAGGCATGTTTTGCTTGTAACACGTTATACGGTAGCTAAAAAAATTGAACTGCTAAAAAGCAAAATAGACCCACAAAAAAACTCACTTATTGAAATTCCCGAGCTTGTTGGCACCGATAGCAATATTCTTTTGTTGCTTGCCTCAAATCCCAATCCAAGCAAAAGAGAATTAAATGCGATTAAAAAATCACTGGGATTGCCCTCACCTGAACTGCTCACCCAAAATATTGTTTATCGATTACCAAGACATGATGGCAACCTAGAAATGCTTAACAAAATTCGTTTCAAAGATGATTCGATTATCAAGCTAGAAGAAACCCTATATAGCACTATTGATGAGTTACATGATGCTGGTCTTACTCATGGTGATATAAGCAAAAGAAATATTTTGGTTTCTGGCGAATACCCAGATCTTACTTTCAGATTGTGTGATTGGGGCTCTATTGAGAAAATTTCTGACGCTACTCAAGACAAGGATTTCAGACACATTGCTCGGGTTATAGGACAAGTCAAAGAAATGTTGGCAAAAAAGGAACGATTTAAGGAAAAAACTCAAAGCAGTAAATTATTATCCGATATTTTTTCAGACAAGGCAGCAAAAATGGGATTAAGCCCATCCAAACCTGTGGATCCGACACTTACAAAAGAAAACCCTCCAACACCATCGCAAAAGACAAAACTCAATTTACTAGGTAAATTACTGGCTAGTGATTCAACACAAGAACAGCCAGAGACTGCCAACAAGAATGAAGAAACAAGATCACAGCAACTTTTGCTGAATCAATTTAACTCAATATCCCCATCCAAAATTAGCCTAAGGCTCGTTAAAAAAGAAACCTCCGGTGAGCAAAAAAATAAAAATGTTCCCTTTCTTTAAAAACTCAATCCATCGGATCAAGGGCTTTATATTTTTTATCCATTTCTGAGTAGGTGAATATTTGGCCCATTTTAATATCAAAAAACCACCGATGAACAAAGAGATCTTCTTTATGCACTCGTTCGTTTAGCCATGGGAATGAAAGACAATTATTATAGGATTGATTTAAAGCAAGTTTGGCATATTCATCACAATCATGATGCTTAGCGGCAGGTGAATTCACAATAGATACCCAATTGGTTATAAAATCATTTTGAGCATTGGTGCTAAGTAGTGTTTGAATGCCGCCACACTGGCTATGCCCTAACAAAATAAGATGCTTTACTTTTAAAAAGCAAATACCAAATTCTAAAGCAGCACTTGTACCATGATGGGCCTCATCTTTCTCAAAGGGAGGAACAATGTTACCGACATTGCGCACTACAAATAAATCACCCGGATCGCACTGTAAAATTAATGCCGGATCCACGCGTGAATCACAACACGCCACCACCATCACCTGTGGTTGTTGACCATAATGCGATAGAAACTGCATCACAGATTTATCACCATGCGCATACTTGTCTCTAAAGCTTAAATAGCCTTCAAGCATTTTTTTAAAGCCGCTATCCATTGGAACCCCTAACAATTTGCCCGTAACAAAGTAAACTGTTTACTCAAGGAATGCAATCACAACCAATCCATTTAACTAGCAAAATATAACAAAAAGCGGCGCCCTACTCGATTCGAGACATGCCCAAAACTGACGCTAACGGCGTCAAAAAATGCCCTTCTCACAACGCACTGTGTAAATTGCCTTCTGCCTAAAGAATCAGTTCATCTATCGCTAAACAACAATAGTTGATTGCTCAAGACTTTTTCTATTTCAAAGTAATGTGCTACTTTTTTAACAAGGGGCAAAAGGATTTGGAGAAGAAAGTGAACCATACTCTCAAAGCATTAAGCTTGTTAAGCCTATGTGGATTAGTGGGCTGTGGTAGCGTCTCCTTAAGTGATGCCCTAGCCACTAAGCAAGACTACAGTAAATACCGCTATATGGTTGATAGAAATGGCTATCACTATTGGAGAGGCTCTGAGGCCCGTGATAGATTCCAACAACCCATGTATTACAACAATAGTGGTTACTTCAATAGCGTTAATCCCAAAGAAGGCCGGTATATTTACTCCCATGCTTATGAAAATTACAACAACGGGTATTACAAAGGTGGCTTCTACGGTAATGAATACTACCACGATGGCCATTTTAATAATGGCTATTACAATCCAGGGAATTGCAAAGGCAAAGCGTGCCACGCAAAGTGGATGAAATAAATAGCGTGTAGTTTCACATTCTTTTAAATGTGTTCTCCGGCAGTGTAAAAATAGCGCTTATGATAGGCATAGGCGCTATTTTTCGTTTTATCGATTTAATCCACGCCATCATCTGGTTTTGATACATTCATGTAGTTTTTATTGCTACCATCGCGCTAAATTTGAATATCATCCATAGTTGAGCGTCATGAAAGCATCCATAACAGACAACTTAATAAATTTTTTAGTGAATAAAAAATCTTTTGCCATCGGTTATCCTGGTGCAGCCGCCAAAATCGTTCATGCAACCGATTATTTACTCACATCTTGTCTTGGCTCCACCTTGAAGCTGATTGCTATCATCGACTGCGATAGACATCCTAGTAAACGAGCAATTTTTTCAAAAGATGAGCTCAAGGATCTCAAAGTTATGTTAAAACAGTTTGCCTATGATGCCTATTCAAAACGACTAGGGGTTAGCATTGAAATCTGGTATGTCGGCCAAAATGCCTCTCTTGTACTTCAAGAGCCAGCTGTGCAAATCAATATAAAGGAGTACAATTTCTGGGTAAGTTCTTGGGCTTTTGATGTTCAGTCCAAAAAAGTGACTTGTAACGGCTTATCTATTAGAAATTTTCTAAGGAAAAGGCTTTTGGCTAGTGTATTTAAAGATATCATTAGAAACCACAGTATCGCTATAAAGAATTTCCCAACGAACTCGTTTTCCTTGCATCCTGAGCTGGTGTAGAACGCACTTGAGAAATCAGGCCTTCTAATTGATGATTTTGAGTCATCATTGGTGCGCCAGCAACTTGGTCATATTCACCCGCAATTGCTTTTCTTGCGATAATCGCAGAATCTACCAACTCGCGGGCCATGGCTTGGCATCCAGCAATTTGGGTTGCACATTCCATTTGAGCAGCATCACAAGCACCAATTTGAGCAGCAGCTTTTTTCATAAAATCAGGATTTTGATCTAATCCTGCCCTGATTTGTGCACCAAGTTTAACCACATCTGCAGTGACTGATGAACTTGCGCCAGCAGCTGTTATTTCACCAGCGGCCGGCATGGCGAAATCTGTCACCTGCGAAACATCTTGATTCATTTCAGAATTAATGTAGTCAATAGAGCTTACTAATTTAGCAACGGTGAGATCAAACTTTTGAATGAGTTCTTGTTTTTCTTCTTTTAACTGCTCTGCTTCTTGTTTGATTTGTTCTAATTTCTGATTTTCTTTTTCGTATTTCTTGCGTTCTATTTTAGCCAACTCTTTTAGATGAAGCACCATAGGAAAAGATATAATGCCCAGTTTTTTAATTTCTTCGATATTCTTTTCAAGTTTCTCAATTTTATCTTTTAATTTTTCTTTCTTCTCTTTTAGTTCTTGCCTCATTACTTTGTTTTCGATAAGTCTGACCGATTTTTCATCAATATTACCTCGGATCACTGCGCCTTTATATCCTAATTTATGTAGATGCTCATCAAACGATGGCGGGCCAAATTGAACTTCTTCTTCCTGAGATTGAGATTGGTCTTGGCCTTGATTTTGCTCCGACACCCTATTTGCACTTTGGTTAATTATCGCTTCTGCTTCCTCCAATTGTTTGTAAAGTAATGTCATCGCATTATCTTCTTCAGACAAATCTTTATTTTCATCTGTTAACGTCAACACTTCTGGATCTACATCATAGATCGGTTCACCATCCACAATAAGAGGAAACAGTGGCGTATCTTCATTGTAGTTGTCATTAAATTGCTCATCAGCCGCTTTTGCAATTTCATTGATTGATCTTTGATCTTCTTCTTGGGTATCATCTTGTTTGGCAAAAACTTTCATGGCATCAAGCATAGCATTTGGTGCTTCTTGAGTAAGCGTGTCTATTTTATCTAATTTTTCCAACTCCACAGCCTTCAACTTCTTGTTAGAAATTTCTCTTTTTAGCTCTATCTTGCCAACCTTGTCATCCAATTGATGTATCTGGTCGTTAAGCGGGGCTAACTCTTGATTAAACACCTTACCAATTTGTCTCTCCATTCCTTTTTGTACGTCAAGAGGAAGATTTTTATTTATTTTAAATGGATTTTTTCCATTTATGTTATATTCAGGCTTATTGAAAAAATAAGCTATATCCTGGCCTAGATTTTCATAAATAGCTTCTTTTTGTTTCTCAATTTTGCGTTGCTTATCTTGCAAAATATTAATTTGACTCAAACAGTTTTCAAGTGACTTAATGACCGAACTATCTAATTCACTCAATAATGCTTGTAATTTTTGTAACGCTGCTTCTTTTTCTCGCATATACGCTTCATCTTGCGACTGCAATCGGTCCAAAGTTTTACTTCTGATTTCCCGAAGATGAGCAAGTATTGCCTCTTTAGCTTGTTGGTGGTTGCGAAAAATCTCAATCGCTTCTTTTTGTAATATTTCGATTATTTTTTTATCTATATTACCAGCAAGTATCAAGTCTAAAAGATATTTATCGTAATCGGCTTTATTCACTAGTGGATTGAGGGACTTTGAAATGCTAGAGAGAGGAACAGATTTATTCGCTTGAGATTTATTAATCAACGAACTAAGTAAACCTTTCAGCTTTTCATAATCATTCGGTGACACGCCTTGAAGCAACTTCGCACTACTTTGGGCATGTTCGAACTCACTCAAGTTAAGAAACGGTGATGATTTATAATTAAAGCGATAGCTGCGCCGTAGATCTGCCATATCTATCCCAATTTCTTCATGCTGATGGTATGACCAATACTTTTTGGAATTAGTTCATTTATAGTGTGTATGCGCAGCATTATTGTCTTATTTAGCACAAATATAGCTTCATCAGGGACATCTCTAGACAAGGATTTGAAGTTGGTGTAGATTGCTTTTCACATAGTCCTGCCGTAATTATCTTAGTTTTTTACACTGTTGAGAATTTAAGGAATACAGAAAAATGAAAGCTGTAACTACACTACTTTGCGCATTACCTTTAGTTTTGTTAATTGGTTGTACTAACATGACCCCTGAAGAACAAGGCGTGTTAAGTGGCTCTGCTTTGGGCGCTGTGGGTGGAGCGGCCCTAGGCGCACTCTCTGGCCACGCAGGCGAAGGCGCGATGATCGGCGCAGGCATTGGGGCCATGGGGGGTGCAATGCAAAGCACCAATAACCAACAACCACGTCGTCTTGCTCAAAGAGCCCCTGCGCGTGAATATTTCGAAGAAGAAGTTTGTTATGACGATCATTGCGAAATAACTGAATACTACTACGAGTAATGTTTGACAGATGCCAGGTCTCACCTGGCATCTCATCCCCGCTTAATGCTGATGATGATCATGCTCGTGATCATGATCATGACTACAACCCGGCCCATGAACGTGATCGTGACTAACGGGTTGGTACTTCATTTTCAGGTCTCACCTGGCATCTCATCCCCGCTTAATGCTGATGATGATGATGATCATGCTCGTGATCATGATCATGACTACAACCCGGCCCATGAACGTGATCGTGACTAACGGGTTGGTACTTCATTTTATTGTATTTAGCTAATAATCGCGTGCGCTTGAGCTCAGACAAATGATCAATAAAGAGCTTACCATTGAGAGAATCGACTTTTTGGGCAAGACAGCACGCCAATAATCCTTCAAAGATTTGCGTTTGCGACTTTCCATTTTCATCACAGTATTGGAGTTCGATTTTTTTGGCTCGTTTGAGTTTAATGAACATTCCTGGGAATGATAAGTTGTCCTCTTCAGATTCCACCTCACCGCTTTTGCTCAAAATTTTTGGATTAATAAAAACCATAGGTTGATTTTGATCAGGAGAAATATCCATCACAATAATTTGAGATAAAACCCCAACTTGGTTTGCAGCTAATCCCCAGCCATTTGCTGCATACAAAACGTCAAACAGTTCTTGGATTATCTGTTTTAAGCTTTCATCAAAAGCTGCAACAGGAAGCGCCGCTTTTCTCAAATCTTTGTTGGGATAACGCAAAATTCGCATTAAAGTCATTATTATCTCGCCCAATGGGTTAAATTCAGTCCGCCAATGATACACAAGTTTGCAGCAGTATTGAATGAAAAATGAGCAATATAAAGTTTATTAACTTTCACAGTTTAAATAGTGTAGCTCACCGATCATAAACCTAGGCTGTATATTCGTTTCGTTTTACCTTAATCAAAAGCGGCTTTAAGCCGAAAAACTACTTAGTAACCTGAGGTGTGGCATGATATACAAAAATATTTTGGTTTCTGTTGACGACAGTAACACATCCAAACTTGCAATAAATGAAGCAAAAAAATTTGCTAAATCATCATCGAATATTTTTTTGAGATTTTTGCATATTGGCAATGAGTTTTTTATCGATTGGGATGGCAAGGCCATTTATCCTCAAGATACCAGGCAAGAATTTGCTCATTCGCAACTCGCTTTGTTACAAAACATTGAAATTGAGATGCATAACGATCACATCAACAATTTTGAAACCCGCCTAGTCGAAGCCAGCAAAGATACGAGAATTGCTGAACAAATTGTGAATGAGGCCAAAAGTTGGCCTGCAGATCTGATTATTTTAGGCACGCATGGTCGCCAAGGCTTCCATCATTTTATGTTAGGCAGTGTGGCAGAAGGTGTGATACGGATTGCTCCGATGCCGGTATTACTCATTCGGGGGGAATAATCACCCTTTGTATTTTACCGAAATAGTTAAGGTAAATCGTGCAACAGGCTCATTACCTGTTATTGTGGGTGTGGTTGCAATCACGTTTACGGCTGCATTTTCTCTTTCTTTGGTTTGCATGCTCTTTTTAATCACATCTTGAACGACTTGGCCATCCACGCAAGTAAAATGCACATCCGCTTCTGGGCGTTTTAAAAATTCCCCTTTGACATCTTTAAAAGCAAAAGAGATTTTTTTTAAATCTCCCCCCAGCACATTCAGTACCTGAATGCCGCCAGCAATATCGGCTCCAACACACAGTGCTCCATAATACATGGAATTTAAATGGTTCTTAGATCTTCTCTTTAGTGGAATCATCACTACCGCTTTTTCAGTTGATAAACTAAGCACGCGGGGGCGCAGCCAAAAAATCATCGGTACTTTGGCAAAGCCAAACAACCAAAGTTGCAGTGTTCTTTTCCATAAGGTTTTCATCTTTACCCTCCTTGCGTGTATAGATATACTCTTTTTATTTAAGAGTGCAAGCGTTAAACACACCTATGCAAAAATCTGACAAAAGCTTCAAAGATAAAGTTATTCTCATTACCGGTGCTTCTTCTGGCTTGGGCGAGGCATTAGCTAAAGTGTTCGCAAAAGAGCAAGCGAGGCTTGCACTACTCGCAAGACGAGCTGATCGCTTGCAAGCACTGGTAAATGACTGTCAGCAGTTAAAAGCAACAGCGCTGGCAATCACTTGTGATGTGACTAAAGATGAAGATCTCCCGCATGCAGTGATGCAAACTCATCAACAATTGGGCCCCATTGATGTGGTTGTAGCAAACGCAGGATTTGGAGTAGTAGAATATGCAGAGAATTTAACCTTAGATGATTACAAACGCCAATTTGAAACTAACGTTTTTGGCGTGCTACGCACCATCTATGCCACATTAGATGATCTTAAAAAAACTAAAGGTCGCATTGTGATTGTCGGTAGCGCACTTGGTCATATTGCTATACCCGAATATACGGCATATACCATGAGTAAATTTGCCGTAACCGCCCTGGCACAAACTTTATATCAAGAGCTAGGCCGTTATGGCATTAGCGTTACCTTAATTAGCCCAGGCTATGTGACAACAGAATTTCGCAATATCAACAATGAAGGTGTATTTAAGGAAAATAACAGAGAACCTGCGCCTGCTGGCTTAAGCATGCCAGTAGATAAAGCGGCTAAAATTATTTTCAAAGCGATCCGTAACCGGGAGCGTGAACGAATTTTCACTTTGCCTGGCAGAATGGGGGTTTTATTGAACCGACTATTTCCCAGTTTAATTCCGTGGTTTTATAGAAATCAAATTATTAGTAGATTCAAAAAATAATCATGAACAAATACGCTTTCCCTACAGGTCAGGCTGATGCCGACAGACTCGATATTCAACATGCTTGTTATAGCAAGGCTAGCTTCACAGCGCTTAGAGAGCTTAATCTTGCCTATGGTCAAACAGTGGTTGATGCGGGATGTGGCTCTGGCATCATGACACAATGGTTATCGCACCAAGTGGGTCCTAAAGGAAAAGTGTTTGCCATTGATAATGATCCTGCGCAGTTAGCTTTGTGTAAAGAACGTGCACAAAAATATGGCTTAGATAACATTGAATTTGTGTGTTTTGATTTTGAAAAGGAACTTCACGAAACAATTGATGCTGATATCACCTATTGCAAGTTTGTGATTCATCATCTGCACAATAAAGAAATGGGTTTAAAGAATCTCGCACAACTTACCAAAAAAGGCGGTCATCTGTTGGTGGTTGAGCCTATCAATGCTATTCATTGGGTGGCGCCACATAATGATTTTTACTATCGATTATTTGGTTATTATCTTCAATATGCTAAACATAAATCCATCGCAGCGAATTTTGGTTTAGATATTTTTAATTTTTCACAACAAACTAAATTATTTTCTAGAGTAACCAATGAAGGCTTTCAACCTATCACCAATGATCCCACTTTAAAATCTTACTTGTTTAAAGGCTGGGAACATATTAAAAGTGAATTGATTCATCTTGATTTAATTTCCGCGAAAGAAACCCAGCAAGTGACTGATGAATTACTCAAAATTATCCAAAGCCCCGCTTTTACCTTTGGCTTGCCGCTCATCACGCTGTTGCAGTCAACTGTTCATTAAATGGTGATTCTTTGTCTGCGTAATACCGCAGACAAAGAAATCTTCAAGCTCTTATTTCTTACGTATAACAGTTCTAACGGCACTTGATGAAGGCTGTGGCACAACATGTGTGGGTGCTGCTACTTGTCTTAAAGGCGGCTGATTCGCGTGATGAATTGCTGCTGCTGGCAACATCGGCGCTGCATGTGGATGCGGATTTCCGATGAGTGTGCGCGTATGTTTTACTTTGTGTTTAGGCTTATGTATACCCACGGGGCCTTGCAATCCAACAGGGGCATGAATGGGACGATGAGCCGCAGGATGTCCATGAATCACTCTATGCATACCATGAATCACTGGCGCAGGCTGTGGTAAAAGCACAACGGGTGTCGGTAAAGATGGCATAACAGGCAAATTATTTTGAGCCGCGGCAAGTGTTTGAGAAATAACAGCAGCAGTTGACGCTGAAACTGGGCCGTTTGTTTGAACTTGAACAACGGTTTGGCCGGGTGTTTTTGTTGTGGTAATAACCGCTTTTGGTTGGGGACCGTAATGTGACATCTCTTTTCTCCAAATGTTTTTATTTTTAACCCAAGCGCAAGTTAACAATTACCATTTCACATCAGCAACACAAAACCCCCTATTTAGGACGAGTGGTAGAAGCGAAAAGATGAAAAGCGATTGCAAAAAATAGAAAGCTAATCAACTTATGACAAATTAATGCATTCAGTTTTAGGGCCAAAGCCGTTAGAATTGAGCTCTTTAATTTTGTTACCTGGAGAAAACATGATCATCCAACCTAAAATTCGCGGCTTTATCTGCACCACCGCTCACCCGCAAGGTTGCGCTCTGCATATTCAGGAACAAATTAATTATGCCAAACAACACCTGCAATTAAACAACGGTCCTAAAAAAGTACTGATCATTGGCGCCTCAACCGGCTATGGTTTGGCCAGCCGCATTGCGGCTGCCTTTGGCGCTAAAGCACAAACCATTGGCGTGTTTTTTGAAAAAGGCGCAGACGGTAAACGCACAGCTTCTACAGGCTGGTACAATAGCGCGGCTTTTGAACAACAAGCGCACAAAGATGGCCTGTATGCAAAAAGTATTAACGGCGATGCTTACTCTGATGACATTAAAACCAAAACCATTGAATTAATTCAACAAGATTGGGGTGGGGAAGTTGATTTAGTCATTTATAGTCTTGCCTCACCCAGACGCATACATCCTAAAACCGGCAAAGTCTATAACTCTGTGTTAAAGCCTATTGGTAAGCCCTACGCTAGTAAAACCGTTGATGTGATGGCCGGCACGGTGAGCGAAATTACGATCAATCCTGCCAGTGATGAAGAAATCGAAGATACTATTGCTGTGATGGGTGGTGAAGATTGGGAAATGTGGATTGATGCGCTAGCAAATGCCAACTGTTTGAACAAAGGTGTTAAAACGATTGCATACTCTTATATTGGGCCAGAGCTGACTTACCCAATCTATAGAGAAGGTGCCATTGGCCAAGCCAAAGCCCATTTAGAAAGCACAGCGAAAACACTGACTAAAAAACTAAACTCTTTAAATGGCGAAGCTTATGTCTCAGTGAACAAAGCACTGGTAACCCAAGCAAGTGCAGCAATTCCCGTGGTACCTCTATACATTTCATTGCTCTATAAAATCATGAAAGCTAAAAACTTGCATGAAGGTTGTATCGAGCAAATTTGCAGGCTTTATCGCGATCGTTTATATGCCAACAGTCAGGTTATTGTCGATGAAAAAGGTCTGATTCGATTGGATGATTGGGAAATGAAACCAGAAGTTCAATCTGAGGTTTCAAACTTGTGGAACACCATCACGACTGAAAATCTAGAAGCAATGACTGATATTCAAGGCTATCGTCATGAATTTCATAAACTGTTCGGTTTTGAGTTCAAAGGAATAGACTACGATAAAGACATCGATGCTGATGTAAAAATACCGTCCTTGGCATCAGTCGAAGTAGTTTAGGCTTTAAAGAAAGTCTTTAACTTTTCATTTTTCTTGATAGGTGAATCGGCTGGTAACCCTTCATAGATGGTGCGAGCCGATTTTCCATCTTCACTTTTAAGATCTGCTTTCGCTTCTTTCTTCAATAACATCAAAGCACGCTTTGGTTGCTGATGGGTTAAACTTAATTGTAAAGGCGTGTATTGTCTCTTTGGATCGAATTGGTCTATCGAGCCAGACATAAATGGATGCTCAAGCAGAAACTCAAATTCGCTCAATGTGCAAAAACCTGCAGCGGCGCGACGAAGTAATTTTCCATCTTGCTCTTGCGCTTGAATCGCCACATCGTCTGGTTTTTTATTAATAACTTTGACAGGTGTTAACTTAACCTCTTTCTTTTGATTGCTTTTTTTAGCACTTGCTTTGTTTTTAGGCGCCGCTTTTGTTTTACTCAGTTTTAAGCTCTCTAGCTCTTTGACAAGCAGTTCGAGGTCCTGAGCTTCTTTTTCGCAATCAAGCTCATCATTTAAAATTCTATTCATCATTTCCATATAGCTTGGCGATTCGCTAGTGTTTTCTAAATGAGATTTTGCGCGATGAAAGGCATACTCAGCATAAAAACGATAATTACCTTCGAAAAGATCACTCATCACCAAGTTATATTTTCGCATATAAAAATTAAAACGTTTCTTGGCATCTGCAGGATCTGGCTGTCTTTTAAGAAAATGCGCTTTGATAGA
This sequence comes from Uncultured Candidatus Berkiella sp., assembly GCA_964606325.1. Lineage (GTDB taxonomy): Bacteria > Pseudomonadota > Gammaproteobacteria > Berkiellales > Berkiellaceae > Berkiella. The sequence continues at coordinate 77,482 of CAZSGE010000004.1, forward strand.
TTCATGATCTGGCGCTAAAAGTAATGCTTTGTCGCCTAATGCACCGACATCAAACCAATTGACTTGTTTTAAGGTTGGAAACGCTTTTGTTTCTTGCTCAAAAGCATCATAAAAAATCGGTTGTGTCGTTTTAAACGCTTTATCATTTACTTGACTGACAGCAACAGATCTTAAGATGCCACTAAACAAATATGCATAAAAAGCACTACCATGGGCTGATGATAGCATATTTGCTTGGCAGGCATGCAAGTCATACTGCATGGAAGCAGCATCTAAAGATGATCTTAAGGCAGCAAGAAAGTAGTATTGGGATATCCGATTACCAGGGCTAACGTTAACCAATTCTAGTTTATCTGTTGTTGTGTTATATCTTGCGCTTAATAATTCAACCGGCCCAAAATCATGGTTCACATAAAATAAAAAATGATGTTCTGTTGTTACTCTCGTGTTAATGATTTTTTCTAGTTGAGTCTTTAATAAAACAAAAGTATCTAAATCAATCTGAAAAAGCATATTTGAATCATGCCGATGGATGACAGCCATTTCACATGGCACACCAAACTGTTTTGCTCTTAAGTTTTTGCGCTCGATCAATTGCTTTAATTCACTGGGCAACAAGATGAGTTCAGGATGGGCAACCAATTGCGATTGGTTGAGTGGTTTCGCTTTTAGTTGCGATAAGCTCTGGACTAATCTAAGACGAAGATCATGCCAAAAATCACTGCCTAACTCAGGCAAATTGACCGATTCGAAAATAGTCATCCAATCAATACTTTTATCAATATACTGTTGTTTTAAATGATGGCTTTCAGTATTTTGAAGCGTTACCGCTGCGTTATAACCATATAACGTCGCCATTAACATTAAGAAGCCCATAGATTGATGATAGGCTTTTTCATTAAGCCCCATCAATGGCGCTCTATTTACCATAAAAAAGGTTACTAGCTCCGAAACCAGTGTACAACCTGTAACCTGGCGTGAATGGTTATCTTTTAATGCGTCAGGTTTGGATGCTTTTGAGCGATGTTTTGACGATTTTTCTAACTTAGAGATTGTCACTTCTATTTCGCTAGGATTAATTAAAATAGTTAATCCTGATATAACTTTAATATTAAAAATAGCCGTTTCTACTGTCAGGCCGCTCGAAAAAGGTATCTTTCCAAACGTTTGAGTAATGATATTTAAATTCTGGACAAAATCTTTTATTTGCTCAGGTCTCAACGTTATTGGCGCATTTAACATGGTATATTTCTTGATAATGGAATGAAGTCGGCAAAATATCTTAGTTAGACTTTAAAAACAATTCATGAGATAACCAATAAAACACCAAAAATTTGTCAACCACCCAACCTAAATATGCGTCCTGAGAAGCTAGTAAATTAGCTAGCATCAGTTCTCTTTCTCTGGCAAAATGCCAGGCAAACATTAAAATCTAAGGTCTACTATGCAGCAAGGTTCTATCTCACTTTCACCCCAAGAAAGCCATGATCAAACTCAGATTGCCTTTACTGTTATCATGGCGGCAAGCGCCATGGTACTAAGTGCAGCGCTTCCTCTGATGACTTATCTTCTGTTAGCACTAGGTGCAATCAACTTATATCGTTCAATGAAGCTGTGGACGGAGGATGCCAATCTTGCACAACCGCCCACTGTCGAGGCGCTCGATCCGCCCTCAAAAATGATTTTGGGTGGCGCAGTTGGGTTGCTTGGGATATTCATTGTGCAATTAAATCCACTATCACAAGTAATTATCTGTACTTTTTTTGCTGGTGGATTAGCGGCTTTTTTTGTCCATGAATGTATTTATACATCTCAAAAAGCCTTAGATGCAGCCCTTCGAACTGCTGCCGAAAAAGGCGAACTTGAAAACGTTAACGCACTATTAAACAAACACGCCTCCCCCTTTGCCAAAGATAAACAAGGCAATAATGCATTTTATTATGCGCAAAAAAATCGGCATGCAGATGTGCTCAGAACACTGGATGAGCAAGCTTTAAAAAAACCTCTTTCACTCAAAGGCGTATTAGCGACCGTAAAAGAATTTGTTAACGATGATGTCGCGCAAAAATGGCACCACCTTTACCATAGTATTAAAAATTGCATTCTTATTAATTCTAGAGAGCACCGCGCGCAATGCTATGAAGCGCTTAACGCGCTCTTTTATGCCCATGGCGCTCCGTTACAAACTTTTATCAATACAGGCGTTCTGTATATAAGAGAACAGCTCAATAACGCCCATCCAAAAGTACAACCTGTTGTTATGATTAATGCTGCGAAGGGAACACCGTCTACCCCAGCTCAAGCAGCATCACTACAATTTAGTCAGCCCAAAAGACGGTCGAAAAGAACAAATACCGCTCAAAGTGAGCCTGCACGAGAATCAACCGTTGCTGCCAGATTAAGAGAGAGAAAAACAAAATCTAACCGATAATTGGCGTCGTTTAAAGCACTGATTGGGCTACTTTAAAAAGAGAATAATAAGGTAAAATGGGCACATCGATAAGGAATGTAAAACATGACTGTCCCTGTGCAAAATAGCGCTAAAATTATCCATTTCCCTGTACGGGGTGTTTTTAAAACCCCACACAAATGGGGCAGACGCCATTTTAGCCATCATGCGGATTTTAGCTTTGAGCAAGTAAAAGCCTTTCTTGCAAATCTCTTGCAAAATAACGTACCGGCAGTTGAACAAATATTGAACGAACATGGCAGTGAATTAGCCACAGTTTATGGAAATTACTTTAATTTACCCCTTCTCATTGCTGCAAAGCATGATAATGTCACGCTGGTGAATTTATTATTAGAAAATGGCGCTTGTCCGTATATGGCAAAGCATGATGTGCGGTTTAAATATCTGAATGCAAAAATGCAAAGCTATCTCAAAGCTATCACACGGTTTAAACAAGATATTTTTATAAAGATTTAATTTGGGCTCAACGAAAACTTGGGGATTTTCATCTTTTCTTGGTTGGCGATTTGCCAACCATAGATAATCTTATTAAGAGCCAGCAAACTCTTTCATACGCAGTGTTGCAGCAGCTCTGTCTAATACACCATTAATAAATTTATGACTATCTTGAGCGCCAAATTGCTTGGCCAATAAAATAGCCTCATTGATAATCACTTTATAAGGGATTTCTAGACGAACTTTAAGTTCATATATAGCGATCCATAAAATAGCATGCTCTATCGCGTGCACCTCTTCAATCGGTCTATCTAAGTGCGGCAAAATGAGCTCATCAAGAACACTTTTTTGCTCACTGATTTGCGTTAAAAGTTCATGCACATAATCTTTATCAAAGGTAAATTTAATTGTTTCAGAATGCTCAGAAACATCTTGAAAGGTGCCATCATGCAAATCTATTTCGATTTTACCAATAGACACCCCTGAAAGTTGCCACGCGTATAAACCCTGCAAAGCAGCCCATCTTGCGCCATGGCGACCGTGTACTTTTTTAGTCATTGATTTTGCCTAACAAATTAATCATTTCAAGTAATCCAATAGCGGCCTCAGAGCCTTTATTGCCAGCAGTTGAACCCGCTCTAGCAATCGCTTGTTCAATATTATGTGTCGCTAATACACCAAAGGTCATTGGAATATTTGTTGCAAGCTGCGCTTGCATAATGCCGCTTGCGCAAGGGCCAGCCACATAATCAAAGTGGGAAGTCTCGCCACGAATCACAACACCTAAGGTCACAATGCCCGCAAAGCGATTGGTTTTAGCAATATGCTGACAAGCGATAGGAATTTCATAAGCGCCAGGCACTCTAAAAACTTCAATCTTGTCATTTTTTATGCCATGTCGAACTAAAGCATCAATGGCACCACTGACTAATCTATCGACAATGAATTCATTGAAACGTGAAGCCACAATCGCGATGGTTTTGCTGGGTGCTGTAAAATCACCACTTATTTCACGCAATTTCAATTCCATAACTTTTCCTCTCTTTAGGTGTAGTCTCACGTTTTTGACGATAGGCAATTAATGATTCAATGGTCCCAAGTTTAAGCCCATGACGCTCCACAAATTGCTCTAATTGAGCGCGACGGGCCATGGTACCATCTTCATTCATCACTTCACAAATCACGGCCGCTGGAAAGTGGCCTGCCAATTTGGCTAAATCGACACTGGCTTCAGTATGACCTTGGCGCGCTAAGACACCCTCTTCTTGTGCCATAATCGGAAATACGTGGCCCGGCATAGAAATATCACTAGGTTTTGCCAAAGGATTAATAGCAGTGAGAATAGTATGTGCTCTATCTTTGGCACAAATCCCAGTACTAACACCTTGGGATGCCTCAATAGACACCGTGAAATTTGCCATAAAATTTGAATAACTATCTGGCACCATGAGCTTTAAATTTAACTGTTCGCAATGCGACTTTATCAATGGCAGACAGATAAGCCCACGCGCATGAGTAGCCATAAAATTAATATGCCACGCAGATATACTTTGTGCAGACATCACGATATCGCCTTCGTTTTCTCTACCCTCATCATCCATCATCACAACCATTTTGCCTTGGCGGATATCCTCGATAATGTCTTCAATTGCATGGATTGTCATTGTTAAAACTCATCTTCTTTTAATTTCATGATCACAAACATATCTTTTTCAATTTTTTGAGTGTGTATAAACTCACCATTCAAACAATCACTCAGCTTTGTTAAACCAGGTATTGCTGCGAAAGACTTTGCTTCGCTCCCTAATATTTTAGGGGCAATATAAAGCAACAACTCGTCTATTAAGCCATCTTGTAACAGCGCCCCTACTAACGTTGGCCCCGCTTCGATGAGCACATCATTGATTTCTTTTTCACCCAGCCATTTTAGCAAAGCACTTAAATCCACTTTGCCATTTTTTTGTGGCAATATGATGATATCATCTTGTTCTGACATGTGAGGCTTTGCCGTTGTTGCAATCAGCGTTTTGCCACTTTGCTGAAAAATGGCTTTATCTCTTGGCACCCGATTACGGGAATCAATGACAACTCTTAACGGTTGTGTGAATAAAGTCGGGTCTGGTAGAAACGTCTCTATCTCTCTAACCGTTAAACGACAATCATCTTTAATTACAGTTTCGCTACCCGTGATTATCGCGCCACATTGAGCTCGCCACTGTTGTACATGCAATCGCGAAGCGGGGCCCGTAATCCATTGACTTTCACCGCTTTGCATGGCCACTTTGCCATCCAAACTCATGCCTATTTTTGCTCTAACATAGGGAGCGCCTCGATTCATGCGAGCAAAAAAGCCTTTATTCAATTCTGTGGCTTCTTTCTCAAGCACCCCAATACTGACGTCGATCCCAGCATTAAGTAAGGCTTGGATACCTTTACCTTTCACTTGCGGGTTTGGATCAATATTAGCAATAACCACGCGTTTAATTTTTGCAGCTATCAAAGCATTAACACACGGATTAGTTTTACCTATATGCGAACAAGGTTCTAAAGTCACATAGCAAGTTGCGTCCTTACAATCAGCTAATTTCAACGCATTGATTTCAGCATGCTCAAACCCTGCTTTCCAATGCAAGCCGCTCGCAATAACTTTTCCATCTTTCACCATCACGCAACCAACTCGTGGATTGGGATGGGTGCTATACTGGCCTTGTTTTGCTAGATCCAAAGCCATTTGCATAAAAACGATATCTTGCTCGTCAGACGACTTCATTTTCCTCAACATTTTCCTGGCGTAGCCGTTGAATTTCTTCTTCGAATGCATGTACATCTTGAAAACGGCGATAAACTGACGCAAATCGCACATACGCGACATGATCAATTTGTCTTAATTCATCCATTATCCAATCGCCTAGTGCTTTAGTCTGAACTTCTCGCTCGCCAAAGGCACGAAGACGCCTTTTGATTCGGCTAATGGCCTCTTCAACGCGCTCCATGCTCACGGGGCGCTTTTCAAGTGCTCTTAAAAGCCCTTGACGTAATTTTTCTTCATTAAAAGCTTCTCTAGAAGCATCGCGCTTTACCATTCTGGGTAGCGTTAATTCGGCTACTTCATAGGTGGTAAATCGCTCTTGGCATTCTTCACATTCGCGACGACGACGCACTTGATCGCCCTCAGCGGCGAAACGTGAATCCTTTACGATGGTTTCTGTGCCACCACAAAATGGACATCGCATAATCGTTTAAACTCCTTTTGTTACGATAAGGGCGGTCCGTAAACGGGAAATTTTTTACAAAGTGAAACCACTTCTTTTCTGACACGTTCTTGAATACTGATATCATTGATGTTGTCTAATACATCACATATCCATGTGGCTAATAAATTTACTTCGGGTTCTTTGAAACCACGCGTGGTAATCGCTGGGGTTCCAATTCTTAGACCACTAGTCACAAACGGCGAGCGTGGATCATTAGGGACCGTATTTTTGTTGACCGTGATATACGCATTCCCTAAAGCAGCATCTGCTTCTTTACCAGTGATGTTTTTATTAATCAAAGATACTAAAAAGAGATGATTTTCAGTGCCACCTGAAACAATCTCATATCCTCTTGCTTGTAAACCTTTCGCTAAATCTTTCGCATTTTTAATCACTTGTTTTTGGTATTGCACAAATTCAGGCTGCATGGCCTCTTTTAATGCCACCGCTTTAGCTGCAATCACATGCATGAGCGGTCCCCCTTGGGAACCTGGAAACACCATGGAATTTATTTTCTTTTCTATATCAGGATTAGCTTTACCTAAAATAAGACCACCACGAGGACCACGTAAGGTTTTATGGGTGGTGGTGGTAGTGATATCGGCAATCGGTACAGGGTTTGGGTAAACACCTGCCGCCACAAGACCTGCCACATGTGCCATATCCACTAAAAGATAAGCGCCAACGCTATCAGCAATGTTGCGAAAGCGTTGCCAATCAGCAACGCCTGAATAAGCCGAAAAACCTGCAACAATCATTTTAGGGCGATGTTCTTTTGCTAATGTCTCAACTTGTTCGTAATCGATCTCACCTGTTTCAGGGTTTAAACCATATTGAAACGCTTTGTATATTTTGCCAGAGAAATTCACTTTAGAACCATGGGTTAAGTGACCACCATGATCAAGGCTCATTCCTAATACAGTATCACCAGGTTCCAGTAAGGCCATATACACAGCAGCGTTCGCCTGTGATCCTGAGTGTGGCTGCACGTTAACAAAATCTGCATGGAAAATAGTTTTAGCTCGCTCAATGGCTAAACTCTCTGCCACATCGACGAATTCACAGCCGCCGTAATAGCGTTTGCCAGGATAGCCTTCGGCATATTTATTAGTGAGATCCGAGCCTTGTGCTTCTAGGACACGAGGGCTTGCGTAATTTTCAGAGGCAATAAGTTCAATGTGTTCTAACTGGCGTTTGGTCTCATTTTCAAGTGCAACGGCAAGTTCATCATCAAAACCTTTTATTTTCATCTCTTGGCTGAACATAGCTTATTCCTCTTAATATAGTTGCGGACCATTGTAACTCAGCTGTATGTCCTCTCCCACCCTTGAACAGGCTTTGGCCGATAAAAATCCCTTAAGAATTGAATTAATGGCCTTGATGGGGTAGCGTGTACCACAATTGACAGCCCCGGGAGCCTCTATGACCTCAAATAAAACTATTTTCTCCATGATTCAAGTCGCCAAAGTGGTGCCGGTAAAACGAGAAATTTTGAAAGATATTTCACTCTCTTTCTTTTATGGCGCCAAAATAGGCGTTTTGGGTCTCAACGGCTCAGGTAAATCGACCCTATTGCGTATTATCGCTGGCGTTGACAAAGACTATGTTGGCGACATAACTTCACAGAAAGGATTACGTTTCGGTTATTTACCCCAAGAGCCACAACTCGACCTCAATAAAGATGTTCGAGGCAATATCGAAGATGGCGTCAGAGAGACTAAAGATCTTCTCGTGCGTTTTGATGAAATCAGCGCTAAATTTGCTGAGCCGATGTCCGATGATGAAATGCAAGCTTTACTTGAAGAGCAGGGGCGCCTGCAAGATAAAATTGATTCTATCGGAGCATGGGACTTAGATAGAAAATTAGAAATTGCTGCCGATGCGCTGCGTTTGCCTGCTTGGGATGCCAACGTTAACAATTTATCCGGTGGTGAGAAACGTCGTGTAGCTTTATGCAAATTATTGCTCTCTGCCCCTGACGTGTTATTGCTTGATGAGCCAACCAACCATTTAGACGCAGAAAGTGTGGCTTGGCTTGAGCAATACTTAAAAGAATTTGCAGGCACTGTCATTGCAGTTACCCATGATAGATACTTCCTAGACAATGTTGCCGGCTGGATTTTAGAGCTAGATAGAGGTCGTGGTATTCCGTTTGAAGGAAACTACAGCCACTGGTTGGGTGAGAAAGAAAAACGCCTTGAGCAAGAAAAACGCCAAGAAGCAGCACATCAACGTACCGTTCAAGCTGAGTTGGAATGGGTGCGCACCAATCCTAAAGGTCGCCGTAAGAAAAATAAAGCCCGTGTGGCCAACTTTGAAGAGCTTAATTCAAAAGAGTTTCAACAACGCAATGAAACCCAAGAGCTTTATATACCGCCCGGTCCTCGCTTAGGTGAAAACGTTTTACAATTAAAAAACGTTTCCAAAGCCATGGGCGGCAGAATGTTGATTGAAAATCTTTCTGTTAACATTCCAAGAGGTGCCATTGTCGGCATTATTGGTCCTAACGGAGCAGGTAAAACCACACTCTTCAGAATGATTACAGGAAATGAAAAACCTGATCACGGCGAAGTGATTGTGGGCGATACCGTTAAATTTGCTTATGTTGATCAATCACGTGACAACCTCAATGATAAAAATTCAGTCTGGCAAGAGATCTCTGAAGGTTTAGATAATATCTCTGTGGGGCAGTTCTCTATGCCCTCGCGTGCCTATGTGGGACGCTTTAACTTTAAAGGCACCGATCAACAAAAAATCATTGGCAATTTATCCGGCGGTGAAAGAAATCGGGTGCATTTAGCAAAAGTCATTCGCAGTGGCGGTAACGTATTGCTACTTGACGAGCCCACCAACGATTTGGACGTTGAAACATTGCGTGCACTAGAAGAAGGGTTACTTTCCTTTCCTGGTTGTGTGATGGTTATTTCGCATGATAGATGGTTCCTCGATAGAGTTGCGACCCATATCCTGGCTTTTGAAGGCGATAGCGAAGTACGTTGGTTTGAAGGCAGCTACAGTGAATTTGAAAAGGATCTGTTGGAGCGCCAAGGCACTGATTCTATTCAACCACATCGGATTAAATATAAGCGTCTAGAAGAAGTGTAAAATCAGGGATTTCGAAGTAAAAGCTTGCTTCGAAATCCCATAAAATATTCACCGGTAAAGGTGCAACCATGTAAAAATAATGCATCGCTATTACTTTATATTACACAAAAATTAGGGTAAGATGCTTAACTTTAGTTTTAGTTAAAGTTAGCAACATATGAAATTTAAAGTGCTTATCATGGTTCATTCGCGTTTTGAAGAAGGATATTTAAAACTCCAATGCGCTAATCTACTTAAACAAAGCATGGAAGTACTCATCGTTCCTTATCAAAATGCATCAGAGTCATTTGAAACCCAAGTTGCTTGCTTGAATAACGTATTAATACAACATCAAGCACATCCTGCACAAATTAAGCTTATGATTGTTGAATCCAATTATGGACTTAAAGTAAAAGAAGACTTTCATCAGAAACTCTTCTCTTTTTTGAGTGATACATTCAAAGAAAGTGACATTATAGCTTACAGCGGTACCGGTCACTCTTTACAAAAAGCACAAGAAAATAAAAGAATATCTATCATGTACAAAGGAAATACCCTTCCTTTGGGCTTGTGCCCTGAAACAGTATCCGAATTAGATGCTCAAAAAAGATACTACACCCTAGAAAAATTAAGAAGCCGTCTTAAATCTTTCTGTGTTAGAAATTTTGCGGTTGAAAGGATTGCAGCCAACGAAGATCTCATGGCACTAACACCTTTAGTTACACATCAATATGATTTAGAACAGGAAATTCAAAAATTTCATTTAATTGAAATTTCTGAACCACCAGAATTACCCGTTAGCAAAATCCGAGCTGCACAATAAAAGGAGGCGGCTCAAGCCGCCCCCTTTTATTTTTATCAATATATCAAATTCAATTTAAGATACTCTTATCCGATATTCCTTTTCCATCACCGGTAAAAAATACCTTTTATATTTACATTTGATTATCCAAGTAATTTGTGAATTACCTATTTCTAAGGTCGGATTTGCATTAGCAGGTATTGTGAACCTAATCTCGTGTTGCCTAGTCACAAGCGGTGCTTTACGCCTAAAAAAAGTGTCATTATATAAAATGTTTTCAGCATAAGCCTGTTCTTTTGTTTGCTCTAAAATTTGCACACAAACTAATGTAAAAGAGAGTGCTTTTATTTGATTGGTTTCCTTTTCAAATTGATATTCTAGTAAATATTCTTTACCAGGATGAAACACATCTGAATTCACTTTCAAATCAATCCTAGGGTTAAAATACTTTAATACATCGACAATAACCGATACCACAAGAAATATGACGATTAACACGCATAGCGCTAAAATAAAGGTCGGAATAATTGATAATTTTAACCCTGATCGAGGTAACCAATAATCATAATATAACATCAGTGTGACGAGCCCAGTCATGATAATGACAATTAACCCAAGCAAAATTCTTTTGACTGATGAAATATCTTGAGGAAACTCAAAATAACCTTCCTTGATACTTGGGATTAACACAGCTGATACTTTATTTTCTAAAAGCAACACAATACTAAAAAGAAGATAAATAAACGGCAGCAACGTGCATATCATTAAGAGTTTAAGTTGGCGATCAAGAACAACTTCTCGTGGATTATCCGGATTAACATAGCAAGTGTGAGCACTGTTTAAAGCATATTTTTTAGTAATTTCTTGATAGTTGATTAAGTTTTCCAAGCCATTGGGAACTAAGCTGATTTTGTCTCCACGATATTGCTTACCCTTATACTCATAATGATATCTTAGGTTGATGTCATTTCTAGAATAAGGAGAAAAAATATCTTTTATTTCACAATCCACTTCTTTCCAGCTTTGAGCTGCAATAAATGTTTTCCATGGAAGGTATGTCATCCAATAGCTGAAGATGATTCCAACAAACAAGCAAAGAAAAGTTAAAACGTTATGCTTTTTCATATCTGCATTTATCTGCTTTTTTTAAGCGCATAAAAAAGCCCGCGTCAGGCGGGCTTTTTACACGTCTTTTGTTATTTTTTAACATCACCGGTTGGCGCTGGAGCAGGGGCAGCAGTAGCACCGCCTTCAATCATAGTAAACTGGCAATTTTGTGCTTCAAAGTTTGAGCAAGTAGCACCATTCCATTCGAGTTTTAGTTTTTGAGTGGTTTTAAGACGAACACTTAACCAATTTGTCGTTTTACCATCTTCTGTTGGCCACTGATAGTAACAAGTTAACTGATTGTTTTCATAATTGGCTTGCATGAATGTGAATTTGCCAGCCATTGTTTCAGCAGGTTTGGCGCTGTTTGAGAAATTATCCAAGTACCAATTTAAGTTACCCGTTTTCCAGAGCGCGCCCACACCCTCTTTGGTTGCGTGCTCAAACACACTGGTCGCTTCTGGACAATTATCGGCATTTGCTAAAAGTGGAAACATGCAAGCTGTAAATAAACATAGTACTCCGGCTGTTTTAACTTTAGAAGCTAAAAGTGCATTTTTCATAAGTGGCCCCATTAATTAAATTAACATGCAATAATTATAGTATAGCTGGTAGTGCTGTGTTTTTCTCCTGGATCTATATCAAGAGTTTTAGCAATCCATACGATATTTAATGTCGAAATGTATCGAATAATTCTTGAGTAGTTTAATCACAGGAAGAAAAAAAGCTATGAGTTTACTCAGTATACGTGACAAATTAGTCTTGTATTCAAGCTTGATCATCTTCTTGGTAGCAATCCCAAATACATTATCTTCCTATTTAAATGAAAGACATCAAATTTTAAAAAACTATCAGCATCAAGCAAAAAGAGTAGCACAAATGCTACAAGGCCCCTTAATTGAAAATCTAGCGAATAACGATCTCGCTGATGCGTCGAAGCAACTTCAAACTTTAAGAGTTAACCCTGACATACAAGATAGTGTTATTTTAAATAGTGAAGGTAAAATTATTGCTAACCTAGATACCCCAACCAGCAATAATAACCTGCCTTACCAAAAGCCCTTTTTAAATGAAATCACTCACTTAAGCGAGCTGGGTACTTTTACCAGTAAAAGAATGATGGTTGCTGGCGGTCCCCTCAAGACAGCAAACGGCACAATCACAGGTTATCTCTATATTCAATTTTCTTTGGAGAAAGAATATGAAACTATCCGCTCCACCTTATTTGCCAATTTGTTAGTGTTAGGTGTTTGCTTATCAATTGGTTTAGTGCTCGCACGCGTTTTATCCAACCATTTTACTAAACCTATTATGGATTTAATTAGATTAACCAATAAAATCAGTGCGGGTAGTAAAGATATTGAATTTCCTGCAGTCAATGAAAAGGAATTTGGTCTGCTGGGACAGTCTCTTAAAATCATGATTCGTAATTTATACCAAATCCATGAGCAACTAGAAGCCTCTACGGTTGAGCTTGATCATAAAGTGAAAGAAAGAACTATTGAACTTGAAAAAGCAAGCAAGGTAGCGGAAGAAGCTAACCTTGAAAAATCACGCTTTTTAGCTAACGTATCTCATGAAATCCGCACACCTATGAATGGGATCATCGGCACTGCCAGCTTATTAAAAAATACTGAGCTTGATGAAGAACAACGTAAATACGTCGAAATCATGCAACTCTCTGGTGAAGCCTTATTAGATTTAATCAATGATATTCTTGATCTTTCCAAAATAGAATCGGGAAAACTTGAAGTAGAGAAAATCCCATTTAGCATACGGCAAATTGCTGATGATGTGATGGATATCCTAAATTACAAAATAAATGAAAAACAATTAAGCTTTGGGTGCGTCATTTCGCCAAACGTTCCCTATCAATTGCTCGGCGACCCAAGTCGTGTGCGACAAATTTTATTAAATTTGGTAAGTAATTCCATCAAATTCACGGCACATGGACATATCAAAATTACCATTGATGTAGTAAACGATACAACAGACGAAATCAAATTGAAAATTAATGTCGAAGACACAGGTATTGGGATCCCATCTGATAAACTAGAACGGTTGTTCAAAGCATTTTCTCAAGTAGACACTTCGACCACCCGCCAATATGGTGGCACCGGATTAGGACTGGCAATCTCTAAAAAACTTACCGAAATTATGGGTGGAGAGATTGGGGTTAACAGCACGCCAGGTAGTGGTTCAACCTTCTGGTTTACTATCACACTCAATAAAGATCAGAGCGCACCTGTGGTTGTTTTCTCTGAAAAACTAAAAAATAAATCTATTTTAGTGTTAGAAAACGATCCTATTTCAACAGCGTTTTTAACCACGGTATTACCCGGCTGGGGATGCATACCTAAAAATACCAAAAATGCGGAACTGACACTTTCTTGTTTAGAGCAAGCTCACCTTAATTCACGCTATTTTGATTTTATCATTATCGATGACGCACTCATTTCACCTAAACTGAAAATAGGGCTTAAAAAACATCTTGAACAACACCCAACTCCTTTAATCGTTATTTCAAAAGACCAAGATCTCAACGCTATCTCTTCCTTATTGGAGGTTAAGGTCGATGAACTTATTAGTGTACCACTCAAGGAAGATCAGGTTTATCACGCTCTGTTAAAATCTATCGGTGAGAAACTCGACTATAACCATAACCCTCTGCATGTTGATGAAATTATGCCGATTAAAAATGCCAAAGATATTCATGTGTTGGTGGTCGACGACAATTTAATAAGTCAACAAGTAACGATTAAGATGCTTCAAAAGATGGGATATTCTGTCCATGGTGCCAGCAATGGAAATGAAGCTATTGAAGCAATAGAAATTATCAACTTTGATATTGTATTTATGGATTGCCAAATGCCAGAATTAGATGGCTTTGAAACAACGCGTATTTTGCGTAAAGATAAAAGAAAGGAAAATTTGCTCATTGTGGCGCTTACCGCCAACGCAATGAAATCTGATAGAGACCAATGTCTTGAAGCTGGCATGAATGACTTTATCACAAAGCCAATTAAAGCACCCATTTTAAGCGCAATGATGCAAAAGTATACTGCGAATATTCATCATCAAAAATTGGACGACACCACTGCGCAAGCATAAAGCTAACCAATATTGGCTAATGCTTCGCTTAGAGAGTTGACCGCAATGACTTCAATGCCATTTAATTTTTGTCTTGGCGCATTACTTTTTGGCACAATGATTTTTTTAAATCCATGTTTGAGCGCTTCTTGAATTCTTTCTTGGCCACCAGGCACAGGTCGAAGCTCGCCCCCAAGACCCACTTCACCAAAAAATGCATAAGCATTATCAATAATTTTATTTCGATAGCTAGAAATAACGGCAACTAAAATAGCCAAATCCGCACCGGTTTCAAGAATTCTGACACCACCGACGACATTCAAAAAGACATCCATTTGATGCATCGTAACACCCGCGTGACGGCTTAACACCGCTAATAATAACGCTAAGCGATTATGATCATACCCCACTGTGACGCGACGCGGGATCCCATGGCTGTCATCTACCAATGCTTGAATTTCTATTAGCAACGGCCTTGAACCTTCCCAAGTAACCATCACAATAGTCCCAGGTGCTGGAAAACGATCGCGTGATAAAAAAATGGCTGAAGGGTTGCTAACGCCTTTTAGTCCTTTGTCTGTCATGGCAAAAATTCCCAATTCATTTACGGCACCAAACCGGTTTTTAATGGCGCGAACCATACGAAAACGGCTATCTTTCTCGCCTTCAAAATAAAGAACCGTATCGACCATATGCTCTAATACACGTGGCCCTGCTATTGCGCCATCTTTATTAACATGGCCAACCAAATATAAAGATATCCCCGTTTGCTTAGCAAAGCGTACCAAGTGTGCAGCGCTTTCTCTGACTTGGCTCACGGAGCCAGGCGCTGACTGTAAAGTTTGGGTAAAAACCGTTTGCACCGAGTCAATCACCATAATTTTTGGTTTATTAAGCGTTGCCAAGGCAATGATGGATTCAACTTGTGTTTCAGCCAGCAAGCGCATCGGGCAATTCCCTACGCCCAGTCTTTGCGCACGTAATGAAACTTGTTGTAAGGATTCTTCTCCAGTAACGTAAAGCGCATCTTTGGGATCAGGGGTGTTTGCCAATGCTTGCAGCAAAAGGGTTGATTTGCCTATACCTGGATCTCCCCCAATTAAGATGACAGATCCTTCAACAACGCCACCACCTAACACCTGATCAAGCTCAGGCAAACCAGTTGAGGTGCGCGCAGTGGCTACAGCCGTGATTTCAGGCAGGGCCATCAAGGTTGCTTCTTGACCAGCATAGCCTCCCCCTTGCCAGCGAGAATTCGATGCTTTCACCATGGCGATTTCTGTCAGTGTGTTCCAAGCCCCGCAGTCAGGACATTGCCCAGCCCATTTAGGACTTACGCCACCGCAATCATTGCAGGTGTACTGTGTTTTTACTTTGGCCATGGTTAGGTCAGCCTTCTAAAGTTTGGCTAATTGAAGCCGATTTTTGTTTATATGAGCACTTATACCGCAACTGAAATATTAATCAACGCTACACGGGTCTCGCCCAAAAAGCAGGCTGATATATATGAATTTGTCTTGAATGAAAGTTTGCATATCATCGAGTGTGTACATGTTGAGTCACTATCGCAAGGAATTATTTATCCTGTAAATAATTTCCGCACCTCTTTGGAAAATGTATTATTTGAATTAAATCATGTGCGTGTAAATCCCCGCTTAGATAATAGCTTTATCATTGGCCAGCTAACGGGAGCACTTGAAAAAATCGGGGTAAACGTTTACAACACGCCTCGCCAAGAGTCTATGACTGTCTGCTACAGGCCTTTGGGCGAAATAACAGAAAATGTGCGCTTTCATTTTACAGAATCGGGTCTTGCCATCTTTTTGTGCCCCAACGCCAAGCTCAAAGCTGTCCCCTCTCTTATTCACCGTAGTTTTGGTTAAGATAACCCACCTTACTTAACTTGTATGCTAACTACGTTTTGAGTAAAATAAAATCCACTCAGGAAGAAGTTTACTTGCAGGAGGCCAACTCAATCATCTCTTAGGAATTTAATCATGCTAACAGGCACTACAACTGAATTTAAATTAGGCCAAGCCGTTTCTCCCACCAAAAAGCGTGTTATGACAACTTTGCCTCGTGCAAAATTTATCAAAAAAATAAAAAAACTTGATGAAGATGTATCTAAGAAACTAATTACTTGTCTGAGCATGATTTATTCTCATGTCGTACAAAGAGATGCTGCTGGCCAAGACGAAGCGCATTTTTTTATCAGTGTCCCCGCAACATCCATGTTTGAATCCCATTATCAGATATTGATAAAAGGCAAAGATCATGGCTTAAAAGCAGGTGGGATTTTCAATCAGATTAAAAATGTGCTTGCGATAGTTGAAAAAAAACTCAAAACCGAGCTCTTAGATGAACATCGCAACACGCTTGAAATCTGTCAAGCCTCTTTAATGGCTTATCATAATGCTTTTGTTGCAGCTTTAGACGCTCTACCAGAAGATAAAAAGCAAAAATTAGAAAATCACCAAAATATTTCCAGCCCTACTGAGTTGGTGATGACGCCTCAAAAATTACAACGTTTAAAAATGGCTCACCCACGTTCCCCAAATGTGGATACCCCCAAAAAACTCTCTAAGCGCGATTTACGTGCCATCGCACAATTACAAGGAGAAACATCACCAGCCGCTGTTGTGGCACCACCAACGCCCAAAAAGAAATTAACTTTTCCAGAATTTCCAACTGATCCAGCGCCAGCTGAATCGAATTTATCCAGCCTTATGGTAATACCTAGAACACTGTTGCTAAAACGACGTGCATCGCAAAAAGCGGCTAATAAAACAACAACAACCGACGCATTTAAAGCACCTTTTGGCGCTTCTCCTCAAAAACCAACGGGGATCTAGACACAAATAAGTGATTTGCCCACCTTGCCTGCTAGTCAATGGTTGCTTAAGCTAATATTAAGCAACCATTGATTGAGCACATATGCTGCTATCTATCCTTGCCTTGTTACGCTTTATTATCGGACTCGTTGATCTGATCTTCATGACAGCTTTGCTCTACGGGTTAAGTTTTTTACCCAAAAAATATATTGGTAAATGGTATCGTAGGCTTTTTCGTTATTGGTGCTGGGTATTTATACGTGCGTTGCAAGTAGAACTTTATTGTCATCAAAAAAATCACGCAGCTTTACCTGAACACTACATCCTGATAGGCAATCACCCTTCCGCTTTTGAAGATATCGGGATGTCCGCTTTATTTGACGTGCACTATTTAGCCAAAATAGAGGTTAAAGATTGGTGGATTGTTGGGCGCATCAGTGTGGCGGCCGGCACTTTTTATGTAGAGCGTGATTCAAAAGATTCACGAAATGAGGCATCAAATGCTTTAAAAGATGCTTTAAGCAAGGGGGTAAACGTAGGGCTTTATCCAGAAGGCGGCTGCAAAGGAAGACGAATTTTTATTCCCTTTCGCTATGGTGGATTTGAATTAGCCTTGCAAACAAACACCCCGATTGTTCCGGTGTTTTTGCATTATGAAGCGCAAGAAAATTTTGAATGGCAAAATCAACATTTGCTGCATAAATTATGGATGATTCTCACTTCACAAAATAAGCGCGCAAATTATTATGTCTATGATGCTATAAACCCTGCTGATTTTGCTTCCAAAGAAGCGCTTACCGAGCACGTGCAACATCTTTATTTGGAATGGCAAAAACGCTATTTAGATTAATTTATGCTTTTTGTTTTAAGCACAAGGCTAAAATATCACCAAATAATTGGTTCATTTGCCACTTTTCCCAATAAGGCATGATTTTCGCGGTTGCAGGGTTACCAAAGAATTGCAATTTGCCTTCATTGTTTCGAATAGCAGTGACTTCTAAAAGGCTGGCATCATGATAAATATTGATTTGGATATCAAAGTTCGCCAGCCAGGCATGAAGCTGTGCGTTATTGAATTTGACGTTGAATGTTTCGGTGTGAGCATGAGCTTGTACCATCTCTATCTGCAGATCCCCCGCCGTGCCAATCTCCCTGGAAATATGGGTGCCCGTTGTGTACTGCTTAGGCAAGATTTTGAGTATGCGCTGATAGTTTGCGCCGCAACAATCCATGTAAGTATTAAAATCCATTAACCCTTTGCCTATTTGAGAGCGTGTTAGTTTTAAGCATAGTGGCAACTCTGGGAGTGTGCCATTAGGGTTTGGGGGGTATTGTGGGGATAAGACGGTGGACACGCTGCGCTTTGTCCACCCTACAACTGGTCAAAATAGACAAAGCCCAAGCAGGCTTGGCCGCCCTATCCCTCATTGAATAAAAATTGATATATATGTCCGTCCTGAACTGGGACAGCCGTCAATGAATTACCATTATGAAAAATAGTGCCTGAAAAATCATATTTTAAAATATTGTCATATAAATCGCATATTTTATCGGCATATAAAATGACATTTAAACGATACCCGCCATAGGTGCCAGCGCTCACAAAACGCGAAGAGCCCGTCACGAGAATGTCGATACCACGTGATGTGATTTTTTGAATGCTGATATCACTACCTGCAACCTGATTTATTTCATTGGGTGTTAGTGTTCTCATGCTTAACCCTCATCAAATAAAAACTGATAAATATGCCCACCCTGAACTGGGATAGCATTTACCATGTGACCATTATGAAAAAAGGGGCCGGAGAAATCATAGCCTAATGAGTTGTCGTATAAATCACACACATCATTAGGGTATAAAATCACGTTTAAGCGATGTCCACCAAAAGTGCCAGAACTCACATATCGAGATGAATTTGTCACCACAATCTCAATGACCGTTGGGGTTAGCTTTTGAATAAATGCTTTACCACCGGCAACTTCTTGTAGCTCTAAAAAAGTAAGTGATCTCATGTTAAAATCCTTATTGTCATGATTGACCTATCTTTAACAGCAACTTATCGTGCAAACGACTTAAGGTCAATAGACTCACAACGGCACCAATCAAAGCAAAGAGCATATCTTTTTGCGTGTCCCAGGGATCGCCTTGTGTGCCAGTGGGTTTTCAACTTTTCAAACTCTAAAAGCTCCACTCATTTGTTCTTGTTCTTTAACAGACAAGCCCAAGCGACTTGCTTCTTTTTGCCAACTCTTTACCATCAATGACCTCTTCAATAATTTTAGTAACGTTTTCTGGCTTAACTCGACAGTATTCAGCCACCTCGATGGCCAAAGATAGATCTTGAGAATTATCATCTTCTGATATGTTAAGTTTTAACCCATTGCCATTAACAACCGACAAATGATGCATCTACACCTATTTATAGCCAGTATGTGTAGTTTTTCTACACATACTGGAGTAAAAATTGCAAAATTTCACCAGTATGTGTAAAATTATTACACATACTGGAGGTAAAATGGATATTCATACGCTGCGGGCCCAAGCTAATAGAGAAGAGATCGATTATCTCTTCTTAAACAATGCGTTAGCAGACTATGCAAGTCCCAGGAATAAGATCCAAGCCTTCTTAAAATCAAAGGACTTAATTCGCATTAAAAAAGGACTCTATGTTTTCGGCGAGAGAGCAAGATTCGAGCCTTACTCAAAAGAAGTATTAGCCAATCTGATATATGGGCCCTCCGCTATCTCTTTAGAGTATGCCTTAGCCTATTATGGACTCATCCCAGAGCGTGTCGAAGTTATGACAAGTATTACAAATAATCGCAACAAACGGTTTCAGACACCTGTAGGAAATTTTGAGTATTTTTATCTTTCCCCTAAAAAATATAGCTTTGGCATAACACAAATAAAACTTTCCCCTTCAACACATTTTTTAATGGCAGTAAAGGAAAAAGCTTTAGCTGACGTGTTAACTTTACGAACCGACATTATGTCAACTCAGCAAGAGTTGCATTCACATCTTATTGAAAATTTAAGAATAGACGAATTATCCTTGAAAAATTTAGACTATAAAATAATTGCTGCACTCACAGATATTTATAAAAACAAAAATATTAATTTATTAAAATGTATCTTAGAGAAAAATTATGCATGACGCCATCTCAATAATGCTTGAAAAATATCAATGTCAGAACCTGGATGATTATACGAATGCGTTAAAAGAAATCATTCAAGAAATTGCTCTATTAGGATTATGGCGAGCTAAATTTTTTGAACACGCAGCTTTTTATGGCGGCACTTCTCTTCGAATATTATATGGATTAAATCGATTTTCAGAGGATTTAGACTTTTCACTTTTGGAGCCAAACCCTCATTTTGATTTAGATCTTTACAATATCGCAGTACAAAATGAATTAGAATCTTTTGGGTTTGAACTGGAAGTTGTTTCAAAACAAAAAAAAGCATCACAAATTGTATCTGCGTTTATTAAGGCCGGTACTAAAATCCAGCTTTTAAACTTAAAAGTACCAGATAGACTAGTGCGTTTCCTACCACGCGACCAACAACTTAATATTAAAATGGAAATCGACATTGATCCGCCCCCTCTTTTTAAGACTGAAACAAAAACGCTCTTACAGCCCATTCCATTTTCCGTGAGAACTTATTGTTTAGAAGATTCTTTTGCAGGCAAAATTCATGCAATGCTTTGTCGCAATTGGCAATCAAGAGTTAAAGGGCGTGATTGGTATGATTTTGTGTGGTTTATCGGCCGAAATATTTCAGTGCGACTCAATCATTTAGAGCAACGTTTAATACAATCTGGCCACTGGAAAAAGACAAGCGACCTAACAGCGTCGATGCTTAAAAAGATGTTACGAGAAAGGATTGACACGCTGGATATTGAAAAAGCAAAATCTGATGTACGACTCTTTTTAAAAGATCAAGCGAGCATCGAGATTTGGTCTCAATCATTTTTTCTAGAATTGGTCGAAAGATTAGATACCATTTAGCCAAAAAAGTATTGAAGATAAATCCCCCGCCTGCTTTGCAGGCACCCCCTTTACGAAAGTGGGGCTTTGTTCGCTTACGCTCACTAAATTCAGATAAGATAAAAAGAGTCGGACCTTTTGTTGGTGAGCAAAGCGAACAAAGCCCCACTTTCGTAAAGGGGGACGTTTGAGATCATTATGACAAGAAGCAAGCTGTCGATGGTCAGCAAGAATCGACATCACCTCTATAATGGCTTGGTAATAATTAATAATTCTTCGATCTGGCGTTATTTTACTTATTTTTTCAATAAAATCAGTCATGTAGGTAAAGATTTCATAAAAAGGAGGGGATATTTTTTCACTATAGCGGAGGTTGTTTAAAAGCTTGGGCATTTTATCTAAAATAATGTCTTTGGTTAGCGTTGCACAAGTCACAAAATCCATAATAAGGATGCCATCTGTCACATCAACATAATAGCAGTGAGGTGCAATGTTTAGCCTTGCCCCATATTGCGCACATTCTGCTTGAATGCGTCGCTCTTCAAGTGGCTGATCTAATCCCATTAAACGTAGAACATAATATTTTGTTCCTACTTTTAATTTAAACATTTTGGATGTTGAGCCACCGCCTATAAGCTCTCTTACCTCGTCAGGCGCATCTGCAGCAAACGTGGCTTTCAACGCTTTAAGCATGCCATCCCACCTGGCTTTTTCAATCAATTCTTTCACTTGGCTTCCTGTTCTTAAGCAAAAAAAACCCGCAATAGAGCGGGTTCTTCTTATTTAGCATTGGATTTAAAACGGAATATCATCATCAAATTCTTCACTCACATTTGCTGTAGCAGGTGCTGCCATCGGTGGCATATGTGATGATTGTGCTTGCATGTTTTGACTTGGTGCACTGGTGTTAGCGCCCGCACCTTTGCCATCTAGCATTTGCATTTCTGCTGCCACAATTTCAGTGGTGTAGCGTTCAACGCCTGCTTGATCTTGCCATTTACGGGTACGCAAACTGCCTTCAACATACACTTTAGAACCTTTGCGTAAATATTCGCCCACAATTTCTGCTAAGCGATTAAAAAACACAACGCGATGCCATTCCGTTCTATCTTGTTGCTCGCCCGTTTGTTTGTCCTTCCAGCTTTCGCTGGTCGCAACAGTAATATTGGCCACTGCGCCGCCACTTGGCATATAACGCACCTCAGGATCTGCTCCTAAGTTTCCTACCAAAATTACTTTATTAATTCCTCTTGCCATGCTTGCCCCCTTTTATTTGATATAAACGTGCATCCTAGCATCGTTAACAATAAACAACTTAAACCAATTCCCCAAGGACCTATCCATTGCACTAAAGCGCCACCGCATAGTCCACCGGCGAACATCCCTAAAAATTGTGAAAAAGAGTATACACCTAACGCTGCGCCTTTGCTTGTCTTTGGGACCACGCGTGAGACCATTGAAGGTAAACTTGCTTCTAAATAGTTAAAGCATGTGAAAAATATCGTTGCAAATACATATAATGCGATCGTATTGCTTGTGCTAACAAACACCACACTGGCAATGCCTAGGCCTATTAATGTGGTTTTCATAAGGCTATTTTGCCATTTTCCTTTATCAGCATATCGCAACAAGGGTGCCACTAATAAAATTGAGGCAACTAATACCGGCAAATAAAAACGCCAAACTTGGCTAGAAGTCAGATCGGTAACCTCTGCAATATGTGCCGGGAACACCAAGAACCCTGCGGTTAAGATGGCATGTAAAATAAAGATATTTGCACTTAACCCCCACATTTGCGGGTGTTTGAGTAAAGTGTGTAGTTGCCCTTTACTTGCAGGCTTTACCTGCTTAGGTAAAGGCCCCAAAAGCATCAGTAAAAATAAACCTGACCCAGCCAAAACGGCCGTGAGTAAAAAAATCCCCGATAGCCCTATCAGAGCATCCAATATCGGCCCCAATAAAATAGCTAAGACAAAAGTGAAGCCAATACTAATACCAATGATTGCCATCGCTCTTGTTCTTACCTCATCACGAGTAAGATCCGCAACCAAAGCTAAGATGGGTGAGCCAATGGCACCCATACCTTGAATTGCTCGGCCAATAACGAGTCCCCAAATCGACGAAGAAAAGGCAGCTAGTAAACTTCCAACAATAAAAACGATTAGACCTGCAATGATAATGGGCTTACGTCCGAAGTGATCCGATAGATAGCCACAGGGCAGCTGAAGTAAGGCTTGTGTCAAACCGTAAATTCCCGCTGCCATACCAATCAAGAAGGGCGTAGCATGCGGTATAGTGGCAGCATAGAGCGCAAGCACTGGCAAGACCATAAAAAGCCCTAGCATACGGCTAGCAAAAACAAGGGCTAAAATTACGGTGCTTTTAATCTCTGCAAATAGCATAAGGCCTGCTTCATGGAATTTAACCGTCAAAATTAGCAATGATTTTTAAATCGACGTATATTAGCAAGTTTGTTCAGTCTCTGGGAACCATATGGATAAGATAAGCATTAGAGGTGCACGCACACATAACCTCAAATCCGTTAATTTAACGCTACCACGAGATAAATTAATCGTCATTACTGGCTTATCTGGCTCAGGTAAATCTTCTTTGGCATTTGATACACTCTATGCCGAGGGCCAGCGCCGCTATGTAGAATCACTCTCTTCCTATGCGCGGCAGTTTTTATCCGTCATGGAAAAGCCAGATGTTGATCATATTGAGGGACTCTCCCCCGCTATTTCAATTGAGCAAAAAACAACCTCACATAACCCACGCTCAACGGTAGGCACCGTAACTGAGTTATATGATTACCTTAGGGTTTTGTTTGCTCGTGCCGGTCAGCCACGCTGTCCTGATCATGACATTCCTTTAGAAGCGCAGACTGTGAGTCAAATGGTGGATCATGTATTGGCTGCGCCCGAAGACACCAAAGCGCTGCTACTCGCGCCGGTGGTACGCGATAGAAAAGGCGAGCATTTGCACACGCTCGAACACCTCAAAAATAGTGGCTTTGTACGAGTGCGTATCAATGGCAGTCTGTATGATATTGATGATGCTCCCAAGCTTGATTTGCGTAAAAAACACACCATTGAAGTGGTGGTTGATAGAATTAAAGTGCGCCCCGATCTGCGTCCCCGTTTAGCGGATTCTTTTGAAACAGCGCTGAAATTGAGCGATGGATTAGCCCGCATACATTGGATAGACAGTAAAAAAGAAATCTTATTCTCTGCAAAATATGCCTGCCCTGAATGTGGCTATAATTTACCTGAATTAGAGCCAAGAATATTTTCATTCAATAACCCCGCAGGAGCTTGCCCCAGTTGTGATGGTTTGGGAAGTAAACAATTTTTTGATCCTAAACGCGTTGTACATTTACCTGAAATGAGCTTAGCTTGCGGCGCTGTTCGCGGTTGGGATAGGCGTAATCAATATTATTTTAGTATGCTCAAATCGTTAGCGAAACACTATGGATTTGATTTAGATACTCCCTTTAAGAGTTTGGCCAAAGAGACACAAAATGTCATTCTCTATGGTAGCGACGAAGAAGAAATTTCGTTCCATTATACCAATGAGCGTGGCGAAACTCGTAAACGGCGTCATCCCTTTGAAGGCGTAATTCCTAATCTCGAAAGACGATATCGTGATACCGATTCTGAATTTATTCGCGAAGAATTATCGCGATATTTAGCGCATCAACCTTGCCCTGAGTGTGAAGGCTCTCGTTTACGCAAAGAAGCGCGTTTTGTTTTTATCGGTAAAAAAACACTCCCTCATATCAGCGCAATGTCTATCAGTGATTGTTTATCTTATTTTGAAAAACTTAACTTAAGCGGGCGACGCAAAGAAATTGCGGATAAACTATTAAAAGAAATTAAAGAGCGCTTAAAATTTTTAGTAGATGTGGGATTAGAATATTTAACATTAAATCGTACGGCAGAAACCCTTTCAGGCGGAGAAGCACAACGTATACGCTTGGCCAGCCAAATTGGCGCTGGTTTAGTGGGTGTAATGTATATTCTCGATGAGCCCTCTATTGGCTTACATCAAAGAGACAATGCACGTTTATTGACGACCTTAAAGCATTTACGCGATATAGGTAACACAGTAATTGTGGTAGAGCATGATGAAGATGCTATTTTGTCAGCTGATCATGTAGTAGATATTGGCCCTGGCGCTGGTGTGCATGGCGGCGAAGTCGTGGCGCAAGGCACCCCTGCAGCTATTCTTAAAGCCAAAGGATCGCTGACTGGTCAATATTTAAGCGGGAAATTATCTATCCCTATTCCAGCGCAACGGCGTCCCTTTAATCCTGAACGCACCCTTAAAATTACCGGCGCTAAAGGCAATAATTTGCACAATTTGACGGTAGAGTTTCCGCTTGGCCTAATGACCTGTGTAACAGGGGTTTCAGGCTCAGGAAAATCAACGTTAGTGAATGACACGTTGTGCCCCGTTGCTGCGCATGTACTCAATCATGCGGGCCTCAATCAAACTGCCCCTTATGACAAAATTACAGGTCTTGAACATTTAGATAAAGTGGTGGGGATTGACCAAAGTCCGATTGGTAGAACACCACGCTCTAATGCAGCCACTTATACTGGCTTATTCACCCATATCCGCGATTTATTTGCTGGCACCAATGAAGCCAGATCACGAGGCTATCAAGTCGGGCGTTTTAGTTTTAACGTCAAAGGTGGCCGTTGTGAAGCGTGTGAAGGTGACGGTCTAATCAAAGTTGAAATGCATTTTCTCGCCGATGTCTATGTACTATGTGATGTCTGCAAGGGTAAACGTTACAACGATGAAACCTTACAAGTGCATTATAAAGGTAAGAATATCCATGAAGTGCTAGAAATGACCGTGGAAGATGCTTATATCTTTTTTGAAGCCATCCCATCTATCAAGCGCAAACTTAAAACGTTAATGGACGTGGGGCTAACTTATCTCAAGCTTGGACAAAGCGCGACAACACTTTCTGGTGGTGAAGCACAGCGTATTAAATTAGCAAAAGAACTATCACGTCGCGATACAGGAAATACCTTATATATTTTAGACGAACCCACCACAGGATTACATTTTCACGATGTGAAGCAATTGTTAGATGTGTTGTTTCATTTACAAGCATCTGGAAACACGATTGTGATTATTGAACATAATCTGGATGTTATTAAAGTTGCCGACTGGGTAATTGATTTGGGCCCAGAAGGTGGCGATAAAGGCGGACGGATTATTGCTTGTGGCACGCCTGAGCAAGTAGCGAAAACCAAAGGTTCTTATACAGGTGAATTTTTAGCACCGCTATTAAACCCTAAAAAATCTAAATCAAAAGTAATTGAATCATAATAGATTCGAACTAACTAAGAGGTAAAATGATGTCAAAGCAAGGTCCTTCACAAAAACTCACTTATACAAAAGAACAATTAATACTGTTGAGTCAAAGTCCTCATGCTCAACAATGTCCAGAAGTACTACTACCACAAAACCAGGCTCTTATTTATGGCAATAATTTTGGGCAAGGAATTCAGCAAGAAAATGAAGAAGATAATGATGAACTTGAAATTGAACCAACTGCTCAACGCGCAGTAAAGTGCAAACCATTACCTAGATAAAATACATCCATCTTGGACAAGGATTGTCCTGTCTCTTATTAAACGCTTGACTTAATCTTCCTTCGATCTTTATTCTAAAAATACGACTAATGCCGTTGCAAAGGATTGCGGGCAATATGCTTATTTCTCCTGTAAATTCATCCATTCGCATCACACGTTTATATGACAAACGCGCTCTAAAGATATGTCTAAAAAAAGAGAATCAATTAGGACAAGGTAGTTTTGGTTGTGCATACCAAGTTACACACCCCCTAAATAATGGTCTAATGGTTTGCAAAGTAATTGATCTACAAGGTAAAAGTAAGCATTTTCATCTATCCTCTCACCATTTATTACGCTTAGCCTATCGAGAGCTAACCTATTTACAAAAAGTAAATATGCTTATTGGATATTTTCATGATGAAAATAACCATAAAATGTATATTCTAATGAAATACATTAAAGGAAGAAGTGAATGGAGTATTAACAAAATTAAAAACCCCTCTGTTGAATACCTCAGTTTTTGCGCATTGCGAGCTTGTCATCGACAAGGGATCGCACACAATGATCCACATCAAGGTAATTTTCTCATCGATCAACAACTTCAGGTTGCGACCGTAATCGATTTTGGTTTGGCCAAAACTCATAACCCTTTTAGAGAAATTCGTGATTATTATAAGTTTTTAAAAAAACGCAATGCGGCACGTGCACCTCTTAGTCTAGAAAGAGATTTAACATATCATCATTTATTGCAATTTTATTGCGAAGAAATGCACAACTATATCAAAAATAATAAATTAGAAATGGCCAAACAGCTTTTTATCTATAGCGCCATTATTATTAGTGCCTCTTGTGGCGTGAGTGTGTTAGGGGCAGCAAGTTTAATCGCACAACAACTCATCAAAATGGTTTTACTTCAACGTTTAAGTGAATTATGCGAAACCATAGAAGATATTTATGAAATCCGTGGCTGGAATCAAATTAATAGCAAAGAAATGCGGCATTATTACCAAGCAATAACCGCTTTATTAGTTGTTTTACAAGGTTTTTTATTTGCATTAAATATCTCATCTCTTTATTCGAGCTCCTCGCTTTGTTGGCAACGCTGGGTAAACCTAACTCCCCCTGTTGAAATGGCTTATCTCGTACTCGCGCTTAAGCCACTTATTCATGCAATAGAATATTGGCGAGATTTTTGTGAAAAGTATCTCTTTAGTGACACACACATTACCAATCGATATGAAAAACATCTGCTGTCACAAGTGTATTTACCTCAATACCATAGTAAACGCGCGGGTGTCATCACGCGTTCACAATCGCACTCACATTTGCCTGGCAGGCGGAATTCTCTTGCCTAACAACTCATCTCATTAATATGACCTATCGTCTATAAAAAGAACACATATGTTGATTAGATAACATATTGCTCTACAATGAGCTGCAATATCAGATTATGCGTATCAATAAGAGGTTCATATGTCACAGCTAGGTCCAGAAGCGGGTTTAATATCAGCTTTATTTAATTATGCTACTCAAAATATAAATAACATGACGCCACCTGCAAGTAATGCAATGTGCGCATTGGGCGATCTACTGTGCGAAGTCTCAAACGGCAATTATGCTCTGCCAACAATGATGAGTAGTATTATCGCAACGGCAGAGGCCACCACTGGCATCAATCGTTACTATTCCGGTCCTGTTGCATTGTTATTTGTAGGCGCTTATTTTTACAGAAAATATAATGCAAAAACCGCCTTTGATTTAATTTTAAATACAATCAAAACAGAATTTGGCGATAAATCTGTAGCGCTTGAAATTTTTAATGGCTTTAAGAAAGCGATTGAAGAAGCCGCTGACAAACAAGTTGAAGAATTTATCAGCAAGTACAAAACAACCAATAGCGGGATGGACCAAAAAGCAAAAGATAATGCTAGAAACAAATTTACTGAAGAGTTGATCAAAGGATTCATGCCCAACTTACTACAAAACCTAAGAGCGAATAAAAACACTTTAGAAACACAGGCAAAAGATGTGGCTGATTCAGTTATCAATGACATGGCTAATGTTTCTGTACTGCCCGCTATCCCAGGTGCACAGAACGCACCAGCACAATTGCTACAGGTAGCAGCAAAGAAGGAACTGAGTCGTTTTATACGCGAAAACATCGTTAGCCCAAAGGGCGCTACCGTTGTTTTAAAAAATAAATAAAATCCACTTTTTGAAACAAAAAAAAGCCAGGTTAACCCTGGCTTTTTTATAATAAACTTACCGCTTATTACTCAGCAATTTCACGATCTACCAATTCAACAATCGCTAAAGGTGCATTGTCGCCGGCACGAAAACCGCATTTTAACACACGCAAATAGCCACCTGGACGTGCACTATTACGTGGTCCGATTTCGGTAAATAGTTTAGTAACGATTTCTCTATCGCGCAGACGATTATAAGCTAAACGTCTATTTGCATGAGAATCTACTTTACCCAATGTAATCAAAGGCTCAACAACTGAACGTAATGATTTAGCTTTCGGCAAGGTAGTTTTAATCAGACCATGCTTCATCAATGAAACAGCCATATTTTGGAACATGGCTTTACGATGTGAGCTGGTACGATTTAATTTACGACCTGATTTTTGATGGCGCATGACACTTCCTAATTAGTCGTCGTGTTTTCTTTCTTTTCTAAACCTGCTGGTGGCCATCCCTCGAGCTTCATCCCAAGTGATAACCCCTTCGCGGCTAAAACATCCTTAATTTCTGTTAAAGATTTTTTGCCCAGGTTTGGTGTTTTCAACAACTCCATTTCTGTACGTTGAATCAAATCACCGATGTAGTAGATATTTTCTGCTTTTAAGCAATTAGCAGAACGAACTGTAAGTTCAAGTTCATCAACAGGACGTAAAAGAATTGGATCTATGCCCACTTCTTTCTTGGCTTCTGTTGGTCTTTCTTGACCTTTAAGATCAACAAATACTGAGAGTTGCTCTGCCAAAATGGTCGCAGACCGACGAATTGCTTCTTCAGGATCTAACGTACCATTGGTTTCAATATCAATAATAAGCTTGTCTAAATCCGTTCTATTTTCTACACGCGCTCTTTCAACGGTGTAGGTAACTCTGCGCACAGGGCTAAATGATGCGTCTAATTGCAGATGTCCAATTGTTGCTGATTCTTGCATTTCAGCTGTTTTACGTATGGTCACCGGCTCATAGCCACGTCCACGCGCAACGGTTAAAATCATTTTGATTTTACCTTGTGGTGCTGTGATGTTAGCAATGATGTGATCAGGGTTTGCTACTTCCATATTTGGATCGAGCTGAATGTCACCGGCTTTAACAGGACCTTGTCCTGTTTTCTCCAAACGCAGTTCAAATTCATTCTTGCCTTCACCCAACAATTTAAAGGCAATACCTTTAAGATTGAGCAAAATTTCAATTACGTCTTCTTGTACACCTTCAATAGTGGTGTACTCATGCAACACGCCTTCAATTTGGGTTTTAACAACTGCGCACCCTGGCATGCTGGATAATAAAATTCGACGCAACGCATTGCCTAAGGTATGGCCAAAACCACGCTCCAATGGCTCCAAGGTTACCCTGGCTTGATTGCGCCCTTTGTCTTGGACTGTAATAGATCGGGGTTTTAAAAATTCTGCCACCGCACGTTGCATGCAATCTTCCTCCGGTTGGGATTATTTTGAGTAGAGCTCAACGACTAATTGTTCATTAATATCTGATGGCAATTCATCACGATCTGGCACTCGCTTGAATTCACCTGACATGCCTTTAGCATCCACTTCCACCCAATCAGCCCAGCCACGGTCTTCGGCTTGCTTGAGCGCATCAATAATACGACCTTGTTCACGCGCACGTTCACGAATAGAAATTACATCACCTGGCTTAACTTGGTATGAAGGAATGTTCACGCCTTTACCATTCACAAGAATAGCCTTATGGGAAACTAACTGACGAGCTTCTTTGCGTGTCACAGCAAAACCTAAACGGAATACAACGTTATCAAGTCTTGATTCAAGCAATTGAAGCAATAATACGCCTGTTGCAGCTTTACTTTTCGCTGCTTGTTTGTACATTCTTCTGAATTGTCTTTCGAGTACGCAATATTTGAAACGTAAAGCTTGCTTTTCAGTAAGCTGCAAACCGTAGTTGGTTTCTCGTCGTCGCGCCTGACCATGCTGACCTGGGCGAGTGTGAATTTTGCATTTTGATTCAAGATCACGCGTTTTGAATTCTAGATCTTTCCCATATCTTCGGGACAATACACACGTTGGTCCGGTATATCTTGCCATAATTAATTTTCACCCAACCTTAAAATTTATACTCGACGCGCTTTTGGAGCTCGGCATCCGTTAAAAGGAATACCTGTCACATCAAAAATCGCGGTAATTTGTACGACATCACGTACTGCACGTACTGATGCATCTCGACCTGGTCCTGGACCATAAATTCTCACTTCAGCAGACTCAGCGCCATACAATTCTCTGGCTTTCTGAATGGCCTTGCCTGCGGCAACCTGCCCAGCAAAGGGGGTGCTTTTACGTGAACCTCTAAAACCACAACCACCAGCTGTCGCCCAAGATAAGGTGTTTCCCTTAACATCGGTAACGTTAATGAGGGTGTTATTGAAAGAGGCATAAACGTGAACAATAACGTCAGAAATGACTCGTTTGGTCTTTCTTTTGAGACGTCCTTGACCTTTACCAGCTGCACCAGTAGCTGAGCCTGTGCTGCCGCCTGTGCCGCCTTCAGTGGTTTCTTCTATTACTTGATTACTTTCTGACATTTTTTAATCCAGCTAATTTCAAAACTTACTAATCTTTTTTATCTTTCGCGATTCGATTACCGCGTGGACCTTTACGTGTACGTGCATTGGTACGTGTTCTTTGGCCTCTCATTGGCAAGCCTGCACGATGACGTTTTCCACGGTAGCAACCAATATCGCGTAATCGCTTAATCCGCATAGACACTTCACGTCGTAAATCACCTTCTGTTAAAAAGGTAGCTACGGCTTCCTGAAGTTTACGAACGGTATCGTCGTCTAAATCTTTTACTTTTGTTGTAGTAGGTACACTAACCTTCTCGCAAAGCA
The DNA here is from genome assembly GCA_964606325.1 of Uncultured Candidatus Berkiella sp. Classification (GTDB taxonomy): domain Bacteria; phylum Pseudomonadota; class Gammaproteobacteria; order Berkiellales; family Berkiellaceae; genus Berkiella. Next base: position 109,241 of record CAZSGE010000004.1, read on the forward strand.
TAATCGCGCGCGTGTTGCCTATGCCATAGACACTTTGCAATGCAACACGGATGTGCTTATTGGGCTCCAGCGGTACGTTCTGAATTCGAACAGCAGACATGAATTGCTCCTAATATCACCCTGGCGCATGTAGACGCAACAGACTACTGCACCTTAACCGAAAAATCAAATATATACTCTTTAGAACTGCCTTTAACCCTGCCGTTGCTTATGGCGTGGGTTATCCTTGCAAATAACAAACAGAGCCTTTTTATTGCGCTTTGTTCGGCTGACAACTGTGCAGCCCTTACACATCTTCTTGATCGATGCTCGTACTTTCATAATGCTTACCTCAATAATCCAAATCCGCCAGGACCGCCATCACGCCCTTTTATGTTAGCTTTCTTCATCAATGACTCATATTGTTGCGACATTAAGTGAGCTTGGATCTGCGCAATGAAATCCATAATCACAACAACAACGATCAAAAGCGAAGTACCACCAAAATAAAAAGGAACCTGCCATCCTAAAACCAAAAACTCCGGCAAAATCGATACCGCTGTAATATAGATAGCGCCAGCTAAAGTTATACGTGTCATTACCTTATCAATGTACTGCGCTGTTTGCTCACCGGGACGGATCCCAGGAATAAAAGCACCAGAACGCTTTAAATTATCTGCTGTTTCCTTAGGATTAAAAACTAATGCCGTATAGAAAAAACAGAAAAAGATAATACCGCTACTAAATAATAAAACATACAACGGCTGTCCCGGTGATAATGCCAATCCAATTTCCGTTAAAATTGAAGAACTTGATTGGCCAAACCATTGACTGATTGAAGCCGGAAACAAGATCAAACTTGAAGCAAAAATCGGCGGAATTACACCTGACATATTAATTTTCAAGGGCAAGTGACTCTGTTGAGCCGCATACATTTTACGCCCTTGCTGTCTTTTTGCGTAATTGACAGTAATACGTCTTTGTCCTCTTTCAACAAAGACCACAAATAAAGTTACTGCGAGCAATACTGCAATTAAACCAATTAAAATCAAAGGATTCATCGATCCTTGTCTTACCATGCTTAAGGTACTTCCAATAGTTTTTGGAATCCCAGATGCGATACCGGCGAAAATGATTAATGAAATGCCGTTACCAACACCTCGTTCTGTGATCTTTTCACCTAACCACATTAAAAACATAGTTCCAGTTACTAAAGTGATGACCGTAGTAACATAGAAAACAGGTCCAACATGCAGCGCTGTGCCCGAACCCGCTAAGAACTTACTCATTCCAATCGCTTGGAAAGTCGCAAGGACCAATGTCCCATAACGGGTGTATTGGGTAATCTTACGTCGACCGGTTTCGCCTTCTTTCTTTAACTGCTCAAGTGAAGGTGAAATCACCGTCATCAACTGCATAATAATAGATGCAGAAATGTACGGCATAATGCCCAAGGCAAAGATCGACAAGCGCGTTAACGCACCACCAGAAAATACATTCGCTAAACCAATAATACTGTTTTGACTGTTGGAAAAAATCTCCGCAAGGCGAGCAGCATCAATACCTGGAACAGGAATGTGCGCGCCTATACGAAAAACAATGAGGCCCCAAAGCACAAACAACAAACGTTGCTTTAGCTCTGCCAAACCACTCATTGCGCTCTTATTTCCTGACATTGTCATTCGCCAATCTCTACTTTACCGCCAGCAGCCTGAATCGCTTTTGCGGCACCAGCAGTAGCACGAATGCCTGTGATGGTTAGTGCAGTTTTCAACTCACCACGCAAAACAATTTTAGCTCGCTTGATGCTGTTATTGATCAACCCTGCTTCACGAAGTGTTTCAAGCGTTACGGTTGTACCCGTAATCTTGCTTAAATCACAAAGACGAATCTCTTGTGTCACCCGAGCAATACGTGATTTAAAACCGACCTTAGGCAACCGACGTTGCAAAGGCATTTGTCCGCCTTCAAAACCTACTTTATGGTAACCACCCGCACGCGCTTTTTGACCTTTATGACCTTTGCCGCAGGTTTTACCTAAACCACTACCGGGTCCTCTACCAAGACGCTTGCCTACTCTTTTAGCGCCATCGCCTGGTTTAATTGTATTAAGTTTCATGCTTATTCAACCTTCAGCAAATAATTGATAGCGTTAATCATGCCACGGTTTTCAGGTGTATCTTGCACCTGAACAGTTTGATGAATCCGCTTTAAACCTAAGCCTTTTACAGTGGCAAGATGCTTTGGAAGGCGCTTTGCCAGGCTTTTTACCAATGTAATGGTAACCATCTTTTTTGAGGTTGCGTTTTTATTAGCCATTGCTTTCACCCATGATTTCTTCTACAGATTTACCACGTTTGTCAGCAACTGATTGTGGTGAATGTGATTTTGCCAAACCTTTCATGGTGGCACGAACCACGTTCACTGGATTCGTTGAGCCGTAGCACTTTGCAAGAATATTGTGTATGCCGGCAACTTCAAAAATTGCTCGCATCGCGCCACCAGCAATGATCCCGGTACCATCTGATGCAGGCTTCATAAATACTTTTGAAGCACCATGTGATGATTCAATCGTATGATGCAAGGTATTAGCAATCATAGGGATTTCCACAAGATTTCGTCTCGCGTTTTCCATTGCTTTACGAATTGCTTCTGGCACTTCACGCGCTTTACCACGACCTATGCCGACGCGACCATTACCATTGCCAACCACGGTAAGTGCTGAGAAGCCAAATATACGGCCCCCTTTGACTACTTTTGCGGTTCTTCTTACTTCAATCAGCTTCTCTTCGTATTGGCCTTCGGTCTTTTGTTCTGCTTGATCTGATTGATGTTGCCGTTGTTGTTTTGCTGCCATGATTGTCCTCAAACCGTTAAGCCATTTTCACGTGCCGATTGAATCAATGCTGCAACACGGCCATGGTATTTAAACCCCGATCGTTCACAAGCTACTGACTCTACCCCTGCTTGCTTTGCACGCTCAGCTATCAATTTGCCAACGTGTTTTGCTAAATCTGTCTTTGTATGTTCCGCAGATGCTGCATCTTTGGATGCCTTTTCTAAGCTGGAAGCATACGCCAAAATTTTACCGCCCACAGGGGCAATAATTTGTACATAGATATGACGTGCTGAGCGATTAACACAAAGACGTGCAATACCAGTTTCCACACCAAGGCGCTTAATGTGAGCTCGCGTGCGGCTCGCGCGCTTAAAACGCGAATTGCGTTTTTTATTCATGTTTATAGATCCTCAGACTATCGTCTATTTTTAGGGCGCTAAGCGCCCCTAACATCTAGAAATTATGTTTTATTTCTTTTTAGTTTCTTTTAATTTGATCACTTCATTAGCATAACGAATACCCTTCCCTTTATAAGGTTCAGGTTTACGTATGCCATTGCGAATACCACGGATATCAGCAGCGGCCTGGCCAACGACTTGTTTGTCCGAGCCAATGACCTCAATGTCAGTCACTGTTGCACATACTAATTCGATGCCTTTGGGGGCAACATAAACCACGGGATGTGACATACCTAACGTCAGGTTAAGCATAGCGCGACCATCTTTCGTTTTGCTTGCTGCTGCACGATAACCTACACCGACTAGCTGTAGCTTCCTGCTAAAACCAGCGCTCACGCCTTGTACGTTATTGTTCAAAATCGCTCTAATGGTCCCTGCCATAGCATCGCCATTAGGTAAACCCTCAACTGCTGCTATTTGCAATTGTTTGTCAGCAAATTTAACTGAGACTTGCTCAGGAATACTGAGCTTTAATTCGCCTTTTGAGCCCTTGACGGCAACAACAGCATCATGAATGTGAACATCCACGCCACTGGGCACTTCAATAGGTTTTCTAGCAACTCTTGATGACATATTTCACCCTTACGCCACGTAACACAGGATTTCGCCACCCTGTCCTGCAGCAACAGCCGCACGACCTGTCATCACGCCCTTGGACGTTGAGACAATGGCAACACCTAACTTATCCATCACTTCAGGCATCTCTTTGGCGCTGGTATAGATACGTAAACCAGGCTTACTAATGCGTCTTAACATTTCAATGACAGGTTTGTTGTTGAAATATTTTAAATCAATTTTAAGGGTAGGTTTACCATCATTAGCTTCAACGTTGTAGCCAGCAATGAAACCTTCCTCTACCAAAACTTTAGCGATTGCAATCTTCACTTTGGAAGATGGCATTGCCACTTGCGGATGGTTCGCAGTTTGTCCATTACGAACTCGAGTTAACATATCCGCGATTGGATCTTGCATACTCATTGTTTAATTCCTCTTCTATTACCAGCTAGCCATCACCAAGCCTGGAACTTCTCCCAACATGGCTCGACGACGTAGCTCATTTCGACACAACTTAAACTTACGGTAAACACCACGACCACGACCAGTAATTTTGCATCGATTGGTTAAGCGAACTTTGCAAGTATCGCGCGGCATCTTTTCTAGCTTCGCTAAAATTTCAAATTTAGTGTCAATATCCACTTCAGGATTATTCAGCTGCGCACGTAACGCTACGCGTTTCTCTCTGTGTTTTTGTAAATTAACGCGCTTAATTTCACGACGTATCATGCGCTTACTAGCCATTGGTTTTTACCTCAGCGGTTTTAGTTTCGCGGAAAGGGAAATTAAAAGCTTTAAGCAATGCAAAAGCTTCTTCATCTGTTTTCGCACTTGTTGTGATCGTGATATCTAAACCACGGACCGTATCAACTTGGTTATAATCAATTTCAGGGAAAGTTATTTGCTCTTTAATCCCAACGCTATAGTTACCACGTGAATCAAATGACCGTGGGTTTAATCCACGAAAGTCACGCACTCGAGGTAAAGCAATACTGAGCAATCTGTCTAAAAATTCATACATTCTGTCACCGCGCAAAGTTACTTTGCAGCCAATTGGCCAGCCTTCACGGATTTTGAATCCTGCAACAGACTTACGAGCGAGCGTTATCACAGCGTGCTGACCTGAAATTTGTGTCAGATTATCTTGTGCTGCTTTGACAATTTTTTTGTCATCAGCCGCTGCACCCACACCCATATTTAAGGTGATTTTCTGAATCTTAGGCACTTGCATAGCATTGTCATAGTTAAACTGCTTTTGAAGGGCAGCAATAACATGCTCTTTAAAATGCTTTTTCAGACGTACTTGGCCATTTTGCTCATGGCCTTTTGCTGCTTTCTTAGGCATCTACCACCTCACCCGATGACTTGAATACTCTCACTTTTTTGCCATCAGCTAGCATTTTAATACCAACACGACTAGGTTTGTTCGTGGTGGGATCTAACAACGCTACTTTACACGCTGGCATAGCCGCTTCTCTTGGCACAATACCGCCTGGTTGCTCTCTCTGTGGGATAGGCTTAACGTGCTTCTTCTTGACGTTAATCCCTTCAACGACCACCGACAAATCTGAGCCACTGGCAAGCACACGCAAAACGGTACCAATACGGCCCTTATCTTTGCCTGATATCACCTGTACTTTATCGCCCTTTTTAATCTTACGCATAATTGTCTCTCAACTATTAAAGCACTTCAGGTGCAAGAGAAATAATTTTCATATAATTTGAACGCAGTTCACGAGTGACTGGTCCAAAGATACGGGTACCAATGGGTTGCTGTTGAGCATTGAGCAATACCGCTGCATTGCCATCAAACCGGATGAGTGAACCATCGTCACGACGCACGCCTTTACGGGTACGAACAACAACAGCTAACAATACATCACCCTTTTTTACTTTTCCGCGTGGGATGGCTTCTTTCACAGTAACCCGAATGACATCGCCAATACCCGCGTAACGTCTTTTTGATCCACCAAGGACCTTGATGCACATCACTCGACGGGCACCACTGTTATCCGCCACGTCAAGAACCGTTTGCATCTGAATCATGACACTCTCCGCTTAAAATCCACTTAAATGACAGCAAGGCATAGATAAAAGGTCGAACATAATAACATTGCGATGAGCTAAATAAAATAATTAACCGCTCAACCCGCAATATGAGATTATTCTGCCTTTTCTACTACCTTAACCAACTGCCATGTTTTTGTTTTTGAAATTGGTCTAACTTGTTTGATTTCAACCAAATCGCCAATCTTACTTTCATGTTCAGGATCATGAACGTGCAGTTTAGTTCTGCCTTTCATTACCTTGCCATAAATCTCATGACGTTTTGACCACTCAACTTCAACTGTTCGAGTAGCTTGTCTTTTATCACTTGTTACGCGCCCTGTTAGCGTGCGCGAGACAGAAACCGTCGTCATTAGGCTATTACTCCCCTTTCTCTTTCTCAGCTAGAACCATTTTCGCGCGAGCAATATCACGACGAACTTTGCCTAACTGATCATTTTTGGCTAGTTGCCCACTTCCAATCTGCATCTTTAATTTGAATTGCTGTTTTGCTAAATCATTTAAAGTTGTCTGCAGCGTTGCTTTATTTAGTTGGCGTAATTCTTCTGCTTTCATTACATCACCGTTCGTTCAACAAATTCAGTTTTTACGCAAAGCTTAGCAGCTGCCAATTTAAATGCCTCTTGCGCCACTTCTTTAGTAACACCTTGGATCTCATAAAGAACTTTACCTGGTTGAACCAAAGCAACCCAATATTCAACGTTCCCCTTACCCTTACCTTGACGCACTTCAAGTGGCTTTTTGGTAATTGGCTTGTCGGGGAATATGCGGATCCATATTTTACCACCACGTTTAATGTAGCGGCTCATAGCACGTCTGGCTGCTTCAATTTGTCTTGAAGTAACGGGTGCTCTAGCAACGGCTTTTAAACCGAAATCACCAAAGCTCACTTTACTACCGCGAAGCGCTAGACCGCGATTGCGACCCTTTTGTTGTTTTCTGTATTTTGTACGTTTCGGCTGTAACATAGGATCCTCTACTGCTGTTCCACAGTGGTTGTCGCCTGAGTTCCGGCAATAAGATCTTTATCAAAGATTTCGCCCTTAAATATCCAGACTTTCACACCGATAATGCCATAAGTGGTTTTAGCGATGGCTGTTGCATAATCAATGTCTGCACGGAAGGTATGTAAAGGAACACGTCCTTCTCTGTACCATTCTGTTCGCGCAATTTCAGCGCCACCTAATCGACCTGCAACGCAAATTTTCACACCTTTAGCACCAAAGCGTAATGCGTTACTCACTGCACGTTTCATCGCACGTCGGAACATCACACGTCTTTCTAGCTGTTGAGCCACGCTTTCAGCTACCAGGTATGCATCTAGTTCAGGGCGACGAATTTCTTCGATATTGATATGAACAGGCACGCCCATTAAAGATGATACTTTCTGGCGAAGCTGTTCGATATCTTCACCTTTCTTACCAATTACAACGCCAGGACGAGCCGTATGAATCGTAATTCTGGCATTGCGTGCTGGGCGCTCGATTTGAATGCGACTAACAAAAGCATTTTGCAATTTTTTGCGTAAATACTCTCTGGTTTGCAGATCGCTTAATAACAAATCTGAATAATGCTTTTTATTGGCATACCACATCGAACGATGCGTCTCGACGATGCCTAAGCGAATGCCTGTTGGGTGAACTTTTTGACCCATTTACGCCCTCTCTTCTCTTTGAATATCAGACACCACGATCTTGATGTGACAACGGCGTTTAACTATACGATTGCCACGCCCCTTTGCACGCGCTTTAAAGCGCTTTAAAGAAGGAGCTTCATCAACAATGATTGTTGAAACTTTCAACTCATCAATATCAGCACCTTCATTGTGTTCTGCATTGGCAATTGCTGACTCTAAAAGTTTTTTCATCAGCTTTGCTGCTTTCTTACGAATAAAGGTAAGGTCAACAACAGCTCTTTCAACTGCTTTACCACGAATCTCATTCGCAACCAGACGCGCTTTCTGAGCTGACATACCGGCGTTTTTTAATGTAGCGGACACTTCCATCTTCTACCCCTTCGCTGCTTTTGCAGGTGCAGCTGTCTTTTTATCGCCAGAATGGCCACGGAAGGTACGCGTTAATGCAAATTCACCAAGCTTGTGACCAACCATATTTTCCGTTACCAAAACTGGCACGAAAATTTTGCCGTTGTGTACCATCAAGGTAGCACCTACAAACTCTGGAACTATCGTACTACGACGCGACCAAGTCTGAACGACGATTCGTCCGCGACCACCAGCCCCTTGACGTGTTTTCATGACCTTTTTTAGTAGCTTTGGACTACAATATGGGCCTTTTTTTAATGAACGTGCCACCGCTTAACCCCTTTCACTCTTCTTTTGACCGCGTCGACGGATAATGAGTCGACTTGATACTTTACGACGATTACGGGTCTTCTTGCCTTCTGGTTTACCATTTTTATTACATGGCGGACGACCACCTGAAGTACGACCTTCACCACCACCCAATGGATGATCAACTGGGTTCTTCGCAACACCACGTACAGTGGGGCGAATACCACGCCAGCGCACAGCACCAGCTTTACCAATCACACGTAAGTTGTGTTCATCATTACCAACTTCACCAATCACGGCACGGCATTGCGCAAATACTTTACGCATTTCACCACTTCGCAATCTTACTGTTGCATAAGAGCCTTCACGTGCAAGTAGCTGTGCATACGCACCAGCGCTTCTTGCCATTTGAGCACCTTTGCCAGCTTTCAACTCTAGGCAATGGATGGTTGCACCCACAGGAATATTTGCCATCGGCAAACAATTACCTACTAAGATTGGAACATCTACACCTGATTGAACGGTTGCACCGGCAACTAAGCCTTTAGGCGCAATGATATAACGACGTTCACCATCAGCATAAACTAACAAAGCAATGTTAGCGCTGCGGTTTGGATCATATTCAATTCGCTCAACGCGCGCAGGAATACCATCTTTATTTCTTTTGAAATCAATTTCTCTTAAACGGCGTTTGTGTCCGCCCCCGCGATGATCAACAGTGACTCGTCCAATGTCGTTACGACCATGGATACGGTTCTTTTTACTTGTCAGGCTCTTATGGGGACGCCCTTTATGCAAACCTTCCGTTTTAATGTTAATTTTAAAACGTTGTCCCGGAGAGGTTGGCTTTAATTCAATTATTGCCATGATCCTTAACCTTCAAACTCTGCAAAATTAATTTGATGACCTTGCGCTAAAGTGACATACGCTTTTTTCTTTCTTTTAGCGCGACCTTCGGTTGCGCCAAATTTAACAAAGCTACGACCTTTAACTAATGTGCGCACGGACGCTACTTTAACTCCTGGGAAGAAAGCTTCAACAGCCTTTTTAATTTCATCTTTTGAAGCTTTAGGATTCACCCAAAATGCGACTGAGTTTTCACGTTCGCCTGAGCGAGCCGCTTTTTCTGAAACAATAGGTGCTACTAAAATATTTGCTAATGAAAACATTTTCATCCGAGCACCTCTTCTAGCTTTCTTAATGCATCAACCGTCATAAGTACATTAGTATATTTCAACAACTGTACTGGATTTACTGAGGTTGCTTCTTTAATGGCTACATTAGGAATATTGCGTGAAGAAAGATAAAGATTCTCATCAATCTCTTTCACAACAATTAAAACCTTTTCTAAATTCATGGATTTGAGCTTAGCAACCAGTGGCTTTGTCTTTGGTTCATCCAAAACAAAATCATTAACCACTTGTAGACGATTTTGACGAATTAACTCTGACAAAATTGAGCTCATTGCACCACGATACATTTTCTTATTAACTTTTTGGCTAAAATCACGTGGGCGTGCAGCAAAAATCTGACCACCTGAGCGCCATAATGGGCTTCGAATCGTTCCCGCACGGGCACGACCTGTACCTTTTTGTCGCCATGGTTTAGCACCACCGCCACGAACCTCAGCTCGTGTTTTTTGCTGTTTGGTTCCTGCGCGAGCACCTGCCTGTAATGCAACGATAACTTGATGCACGAGGGCTTCGTTGTACTCTCGGCCAAAAGCTGCTTCCGAAACATCGATATTTTTTGTACCACCATCAGTGGCTAGAGCAAGCTTCATTCTACCCTCCTTTTAGGCAGTCGCGTCATTAAGTACTTTGGTCTTTACAGACAACTTCACGATGACATCGCCACCGGGACAGCCTGGAATTGCACCATGTACTAATAATAACTGGCGATCTTTATCAACACGCACTACTTCAATATTTTGAATAGTGCAGCGTTTAGAACCCATATGACCGGCCATCTTTTTACCCTTGAATACGCGACCTGGTGTTTGGTTTTGACCAATCGAACCTGGTGCACGGTGGGATCGTGAATTACCGTGGGTTGCATCTTGTGTTCTAAAATTGTAGCGCTTAATAGGACCTTGAAAACCTTTACCTTTAGAGATCCCAGCAACGTCTACACGTTGGCCAACTTCAAATCTATCAACGGTAATATCTTGGCCCACTTGAAAATCGGTGCCATCATTTTCTTCAAGGCGAAATTCCCATAAACCACGACCTGCTTCAATGCCAGCCTTTGCAAATTGTCCTGCACTAGGCTTATTCACGCGTGAAGCACGACGGTTTCCGGTGGTAATTTGAATCGCAGCATAACCTTCTTTGTCTTGTGTCTTAACTTGAGTAATGCGATTAGGCAATACTTCAATCACCGTAACCGGGATACTTGTCCCAGTCTCAGTGAATACACGAGACATTCCTAATTTTCGACCAATCAAACCAATAGCCATTTTCTTCTCCAAAAACTCATTCACCTGTTAACAGGCCTAGCTAACTGCAATCTGTACGTCTACACCAGCGGCAAGATCAAGTTTCATCAAGGCATCTACGGTTTTATCCGTAGGTTCAGCAATAATGACAAGACGATTATGCGTGCGGATCTCGTATTGATCTCTGGCACCACTGTCAATGTGTGGTGACACTAAAATGGTAAATCTTTCTTTATGGGTTGGCATAGGAACAGGGCCTCTCACTTGTGCACCTGTTCTTTTAGCGGTCTCCACAATTTCTTTCGCTGATTTATCAATCAGCTTATGATCAAACGCTTTTAAGCGAATGCGTATAATTTGACTTTTCATTGTTGACATTGCATTTATCCCCGCTGCTTACTCACCACTTGCTCAGCAACATTGTTAGGTGCTTCAGCATATTTTGTAAATTCCATCGTATAAGTAGCTCGCCCTTGCGACATCGAACGTAACGCTGTGGCATAACCAAACATTTCTGACAAAGGTACTAAGGCAGAAACAGTTTTGCCCGCTGGCGTTTCATCCATGCCTTGAAGAATACCGCGACGACGATTTAAATCGCCCATTACATCGCCCATGTAATCTTCTGGCGTAACTACTTCAACACTCATGATAGGTTCAAGTAATTTTGGCTTAGCTTTAAGAGCACCTTCTTTAAAGGCCATTGAGCCTGCAATTTTGAATGCCATTTCACTGGAGTCTACATCATGGAAAGAACCATCAAATAAGGTTGCTTTCACATCAACGACTGGGAAGCCAGCGATAACACCATTTTGCATTTGTTCAACAATACCTTTGCTGACAGCCGGAATATATTCCTTAGGAATTGCTCCGCCCTTAATTTCATCAACAAATTCGAAACCAGTACCTGGCTCTTTAGGTTCTAAGCGAATCCAAACGTGTCCGTATTGACCACGACCACCTGACTGACGAACAAACTTACCTTCCTGCTCAACTTGAGCAGTAATGCTTTCACGATAGTTAACCTGTGGGCTACCTACGTTTGCTTCAACAGAAAATTCACGCTTCATACGATCAACGAGAATTTCTAAATGAAGCTCGCCCTGACCAGCCAAAATGGTTTGACCTGATTCTTCATCAGTGAAAACACGCATTGAAGGGTCTTCTTTTGATAAACGACTTAGCGCGATACCCATTTTCTCTTGGTCGGCCTTTGTTTTTGGCTCAATCGCAACAGAGATAACAGGCTCTGGGAAAATCATCTTTTCTAAAATGATTGGCTTTTCTATATCGCACAAGGTATCACCTGTTGTGGTATTTTTCAGACCAACCACTGCGGCAATATCACCTGCTCGTACTTCTTTAATTTCAACACGATCATTAGCATGCATTTGTAAAATACGACCAAAACGTTCTTTTTTGTCTTTAATCGTATTTAAGACGGTGGTGCCTGCTTCCAAAGTGCCTGAATAAACACGGAAGAAGGTCAAGGTACCGACATAAGGATCGTTCAAAATCTTAAATGCTAACGCTGAGAATGGTGCATCATCTGCAGCTTTTCGAGAAATTTCTTTCTTGGAATGATCATCTTCGACACCAGTGACGTCTGGCACGTCATCAGGAGCTGGCAAGAAGTAAACCACCGCATCCAATACTGCTTGCACGCCTTTGTTCTTAAATGCAGAACCGCAAAGGACAGGCACAATTTCATTTTTAATGGTTCTGATACGAAGACCTTGGCGAATTTCATCTTCTGATAATTCACCTTGTTCTAAGTATTTTTCCATCAATTCTTCAGTCGCTTCAGCTGCAGCTTCCACCATTTCTTCATGTAATTTTTGGCAGGTATCTTTAATATCAGCTGGAATATCTTGATATTCAAAGCGTGTACCTTGGGTCGCATCGTCCCAAGCAATTGCTTTCATTCTGATAAGATCAACAACGCCTTGGTATTTTTCTTCAGCACCAATGTTCATTTGAATTGGAACTGCTTTTGCACCTAAACGTTCTCTGATTTGCTTAACAACACGCAGGTAATTTGCACCCGCTCTGTCCATTTTGTTAACAAACGCAAGTCTGGGCACACGGTATTTATTCGCTTGGCGCCAAACGGTTTCAGATTGTGGCTCAACGCCACTTACTGCGCAAAATACGCCCACAGCACCGTCAAGTACACGCAAGGAACGTTCAACTTCGATAGTAAAGTCTACGTGGCCTGGGGTATCAATGATGTTAATGCGATGCTCTTCCATCGACGAATCCATGCCTTTCCAAAAGCAGGTTGTCGCAGCGGAAGTAATGGTGATGCCTCTTTCTTGTTCTTGTTCCATGTAATCCATGACAGCAGCGCCGTCATGCACTTCACCAATTTTGTGCGAAACACCGGTATAGAACAAAATCCGTTCCGTTGCTGTCGTTTTGCCCGCATCAATGTGTGCCATGATGCCGATATTACGAACTCTATGAAGGGGGGTTGTACGTGACACGTCTGATTGCTCCCGGTCTTACCAACGAAAATGAGAAAATGCTTTATTAGCTTCTGCCATACGGTGAACATCTTCACGCTTCTTAACCGCACCACCTTTACCGCGACCACCGCCTTCTTCATCAGCAGCGTCAGCAATTTCAGCAGCAAGGCGCAATACCATGCCTTTTTCACTTCTTTTACGAGCAAATTCTACAATCCAGCGCATCGCTAAGGCTGTAGCACGTGCAGGTCTAACTTCGACGGGGATTTGGTAAGTAGCACCACCCACACGACGAGATTTAACTTCTACCGTTGGACGAACATTGTCCATGGCTCGTTTAAAGGTTTCGATAGGATCTTTGTTGCTTCTTTGACGAATCATGTCAAAAGCGCCATAGACGCTTTGCTCTGCAATCGACTTTTTGCCATCTTGCATCAAATGATTAATAAATTTAGCAACCAACTCACTTCCATGAATTGGATCTGGTAATGTTCTACGCTTTGCGACGACTCTTCTTCTTGGCATGTCTATATTCCTACAAGATTAATTAAGCAGCTGCCTTGGGGCGCTTGGTACCGTATTTAGAACGACCTTGCTTACGGTTATTTACACCGGAGGTATCTAAGCTACCTCTTACAACGTGGTAACGAACACCTGGTAAGTCTTTTACACGACCGCCGCGAATAAGAACGACAGAGTGTTCTTGTAAATTATGCCCTTCACCACCGATGTAGGCAGTGACTTCATAGCCATTGGTTAGCTTAACCCGGCATACTTTACGCAAAGCGGAGTTTGGCTTTTTAGGCGTTACGGTATAAACCCGGGTACAAACGCCACGACGCAATGGACATGACATCAATGCAGGGCTTTTTGATTTTTTCTTTACCGAATGACGTCCTTTTCGGACTAGCTGATTAACCGTTGCCATTTTAGTAAGGAACTCCTTAACAATTTAGCTATTTTGCTTATAAATAAGGGCGAAAGCATCTGCGCACCCTAATGTAGGGATGCGAGATGCTAAAGTCATTACGACACTATGTCAAGTATCGATTTTGTAGAGTTACCGTTTTGCCCACTATGTAACTCGTTTTTCTTATAAACTTCTTGTCTCTCATATCCCTATCGGGATAAGCCTAGCGCAAGCTTTTAGTGCTTTTGCTAACCCCCTCCCTTTCGGGAGAGGGGAACAGAGGAAGTTAGCTATGAAGCTGAGATGTTAAGTGCTTCACTCAACGCTTGCTCTACTTCACTGGCTGTTATTGTGCCTTTCTGACCATCTTTAACGCCTCTTAAGAGTGCTTGTTGAGCACGACGTCTTTGAAGATGGCTGGCTAACCCAGTACCTGCTGGAATAAGTCGGCCAACAATAACGTTTTCTTTGAGTCCGCGCAACTCATCTTTTTTACCGCTAACGGCTGCTTCAGTCAGAACACGTGTTGTTTCTTGGAAAGAAGCCGCAGAAATAAAGGATTCTGTTGCGAGGGAAGCTTTTGTGATCCCCAGTAACATTGGCTCAAGTCTTGCTGACATCTTATTCTGAGCAGTCATTTCTTTATTGACATCGTTTACACGATACACTTCAACCTGCTCACCTTTGAGGAAGCGGGTATCGCCTGGATCAGAAACAATGGCCTTGCGTAACATCTGACGAACAATCACTTCGATGTGTTTATCGTTGATGTTTACGCCTTGGAGACGGTAAACGTCCTGAACTTCGTTAACGATATAGTTCGCCAGAGCGCCTACACCCAACAAACGCAGAATATCATGAGGATTGGCAGGACCATCGGCGATCACCTCACCACGCTCCACATACTCACCCTCAAAGACACCAACATGGCGCCATTTAGGAATAAGCTCTTCATGCACATCGCCGCCTTCTTGTGGTGTAATCACCAGACGTCGTTTACCTTTGGTTTCTTTACCAAAACTCACAATACCGGAGATCTCAGCCAAAATAGCAGGCTCTTTTGGTTTGCGAGCTTCAAACAGATCCGCTACGCGTGGCAAACCACCGGTGATGTCACGTGTCTTAGACGTTTCTTGCGGAATACGTGCTAGTACGTCACCCACTTTAATTTGCTGACCATCTTCTACGTTGGCAATCGCGTTGGCTGAAAGGAAGTAATGCGCGGGTAAACTGGTACCAGCTAAGCATAAATCTTCGCCTTTCTCGTCAACCAATTTCAACATTGGACGCAACTCTTTGCCTGAGCTTGAGCGATATTGTTTTGCATCAGAAATTACAATGCTGGATAAACCAGTCACTTCATCTGTTTGGCGGTGCATGGTAACACCGTCAATCATATCAACGAAGTTAATGAAACCCGCTACTTCAGTGATGATAGGATGGGTATGTGGATCCCAGTTTGCCACAGTTTGTCCAGCTTGAACTGTGTCGCCTTCGCCGATGGTTAATACGGCACCATATGGCAGTTTATAGCGTTCACGATCACGACCATGTACGTCGATAATGGATAATTCACCCGAGCGCGATACTGTGACGTAGTTGCCGCTATCATTTTTAATAATCTTGATGTTGTGCAACTTGACGCGACCTTGAGATTTCACCATCACGCTATTTTCGGCGGTTGCTCTACTTGCAGCACCCCCGATATGGAAGGTACGCATGGTGAGCTGTGTGCCTGGTTCACCGATAGACTGAGCTGCAATCACACCAACCGCTTCACCGATATTCACCAAATGACCTCGCGCTAAGTCGCGGCCATAACACATAGCGCAGATACCATGGCGTGATTCACAGGTGATAGGTGAGCGAACCATAATCCTATCAACGGTATTCTCTTCAAGAATTTCAACCCAGCGTTCATCCAACAGTGTGCCAACAGGAGCCAACACTTCATCCGTGCCAGGCTTCATCACGTTAGCGGCAACTGTACGACCTAATACGCGCTCACTCAAAGGTTCAACCACATCACCACCTTCAATGTGTGGCATCATGGGAAGACCTTCTGTGGTTCCGCAATCAACATCGGTAACAACCACGTCTTGCGCAACGTCAACTAAACGTCTTGTTAGGTAACCTGAGTTTGCTGTTTTTAGCGCGGTATCGGCCAAACCTTTACGCGCACCGTGAGTAGAAATAAAGTACTGTAATACGTTCAAACCTTCACGGAAATTCGCCGTAATCGGCGTTTCAATAATCGAACCGTCTGGTTTTGCCATCAAGCCCCGCATCCCAGCCAACTGTCTTATCTGAGCAGGTGAGCCTCGCGCACCAGAGTCAGCCATCATATACACTGAGTTAAAGGATTCTTGTGAAACCTCTTCACCTTTGGCATTGATAACTTTTTCGGTAGAAAGTTGATCCATCATCGCTTTAGCAACTTGGTCGTTAGCACGGGACCAAATATCGATTACTTTATTGTATCGTTCACCATGGGTTACTAAGCCTGATCCATACTGAGATTCAATTTCTTTTACTTCATCTTCGGCTCTATCAACAATAGAGCTCTTCAATTTTGGAATAACCAAGTCATCGATACCGATGGAGCAACCAGAAATCGTTGCATATCTGAACCCAAAGTACATTAATTGATCGGCAAAAATAACCGTTTCTTTTAATCCTACTTGGCGATAGCAATTGTTAATTAATCTGGAAATCGCTTTCTTTGTTAATGTTTGGTTGACCAATTGGAAAGGTAAACCTTTTGGTAATAACTCTGAAAGCAAGGAGCGTCCGACCGTCGATTCAACAAGCTGGATGCCATCTTTATGGTTTGGATCCAGGATGTTTTCAACCATCACACGTACTTTAATTTTGGCATGCAAATCCACAGCTTTTGCTTGATAAGCACGATGTACTTCAGATACGTCAGCAAATACCATGCCTTCACCCTTCGCATTAACGCGTTCACGGGTTACATAGTAAAGGCCTAGTACGACGTCTTGTGATGGCACAATAATAGGCTCACCGTTTGCAGGCGAGAGAACATTATTGGTGGACATCATAAGCGCCCGCGCTTCAAGTTGCGCTTCAATGGTTAATGGCACGTGTACGGCCATTTGGTCACCGTCAAAGTCCGCGTTATAGGCTGCGCACACCAACGGATGAAGTTGAATCGCTTTACCTTCAATCAAGACAGGCTCAAATGCTTGAATACCTAATCTGTGCAAGGTTGGCGCACGATTGAGAAGCACAGGATGTTCGCGAATAACTTCTTCTAAAATATCCCATACTTCAGGGCCCTCACGTTCAACCATCTTTTTTGCAGCTTTAATGGTTGTCGCGAGTCCGCGTAATTCTAATTTACTAAAAATAAAGGGCTTAAACAGCTCAAGGGCCATTTTCTTTGGCAGACCGCACTGATGTAGGCGCAAAGTAGGACCAACCACGATCACAGAACGACCGGAGTAATCCACACGCTTACCAAGCAAGTTCTGACGAAAACGACCTTGCTTACCTTTGATCATATCAGCAAGTGATTTTAATGGACGTTTGTTTGAGCCAGTAATCGCACGACCGCGACGACCGTTATCCAATAATGCGTCCACTGCCTCTTGCAACATACGTTTTTCATTGCGGACAATAATGTCAGGCGCATTCAGATCCAACAAACGCTTCAAACGGTTGTTACGGTTAATCACACGACGATAGAGATCGTTCAAATCAGATGTAGCAAATCGGCCACCATCTAGTGGTACCAATGGTCTTAGGTCTGGTGGTAACACTGGCAGAACCGTCATGATCATCCACTCAGGTTTATTGCCAGAATCCAAAAATGCTTCGATAAGTTTAAGACGCTTAGCAAGCTTCTTACCCTTGGTTTCAGAATTGGTTGTTGGAATTTCTTCCCGAATCGTTTCTGCTTCTTGTTTCATATCAAGGCGTTTAAGCAATTCTTTAACTGCTTCTGCGCCCATACGTGCATCAAACTCATCGCCATACTGTTCAATGGCATCAAGGTAAGCTTCTTCTGAAAGCAACTGACCTTTTTCGAGCGGGGTCATACCCGGATCGATCACCACATACGCTTCGAAGTATAAAATGCGTTCAATATCACGCAGCGTCATATCTAGTAGTAAACCAATACGCGAAGGTAATGATTTCAAAAACCAAATATGTGCAACAGGACTCGCCAATTCCACATGGCCCATGCGCTCTCTGCGCACTTTAGCCAAGGTAACTTCAACGCCACATTTTTCACAAATAACGCCACGATGTTTGAGACGTTTATATTTACCACATAAGCACTCATAGTCTTTCACTGGACCAAAAATCTTGGCACAGAACAAGCCATCTCTTTCTGGCTTAAAGGTACGGTAGTTAATGGTTTCAGGCTTTTTAACCTCACCATATGACCATGACATGATCAATTCTGGTGGCGCAAGACCAACGACGACCCTATCAAAATGGTTCGTTTTTGTTTGCTGGCGAATGATAGAAAGTAAATCTCTCATCTTTGTTTACGCCTCATGTTCCAATTCAATGTTAATACCGAGCGAGCGAATTTCTTTCACTAATACATTGAAAGATTCTGGCATGCCTGGTTCCATTCGGTGATCACCATCGACGATGTTCTTATACATCTTCGTACGGCCAGCCACGTCGTCAGATTTAACAGTTAGCATTTCTTGCAAGGTATAAGCAGCACCATATGCTTCCAATGCCCAGACTTCCATTTCACCAAAACGTTGTCCACCAAATTGTGCTTTACCACCTAACGGCTGTTGAGTGACTAGACTATACGAACCAGTGGAACGCGCATGCATCTTATCGTCTACCAAGTGATTCAATTTCAACATGTACATGTAACCTACAGTTACAGGACGTTCAAATTGTTCTCCGGTACGACCATCAAATAACATGGTTTGTCCGCTCTCTGGTAAACCTGCTGTTTTCAGCAAAGTTTTAATTTCATTCTCGGTGGCACCATCAAATACTGGCGTTGCCATCGGGATCCCGTTTCTTAGATTGATGCTAAGCTCGTTAAGCTCTTCATCAGAAATCTTATTAAAATCAATCTTATTTGGACCGGAAATATTATAGATGCCTTGCAAGAACTTACGTATATCATCAGATTTACGTTTCTCATCTAGCATCTGCCCCACTTTTAGACCAAGCCCTTTGGCAGCCCAACCAAGATGGGTTTCTAGAACCTGTCCCACGTTCATACGAGAAGGAACGCCTAACGGATTAAGTACGATATCAACGGGTGTGCCATCATCTAGGTAAGGCATATCTTCAACAGGTACGATGGTTGAAATAACACCTTTGTTACCATGACGACCAGCCATTTTATCACCAGGCTGTACGCGACGTTTAACAGCCAAGTAAACCTTAGCAATTTTCAATACACCAGGAGCCAAATCATCGCCCTGTTGTAATTTAGCGCGTTTTTCATCACGTCGATTTTCATAATCAGCACGCAATTGTGTGATCTGATCTTTCGCAGCTTCTAATTTTTGCGTGGCTTTATCATCCTTCAAACGGATTTCAAACCAACTTTCCTTAGACAACTTCTCTAAATAGGTAGCAGCAATCTTGTCGCCAGACTTTAATCCAGCAGGACCACCTTCAGCGAGTTTACCTATCAACATTTTTTCTACGCGTTGATAGACGTCACCTTCTCTGATTCTGAATTCATCTTCTAAGTCTTTCTTGATGCGTTCGAATTCCATCTTTTCGATTTGTAACGCTCTAGCATCTTTTTCAACACCATCTCTTGTGAAGACTTGCACATCGATAACGGTTCCGTTCATGCCAGTTGGCACACGTAACGAGGTATCTTTCACATCGGATGCTTTCTCGCCGAAAATAGCTCTTAAGAGTTTCTCTTCTGGTGTCAGCTGAGTTTCACCTTTAGGTGTTACTTTACCGACCAAAATGTCACCAGATTCAACTTCAGCACCAATATAAACAATGCCAGACTCATCAAGTTTGGATAATGCGCTTTCACCCACATTAGGAATATCTGAAGTGATTTCTTCAGGCCCTAATTTAGTGTCACGCGCTACACAGGTGAGTTCTTCAATATGAATGGTTGTGAACCTATCTTCCTGAACGACACGTTCAGAAATTAAGATAGAATCTTCGAAGTTATAACCATTCCAAGGCATGAACGCGACCAGCAAGTTTTGACCTAAAGCCAATTCACCCATGTCGGTGGAAGGGCCATCTGCCAACACGTCGCCAGCAGTAATAATATCGCCTTGCTTCACCAAAGGACGCTGATTAATGCAGGTGTTTTGGTTAGAACGGGTGTACTTTGTAAGATTGTAAATATCAACGCCAGCTTCATTTTCAGCTGTTTCATCATCGTTCACACGAACAACGATACGGCCAGCATCGACGGATTCAATTAAACCACCGCGTCTTGCTACCACGGTTACGCCAGAGTCTGCGGCTACCGTTCTTTCCATACCGGTTCCCACTAAAGGCTTTTCAGCTTTGAGTGTTGGAACAGCTTGACGTTGCATGTTTGAGCCCATGAGCGCGCGGTTAGCGTCGTCATGTTCTAAGAATGGAATCAATGAGGCTGCCACCGACACGATTTGTTTTGGTGACACATCCATATACTGAATCTTTTCTTTGGTTGTGAAGGTAAATTCGTTTTTATGACGGCAAGGAACGAGATCATCTAAAATCTCTAAATCCGCATTCAATGATGCGTTAGCCTGCGCAATAACATAATCGCCTTCTTCAATCGCTGATAAAAACTCAATATCATCAGTTACTTTAGCATCAACCACTTTACGATACGGACTTTCTAAGAAACCGTATGAATTGGTTCGCGCATAAACGGACAAGGAGTTGATCAAACCAATGTTTGGACCTTCAGGTGTTTCAATGGGGCACACACGACCGTAATGGGTTGGATGTACGTCACGTACTTCAAAGCCCGCACGTTCACGTGTTAAACCGCCCGGCCCTAATGCAGAGACACGACGTTTATGCGTAACTTCTGATAAAGGATTATTTTGATCCATAAATTGTGACAATTGGGATGAACCAAAAAATTCTTTAATCGCTGCAGAGACAGGTTTAGCGTTAATTAAATCTTGTGGCATTAAACCGTCGGACTCAGCAACGCTTAAACGTTCCTTTACAGCACGTTCAACACGCACCAAACCAACACGGAATTGATTTTCAGCCATTTCACCAACGCTTCTGACGCGTCGATTACCTAAATGGTCGATATCGTCCACTTCGCCACGACCATCTCTGATGTCAATCAGGGTCTTTAAAACAGCGATAATGTCTTCTTTGGATAAAATGCCTGGGCCAATAATATCTTTACGTCCAACGCGACGGTTGAACTTCATTCGACCTACTGAAGACAAATCATAGCGTTCTTCAACAAAGAATAAATTTTCAAATAATGCTTCAGCCGCCTCTTTCGTTGGTGGCTCACCAGGACGCATCATGCGATAAATTTCAACCAACGCTTCAAGCTGAGACTTAGTTGGATCAGCGCGAAGTGTATCGGAAATATAAGGGCCATGATCTAAGTCATTGGTGTAAAGGGCCGCAAACTCAGCAATGTTAGCTTTGATAAAGGCTTCTAACAGTTCGGGTGTAATCTCAGCGTTTGCTTCAGCAATAATTTCGCCGGTTTCTTGATCAACGATATCTTTAGCTAACGCTTTGCCATATAAATATTCACGTGGGGTACGAAGACTTTTAACGCCCAACTCTTCCATTTGACGAATATGGCGCGCTGTAATACGACGGCCTTCTTCAACAATAACGTTTCCTTTGCCATCTTTAATGTCAAACATGGCAGTTTCACCACGCAAGCGGGCAGGAATTAATTCAAGAATAAATTCGCCCTTTTCGATTTTGTATTTATTGACATCAAAAAAGGTATCTAAAATTTGTTCAGCACTAAAGCCTAGCGCTCTTAGTATAATAGTTGCAGGAATTTTACGACGTCTGTCGATTCTTGCATAAATAGCGTCTTTTGGATCAAACTCAAAATCTAACCATGAACCACGGTAAGGAATGACGCGCGCGGAATAGAGTAATTTTCCAGATGAGTGTGTTTTACCTTTGTCATGATCAAAGAACACACCAGGGGAACGATGTAATTGAGAAACAATCACACGCTCAGTTCCGTTGATAACAAAAGTACCATTGGGGGTCATCAAAGGAATTTCGCCCATGTATACTTCTTGCTCGCGGATATCTTTTACCTTTTTGGTATCGCCAGATGCTTCCTTATCGAATAGCACCAAACGCACTAGCACGCGCAATGGCGCAGCAAATGTTAATCCACGTTGTTGACACTCTTTCACATCGAAAGAAGGTTCTCCAAGGCGATAACCTACAAACTCTAACTGCGCATTCCCTGAGAAACTGTTAATGGGAAACACGGACTTAAATGCCGCTTGCAAGCCAATGTCTTTTCTTGCTTCAACTGGCGTATCTTCCTGCAAAAAGTTAATTTTGTAAGAATTAAGCTGTATGGCCAGCAATGGCGGGATCTCGAAATTATCGAGATGCTTTAAGGTATCAAGGCGTTTACCAAAATCTGCTCGGGGTCGCTTTTTCTCGGTATAGGATAATTCCATCGGATGTCCTCAACGTGAGTTATGAAACGACAAAAGGCTGGGGGCATTTTGTGCCCTCAGCCAATGTACTCTTTCGAGTAAGTCTAGTTAAATCAGTTAGATACGGGTTGTTATTTAATTTCAACCTGTGCACCAACTTCTTCAAGTTCTTTCTTGAATTTATCAGCATCAGCTTTAGAAACTGCTTCTTTAACTGGCGCAGGAGCGCTTTCAACTAAAGCTTTAGCTTCTTTTAAGCCTAAGTTGGTGATAGTACGTACAACTTTAATTACGTCTACTTTCTTATCACCAAATGACTTTAACACAACGTCAAATTCGGTCTTTTCAGCGGCAGCGGCAGCAGCAGGAGCAGCAGCAGCAACAGCGACAGCAGCTTGTGCGCTAACACCTAACTCGTCTTCCATCTTCTTAACGAGTTCAACCACTTCCATAATGGACAATTCAACGATTGAGTCGAATAATTTTTGAATTTTAGCTTCAGACATTTAAATCACCTCTGGTATAAACAAATCTTTAAAGCACTTAATATTCTTTAAAAAGAACAATTAAGCACCGTCTTTTTTCTTACGATAATCTTCCAAAGCCCTGACCAAGCTACTATGTGGTTCAGCAATAGTGCGTACCAACTTCGTAGCAGGAGCCATTAACGTAGCAGCCAACATAGAAAGTGCTTCTTTACGTGAAGGTAAAGCAGCCACTGCATCTAAGTGTTTTGCATCATAAAATTGGCCAGCCACTGACAACGCTTTGACTTCAAAAGCTTGGTTATCTTTTGCAAAGTCTTTAAATAAGCGAGCTGCAGCACCTGGTTCGTTTTTCGCAAAACCAAAAATGAGCGGTCCTGTTAAAGCACTATCCATACACTCTAATTCGGTGCCAACAAATGCTTTACGTGCTAAGGTATTTCTTATCACGCGCACGTCAACCCCGTTTTCTCTTGCCTTTTTACGTAAAGACGTCATTGCCGGTACATCGATTCCTCGATAATCTGCAACAACAAGAGAGAGTGATCCTTTAGCCACTTCCGAGACTTCGGCAACGATCGCTTTTTTATCTTCTAGATTGAGCGCCATTGAGCCTCTCCATTTAGGGTTACATAAGTGATTGTTACATCACATTTTGCGGTTACATTACTGTTTCCGCCTACGCAGGAAAAATTATGTATCTCGCTTCACCTTTCGGCTTAAAAGACACACCTGCGGTCTTCGACATCCACTGCAACGGAACTCACCCTTAATACCAAAGAGATATCTGATGAGAAACTGCTACAGTCGTTTCATACTGCATTCGGTTGAAAACAGTATGAAACTCAGGCAAAAGGCTTTCGCCTCCTACCCTAACTCTCTCCCCAAGGGGGAGAAAGAAAAGAGATTAGATATTCAAACTACCTTGATCAATAACAAGGCCTGGACCCATGGTTGTTGTCACGGTAATTTTCTTTAAGTAAATACCTTTTGCGGTACTGGGTTTGACACGACGTAAATCTGACAATAATTTTTCCAGATTTTCACGCAATGCTTTAACTTCAAAATTCACCTTACCAATGGTGCAATGAATAATGCCGCCTTTGTCACTACGATATGAAACCTGACCAGACTTTGCGTTTTTAACAGCTTTAGCCACATCAGGTGTCACGGTTCCAACTTTAGGATTGGGCATCAAACCACGTGGTCCTAAAATTCGACCTAATTGACCCACTAGTCGCATAGCATCTGGTGTTGCAATCAATACATCGAAATCGAGCTTACCGTTTTCAGCTTTTTGCTTGATTTCTTCAGCCAAATCATCAAAACCGACATATTCAGCACCTGCGTCTTTAGCCGCTTGCGCATTTGCACCTTGTGCAAAGACAGCCACTCTCATGGAGCGACCTGAACCATGTGGTAATTGGGTTGCACCACGAACGACTTGGTCTGATTTTCTAGCATCTACACCAAGCACCACAGCCACATCCACGCTTTCAACAAATTTAACTTTGGAAGCGTCTTTGAGTATTTTGCAGGCTTCATCAATATGGTATTGATTGAGCGGTGAAACTTTTTCGCTAATCGCTTTCATGCGTTTTGAAATTGCCATAAATTACCCCTGTACCTCAATGCCCATACTACGCGCTGTTCCTGCGATGGTGCGAATAGCCGCATCCATGTCTGCTGCAGTGAGATCGGGTAATTTTGTTTTAGCAATTTCCATCGCTTGAGCGCGGGTTACTTTACCTACTTTATCAGTATTAGGTTTACCGCTGCCGCTTTGGATCCCTGCCGCTTTCTTCAATAAATAAGAAGCTGGTGGGGTCTTAATAATGAAAGTAAAGCTTCTATCACTGTAGACAGTGATAATCACTGGCAAAGGCATGCCCTTTTCATGGGTGCCTTGTGTTTGTGCATTGAATGCTTTACAAAATTCCATAATGTTTACACCATGTTGACCTAATGCAGGACCAACTGGTGGACTTGGATTTGCTTCTCCAGCTTTTACCTGGAGCTTAATAAACGCTGTGACTCGTTTTGCCATTGCGGTTTTTCCTTTTAGTGGGTACATGCGCCAAAGGATTTATCTTTGGCTCCCCGGTTTTACTACTTAACTTCCTACGAAGACCTCTTAACCCACTTTTATAAAGGGGGTCGCGCGTTAGCGCGGGGGGATTTCCTAGGTTTTCTCTACTTGACCAAACTCCAACTCTACGGGAGTAGATCGGCCAAAAATCAGAACAGCCACGCGTAGGCGGCTCTTTTCGTAATTTACTTCTTCGACTACGCCATTGAAATCTGCGAAAGGACCACTGGTAACACGAACCACTTCGCCTGGCTCGAACAGTGTCTTTGGTTTTGGCTTTTCCGCACCTTCTTTGACTCTATCAATAATCGCTTGCGCTTCTTTGTCTGTAATTGGCGCTGGTCTATCGCTGGTTCCGCCGATAAACCCTAAAACTCTTGGTGTGCGACGTACTAAATGCCATGTAGCATCATCTAATTCCATTTGCACCAAAACATAACCTGGGAAAAACTTACGCTCGCTCTTGCGCTTTTGACCACTACGGATCTCAACCACTTCTTCGGTTGGCACAAGAATTTCACCAAACTTGTTCTCAAGTTTGTGTAATCTGATATTTTCTCTTAAATTTTTAACAACTTGGTTTTCATAGCCCACGAGAGCTTGAACAACATACCAACGCAATGTGCCCTGTTCGGTTTCCATGTTAATACGCTCCGTAACCGCTTGTAAGCCAGGCAACAATTTTTAATAGTAAAATATCTACGCCCCATAAAATAAGTGCGACGATAAATACAACCCCAAGAACCATTATTGTTGTTTGAACGGTTTCTTGACGGCTTGGCCAAACTACTTTACGTAATTCATTTCTTGATTCCATAGCAAATTGCCAAAAACGTTTACCGTTTTCGGTTTGCAAAGCAATAACCACTGCAAGCACGCTAAGTGCTACAAGTGCGGATGCACGTATCATTAAAGATTGATCTGAAAAATGATAATTTCCAAACAATCCAAGTGCAATTAATGCAAATACTACTGCCCATTTAAGGGAGTTCATGATACCACCTAATGACGCTGCTGCTTGTTGGTTCAATGGTACTACCGCCCTTTTACTGGCAGGCCAGGAGGGGATCGAACCCCCAACCTGCGGTTTTGGAGACCGCCGCTCTGCCAATTGAGCTACTGGCCTATACAAAAAAAAATTCCCCTACTCTTTCCATTTGATTTTATGCATCTGGCTTCAATCACTCACCCCCGTCATGCACGCTAGTGCATTCCGGGGGATTCGTTTATTCGCCGCCTTGCCTAAAACCAAACTGGTTCGAGTAAAGGTCAATTAAAAATATTACTGTTATTCGATAATCTTGGATACAACGCCTGCACCCACTGTTCGACCACCTTCACGGATAGCGAACTTAACACCATCTTCCATCGCGATGGGGTTAATGAGGGTAACAGTAATCTTGGTGTTGTCGCCAGGCATAATCATTTCAGTACCAGCAGCCAATTCGATAGAACCGGTTACGTCTGTGGTTCTGAAATAAAATTGTGGTTTGTAACCCGCAATAAATGGGGTATGACGACCACCTTCTTCTTTTGACAATACGTAAATTTCAGCTTCGAATTTCGTATGTGGTGTAATTGTACCTGGCTTAGCAAGTACTTGACCGCGTTCTACATCTTCACGCTTCAAGCCACGAACCAAGATACCAACGTTATCACCGGCTTGACCTTCTTTTAGTAACTTACGGAACATTTCAACGCCAGTTACTGTAGTCTTTTGGGTAGGTCTGATACCAACCACTTCAACTTCTTGACCTACTTCGATCTTACCGCGTTCAATTCTGCCGGTTACAACTGTACCGCGACCAGAAATGGAGAACACGTCTTCAATTGGAAGCAAAAATGGTTTATCAATATCACGCTGTGGCAATGGGAAATAGCTATCCATTGCATCAATCAATCTGGTGATAGAAGGAACACCAATTTCGCTGGTATCACCTTCAAGAGCTTTTAAAGCAGAACCTTTAATAACGGGGATATCATCGCCTGGGAAGTTGTAGCTTGACAACAAATCTCGCACTTCCATCTCAACGAGTTCAAGCAATTCAGCATCATCAACCATGTCGGCTTTGTTTAAGAAAACGATGATGTTAGGAACGCCTACCTGACCAGCCAAAAGAATATGCTCACGTGTTTGTGGCATAGGGCCGTCAGCAGCAGATACAACCAAGATAGCGCCGTCCATCTGAGCAGCACCAGTGATCATGTTTTTTACATAGTCAGCATGGCCTGGGCAGTCAACGTGTGCGTAGTGACGGTTAGGTGATTCATATTCAACGTGTGATGTTGAAATGGTGATACCACGTTCACGCTCTTCAGGAGCCTTATCGATGTTTTCAAAGTCTACTTTTTCAGCCAGACCTAGAGAAGATTGCACCTTGGTAATAGCTGCAGTCAAAGAAGTCTTACCGTGGTCCACGTGACCGATGGTTCCAACATTGACGTGCGGCTTGTTTCTTTGAAATTCTGCCATTTGAGTATGCCCCCTGATAGTACGCTACATTTCTTGTCTGCGATAAAAAAAACGAAAAACCTAAAATTCTCTCTAATGCTCTGGAGCCCACAACCGGGATTGAACCGGTGACCTCTTC